>DATJGS010000017.1:0-14024 GCA_035494735.1 Saccharimonadaceae bacterium (SeqCode)
GAACGCGAGTGGCAGCCCCGGGGCGACGCGGCGCGTCCACGCGTTTTCCTCCGGACGCCCGAGCAGCAGCACCGGATGCGACGCGAACGTCGCCGCGTCGACGTCGCGATCCGCGCGCACTGCCGTGCTGTCGCCGCCGAAGAGCCGCTCCGCGATGCGTCGCGCGCGCTCGCGCAGCGCCGGCGTCGCGCGCGCGCTCTGCGTGCCGTAGACGAACAGGAAGCGCGACCCCGGCCCGAGCGCCGCTTCCATCTGGGCGCGGCTGCGCGTCGGCGCGCGCAACGGCAAGGAATCCGCGGCGTGCGCCGCAAACGGCGCGACGAGAGGCGAAACGAGGAGCAGGGCGCCGGCGACCCTGCGGCGCGCGAAGCGGCCGAACGCGCGCGAGCGTGCGGCGCTCGCCGGGCGGCGCAGCGGCGTCAGCGCGGCAGCACGCTCAGCACGCGGAAGCGGAAGGAGTACGTGCGTGGCTGGTTCTCGATGCGGAACACGAGATCCACTCCGAAGTCGCGGCCGTTGTACTGGGGCGCCGTCGTGTCCTCGGGGAACAGCGGCCGGTGCAGCTGGTCCGTCGACGTGCCCGGATCGAGCAGGTAGTCGAGCGGCAGCAGCTCGTCGCCTGCGCGCTGCAGCCCCAGGATCTGCGTCGCCGACTGCACGCTGAAGCGGTCGGCCCAGCGCGTCGTCGAGTGCGCGACCTTCGTGGTATTGCCGTCCGGGCTGACGAACTCGCAGCGGTCCCAGTCGATCGAGACCGGGCGGTCCTGACGATTCTCGACCTGGAACTGGAGCGAGTTCGGCGTCGGCCGGAAGAAGAACGACAGGTCGCGATCCTGGAACGTGAAGCGATCGCTCGCCGGGTCGGTCTGGCGGAAGCGGTACTTGTACAGCGCGCCGCTCGAAGACGGCGCGGAGCCCAGCGTGTCGCTGAACGAGGCCTGCTGGTCCGCCGCGGGCGCCGCCTTCGCGGCCGGGGCGGCGGGGCTTTGCGGCGGCGGCGAGGCCGCGCAGCCCGCGAGCAGCATCACGAGCGTCACGACGGTCGAGGACGTGCAGAGGGCGCGCACGCATCGAGACTAGCCGGCCTCCGTTTCGGGCGTCAAGCATCGCGCGGCCGCCCCCCGCCCGTCGGGAGGCGACCGCGCGTGGATCCCGGGAGCGAGCGTCGCGCCCTACTTGTTCGGCTCGAGCCGCTCCGTTTCCTGCAGCACGGCCACCGTCTCGGTGCCGAGCGTGAACGCCTGACGGAACGTGCCGCGCGCCCCGACATGGGCTCCGGTGCGCGGCGCGCCTTCGGACTTCGTGACCACCGTGAGCGTTCCGGTGCCGTCGTTGAGCTGGTACACGCCGTAGTTGAGCACACCGTACGCGCGCGTCACGTCGCCCGCGACCGCGACGGTCTGGCCGTCGAAGCGGCCGGGATCGTCGAGCAGCGTCTTGATCGGAGTGGTCTGGATCGAACCCTTGCATCCGGCGAGCAGCGCGAGCGTGAACAACGGGAGCGCGACGACCCATCGCATCCTTGACGACATGAGCGTCTCCAGTGTGAAGGTCTCGAGGAGTCCCCTCCGAAAAGAGGACGCACGTCGGGGAGTCGGCGCGAGCCTAGCATCGCGTGGCGGCGGCGCGCGACTCGGAGCCGCGACGCCAGCGTCGTCGGGGCCCGCAGGGCCCGGCGCGCGACTCCGGCAACGCGTCCGCCGTGCGGCGGATGCGTCACAAGGGGTGTGCGAATCCGCCTCGATCGGTTCACTGGACCGGGTCTCGTTGTCCCGACGCGAACGCCTTCGCGAGCCACGTGCCAACGGCCGCGCGTCGCGCGCGGCGCTCCAAGTGCCCGCCTCACCAGCCGCTGCCAGATGTGAAACACCGCGCGCACTTCGTCTGGCACATGGCTTGATGGGTGGTCCTTCGGTTCTCGAGTCGCCCACGCCGCCAAGTGCGCGACGGATGCCGCGCCCGATCCTTCCGCTGGAGGACGTCATGCGCCCCTCTCCCTCTGCTTCGAACCGCCCCGCGGCCGCCGCGCGCATCGCCCGCGTCGCCGGCGTCGCCTTCACGCTGCTTGCCGGCGCGGCGCCCGTATCACGCGCGCTGCCGCTCGGCGTCGGCGCCCGCTTCGACTACGCGCAGGAACCGGCCCACGAGATCTCGCGCGGCGCCGTCGGCTACGTGTTCGCGAACGCCGGCCTCGTCGACGTGGTGGCCGGCGGACTGCGCTACGACGACAGCCTCATCGGCGAGGGCAGCGGCGCGCTGGCCAGCGTCGGGCTGCCCATGGGCGCCGCGCTCAAGTGGCGCTTCACCGGCACGCGGTTCGTCGGCGACGACACGTTCCGCGGCTGGCGCCTGCGCGCCGGCCCCGAGTTCTCGCTGGCCGGGCGCACGCTCGGCCTGTACCTGAGCCACGACGACAACAACGCGTTCGGCACCAGCAATACCGGAGGCGGCGAGCTCACCGTGCCGATCGCCGCCGGACTCGCGGGCCGCGCGAACGCGGCGTGGACCTCGCTCGGCGACGCGGGTCACGCGGCGCGCGGCGCGCTCGGCGCGGACTGGAGCGTGCGCCCGAACGTCGCGCTCCTGGGCGAGGTCGGCCTCGCGCAGAGCGGCGCGGCCGGTCTGACCCCGGCCCCGACGCGCCCGGGCCTGCTGGATCCGCTGCTCGGCGGCAACGATCCCAATCGACCGTCGCTCCCGAAGAACGCGGAGGCGACGTATCAGATCGGCGTGCGCGTCTCACTGCCATGACGCGTCGCGCCTCGCCCTATGGCCGCAGCACCGGCGACCGCCCAGGACGCGGCGGTCGCTCCCCCGCCCTCCCGATTCCGGGAGGGCACGAGAAAGGAGTAGCCATGAACGCCATGAAGAAGCTTCTCGTGGTTCAGGCGGCCGTGGTCGCCGTGGTCGCGCTCGCCGTCGCGGCACGCGGCGACGACGCCGCGACGAGCGGCGCCGCGAACGCCACGCTCGGCGCCAAGGCCGCGACGTCGTCGCAGGCCAGCGCCGAGATCTCACGCGTCCGCGAGCGCGGCCTCAAAGTGTCCGCGAAGGAACGCGCCGCGGCCGAGACGAAGCTGAGCGCGGACGCGCGCAAGATCGACGCCGACGCCGGCCAGCAGGGCGAGGCCACGGTGGCCGGGCGTCTCGCCGGCGAATTCCAGTCGACGGCCGACGCGATGATGGCCGAGCGCACGGACCTCAAGGCGTCGTGGGGCGATCTCACGATCGCGCACGCACTCGCCGCGAACGCGAAGACCGACCTCACGGTCGCCGATCTCGCCGGCATGCACGCGGACGGCATGGGCTGGGGGCAGATCGCCGCGGGTCTGGGCCTCAACCTGGGCGAGACGGTGAGCGCCATCCACACTGAGGGCAAGGTGGCGGGCGGCCAGGCCAAGGCCGGCGCGCGCGCCGCGGTGATCCACGGTGAAGGCGCGAAGGCCGGAGTGGGCGTCAACACCGGACTCGCGCTGGGTCGCGACCGGGCGGCGGCGGGTGCCACGGCCGGCGCGCACGCGGCCGTGTCGGTGCCGAAGGTCAAGGTCGGCGGGCCGAACTGACGGTCGCGCCGCCACGACCGGCAGGCCGAACTCCCACGGGCGTCGCGCCTCGCGCGCGGCGCCCGTCGCGCTGGCGCGTCCGGCTGCGGCGCCCGCGCGCGACGCGCGCCGAGCTGAGCTGGGGCGCTACAGGCCGGGCAGCGGTCCCGCGTAGCCGGTCAGCTCGACGTAGCCCCGCCCCACGGGCCGCCCACCGCGCGCGGCGTCGCGCACGCGCACGCTGCCCTCCCAGTACACGATGCCGTGCCCCGCGCCCGTGCGCAGTTCCTGATCGCGCACCGTGGGTTCGAGCGTCAGATCGAGGCCGAGCGCCGGGGCCGCGACGCGCCAGCCCGACGGATAGCGGCCGCCGCTGGCCGGGCTCGTCCAACTCGAGAGCGCACGCACGGAGAAATCACGGAGCGCGAGCGGTCGCGTCCGGCCGTCGCGCTCGACGAGCGTGCCGCTCGACAGCGGCTCGACGCCGCCGTCCGCGAGGCGCAGCACGTACAGCATCAGCTCGCGGCCGTCGTCGAGCTGGATCGAGAACCAGTCCCAGCCGCGCTGGTTCGGCGCCAGCGCGCCGGAGCCGAACTCGTGGTCCATCCACGACAGGCCGCGCACGTCGAGCGTGTCGTCGCCCACGACGAGCGTGCCCGACGTGTTCAGCCGCGTGAGCGAATAGTAGTGCGACGTGTGGCCCAGCCCGGGACCCTTGCGGCTGACGCCGTCGCGCCCGTGGATGGCGGGCGGCTTCGCGGGCCGCAGCGCCAGGTCCAGCGCGAACGCGTCGCGCGCGTGCAGCCGCTGGGTCGTACCGTCGGCGTCGAGCCACGCCGACCAGTCGCCGATCCACACCCGCTCGCGCGTCGAATCGGCGCCGGCCAGATCGAGCGCGACGCGCGACGTGCGCTCAGCGAACGTGAAGCGTTGCGACGCCTCGTCGGTGAGCGCCAGGTGCGCGAACATCATGGTGTGCGGCGCCCACGCGGACTCGCCCGCGCGCCGGCCGCGATCCAGCCCCACGCGGAACAGGGTCAGCTGGTAACCGAAATGCCTCGCGTTCGACGCGAGGTGACCGGTGTAATACCACCACTCCGTTCGGAATGCGGGGTGCGACGCGTGATCGCGTGGGAACTCGAAGCGCCACGGCGCGTCGGCCCACAGGAAGCCGGCGCCGTCGCCCGATTCGGCGGCGAGCGCCACGCCGAACGCGACCGGCGCGGCGAGCGCGCAGGCCAGCAGAGTCCGCCGGAGCACGTTCATTCCTCGCGCATGGCGAGCGCCGCGGGGCGCCGCGCCGCGGCGTCGGCCGGCCCCCACCCCGCGATCAGCGCGGTCACGACGACGAGGGCCAGCGTGCGCGCGAACACCCACGGATCGACGTGCATGCGGATCGTCCAGCCGAAGTACATGCGGTTGATCACCTCGATGAGCAGCAGGGCCAGCGCGAATCCCGCCACGCAGCCGAGCGCGGCGCCCGCGAAACCGATGAGCCCGGCCTCGACGAGGACGATGCGCCGCACCTGGGCGGACAGCGCGCCGATGCCGCGCAGCACGCCGATCTCGCGGCGGCGTTCCAGCACGCGCGCGGTGAGCGCGCCGATCACCCCGAGCACGGCGACGAGCACGGCGATGACCTCGAGCCCCCACGTGATCTGGAACGTCTGATCGAACACCGACAGCACGCGTTCGCGCAGCACGCGGTTCGGCGTGGCGTCGATCATGAGGTCGGGCCCGGCCGCGGCCAGCACCTGGCGGCGCACGTTCGCCGCGTCGGCGCCGGGCGCCAGGTACAGCGCGAGGCTCTCGGTGCGCGGGTCGCGCCACCACTTCGCGTACTGCGCGAGGTCCATGAACACGGCCCCGGCGTCCGTGCTGTAGTCGTAGAACACGCCGGCGATCGGCAGCCGCGCCATGCCGGACGGCGTCGGCAGCACGAGCGTGCCGCCGTCACTCGAGTGATGGTGGCGCGCGAAGCTCTCGCTGACGAGCACGCCCCCCGTGGCCAGCGCGCGACCCAGCCGCTGGCGCGCGTCGCCGTGGACCAGCGCGAGATGGCCGTGATCGCGCTGCACGGCGAAGTCCACGCCCGCCACGAACGCCGGCCGGTCGTCGAGCGTCACGCGCGTGCCGCGATAGCTGTCGACCGCGGCGACCCCGGGCAGCGCCCGTACGCGCGCGACGAACTCGGGCGGCATGGCGACGGCCGAGTGGTTCACGCGATGGCCGGCCAGGTCCACGTACAGGTCGCCGCGGATGGTCTGGCGCACCCACGTGTCGACGGTGACGCGGAAGCTGCCGACCATGACGGCGAGCGCGACGACCATCCCGACCGCGACCATCAGCGCGGCCACGAGCACGCCGGTGCGCGCCGGCGTCTCGCCGAGCGCGCGCGCGCCGAGCGCCGCCTCGATGCCGAGTGCGCGCCCGAACGCGGGCACGGCGAGACGCGAAACGAGTGCGGTCCAGCCGGGCGCGAGCAGCGTGAATCCGACGAGCACGAGGAACGCGCTCGCGAAGCCCGCGACCGGGACGGAGGCGGCGCGCGCCAGCACGGCCGCGCCGAGCGCCGCCACGAGCGTGGCCGCGCCGCCCACGCCCCACGCGCGGAGCGGCAGCCGGCGCACTTCGATGCGCCCGCCTTCGCGCAACTCGGTTACCGGCGGCGTGCGCGCCGCGTCGAGCGCCGGCAGCAACGCGGCGGCCAGCGCGCTGGCCACGCCGATCGCGAAGCCGATCCCGTAGCTCGCCGGGTCGCGCGGCAGCACGGACGCGGCCTGCACGAGGTACAGGTCGGTGAGCGTTCGCGCCACCGCGCCGAGCGTGAGGCGCGCGAACGCCGTGCCGAGCCCGAGGCCCAGCAACGCGCCCACGCCGCCGAGCAGCAGCCCTTCGATCAGGAACTGGAGCAGCGTGGCGCCGCGCGTGACGCCGAGCGCGCGGCCGAGCGCGATCTCGGCGCGGCGGTGCACGACGGCCATCGACACCGCGTGGAAGATCAGGAACGTGGACACGAACAGCGCGATCAGCGACAGCGCGGCCAGGTTCAGCGAGAACGCGCGCACCATGTTCCCGACCTGGCGGCTGCGCGCGGCCGGCGGCTCGACGCGCAGCCCGGCCGGCAGGCGCCGCGCGAGCGCGGCGGTGACGCGCGGCTCGTCGCCTTCGCGCACGAGGCATTCCACGCGATCGAGCCGTCCCAGGTGATGGAAGTGCTCCTGCGCGGTCGCCAGGTCCACGACCACGACCGCGCCGTCCCACGCCTGATCCAGCACGCCGGCCGGCAGCACGCGAGCGATCCGCAGCGTCACCGCGCGCCCTTCGCTGAGCAGCGTCAGCGAGTCGCCGACGGCGAGCCCGAGGCGCTGCGCGTAGCGCGCGGGCACCGCGGTCGCGCGCTCGCGCAGCAGTTCCAGCGCGGCGGCGAGGCCGGGACCGGCGCCGCCCGCGCGCGCGAACGGCGCTTCCGAGAACACGTCCACCCCGAGCACGACGACGGTTTCGGGGTAGCCGCGGCGCTCGGCCCCATTTTCGACGCGCGCCGCCCCGCCGGCGCGCGCGCGGGCCCGCGTCTCGACGATCGGCGCCGCAGCCACGACGCCCGGCGTGTCGCGCACGACGCGGAACAGCCTCTCGTCGAATCCGTCGGTGTCGCCGGCCACCTGCACGTTCGCGCGTCCGGCCACCGCGTCCACGCTCTGGCCGAACGATCCGAGCGCCGCGTGGTTCGCCAGGCGGATGCTCACGAACACGGCGACGCCGAGCGCGACGCCGAGCACGGTGAGCACGCTGCGCAGCCCGTCGCGCGCGAGGTGCCGGAGGCTGACCCACTCGAGCAGCGCGTTCATGGCACGCGCGGCGCGGCGGGCGCGATGGCCGGCGCTCCCTCGAACGCGGCCGGCGCGCCGTCCGTCGCGTCCGGCACAGCCGGCGCCGCGTGATCGGCGACGATGCGGCCGTCGCGCATCTCCAGCACGCGCGTCGCGATCGCCGCCGCTTCGGCGCTGTGCGTGACCAGCACGACCGCGGCGCCGTGGCGTGCGCCGAGGTCGCGCAGCAGGCGCAGCACCTGTTGCGCGGCGCGGCTGTCGAGGTTGCCGGTCGGCTCGTCGGCGAGCACGAGATGCGGTTCATGGATGAGCGCACGGGCCAGCGCGACGCGCTGCATCTCGCCGCCCGACAGCGTGTGCGGCCGCGCGTCGCGCCGGCCCTCGAGGCCCACTTCCGCGAGCCGCGCGTCGGCGCGGGCCAGGGCCTCGCGGCGGGCGCGGCCGCCCAGGAGCAGCGGCAGCGCCACGTTCTCGCGCGCCGACAGCGTCGGCATCAGATGGAAGAACTGGTACACGAGACCGACGCTCGTGCGGCGCAGCCGGGTGAGCGCGTCGTCGTCGAGCGTCGCCAGATCGCGGCCCGCCACCTCGATGCGTCCGGACGTCGGCCGGTCGACGCCGGCGATCAGATGGAGCAGCGTGCTCTTGCCCGAGCCGCTGCGCCCCATCAGCGCGACGCACGTGCCGGCCTCGACCTCGAACGTCATGTCGTCGACGGCGTGCACCGGCGCGCCGGCGCCCGGGTACCACTTGACGAGGCGCTCGACGCGCAGCGCCGCGCTCATGCCGCGTGCTCCGGCGCGAGCACCGCGCGCAGGGCCTGATCGAGGTCGGCCAGGCGGAAGCGGAATCCGCTGTCGACGAGGCGCCGCGGCACCACGCGCTGCGAGCCGAGCAGCATGCCGTCGGCCATGGCGCCGAGCGCGACGCGCAGCGCCCAACGCGGCGTGGGCACGAGCGACGGGCGGTGCAGCACGCGCCCGAGCGCGCGCGCCAGGTCCTGCTGGCGCACGGCCTCGGGCGCGACCACGTTGACGGGGCCGGCCAGCGCGTCGCGATCGATCACGTGGAGCAGCGCGGACACCGCGTCGTCGAGCGCGATCCACGGCATCCACTGACGCCCGCTTCCCAGGGGGCCGCCGACACCGAAGCGCGTCAGCCGGGCGAGCGGCTCGAGCGCGCCGCCCGACGGCGCGAGCACGACGCCGAAGCGCGCGATCGCGACGCGCATGCGCCCGCACGCGGCCGCGGTCGCGTCCTCCCACGCGCGGGCCACCTCGGCGAGGAAACCGCCGCCCGGGCCCGATGCTTCATCGAGGATTTCGTCGCCGCGATCGCCGTACCAGCCGACCGCCGAGCCCGAGACCAGCACCGCCGGCGGCGCGGCCAGCGCGGCGAGCGCGGACGACAGCGCGCGCGTCAGCCCCACGCGGCTCTCGAGCACGCGGCGCCGGCGCGACGCCGTCCAGCGCGTGGCGATCGGCTCACCGGCCAGGTTCACGACGGCGGCGAGCGGTTGCGGCAGCGGCGCGAGCGTGGCGGTGGTCGGGTTCCACGCCACGTCGCGCTCCGACGCCGGCGCGCGGCGCACGACGCGCCACACGTCCCAGCCGGCGCGGCCGAGCGCCGGCACGAGCGCCGAGCCGATCAAGCCGCTGGCGCCGGTCACGAGGACGCGGCGTGCCGCCGGAACCGAGGTCGTCATGCATTCCGCCGAGACGCGCCCGGCACCGGCCGACGCCGCGTCGGGGCGCTCAGCCCGCCGGCGACGACCGCTTCGCCATGCCCATGAAGCTCGCGAGGAGGTCGATGGGCACCGGGAAGATGGTCGTGGAGTTGTTCTCGGTGGCGATCTCGGCGAGCGTCTGCAGGTAGCGCAGCTGCAGCGCCGCCGGCTCGCGCCCGAGCACCGCCGCGGCCTCGGCCAGTCGCGCCGCGGCCTGGTACTCGCCTTCGGCGTTGATGACCTTGGCGCGGCGCTCGCGCTCGGCCTCGGCCTGCCGCGCGATGGCGCGCTGCATCTCCTGCGGCAGGTCCACGTTCTTGACCTCGACGTTGCTCACCTTCACGCCCCACGGCTCGGTCTGGCGGTCGATGACCTGCTGCAGCGCCTGGTTCAGCTTCTCGCGCTCGGACAGCAGCTCGTCCAGCTCCTGCTGGCCGAGGATCGAGCGCAACGTGGTCTGGGAGATCTGCGACGTGGCGTACAGGAAGTTCTCGACCTGCACCACCGCTTCCTTGGCGCTGACCACGCGGAAGTAGATCACGGCGTTGACCTTCACCGTGACGTTGTCCTTCGTGATGATGTCCTGCGGCGGCACGTCCATGGTCACCGTGCGCAAACCCACCTTGACCGCGCGGTCGACGATCGGGATGAGCAGCACGACGCCTGGCCCGGCCTCTCCGATGAGGCGGCCGAGGCGGAACACGACCAGGCGCTCGTACTCGCGCACGATGCGAATCGAATTGGCGAGCAGTACGAGGCCGAGAAAGATCAGGAAGAATACGAATGGCCCGAACCACATCATGATCCTGCCTCCTTGGCGACGGGGCGGACGCGCAGCGTGAGCCGGTCCGACCCCACGATCTCGACTTCGGAACCCGCCTCCACCATCTCATCCGCGACGGCATTCCACAATTCGCCGAGCAACTCCACGCGCCCGGCGGGCGCGAGGCGCTCCAGCACGCGGGCGCGGCGCCCGATGAGCCCGGCGCTGCCCGTCGTCACGCGGCGGCGCTGCGCGCGCAGTCCGGCGCCGACGATGACCAGGAAGAACAGCGTGGTCGCCCCGGTGACGCCGAGGATGACCGGCCACGCCAGGCGCGGGCTGTCGCCGCGGTACAGGATCATCGAGCCCAGCAGCATGGCGAGCACCCCGCCCACCGCCAGCAGCCCGTGGCTCGCGACCTTGATCTCGGCGACGAAGAACACGACGGCGAGCACGATCAGCGCGATGCCGGCCGTGTTCACGGGCAGCGTCGACAGCGCGAGGAACGCGAGGATCAGGCTGATCCCGCCGACGACGCCGGGCAGGATCGCGCCCGGGTTCTGCAGCTCGAACAGCAGCCCGTAGAAGCCGAGCATCAGCAGGATGTACGCGATGTTGGGGTCCGCGATCACGGACAGCAGGCGCTGCCGGAAGCCGGCCTCGAGCGTGTCCATCGGCAGGCCGCGCGTGTGCAGCGTGCGCACCGTCGAGTCGCGGCGCCACGTGCGGCCGTCGGACTTGGCCAGCACTTCTTCCAGTGTCGCCGCCGTGAAGTCGACGACGTGCTGCTCGACGGCCTCGTTCTCGTTGATGGCCACCGCCTCGCGCACGGCGCGCTCGGCCCACACCACGTTGCGGCCGCGCTGCGTGGCCACCGTCCGCGCGAACGCCGCGGCGTCGTTCGTGACCTTGCGCGCGAGCGTCGAGTCCATCGGGCCCTGCATGTTGATGGGCGTCGCCGCGCCGATGTTCGTGCCCGGCGCCATCGCCGCGACGTCGGCCGCCATCGTGACGAACACGCCGGCCGAGGCGGCGTGCGCCCCACCCGGACTCACCCACACGATCGTCGGCACGCGCGAGGCGAGCAGCACCTTCACCATGTCGCGCATGCTCGACTCGAGGCCGCCCGGCGTGTCGAGCTTGAACACGACGGCGGCGTAGCCTTCGCGCTCGCCGCGCGCCAGCGTGCGGCTCAGCGCTTCGGACATGACGGGCGAGACCGGCCCGTCGAGCGTCGCGACCAGCACGCGGCCCTCGCCCGGAGGCGCCTTCGCCGCCGCGACGCGGGGCACGAGCGCGCCCATCGACATCGCGACGAGCGCGACGGCGAGCGTGCTCGCGGCGCCGAGCCCGGCGCGCCGAAGCCCGTGCGTCGCCGCGTGCGCGGCGCGACCCGACTCCTGTCCGATCGTCATGTCGTGAGCCTCACGCGGGCGACCCCTGGGGCCGGCGCGCGAGCGCGCGCCGCCAGGCGTCGAGGTATTGGAGACCGCTGCCGGTATTGTAGACCACGACCCGGTCGGCCGCGCCGACCTCCCCGCTCGCGCGCAGCTGGCGCAGCGCCGCCAGCGTGGCGCCGCCCTCGGGGCAGGCGAACAGGCCTTCTCCGGCCAGCGCGAGCATGCCGTCCAGCAGATCCTCCTCGCCCACCGCGACCGCCGTGCCGCCGCTCGCGCGCACGGCGTCCAGGATCAGCGTGTCGGCGAACGGCGACGGCACGCGCAGCCCGCTGGCCACGGTTTCGGCGTCGGCCCACGGCGTCGCGCGCGCCGCGTTCGCCTCGAACGCGCGGACGATGGGCGCGCAGCCCTTTGCCTGCACCGACACCAGGCGCGGGCGCGGGCCTTCGAGCCAGCCGAGCGCTTCGAGTTCGGCGAACGCGAGCGCCATGCCGACGAGCCCGGTGCCGCCGCCCGTCGGATACAGGATCACGTCGGGCAGGCGCCACGCGCACTGCTCGGCGATCTCCCAGCCCAGCGTCTTCTTGCCCTCGACCCGGAACGGCTCCTTGAACGTCGCCACGTTCCACCACTCGGGCGCCGGCGCCCAGCTCGCGAGCGCCTGGCCGGCCTCGGCGATCGTGCCGGGCACGAGCCGCACTTCCGCGCCGAGCGCGCGCTGCGCGAGCACGAACGCCTCGGGCGTGTCCTCGGGCACCGTGATGCGGCAGCGCAGTCCGGCCGCCGCCGCGTACGCCGCCGCCGCCGTGCCCGCGTTGCCGGCGGACGGCAGCGCGATCGCCTCGAGGCCGAACGCGAGCGCGCCGTTGACCGCCAGCGCCAGGCCGCGCGCCTTGAAGGACTGCGTCGGGTTCGGCGCTTCGTCCTTGATCCACAACTGCGCCACGCCGAGCTCGGCGGCCAGCCGGGGCAGGGGCAACAGCGGCGTGCCGCCCTCGCCGAGGCGCACCGCGGGGAACTCGGCCGCGAACGGCAGCGCGAGCCGATAGCGCCACAGGTCGGTGCCGGCGCGCGCCAGGTCGTCGCGCCGCGCGCCGCGCTTCAACGCGGCGAGGTCGTAGCGCGCGAGCAGCGGGCGCGCGCACGCCGGGCACGTGCCGCGCGGCACGGTGGCGTCGGCCTCCGCGCCGCACGCCGAGCATGCCCATCCCAGGAAATGCGTCTGGAACACGCCGCCTCGCGACGACGCTCCCGCGCTCCGCGTTCCGCCCGCCGCCATGCCACCCGATCGCGTTTCGTTCATCACCCCTCCTCGGCCATCAGTTCCTCGCGCAGCTGATGGAACGACGCCAGACGTCGCGCCGCCACGGCGCCCGATTCGACCGCGGCGCGCAACGCGCATCCCGGCTCGGACGCGTGCCGGCAGTCGCCGAATCGGCACGTGCCGAGGTAGCGCCGGAACTCCGGATAGTTCTGCTCCAGGTCGCGCGAGCCGATGCCCCACAGGCCGAAACTGCGCACGCCCGGCGTGTCGATCAGCTCGACGCCCTCGCCGGCCTTCAGCAGCCACGCCGCGGTCGTGGTGTGCCGGCCCTTGCCCGTCTTCGCGTTCACCGCGCCTTCGATCAGCGCGAGGCCGGGCGCGAGCGTGTTCAGCAGCGTGCTCTTGCCCACGCCCGAGTGCCCGATGAACAGGCTGCGGCGCGCGCGACACGCGTGGCGCAGTCCGTCCAGACCCAGGCCGGTGCGCGCGCTGATGGCGTGGCCGGCGTAGCCCGCGCGCGCGTAGTCCTCGAGCAGGCCGTCGGCGACGTGCGCGTCGTCGAGGTCCACCTTGTTGAGGACGAGCCGCGCCGGGACGCCGGCGTGCTCGGCCTGGCTCAGCACGCGGTCCGCGAGGCCGGCGCGGAACGGCGGGTCGGTGATCGAGGCGACGAGCACGATCTGATCGAGGTTCGCGGCCACGACCTGCTCGATCGGACGCGTCCCCGAGGCGCGCCGCGAAAACGCGTTGCGCCGCGGCACCACGCCCTCGACCATCCACCGCTCGGCCTCGCGAGCGCACAGCGCCCGATCGCCGACCACGACCGTGTTGCCGAGCGACTTGTTGTGACCCATGAGCCGCCCGCGCACGATGGCCTCGAAGCGCCGTCCCTCGTCGTCGACGAGGGCGACCGCGCCGAAGTCGACGCGCGTCACCGTGGCCTCGAGCGTCGCCTCGAGGGGCGGCTCGACCGGACCCGCGCTCGTCAGTCCGCGCCTCCGCCTTCGCGCACGCGCAAGCTCAGGGTGAACGTCGCGCCCTGCCCCGGCGGGCTCTCGGCGGCCAGCTTGCCACCGTGATTGACGGCGATCGTGTACGACGTCGACAGGCCGAAGCCGTGGCCCTCCTGCTTCGTGCTGAAGTGCGGCTCGAACAATTTGCCCATGTGCTCCGGCGCGATGCCCGGCCCGGTGTCGGTGACGCTGACACGCGCCAGGTGCGCACGCGGCTCGAAGCGGCTGGAGATGGTCACGACCTTGCGCTCCACGCCGGCGTCGACCATGGCGTCGACGGCGTTGATCATGAGGTTGATCAGCACCTGCTGGATCTGACCCTGGTCGATCTCCATCTCCGGCAGACCGTCGGCGAGGCTCACCACCCACTCCACGCCGGCCGCCTTCTTCTGCACGCGGGCGACCTCGAGCGAGCGCTGGATGAGGTTGTTGAGCGACGCCCGCTCGATGCGCAGCTTGGTTTGCGAGAAGTCCATCATCGCC
>DATJGS010000018.1:0-42056 GCA_035494735.1 Saccharimonadaceae bacterium (SeqCode)
CACGCGCGCCGCGTGAAGCTGGCGCGCGGCAAGTTCCACGGGAGCTGGCTCGCGCTGCGCCCCGGCACGGAGCTCGCGCTGCTCAACGCGCTGACCCGCGCCGCGCTCGAGGCGAAAGTTCCGGTCGGTGCGCCGGCCGACGTCGCGTCCGCGCTCGCCGCGCTCAAAGGCTCGCTCGGGTCGTCGCCGGCCGCCGACGCGACGGGCGTGCCCGCCGCCGAGATCTCCGCCGCGGCCGCGCGACTCGTCGCCGCGAAGAAGAAAGCCATCGTGTTCGGGCGCGGCGTCGTCGAGCATCCGCAGGCCGCGGCGCTGCTCCAGGCCCTCGAGAACCTGGCGTGGGCGACGGGCGCGATCACCACGGAGACGTCGTCCGTGATGTACTGCGGCCCCCACCACAACAGCCAGGGCGCGCTCGACATGGGTCTCGTGCCCGACCGCCTGCCGGGGTACGGCGCGGCGGACGACCGCGAGGCGCGCCGCGCGTTCGAGCCGCAGTGGGGCGGCGCGTTGCCCGAGGCCGCGGGCCTCTCCGCGCCCGAGATCCTGGCCGCCGCCGCCGAAGGCCGCGTGCGCGCGCTGTGGATCGTGTCCGACCACTGGCTGCGCAGCGCACCGGATCGCGCGCTCGCCGAGCGCGCGCTCGCGCAGTGCGACCTCGTGATCGTGAACGAGCTGTTCCTGACCGACACCGCCCGCCAGGCGCACGTCGTGTTCCCGGCCGCCGCGTTCCCGGAGAAGGAAGGCGTGGCCGTGAACTGCGAGCGACGCCTGCAGCGTTCCGCGCGCGCGCTGTCGCCGCGCCGCGGATCGCGCGCCGACTGGGAGGTGTTCCAGGCCGTCGCGCGCGGGCTCGGCGCGTCGTGGAACTACCGCACGGCCGAGGACGTGTTCCGCGAGATCGCGCGTCTGGTCCCCGGCTACCGCGGATCGAGCTGGGCGCAGCTGCTGCCGCTCGGGCCGCAGTGGGCGCTCGAGACGCCGCTCGCGCCGCGCTTCGCCGCGCCGGCCGAAGGCGCCGCGCCGCGCGGCGAGGGCCTGGCGCTGCTGTCGGGCGGCACGCTGTTCCAGCAGGGCAGTCTCACGCACCGCGGCGCGACGCTCGTGAAGCTGGCGGGCGAGGCGAAGGCCGCGCTCCATCCCGAAGAGGCCGCGCGCCTCGGCCTCGCGGAAGGCGACGCCATCGAGATCGCGGGCCCGTCCGGGAAGCTGCGCGTCGCCGTCCGGCTCGACGACGAAGTGCCGGTGGGCGCGGTGTTCCTGCCCTACGCGCTTCCCGGCGTCGAGCTCAACCGGCTGGGCGCCCCGAGCGGCGCCGGGCTCCGGGTCAAGGTGGCCCGGGCCGCCGCGACCGCGGGGGTGTGAGGCGCATGGACGCGCTCTTCCAGAATCCCGTCCTCTCCACCGCGTTCTGGGCCTTCGTCAAGATCATGATCATCCTGAACGGGATGCTCGGGATCGTCTCGTACCTCATTTACGCCGAGCGCAAGATCGCCGGACACATGCAGGCGCGCACCGGGCCGAATCGCGTCGGACCGCTCGGACTGCTGCAGCCGATCGCCGACGTGCTGAAGCTGTTCTTCAAGGAAGAGTTCATCCCGACCGACGCGAACAAGGTGATCTTCCACATCGCGCCGATGCTCGCGGTCATCCCGGCGCTCGTCACGTTCGTGATCATCCCGTTCGGGCCGGGCGACGCGCTCGTCGGCACCGACCTCAACGTCGGCCTGCTGCTGTTCTTCGCCATGTCGAGCCTCGGCGTGTACGCGATCACGCTCGGCGGCTGGGCCTCGAACAACAAGTACGCGCTGCTCGGCGGCCTGCGCTCGTCGGCGCAGATGATCTCGTACGAGCTGGCGATGGGGCTGTCGACCATCGGCGTCCTGCTGCTCGCGGGGTCGCTGTCGCTCGTCGACATCGTGCACGCGCAGGCGCGTGTCATGCACCTGGGACCGCTGGCGATTCCGGCGTGGAACGTGCTGTTCCAGCCGCTCGCGTTCGTGATCTTCATGATCACGGCGTTCGCCGAGACGAACCGCGCGCCCTTCGACCTGCCGGAGGCCGAGGGCGAGCTGATCGCGGGCTTCCACATCGAGTACTCGAGCATGAAGTTCGGCCTGTTCTTCCTCGGCGAGTTCATGAACGTGATCTCGATCAGCTGCATCGCGGTCACGCTGTTCCTCGGCGGCTGGAACGGCCCGGGACCTCAGATGCTCGGCATCGTGTGGTTCCTGCTCAAGCTCGCGGCGCTGCTGTTCTTCTTCATCTGGGTGCGCTGGACGTATCCGCGACTGCGCTACGACCAGCTCATGAACCTGGGCTGGAAGGTCCTGCTGCCGCTGTCGCTCGCGAACATCGTGCTCACCGCGCTGGCCATCACGCTGACCGGGGGGAACGCGTGACGCCGTTCCTGTTCCTGGGCTTCGCCGCGCTGCTCGTGGCCTCGGCGCTGATGGTCGTCATCCATCGCAATCCGGTGACGAGCGCCCTGTTCCTCGTGCTCGCGTTCTGCTCGCTGGCCGGCATCTACCTGCTGCTCGGCGCCGAGTTCGTCGGGATGGTCCAGATCATCGTGTACGCCGGCGCGATCATGGTGCTGTTCCTGTTCGTCATCATGTACCTGAACTTGAGCCACGACGTGGAGAGCGGCGTGCAGATCGCGATGCGCCGCGCGCTCGGCTGGGTGATCGGCGCGCTCGTCGTGGCCGAGGGGCTGCTCCTCGCCGGACGCCGCTGGTTCCCGGGCCCGGATGCCCACCCGATCGCGCCGCTGCACCCGGGCAACACGCAGGCCGTGGGTGAGGCGCTGTACACGCGCTATCTGTTTCCGTTCGAGATCACGTCCATCCTGCTGCTCGTCGCCATGGTCGGCGTCATCGTCATCGGCCGCGGGCGCGGCGCCGCCGCGCCGCCGGCCGCGCCGCCGCCGGATCTCACCAGGGGAGGCGGGTCATGATTCCGTTGTCGTGGTCCCTGACGCTGAGCGCCGTGCTGTTCGGAATCGGCATCATCGGCGTCCTCGTGCGCCGCAACGCGCTCGTCATCTTCATGTCCATCGAGCTGATGCTGAACGCCGCGAACCTGGTGTTCGTGGCGTTCTCGCGCGCGCTCGACTCCGTGGACGGCCAGGTGTTCGTGTTCTTCGTGATGACCGTGGCCGCCGCCGAAGTCGCGGTCGGGCTGGCCATCATCGTGAACCTGTTCCGTCTGCGCGAGACCGTGTTCGTGGACGAGATCAACCTGCTGAAGGGATGACGGCCGCCCGGTGACCCTGCCCCTCCTGTGGATCGTTCCCGCCCTGCCGCTCGCGGCGGTCGCTCTGAACCTGCTGCTCGGCGACCGGCTCGGGCGCCGCGGCACCGCGTGGCTGGCGTGCGGCGCCGTCGGCGCGGCGTTCCTGTTCGCGCTGCGCGCCGTCGTGACGCTGGCGTCGCTCCCGGAATCGGCGCGCGTGCTCGTCGAGAACGCGTACACGTGGATGCGCGTCGGCGAGTTCCGCGCCGACGTCTCGTTCATGCTCGACCCGCTGTCGGCGGTCATGGTGCTCGTGGTCACGGGCGTCGGGTTCCTCATCCACGTGTACAGCACCGGCTACATGGCGCACGACGCGTCGTTCCGGCGCTTCTTCCTGTATCTGAACCTGTTCATGTTCGCCATGCTGACGCTCGTGCTGGCGGACAACTTCCTTCTGATGTTCGTGGGCTGGGAGGGCGTGGGCCTGTGCTCGTACCTGCTGATCGGCTTCTGGTACGAGCGGCCGGCCGCCGGCGAGGCGGGCAAGAAGGCGTTCGTCGTGAATCGCATCGGCGACTTCGGCTTCCTGCTCGGCATGTTCATGCTGTTCGCGTGGTGCGGCAGCCTGAACTACGAGCGCGTGTTCGCCGCGGCGCCGCACGTGTTCCCGCTGGGCGGCGCCGTCATCACGACGGCGACGCTGCTGCTGTTCCTGGGGGCTACGGGCAAGAGCGCGCAGATCCCGCTGTACGTGTGGCTGCCGGACGCCATGGAGGGCCCGACCCCGGTGTCGGCGCTCATCCACGCCGCGACCATGGTCACCGCCGGCGTGTACATGCTGGCGCGCTGCCACGTGCTGTTCCAGCTGGCCCCGACCACGCTCGAAGTCGTGGCGGTGATCGGCGCGGCGACGGCCCTGTTCGCTGCGACCATCGGCATCGCCCAGAACGACATCAAGCGCGTGCTCGCGTACTCGACCGTGAGCCAGCTCGGCTACATGTTCATGGCGTGCGGCGTCGGCGCGTTCACGGCCGGCATCTTCCACCTGATGACGCACGCGTTCTTCAAGGCCCTGCTGTTCCTCGGCGCGGGCTCCGTGATCCACGCGCTGTCCGACGAACAGGACCTGCGGCGCATGGGTGGGCTGTCGTCGCGCCTGCCGTGGACGCACGCCACGATGCTCGTGGCCACGATCGCCATCGCCGGCATCCCGCCGTTCGCGGGCTTCTTCAGCAAGGACGAGATCCTGTCCGCGGCGTTCGCGAACGGACATCCCGGCGTATGGCTGGTGGGCGTCGTGGGCGCGGTGATCACGGCGTTCTACATGTTCCGCCTGTACATCCTGTGCTTCCGCGGGCCCTCCCGGCTGTCGCACGAGGCCGAGCACCATCTGCACGAGTCCCCGCGCTCGATGATCGCGCCGCTCGTCGTGCTCGCCGCGCTGTCGATCGTCGGCGGCTGGGTCGGACCGCCGATGCAGGAGGGCGGCCACGCGTTCGAGCGCTGGCTGCGCCCGGTGTTCGCGTCCGGCGCCGAGGCGCCGCACGCGCTGCCCGCCGGCACGGAGTGGGCGCTCATCGCGGTCTCGATCGTGGCCGCCGTGGCCGGCATCGTCGTCGCGTTCCGGCTGTACCTGCAGAAGCCCGAGAGCGGCACCGCGCTGCAGGAGCGCTTCGCGCCGCTGCAACGGATGTGGCTGCACAAGTACTGGGTCGACGAGTTCTACGACGCGATCGTCGTGCGCCCGCTGGCCGCGCTGGCCGGCTGGTGCTGGCGCTTCTGGGATTCCGTGATCGTGGACGGCGCGGTGAACGGCGTGGGCTACACGCTCGAGGGCGTGTCCGCGCTCCTGCGCCTGTTCCAGACCGGCTTCGTTGGCACGTACGCGCTGTTCTTCGCGCTCGGCGTGGCGGCGCTCCTGCTGCACTTCCTGAGGCATTGAGCGAATGACGTTTCCCTGGCTGACGTGGCTCGTGTTCTTCCCGCTGATCGGCGCGGCGCTGGTGGCGCTGCTGCCGGCCACGGCACACCGCGCCGTGCGCCTGTGGGCGACCGTCGTCGCGCTCGCCGAACTCGCGTTCTCGCTGCCGCTGTGGTGGCGGCTCGTGCCGGCCCAGCCCGGCTGGCAGTTCGAGGAGCGGCACCGTTGGATCCCCGGCCTCGGCGCCAGCTACCACCTGGGCGCGGACGGCATCAGCGCGCTGCTCGTGCTGCTCACGACCGTGCTGACGGCGATCGCCGTGATCGGCGCGTGGACCGCGGTCGACAAGCGGCCGCGCGAGTTCTTCGCGCTGCTGCTCGTGCTGGAAGCGGGCATGCTCGGGACGTTCCTGTCGCTCGACCTGCTGCTGTTCTACGTGTTCTGGGAAGCGATGCTCGTGCCCATGTACCTGCTGATCGGGGTGTGGGGCGGGCAGCGCCGCGTGTACGCGGCGGTCAAGTTCTTCCTGTACACGATGGCGGGCAGCGTGCTGATGCTCGTCGCGATCCTGTGGCTGTACTTCCTGCAGAGGAACGCGACCGGCATCGTGACGTTCGACCTGGACGCGTTCTACCGCCTGCCCATCGCGCCGGCCACGCAGATGTGGCTGTTCCTGGCGTTCGCACTCGCGTTCGCCATCAAGGTGCCGATGTTCCCGTTCCACACCTGGCTGCCCGACGCGCACGTCGAGGCGCCGACGGCCGGCTCCGTGATCCTGGCGGCCGTGCTGCTGAAGATGGGCACGTACGGTTTCCTGCGCTTCGCGATTCCGCTGTTCCCGAACGCGTCGCACACGGCGGCGCCGTGGGTGGTGACGCTGGCCATCATCGGCATCCTGTACGGCGCGCTCGTCGCGATGGTCCAGCCGGATCTCAAGAAGCTCGTCGCGTATTCGTCGGTCAGCCACCTCGGCTTCTGCATGCTCGGGCTGTACGCCATGAACGTGCAGGGCTTCGCCGGCTCGCTCATGCAGATGTTGAACCACGGCGTGTCGACGGGCGCCCTGTTCCTGCTCGTCGGCGTCATCTACGAGCGCCGCCACACGCGTGCCATCGCCGACTTCGGCGGGCTGTGGAAGCCGCTGCCGGTGTTCGCGTCCGTGTTCCTCGTCGTCATGCTGTCGTCCATCGGCCTGCCCGGTACGAACGGCTTCGTCGGCGAGTTCCTGGTGCTGCTCGGCGCGTTCCGCACGAATTGGGCGTGGGCCGCGTGGGCGGCGAGCGGGGTCATCCTGTCGGCGCTGTACATGCTGTGGATGTTCCAGCGCGTCATGTTCGGTCCCGTGACGCACGCCGAGAACGAGAAGCTGAGCGACCTGTCCGGGCGCGAGCGCCTCGTGTTCGCGCCGCTGCTGCTGCTGATCGTGTGGATGGGCGTCGCCCCGCAGCCGTTCCTCGACCGCATGACGCCCGCACTCGAGCGCACGCTGGAGCTGAGCCAGATGCGCGCCGTGATGAGCGCGAACGTGAAACCCCAGGCGCTGGAGACGGCGCCGGCCGACGTGGAGGGCGCGCGATGAACGTGTTCGCGGCGCCCCATCTGCTGCCCGTCGACTGGTTCGCGCTGGGCGCGGTGATGGCGTTGTCGGCGGGCCTGCTCGTCCTGCTGCTGCTCGAGCTCCTGCCGGCGCGTCCCGGCTCCAGCCGCGGCGCCATCGTGTCGCTGCTCACGCTCGCCGCCGCCGGCGCCTCCGTGTTCCGCGCGCGCGGCGCGGCGCGCTCGCTCTTTGGCGGGATGTTCGTGCACGACGGCTTCACGGTGTTCTTCACGCTACTGTTCCTGTCGATCGCCGCGCTCGCCGTCCTGTGGTCGTGGGATTACGTGAAGCGCACGCGCATCAATCAGGCGGAGTACTACGCGCTGCTGCTCAGCTCGACGCTGGGCATGATCCTGATGGCCGCGTCGAACGACCTGATCACGATCTTCCTCGGGCTCGAGCTCATGTCGCTCGCGCTGTACGTCATGGTCGGGTTCCGCCGCTCGCAGCTCGAATCCAACGAGGCCGCGCTCAAGTACTTCCTGCTCGGCGCGTTCGCGAGCGGATTCCTGCTGTACGGCATCGCGCTGCTGTACGGCGCGACGGGGACCACGAACCTCACGCGGATGGCCGCGTTCGTCGCCGACTCGCCGCTCGGCGCGAATCCGCTGCTCGTGATCGGCGGGCTGCTGCTGCTCGTCGGTCTGGCGTTCAAGGTCTCGGCCGTGCCGTTCCACATGTGGACCCCGGACGCCTACGAGGGCGCGCCGACCACGGTCACCGCGTTCATGTCGGCGGGCGCCAAGGCCGCGGGGTTCGCGGCGCTGCTGCGCGTCGTGCTGCACGCGCTGGCCGGAGTGCACGCGCACTGGGGCACGCTGCTCTCGGTGATCGCGGTGCTGACGATGACCGTGGGCAACGTCTCGGCGCTGCTCCAGGTCAATCTCAAGCGCATGCTCGCCTACTCGAGCATCGCGCACGCCGGCTACGTGCTCGTCGCGGTCGTGGCGGGCGGGCCGCAGGGCGCCTCCGCCGCGCTGTTCTACCTGGCCGTGTATTCCGTGATGAACCTGGGCGCGTTCGGCGTGCTGACGCTGCTCGGTCGCGGCCACGACGAGCGCGTCAACGTCTCGGACCTGAATGGCCTCGGCTTCCGCCACCCGCTGCTCGGCATCGCGCTCACGCTGTTCATGCTGTCGCTCGGCGGCATTCCGCCGACGGCCGGCTTCATGGGCAAGGTGTACCTGTTCGGTGTCGCGCTGCGCGCCGGGCTGGTGCCGCTCGTCATCATCGGCGTGCTGAACAGCGTGGTGTCGGTGTTCTACTACCTGCGCGTGACCGTCGCGTTGTACATGGACGAGCCGAAGAGTGAGCCCACGCAGGTGAACTGGGCCGCGCCCGCGGTCGTCGCGCTGCTCGCCAGCCTCGCGCTCACCCTGTGGTGGGGCGTGGCCGCCCACGACCTGCTGATGCAGGCGCAGCGCTCCGTCGTCGGCCTGCTGTAACCGAGCGCGCCGTGCGCGGCGCGCCGCCCGCCCGGCTCGCGGGTGTCCTGCGCTCCGCGTGACGCGAGGGTTTCAGCGCGCGAGACGCCGGCGCGCCTCCGCTTCGTCCTTCTCGAGCGCGGCGCTCGGGCCGCTGATCGCGCGCTCCGTCGCGAATTCCTCGAGCGCGCGCGCCGCGTCGCCGCGGCCGAGCGCCAGCTCGCCGAGGCGCTGGTGCACGACCGGCGCGTCGGGGCGCGCGGCGGCGGCTTCCTCGAGTGTGCGCGTCGCCTCGTCGGGCCGGCCGTCCAGCAGCCGGAGGCCGGCGAGCAGCACGGACGCCCGCGCGTGCCGGCGCGAGCTCGCGATCTGGCGCGCGAGTTCGCGCTCCAGCCCGGCGCGCAGCGCGGTGTCGCGCGCCGCCTGCGGGCCGAGTTCCTCCATGCGCGCATCGCCCCCCGGCACCCATTGGAACGCCAGGCGCCGCGCCGCGTCGCGGCACGCGCCGTCGCGCCGCGCGTACAGGCAGGCCACGTCGTCGCTGAACACGAGCGCGTAACTCGAGTCCGCGTCCATCACGTCGAGCAGCCGGTCGCCGGGGATGGCGGCGACGTTCGCGTCGACGAGCGCGAGGTCGAAGTGACGGCGTTCGTCGAGGCGCCGCCACGCGTCGGGGTCCGCGAACACATAGGGGTAGAGCGCGCGGTCGTCCTCGCGACCGCTCTGATGGATGTCCATGAACGGCAGCCGGCGCCGGTCGGGCCAGAAGCGCCACAGCAGGTACCCGCCGTTGTAGTACTCGTTGAACAGCCGCCCGCCGAGACCCTCCGCGGCCATGAAGTCGGCGGCGGCGACCGGCGTCGCCGAGAGGTCGAAGCCGATGCCGGGACGCAGATCGGGCCTCGTCCACTCCGCGGCGCCGAGCGCGAGTATGCACGCGACGGCGGCGACGGCGCGCGCCGTCGGACGGGACAGGGCGCGCGGCCGCGCGGTCGCAAACCACGTCTCGCCCACGTCGCGCGACACGAACGGCACGGCCGCGATCGCGAAGAACCCGGCAAAGCGCTGGGCCGTGAGCGTGAACGCGCCGAACGCGACGACCAGCACGGCCTCCGCCCAGTCGAGCCGGCGCCGCGCCACCGCGCGCCACACGGCGAGCAGGGGCCAGCCGGCGAGCAGCAGCGGCAGTCCGGTGCGCCACTCGGCGCGCACGTCGAACGGCGCGAGTTCGGCGATGGTCCGGTACAGCGGCTGGCCGCGCCAAAAGAGCGCGTATTGAAACGGCTCGGCCAGGCCGCGGGCCCCCGAGGGGTTCACGAAACACGCGGCCGCGCCCGCAAGAAAGACGAGCAGGAGAGCGCGGAGCGAGACGCGGACGCCGTCGCGCGCAGTGGCGCCGCGCTGCGCACCCCAGGCTGCGCGCGCCGCGTCCCCGAGGTAGGCGGCGAGCACGACGAACCCGATCGTCCACGACACGTGCACGTTCGCCCACAGCCCGAGCAGCGGCGCGACGGCGAACGCGCGGCGCGGCGCTCCGCTGCGCGCGCTCTCGAGCAGCCACAGCTCGAGCGCGAGCAGGACGGAGGCGAGCGTCTCCGGTCGCACCTGCGAGCGGTGCCGCCAGGTGAGGGCGGCCAGCACCGCAATCACGAACGGCGTCACGCCGCGCGCCCCGAGGCGGCGCGCGGCGAGCACGGCGAGCGCGAACGTCGCGAGTCCGGTCAGCGCGCGCCACCCGAACAGTCCCCAGTCGCCGCCCGCCGCGTAGAACGGCCAGAGCAGCGCGCGGAACGCCCACGACGGCGTGACCGACGGCGCGCCGTACGTCGGCCAGACCCAGACCTGGGTCGTCGGCACGTGGTGCAGCGCCCACAGCGCGCGCCCGACCGCGAGGTGCTGCCACGCGTCGGGATCGAACATGCGGAACGCGACGGAGCCGGCGACCGCGAGCGCGGCGATGGCGAGAACGCCGAGGAACGCCGGATGGGACACGGGCAGCGGCGGGAAGGGCGCCGCGCCGATGGGCCGCGCCTTCGCGGACCGCGACTCCGGCGCGCCGCCCCGTCGCGGGCGGCTCACGCGCTCGCGAACGCCGGCCAGCGCAGCACGACGGCCTCGGCCCGGTCGCCGGGCGCGAGCGCGGCGCGCGCGTCGTCGACGACGAGCAGGGCGTGGGCGCGCGATTGCGGCGTCAGGTGCCCCGAGACCTGATCGCCCGCGGCGGTCGCCCACCACGCCTCGTCGCGCCGCTCGAGCGTGACGCGCACGAAGTCGGTGCGGCCCTCGCGTGACGGCACCGCCTGCGTGCTGTGCACGATCAGCCGCGGCCGCTCCACGTCGGCGTGGCCCATGAGCGCGCGCAGCGCCGGCCGCGCCAGCATCTCGAACACGCATGCCACGGAAGCCGGATTGCCGGGCAGGCCGAAGAACAGCTTGCCGTCGGGGGCCCCGAACGCCTGCGGCCGCCCCGGCTTCATCGCGACGCGCCACAGTTCGATCGCGCCGAGATCGGCCAGGCCCTGCTTCACCGGGTCGAAGTCGCCGGCCGACACGCCGCCGATCGTGAACAGGACGTCGCAGCGCGGGAGCGCCGCGCGCACCCGCTCGACGACGAGCCGCGGCTCGTCGCGCACGCGTTCGCTGAGCGTGACCACGGCGCCGCACTCCTCGGCCAGCAGCGCGAGCATGGGGCGGTTGCTGTCGCGAATCGCGCCGGGCTTGAGCGCCTGGTCGACGTCCAGCAGCTCGTCGCCGGTCGACAGGATGCCGACGCGCGCGCGCGGGCCGACGCGCAGTCGCGCTTCGCCGAGCGCGGCGAGCAGACCCAGGTCGTACGCCGACAGCTCGCGGCCCTCGGTCAGCGGCATCTCGCCTTCGCGCAGGTCGCGCCCCGCCGGCCGGATGTTCTCGTCGTGGCGCGCCGGGCGCGTGAAGCGCACGCGTTCCGGTGCCGCGTCGTCGAGGCGCGTGCAGTCCTCGAACGCGACGACCGCGTTCGCGCCGTCCGGCACCTGGGCGCCGGTCATGATGCGCATGGCCTCGCCGCGCCGCACCGGCCGCGACGCGACGCGCCCGGCCGGCAGGACTTCCGAGACCGGCAGCGTGACCGGTGCGGCGGTCGTGGCGCCCGCCAGGTCCTGGGTGACGACCGCGTAGCCGTCCATCGACGCGTTGCGGAACGGCGGCAGGTCGTGCCCGGCCGGATCCGCGCGCCGGAGCGCGCGCCCGCGCGCCTCGGCGAGCGGCACGGTCTCGGGCGGCAGCGCGCGCACCGCGGCCATGACGCGGGCGCGCGCCTCGCCGAACGTCAGCGCCCTAGGGCCGGCGACGGTAGACACCGCTGCGTCCTCCGCGCTTCTCCCACAACGCGATCTCGCCGAGCACCATGCCTCGGTCCACCGCCTTCAGCATGTCGTAGAGCGTGAGCGCGGCCACGGTGACGGCGGTGAGCGCCTCCATCTCGACGCCCGTTCGACCGCGCGTGCGCACGCGCGCAGCGATGGCTACCGAGGCTGGATCGTCGTCGAACGAGAACGTCAGATGCACGCCGTCGAGCGGCAGCGCGTGGGCGAGGGGAATCAGCTCGGCGGTGCGCTTGGCGGCCATCACGCCGGCGAGGTGCGCGGTCGTGAGCACGTCGCCCTTCGGCGTGCGGCCCTCGCGCAGCCGCTCCAGCGTGGCCGGGCTCATGAACACGCGACCGCGGGCTTCGGCCTGCCGCGCCGTCACGCGTTTCGCGCCCACGTCGACCATGCGCACGCGACCCGAGGCGTCGAGGTGGGAGAGCTTGCGCGGCATCGTGTCTTGACATTAGGGAGGGCCCTCCATAGTGTCAATTCGGCCTCGGCATTCGCCGGGGCATTCCCATGTCCAGCCCGCCCCGACTGCGCCGCCCCGTCTCGACGCGCCACGCTTTCGCGCTCGCGTTCGACTTGAGCGTGCGGCGCGACGCGCTCCACTCGCTCATCGTGCCGCTCGTGCTGCGCGCGCCGTGGATCATCGCGCAGGCCGTGTTGCCGCCGCTCGACGAGACGGACCGGCCGGGTCACGTGCTGATGCTGCGCAGCGTCGCCCTGCTCGGCGACTTCCTCGTGCTCGTCGTGGTCGGCGCCATGCTGCGAGTGCGCGCGCGCTCGGTGTTCAACACGCCGCTGACGATGCGACCGGCGCCGGCGCTCGAGTGCTACGCGACCGGCCTGCGCCGCGTGCCGTGGCTCATGCTCACCGAGACCGTGCGCAACGCGGCGATCGGCATCGCCACCCTGTTCCTGATCGTGCCCGGGCTGTTCCTCGGCTACCAACTCGCGTTCGCCACCGAGGACGTCGTGCTGAACCAGGCGAACCTGACGAACGCGTTCCGTCACTCGTTCCGCCTCGCGCGCAACCGTTTCGAGCGGTGGCTCGAGATGGTGGTGGTCTCGGTGCTCCTGGCGCTGGGCGCGGCATTCCTGGTGGCGTCGGCGTCGCTCGTGTGGCGCGACGTTTCGCTCGGCATCTGGGTCGCAGTGTTCAGCCTGGCGACGGTGGCGATCACGCCCGTCATCCAGTACGCGTGGACGTTCTTCTACCTGCGCCTGGTCGAGGTCGAGGAAGCGCACGACCGGCAGAGCGAGGCGCTGCCGGCGCCGCCACCGCCTCCACCGGGCGGGGAGCCGATGCTCGAGTCGTAGGCGGAGCGCGACGTCCAGCACGGGAAACGAGCGCGCCCGTGCTCGTCCCCGAGCCGAGCCGCCTTGACCGCGCGGGCCCAGCGTGGCAATTTGAAACGGTTCGACGCGCCGAAGCTCCTCTACTGACTCACGCGGGCTCTCCATGACGGCTTCCCAGGTCCGAAGCACGGGCCGCGCTCGCGGCACGACCGACCTTCCGCCCGCGGCTCAGCCCCATTTTGAGAGCATCGTCGGGACCAGCGCGCGCATGCGCCGCGTGTTCCGGCTGGTGGCCAAGGTCGCCCCCACCGACAGCACCGTGCTCCTGCTGGGGGAGAGCGGCACCGGCAAGGAGCTGGTGGCGCGCTCGCTCCACCTCCAGTCGCGTCGCGCCCAGGGGCCGTTCGTCGCCGTGAACGTCGGCGCGCTGCCCGAATCGCTGATGGAGAGCGAACTGTTCGGCTACCAGCGTGGTGCGTTCACCGGCGCGAACGTGGATCGCCGCGGCCTCGTCGAGGAGGCGGACGGCGGCACGCTGTTCCTCGACGAGATCGGCGACATGCCGATCGCGACCCAGGTCAAGCTGCTGCGCACGCTGGAGAGCAGCGAGGTGCGCCGGCTCGGCGACAGCGTCTCGCGCGTGGTCGACATCCGCGTCATCGCCGCGACCCACCACGACCTGCTGGCCGACGTCGCCGCCGGGCGTTTCCGCAGCGACCTGTATTACCGGCTGAACGTCGTGCAGATCGAGCTGCCGCCGCTGCGCGAAAGGCGCGAGGACATCGGCCTGCTCGCGTCGTATTTCCTCGACCGGCTCGCGCGCCGCTGGGGCCGCGCCCAGCTGCATTTCTCGCCGGAGGCCATGGGCGCGCTCGAGCGCTACGACTACCCGGGCAACGTGCGCGAGCTGGAGAACGCGGTCGAGCACGCGGCCGCGGTCGCCGACGGCGACGTCATCGGTCTCGCCGAGTTGCCGACGTCGGTGGTCGCGCCGCGCCAGCTGCCCGCCGTCGCCGGCTCGAGCGCCGCAGGGCCGTTGCCGGTGGACGGCACGGCGGTCGCGGCGGGGTCCGGGGAGGACGCGCGGCTCGCCTGGTCGCTGGCCGACGTCGAGAAGGAGCACATCCGCCGCGTCCTCGACCGGCATCGCGGCAATGCCACGAGCGCCGCGCGGCAGCTCGGCATCTCGCGCACGACGCTGTGGCGCAAGCTGCGCACGTACGGCCTGAGGCGGCGCGGATGACGCCCTCGACCGGTTCCGAGCGCCTGTACTACGACGACGCGTACACGACGCGCTTCGCGGCGCGCGTGCGCGAGGTCGGCGCGTTCGCCGGGCGGCCGGCCCTCGAGCTGGAGCGAACGTACTTCTACCCCGAGAGCGGAGGGCAGCAGGCCGACCGTGGCTCCCTGGGCGCGAGCCCGGTGCTCGACGTGCAGTCCGACGACGACGGCCGCGTGTGGCACGTCGTGGAGTCGGCGGGCGCGGCGGCGGGCGAGGCTCTGGAAGGGACGATCGACTGGGAGCGGCGCTTCGACGCCATGCAGCAGCACACCGGCCAGCACGTGCTGTCGGCCGCGTTCGAGCGCGTACTGGACGCGGCGACGTTGTCGTCGACGCTGGGCGACGAGCGCAGCGTCATCGAAGTGGCGCGCGGCGACATGGACTGGCGCACGCTGGAGCGCGTCGAGGAGGCCGCGAATCGCGTCGTGTGGGAGGACCGCCCGATCGCGCTGCACTGGGTCGACGACGAAGGCGTGAAACGCTTCCGCCTGCGCAAGCCCCCGGCGGTGAGCGGTCGCATCCGCATCGTCGAAGTGCCGGACTGGGACGTCTCGGCGTGCGGCGGCACGCACACGCGGCGCACCGGGGAAGTGGGCGTGATCAAGGTCGTGCGCTGGGAGCGCGTGCGCGGCAACCTGCGCTTCGAGTTCCTGTGCGGGGCGCGCGCGCTGCGCGATCACGCTTGGCGCACCGAGGCGCTGCTCGAGGCCGCGAAGCGACGCACGCTCAAGGATCGTGATCTCATCGCGCACCTCGAGCGCGCGGCCGCCGAGCGTGACACGCTGGAGCGCCGCGTGCGCGAGCTGAGCGGCGTGCTGGCCGTGGCCGAGGCGAAGGAGCGCGTGGGCGATCCGCCGCGCGGCGTCGCGGCGTTCCTCGAGTCGCGCCCGCGTGACGAGGCGCGGCTGCTCGCGCTCAAGTGCCTGGAGGCCGGAGCGCCGTGGGTCGTGATCGGCGTGGCCGCGCCCGAGCCGGTCGTGATCGCGGGTCGCGCCAAGGCCGGCGCCGGCGATCTCAAGACGCTCGTGCCCGACCTGCTGGCGCGCACGCACGGCAAGGGCGGGGGCTCGCCGGACTTCGTGCAGGCCTCGGCGGCCGACGCCGCCGCGGCGCGCGACGCGTTCGCGTGGGCGTCCGGCGAAGTGCCGCGCCGGGTGGAAGCGCCGTGAGCGGCCGCCCGGGCCTCGCGCGCGGCGGCGCCCTCGCGGCCGCGCTCGCGGTCGTCGTGCTGGGTCTCGGCCCGGGGACGCGGCTCGACGCCGCCGACAGCCGCCCCCACAAGGCGACCGCGAGTTCGCTGCCGAGCGCGACGTGGAGCGAGGCGTTCGCCGGGGACACCGACTCGGTGCTGTTCCTCGCGGCGGACGGTGGCGTGTGGCGCGCCCCGTTCGACCTCTCGAGCCGCGACACGGCCTGGCAGGCGCCCGGGCACGAGCACGTCGTGCGCCTGGTCGTGAGCCCGGACGGACGCCGCGCGGCGTGGCTGGCGCGCGATCAGGACCAGGACAGCACGTCGCTGTGGCTCGCGGATTTCGGGCCGAACGGTCATGCGCCCGAACTGCAGGCGCGTTACGAAGGCCTGCGCCCGACGCGCTACAACTCGCACATCTTCGAGTCCGACCAGCCGACGACGAACGATCCGGTGATCCGCGGCGCGCGCCTCGTCTCGCCGTCGATCATGCAGCTGCGGCGCACGTGCAACCCGATCGCCTGGTCGGCGCGCGGCGAGGCGCTCGTGTACGGCGACGGCGACGGAACGGTGCAGGCCATGCCCGACGGCTCGGGCGTGCTGCGCCTCAGCCACGCCGTGCCCATTTCGCTGTCGTCGCTCGAGCCGGCGCCGCTCATGCTCATGAACGCGGTCGTGCCGGTCGAGCGCCACACCGAGGAGGACTGGCTGCTCGGCTACACGGCACGGGGCAGCTGGCGGCTCTACGGCGCGGGCGGGCTGACCGCGAACAAGCGCTTGGCGTCGAGCGTGACGCGCGTGTGGTGGATCGACGGCCACCGCGTGCTCGCGGTGCGCAGCGACGACGCCGCGGTGCACGCCGAGATCGAAGCCGACGGCGCGATCCTGTGGATCGGCGCGGTGCCCAGGCAGGACGCGCTGTGGTGGGTCTCGGACCGCGACGTGTTCCGCCACGCGGCGGACGGCGAGCGCCGCGAGATGCACGCGTCGACGTCGATCGCGGCCATGCTCGAGGCGCTGGGCAAGCCCGCCGTGGCGGCGGTGACGAAGGACAGCCTGCTGTGGCTGGCGCCTCCCGATTCGGGCGCGGCCGGCCTGCCGCTGCCGCCGTTCGTGCCGGACCAGCTCGTCGTCGGCCGCGACGGAGACGTGCTCGTCGCGCGCCAGGGGAGCGGCCTGCACCACACGCTGCAGCTCGCGCTGTGCCCGCGCGGCGCGCGCGAGTTCGCGGTGCTCGACGCGCCGTATCCGGGAGACGCCGTGCTCGCGGCGGCGCCCGGCGCGGCGCACGCGCTCGTCGTCGCGGCGGCGCCGCGCACGCCCACGGCCATCGCGGTCCTGGATTTTGCTTCGCGGAAGTGGGCCGAGGTCCAGAACCCGGGCGTGATCGGCTGGGAGCCGCTCGTCGCCCGCTGACGCCGTGCGTTACATCCGGCGGCGGCGGCGGCCTTCGTCCGGCTTCGGGCGCCGGCCGTGCATGGGCTCGCTGGGCGCGGCCGGGCGTGGCGCCGGCGCGCGTCCCCGTTCACCGCGCTCGCCGCGCTCGCCGCGTTCGCCGCGCTCGAAGCGATCGCCGCGGCTGCCGGCCGGCTCCGGCGTCGGGCGGCGGTGGTAGTCGAAGTCGGGCAGCGTGACGCGCGGGATGGCGCGTCCCAGGAAGCGCTCGATCGCCGTCAGGTCCTTCTGCTCCTCGGGGCCCATCAGCGTGAACGCGTCGCCGACGGCGTCCACGCGCCCGGTGCGGCCGATGCGGTGCACGTAGTCTTCCGGCGAGTGCGGCACGTCGAAGTTGATGACGTGCGAGATGCCGTCGACGTCGATGCCGCGTGACGCGATGTCGGTCGCGACCAGCACCTGGATGCGCCCGCGCTTCAGGTCGCGCAGCGCGCGCTCGCGCTGACTCTGCGTGCGGTTGCCGTGGAGCGGCGCGACGGTGTGCCCGCGGCGCTGCAGCTGGCGTGCCAGGCGGTCGGCGCCGTGTTTGGTGCGCGTGAACACGATGGCGCTGCCGACTTCGTCCTGGCCGAGCATGAGGTCGAGCAGATCGGTCTTGAGCGCGCGCGGCACCGGGTACACGGCCTGGGTGATGCCGGCGGCCGGGCGCGACGGCGGCGCGAGGTCGAGCCGCCGCGGATCGGTGAGCGCGTCCTTCGCGACCTTGTTGAGATCCGGCGGCATGGTCGCCGAGAACAGCAGCGTCTGCCGCTTCTTCGGCAGCAGTCTCAGGATGCGTCCGAGGTCGGGCGCGAAGCCCATGTCGACCATGCGGTCCGCTTCGTCGAGCACCAGGTACTGGATGTCCTCGAGGCTCACGCTCTGCCGGCCGTGCAGGTCGAGCAGCCGGCCCGGCGTCGCCACCAGCAGGTCGACGCCCTCCTGGCGCAGCATGCGCTCCTGCGGACCGATCGGAACGCCGCCGTACACCACGCCGACGCGCAGCCCGGTGAAGCGCGCGTAGTCGCGCGCGTTCGTCTCGACCTGGGCGGCGAGCTCGCGCGTGGGGGTGAGGATCAGCGTGCGCAGCCACGGTGGGCCGTCGAGCATGCGCGCGAGCAGCGGCAGCAGGAACGCGGCGGTCTTGCCGGTGCCGGTCTGCGCGGCGCCGATCAGGTCGTGGCCTTCGAGAATGATGGGAATGGCCTTCTGCTGGATCGGCGTCGGCTGCTGGTAGCCGGCCGCACGCACGCCGCGGAGAACGGAAGGAGGCAGGCCGAGCGAGGCGAAAGGCACGGAGGTCGGCACTCGCTACTTCTTCTTCCGCACGGTGCGCCGGGCCACGGAAGCCACGCTGCGCCGCGCGGTCGCGCCGCGCACGCGCGAGGCCTGGGCCTTGGGACGCGCCGCGCCGCCGCCGGTGGTCGGGCCGCGGCGGGACGCGCTCGCCACGGCCGGGCGGGCGGGCGCCGCGGGCCGCGCGGGCGCCGCGGGACGTGTCGCCGCCGGGCGCACCGGACCGTTCGTCGACCGCACCGTGGACTTGCCGACGCCCGCGATGCGCGCCGCGGCGACGGCGAGCCCGCTCGTCTTGCGCGCGCGCTCGGGCTCGTCGTCGTAGCTCACGACCCGCTTGATCTCGCCGGGCCGCATACCGTAGTCGAAGTCGGGCAGCATGACGCGCGGGATGGCGCGACCCATGAAGCGTTCGATGGCCGCCACCTCCTTGGCCTCTTCCGGACTCATCAGCGTGAACGCGTCGCCGACCGGCTCGCCCTTGCCGGCGCGGCCCAGGCGGTGCACGTAGTCTTCCGGGGTGAGCGGCACGTCGAAGTTCACGACGTGCGCGATGCCCGCGACGTCCAGGCTGCGCGCCGACGTGTTGCTGGCGACCAGGATCTGCACGCGGCCGCGCTTGAGGTCCTCGACCGCCTGTTCGCGCTCGGCCTGGCTCAGATGCTCGTCCAGCGCCGCGACCGCGTACGCGCGGCGCTGCAGCAGGCGCATGAGCTTCTCGCCGGCCTGGCGCGAGCGCGTGAACACGACGGTGCTGCGCACCTCGGCGCGCGAAAGCATCTCGTCGAGGAGATCGGACTTGAGCCCCGGCGGCACCGGATACACGGCCTGGGTGATGCCCGCGGCCGGCTTCGCCGGCTGGCCGACGTCGACGCGCACCGGCTCGATCAGCGCTTCCTTCGCCAGGCGGTTCAGCTCGGGCGGCAGGTTCGCCGAGAACAGCACGGTCTGCCGCGTCTCGGGGAGCAGCTTGAGCAGCGTGCGCAGGTCGGGGCCGAGCCCCAGGCTGACCATGCGGTCGGCCTCGTCGAGCACGAGGATCTCGACGTCCGCGAAATTCAGACAGCCGCGGCCGTGCAGTTCGAGCAGTCGTCCCGGCGTGGCGACGAGCATGTCGACGCCCTGTTCGCGAAGCATGCGCTCCTGCGTGGCGAGCGGCGCGCCGGTGAACACCACGCCGATCCTGAGGTCGGTGAACCGCGCGTAGTCGCGCGCCCGGGTCTCCACGTACTGCGCCAGCTCGCGCGTCGGCACGAGCACGAGCGCGCGCAGGCGCGACCCGCCGTCGAGCAGCCGCGCCAGGATGGGCAGGCAGTACGCGCCGGTCTTCCCCGCCCCGCTCTGGGCCGCGCCGATGAGGTCGTTGCCCTGCAGGATGATGGGGATAGCCTTGCTCTGGATGGCGGTCGCCTCCGTGAGGCCCGCGGCGCGCACTCCCTTGAGAACCGGAGCGGGCAGCCCGAGCGAAGCGAACGTCAAGACAACCTCCGTGTTGGAAGCGAGAAGGAGAAAGATCGGCGGGCGCCGGGTCGCTTCGGGAGACGAAGCGCGTGGGGCGGGCCGGTCGAAGCCCCCAGAGTAGGGGCCACGCCGCCGCCGGGCAATGACTAAGGAGGGGCGGCCACCGATTTTTGGGAAGCTGGACAGGAATCGGGAGCTAACTCGTTCAATCGCTCGGCGCGCGGGGCACGCCGCCCCTCTGGCAGTGCGGGCAGAAGTACGTCGCGCGCTGCGCCTGGACGATGCGCCGGATCGGGCGCCCGCACACGGAGCACGGGGCCCCGGCGCGGTCGTAGACCCGCAGTTGCTCACCGAATCCGCCCGGCTCGCCCCACAGCGTCCGGTAGCTGCGGAACGTGGTGCCCAGGCGCTCGACCGCCTCGCCGAGCACGCGCGGGATCTCCCTGGCGATCGCGTCCCACGCGGCCTCGCGCACGCGGCCCGCCTGGAGGCGCGGGCTGACGCCGGCCCGGAACAGGATCTCGCTCGCGTAGATGTTGCCGATGCCGGCGACGCGGCGCTGGTCGAGCAGGAACGGCTTGATCGCAAGGCGGAGTCCGCGCGCCGCGACGCGCAGGTCGGCGCCGCGCGGCGGCGCGGCCATCGGATCGGGGCCGAGTCCGCGCAGCGCCGGGTCCCTGGCCAGGGACGCCGTCGGCACGGCGCGCAGCAGGCCGAAGCGCCGCGTGTCCTGGAACCACAGGCGCGAGCCGTCCGTGAAGCGCACGCGCGCGTGCACGTGCGGCAGGCGCGGCGCGCGCCCGTCGGGAAAGAACAGCCAGCGCCCGCTCATGCCGAGGTGGGAGACGAGCGTCATGCCGCCGTCGAAGCCGAGCAGGAGCACCTTGCCGTGACGCCCGACCGACAGCAGCGTGCGGCCGGCCAGCGCGCGCGGCACTTCGCGCGGCACCCGCCGGCGGAGCGCGAGTCCGGACAACGCGACCGCGCGCACCGTGCGCCCGCGGACGCTCGTCTCGAGCATGCGGCGCACAGTCTCGACCTCGGGGAGTTCGGGCACGCGCGCACGCTAGGAGCCGGGGGCGAGGCGGTCAAGCCGCGCGCGGCCGCGGCGGGCCGCATTGCGTCGCGTTTCCGAGGCGTGGCATCTTCACCGGGTCATGGACGACACCCCGCGGTTCGAGGAGTTCGCGCGCCTCGCGACCGAGCAGCGCAATCCGCGCACGATGGACCTGGATACGCTCGAGAGCGCCGAGATCCTGCGGCGCATCTCCGCGGAGGACCACGGCGTGCCCGCCGCGGTGGCCAAAGAGCTGCCGTACCTCGAGCGCGCCGTCGAGATGGTCGTGGCGTCGTTCCGGAATGGCGGGCGCCTGATCTACGTCGGCGCCGGGACGAGCGGCCGGCTCGGCGTGCTCGACGCCTCGGAGTGCCCGCCCACGTTCGGCTCCGACCCCGACACGGTGCAGGGCGTCATGGCCGGAGGCTACGGGGCGCTGGTGCGCGCCGTCGAAGGCGCGGAAGACCGCGCGGAAGAAGGGGCGGCGGCGATGGACGAACGCGCCGTGGGGCCGAACGACACGGTGATCGGGCTGGCCGCCAGCAGGCGCACGCCGTTCGTGGTCGCGGCCGTGGCGCGCGCGCGCGAACGCGGCGCGCGCACCGCGTACGTGACGTGCACGCCGCGCGCGGAGTTCGCGATTCCGGTCGACGTCGCGATCTGCCCCGAGGTCGGTCCGGAGGTCCTGATGGGCTCGACCCGCATGAAGGCCGGCACCGCCCAGAAGCTGGTGCTCAACATGATCACGACGACGGCGTTCGTGCGCGTCGGCAAGGCGTACGAGAACATGATGGTGGACCTGCTCGCGACCAGCGAGAAGCTGGTCGAGCGCAGCCGGCGCACCGTGATGATCGTCACCGGCTGCGATCGCGACACCGCGACCCGAGCCATCGAACAGGCCGGACGCAGCGTCAAGACCGCGATCGTCATGCTGAAGAGCGGCGCGACGCGCGCCGAGGCCGAGGCGCGCCTCGGCGCCGCCCAGGGTTTCGTCAGGGCCGCATTGGCAGCGCGCGGCGGAAAGGATGCCCGATGATGCGCTCGAGACGGCGTGCGGGCGCGTTCGCGCTGGCCTGCCTCGCGATCCTGGGCGGCGCCGCGCTGTCGTGCGGCCGCGCGCCGTCCACCGAAGTCGTGTTCTGGGAGTTCTGGCCGGCCGAGATCGTGCAGCCGCTGCTCGACCGCTTCGAGCACGAGCATCCGGGCGTTCACGTGCGGCTCGAGCAGCTGACGTGGCAGAGCGGGCAGGAGAAGATCGCGGCCGCGGTCGGCGCGGACCACGTGCCGGACCTCTGCGAAGTCGGCTCGACGTGGATGCCGCGCCTGCTGGCCGGCGGCAAGCTGGCGGAATGGACGTCGAGCGTCGAGGACCTGCGGCCCGAGCTGCGCGGCTGGTCGCTGTGCTCGATCGGCGACCACGCGTACGGGCTGCCATGGGTGATGGGCACGCGCGCGCTGTTCTACAACAAGACCCTGTTCGCGAAGGCCGGGCTCGACTCGACGAAGCCGCCCGAGACCTGGGACGACCTGTACGCGGCGGCCGAGGCCATCCAGAAGCTGGGCGGCGGCGTGCACGGCTACGGCGTGCAGGCCGGCGAGCGCTACATCCTGTTCAAGAAGTTCATGCCGTTCGCGTGGGGCAACGGCGGGCGGATCCTGAGCGACGACCAGACCGCGGCGGTGTTCGACTCGCCGCAGAACCTGGCCGCGCTGGAGTTCTATTTGAAGCTGCGCGACGTCGGCCTGATCGAGCACCAGGACGAGCTGGATCGCCAGTTCAAAGACGGCCGGCTCGGGCTCGAGATCTCGGGCGCGTGGCTGTTCAAGTCGATCCCGCGCGACGCGCCGCGGCTGCGCTACGGCGTGGCCCTCGTGCCGCGCCCCGATCTCGAGCACGGCACGCACGCGTCGTTCGCGGGCGGCGAGGTGCTGGTCGGCTTCAAGGCGGCGAAGCAGCAGGCCGCCGCCCTCCAGCTGGCGCGCTTCCTCGTGCGCGCGGACAACGCGCTCGCGCTGTCCATCGCCGCGAAGGGCGTGCAGCCGGCGGCCGTGGCCGCCGACACCGCGGCCTACTACCGCGAGCATCCGGCGGAGCAGGTCATGATCCAGCAGTTCGAGACCGCGGTGCCGACGCCGAACCATCCGGCGTGGGGGGACATGGAGGCAGCGATCGAAGACGAGATCGAGCAGGCGCTGCTCGGCAAGAAGACGCCGCGCCAGGCGCTGTCCGACGCGAACCAGAAGCTGGCCCAGCTCGTGGCGAAGCCTTGAGCCGTCGCGTCCACTCGCGGGCCACGTCGTGGCTGCTGCTCGCGCCGTGGGTGGTCGCGTTCGCGGTGTTCGGTCTGTACCCGTTCGCGTTCTCGCTGGGCGCGTCGTTCACGGACTATTCGCCGATCCACGAGGGCGCGCCGCACTTCGTCGGCTTCGCGAACTACGCGGCCGCGCTCGCCGACCCGGCGTTCTGGTCGTCGCTCGGCACGACCGCCGTGTTCGTCGTCGGGAGCATCCCGTTCACGACCGCGCTCGCGCTCGCGCTGGCCCTCGCCGTACAGCCGGCGTTTCGCGGGCGCACGCTGTTCCGCGTCGGCTTCTTCCTGCCCAGCGTCGTCTCGGTCGTCGTGCTGTCGCTGGTGTTCAAGGGCCTGTACGCCGCCGACGGCACGCTGAACGCGCTGCTCGGGGCGCTGCATCTTCCGACGCCGTCGTGGCTGCTGGATCCGCACACCGCGCTGCCCGCGATCATGGCCATGGACGTGTGGTCGGCGAGCGGCTACTACATGGTGATCTTCCTGGCCGGACTCGAGGCGATCCCGCGCGAACTGTACGAGGCCGCGCACCTGGAAGGGGCCGGGCGCTGGGACGCGTTCGCGCACATCACGCTGCCGCTCTTGCGTCCGACGCTGCTGTTCGTGCTCGTCGTGAACACCGTGCGCAGCCTGCAGATCTTCGCCGAGGTCTTCGTCATGACGCGCGGCGGTCCGCTGCACGCCACGACCACGGTCGTCTACTACCTCTACGAGCAGGCGTTCTATCGCTTCAATCTTGGCTACGCGAGCGCCGTCGCCTACCTGCTGTTCGCGGTCACGCTGCTGCTTGCCTGGGCGCAGATGAAGCTCGTCGGCCGCCCGACCGAAGGCGCGGCATGAGCGCGGCCGAGCGCTGGGACGGCGGGGCGGACGAGCGGCGCCGGCAGGCGCACGTGCCGGCGTGGCGCTGGATCTGGCTCGGCCCGTGGCTCGCGACCATGCTCGTGCCGTTCGCGTGGATGCTGGCGATCTCGCTCGCGCCCGCGGCCGGCGGCTCGCTGTCGCGCGCGCTGACGACGCCGTGGAGCCTCGCGAACTACCGCGCGCTGTTCGCGACCGCGCACCTCGGCACGTACCTGGTGAACAGCGCCGTCGTCGCGCTCGCCGTCGTCACCCTGAACGTGCTCACCGCGGCCATGGTCGGCTACGTGCTCGGCCGGCGGCGCGTGGGCGGCGAGCGCTTCTGGACGCTGGGCATCGTGGCCACGCTGATGCTGCCGAAGCAGGTGCTCATGATCCCGCTCTACCTGGTGATCGCGCGGCTGCACCTGCTCGACACGTACGCGGCGCTGATCCTGCCGTTCGCGGTCGACGCGTTCAGCATCTTCCTCGTGCGCCAGTACGTGCTCGGCCTCCCGGCGGAGCTCGAGGAGGCGGCGCGCGTCGACGGCGCGTCCGACGTCGCCATCTTCGTGCGCATCGTGCTGCCGCTCATGCGACCGGTGCTGGCCGTCGTCGCGATCCAGTCGTTCCTCGCGAACTGGAATTCCTTCCTGTATCCGCTGATCCTCGTCGACTCGGACCGATTGCGCACGCTGCCGGTGGGGCTCGCCCTGCTGTCGCAGACCGAGCACAGCGTCGACTGGGGCTTCCTGATGGCCGGCTCCGCGCTCGCCTCGCTGCCCGTGCTGGCCGCGTTCCTGGCGTTCCAGCGCCACATCCTGTCCGGCGTGCTCGCCGGGTCCGAGAAATGACCGGCCCGTTCGAGGACGCGCTGGCGCCGGTGCGCGACTGGCTTTCGCACCGCCAGCACCTGGTGGTCGGCCTGATGACCGGCACGTCCGCGGACGCGCTCGACGCGGCGCTCGTGCGCTTCACGGGCAGCGGGCTGGAGTCCGAGCACGAGGTGGTGCTGGCGCGCGAGACGCCGCTCGAGCCGGCGTTGCGCCGAGAAGTGCTGGACGTCGCCGCGGCGCCGGAGGTGGCGCTGGAGCGCGTGCTCCGGCTGGACGCCGCGCTCGGCGAGCGGTACGCCGCCGGCGTGCTGGAGCTGCTCGCCGAGGCGCGCGTCGCCCCGTCCGACGTCGGCGCCATCGGCTCGCACGGCCAGACCGTCCGCCACGTGCCGCGCCGCTCGGGCGGCGGCCAGGCGTTCACGCTGCAGATCGGCTCGGCCGCCGTGCTCGCGGAGCGCACCGGCATCACCGTGGTCTCGGACTTTCGCAGCCGGGACGTGGCGGCGGGGGGAGAGGGCGCGCCGCTCGTGCCAATCGCGGACTGGTGGCTGTTCCGCTCGCCGCGCGAGTGGCGCGTGCTCCTGAACCTGGGCGGCATGGCGAACGTCACCGGGCTCGAGCCGGGCGCGCCGGCGGGCGCCGTGCGCGCGTTCGATACGGGGCCGGGCAACGCGGTCCTCGACGCGCTCGCGTCCCTGGCAAGCGGCGGCCGCCACACGCACGATCACGGCGGCGCGTCGGCGCTGCGCGGCCGGGCGCTCGCCGCCCTGCTCGACGAGTGCCTGGCCGATCCGTTCTTCGCCGAGGCGCCTCCGCGCTCGACGGGCCGTGAGCGCTTCGGCGCGGCGTACGCCGCACGCCTGCGCGAGCGCGGGCTCTCCCTCGGGCTGTCGGACGACGACGTGATGGCGACGGCCGTCGAGCTGACCGCTGCGTCCGTGGCGGACGGCGTCGCGCGCTTCCTCGCCCCGCTCGATCGCATCGCCGTCGTGATCGCGAGCGGCGGCGGCGTGCACAATCCGGCGCTGATGGCGGCGCTGGCTCGCCGGCTCGGGCCCACGCGCCTCGAGCGCAGCGACACGTACGGCGTGCCGCCCGGCATCAAGGAGGCACTGGCGTTCGCGTTTCTCGCCCACCTGACGCTGTGCGGCGTCGCCGGCGACGTGCCGGCCGCGACCGGCGCGGCCCGCGCCGTCGTGCTCGGACACATCACCCCAGGCGCCGCGAAAGGACGCGAGCCATGACCTCGACATCGCGCGGGCGACTCGTCGTGCCCGCTTTGCTGCTCCTGCTGGCCGCCGCTTCGTGTGCTCCCATTCCGACGCCGGTCGCCACGACCACGCCGCCGGCGCCGGCGACCGGAGGCGCGGCCCCGCCTCCGACCACGCCGCCCGGCACGGCCCCGCGCTTCGACCTGCGCGCCGAGCCGACGATCGACGTGGGGCTGGCCTGGGACGTGGACTCGCTCGCGCTCGAGAGCGACGCCGGGCCCTACGAGATGGCCCGCTCGGGCGGCCGCCCCGTGGCGTCCGGACTGTCGGCCCGCCGTCTCGTGCTGCGCGTGCGCGCGGGCGGCGCGTACCTCGACGACGGGACGACGAGCGCGGCCAGCGAGCCTTCGCGCGCGCTGACGGCCGCCGACACGCTGTGGTCCGCCGACGCCGGGCGCGAGCCGCGCCTCCACTGGCGCGGGAAGGCCTGGCGCGGCCGCTTCAAGGCGTTCGTGAATCCGCGAGGCAAGCTGACGCTCGCGCTGCGCGTGCCGCTCGAGACGTATCTCCTCGGCGTCGTGCCGGGCGAGATCGGGGCGCTCGACGACAAGCTGCTGGAGGCGGGTCGGGCGCAGGCCATCGCCGCCCGCAGCTACACGATGTTCTACGTCGGGCGTCGCGCGGCCGAGGGCTTCGACCTCTTCGGCACCGTCGAAGATCAGGTCTACGGCTCGGTCGAGAGCGAACGGCCCGTCGCCACCCGCTGCGTCGAGGACACGCGCGGCACGCTCGCGCTGTCAGGCGGCGCGCCGATTCGTGCGAACTACTGCTCGACGTGCGGCGGGATCAGCGCGGACGTGTGGGAAGCCTGGCCGGCGGTCGCGCTGCCCTACTTGCGGAGCCAGCGGGACGGAGAGGGCGCCGACTGGTGCGCGGCCTCCAACCAGTACCGGTGGCGCGAGCAGTGGAGCGCCGCCGAGCTGCTCGCGAACGTCGCGAAGTACGCGCCCGGCCAGGGCGTGACGCTGCCCGGCACGGGCCTCGGCGAGCTGGTGGACGTGCGCGTGGCCTCGCGCTCGCGCTCGGGGCGCGCGTGGTGGCTCGAGATCTCGACCACCACGGGCGACGTGCGCGTCCCGGCGTACGCGATCCGCCAGGTGCTGCGCCGAGGCGGCAATCCCGCGGCGATCCTCAGGTCGAACCTGTTCAAGATCGACGTGCGCCGCGACCCGGCGTCGCGCCGGGCGTTGAGCGTCGTCGCCAGCGGAGCCGGCTCCGGGCACGGCGTGGGCCTCTGCCAGACGGGCGCGCTCGGCATGGCGCGGGCCGGTCGCCGCTCGGCGGCGATCCTCGAGCACTACTATCCTGGCGCGGAGATCAAGAAGTTGTATTGAGCGACTCGGCGGCGCCGGAGACGGCCGCCGCGCATTGACACCCCTCGGCGCGGTGGATATTCTCCGCCGGCTTTTTGGCGTTCGGTCGATGCGGCCCTAAGCCATGCGGGGTTGTAGTTCAGTTGGTTAGAACGCCTGCCTGTCACGCAGGAGGTCGCGGGTTCGAGTCCCGTCAACCCCGCCATTCCTTCAAGACGAACCCATCCCGTGCCCGTTGCTGGGTGCGGGATTTTCGTTGCCGGTGGGCGGAGGAGGGGCGTGCGTCGGCACTCGCGCCGCGCTCGACGGGCTCCAGCCGCTCGCTCCGCCGGCTCGCGCCGCCGCCGCATCCGCCGCCTCCCGTGCGCCGCGCGCCGTCGCTCCCGCAGCGCGGCGCGCGATCGCCTCGCCGGCACGTCGCCGCCACGAAGTGCGCGCCCCACGATTTACCGCTGGATCTCGCCGCCTCGCGGGCCGATTTCTTATTGACGGGGGGGAGGCGCTCCGTATACTGCCGATGCTTTTTCAGAAAGGCATCGCAACGCGAGCCGGCGCGACGCATCTCAACGCGCGACGTGCTCGAAGCTTTCACCCGTTGGCGCACGGCGCGCGAGGACCAGAGCCCGAGGTTGCCATGATCAAGAAGAAGGGTCTCCCCGGCGACGATGAGTTCGACGTGATCCCGGACGACGAAGCTGAAGACTACGACGAGGAAGATGGAGACGACGATCTCCTCGACGATGAAGAGGAACTGGACGACGAATTCGACGACGATGACGACGAATTCGACGACGATCTCGAAGACGACGCGTACAGTGAAGACGACGACGAAGACTTCGGCGAGTTCGAAGAGACCGACGAAGGGGAAAGCTAGGGACCCGATGCGAATCGGAACCAAAGGAAACCCGCGCGCTGAGCGCTGGCTCCGTGGAGGTGGCTGACGAAATGACCGGTTTCGGCCCTCACCTGATGATGGACGGATACGGGTGCGACAAGAAGAAACTCCAGGACCTGAACCTGATCTACCGGCTCCTGGACGAGCTGCCGACCCGAATCGGCATGACGAAGATCATGCCACCGTACGTGTTCAAGTACAGCGGGCTGAGACCGGAGGACTGGGGCCTTTCGGGCTTCGTCCTGATCGCCGAAAGCCACATCAGCATCCACACGTTCCCCGAGAAGAACTTCGTCAGCGTGGACATCTTCTCGTGCAAGGAGTTCGACGCCGAGTTCGCGGCCGGCTTCCTGAAGACGGCGTTCGGCATGACCAAGGTCGAGAGCACCGTGCTCGATCGTGGCACCGAGTTCCCGAAGGAGCTGAACGGCGCCGCCCGTCTGGTGCGCGCCGAGAGACGTCGCATCGCGCGCCCCGCCGCGCGCCCCGCCTAAGCGGGATCGGTGCGATCCCAAGAGGGCCCCGTCCGGCTCGCCGGCGCGGGGCCCGAAGCATGTCACGCCGGTAAGGGGGAGCGATGAAAGAGCCCGACTGGCCGACCGGCCTTCCACAGAACTTCGGCGGACTCGAGGCGCCGTACTCCACGCTGGAGCCGGCGCGCGCCGTCGTGCTGCCCGTGCCCTACGACTTCAGCACGACGTACCAGGGCGGCACGCGCTGGGGCCCGCGCGCCCTCCTCGCCGCGTCGCAGAACATGGAGCTGTGGGACGAGGAGCTCGGCCCGACGTACCGCCAGGGCATCCACACGCTGGCCGAGCTCGAGCCGACCGCGCTCGGCCCCGAGAAGATGGCCGAACGCGTCGAGCAGGCGACGGCGTGGATCCTGGAAGGCGGGCGCCTGCCCGTCGTCCTCGGGGGCGAGCACAGCATTACGGCCGGTGCGGTCCGCGCCGTCGCGGCGCGCGTGCCCAAGCTCTCCGTACTCCAGCTCGACGCGCACGGCGACATGCGCGACCGCTACCTCGACTCGCCGTTCAGCCACGCGTGCGTCATGCGCCGCGTCCGCGAACGCGTGCCCGCCGCCTCCGTCGGTATCCGCTCCATCAGCGAGGAGGAGGCCGAGTACCTGAGGCTGCACCCGGTGCCGATGTGGAGCGTGCGCCAGTTCCGCGCCCTCGAGGGCAACTGGGCGCCGATCCTGGACGCGCTGACCGACGACGTGTTCGTGACGTTCGATCTCGACGCGCTCGACCCCGGCATCCTCCCGGGGACGGGAACGCCGGAGCCGGGCGGACTGGACTGGTACGAGGCCGTGGACCTGCTCGCGGCGGTCGCGGCCCGCAAGCGCATCGCCGGGTTCGACGTCGTCGAGCTGGCGCCCATGCCCGGCTCGGTGGTCAGCGACTTCCTGGCCGCGCGGCTCACGTACCGGATGATCGGCCTCGCGCTCGCGAGCCGCGGCCGGTCCTGAGGGCGTGAAGGCGTGAGTGACGACGCGCCGCGCCTGACCCTGCGCAAGAACCAGGACCGCCGCGTGCGCGGCGGCCACCCGTGGATCTTCAGCAACGAGATCGCGGACCTGGAGGACGGCGCGGAGGACGGCGGGCTGGTCGACGTCACCGACGTGCGCGGCGCGTATCTGGGCCGCGCGTACCTGAACCGCCACAGCCTGATCGCGGCGCGCGTCCTGACGCGCCGTCGCGAGACGATCGACGCGGCGTTCTTCGTGCGGCGCTTCGAGCGCGCGAAGCGGCTGCGCGAAGGGCTCCTGCCCGGCGCACGCGCGCTGCGCCTCGTGTTCGGCGAGTCCGACCAGGTGCCGGGGCTCGTGGTCGACGCGTACGGCGACGTGCTCGTCGCCCAGATCCTGACGCTCGGCATCGAGCGCCGCGAGGAGATGGTGCGGGAGGCGCTCGAGCGCGTGTTCGCGCCCAGGGGCTGCGTGCGCGCCGCCGACACGCCGCTCCGCGCGCTCGAGGGCCTGCCGCTGGAGCGCGGCGTGTGGTGGGGCGACGTGCCCGACCACGCGGGGGTCGAGATCGAGGGCTTCCGCGTCGAGGTCGACCTCGTGAGCGGGCAGAAGACCGGCCTGTTCCTCGACCAGCGCGTGAACCGCCGCCAGGCCGAAACCCGCGCGGCCGGGCGCCGCGTGCTGGACGCGTTCTGCTACCAGGGTGAGTGGTCGCTGCACGCGGCCCGCGGCGGTGCGCGCGAGGTCGTCGCGCTCGACCGCTCGGGCCCGGCGCTGGAGGCGCTTCGCCGCAACGCCGAGCGGAACGGCGTCGCCGATCGCATTCGCACGGTCGCCGGCGACGCGTTCGAGGTGCTGCGCGAGTGGGAGCGGGCGGGCGAGCGCTTCGGGCTCGTCGTGCTGGATCCGCCCGCCCTCGTCAAGTCGCGGCGCCACCTGGCGGCGGGCGCGCGCGCCTACCGGGAGCTGAATCGCGCCGCCATGCGGCTGCTCGACGAAGAAGGGACGCTGATCACGTGCTCGTGCAGCCACCACCTCGACGACCCGTTGTTCCAGCAGGTGCTGATCGAGGCGGCGCGCGCCGCGCACCGGCCGTTCCGCATCGCCGAGTGGTCCGGCGCCGCGCCGGACCATCCGCGGCTGCTGGCCGTGCCCGAGACGCACTACCTGAAATGCGCGGTGCTGCAAGCCATTTAGGGCGCGACGGACGGCCGTGCCGGCGCATCCTAGAATTCCGCGATCGTAACTCCCCGTAGGCCCTTCGGTCAGGAGGCAACATGCGCAGCATTCGATTCGCCGCCGCGCTCGCGCTGATCGGTATCGCGTCGTGCACGCCCGGACTCAAGAAGCCCGTGGTCAGCGTGGACGCGAAGCCGGACGCGAACGGCGTGCAACGCGTCGAAGTGGCGATGCACACGTACTGGTTCGAGCCGAACCGGATCGTGGTCCACGCCGGACATCCCGTGGAACTGGAGTTCAAGAACCACTCGTGGTTCGCGCCGCACAACTGCACGGTGATCGATCCGGACGTCGCGTTCTCGCGCAGCCTGGGCCCGCAGGGGCATCACGTCGAGCGTCTGAATCCGACGAAGCCGGGGGAGTACGAATTCTTCTGCCACGTCGATTCGCACGCGAAGAAGGGGATGAAGGGCACGCTCGTCGTGCTGCCCTAGGCGGACCCGGACGCCGGCGCCGAGAGGTGCGCCCCCGTTACTCCGCGGGCGGCGCGGCGCTCTTCTTGATCTCGTCCACGTAGTTCATCCGCAGCTCGCTGAGGACCTGGCGCAGCACGCGCGCCTCGTCGGGCTCCAGACGGCCTTCGGTGCGCGATTCCAGCGCGGCCAACGTGTCGATCGCGTCGCGCGCGGCGTCCAGGTTGCGGTCGATCTTGCGCGTGATCGGGTTCATCAGCTTGCCGAGCGACATCATCGCGCTCTGCTGCAGCCCGAGCACGAGCTGGAGGAACAGCGCGGCCTGGCGGGACGGCGTCGCGTCGGTCACGCCGACTCCGGCTTCCTGGCGGCGGGCAACGCGGAGGCCAGCGACTTGGCCTCCTCCCACAGCGCGTCCATCTCCTCGAGCGTGGCGTCCGCGGGCGTCGAGCCCTTCTCGGCCAGCCGGCGCTCGATGTGATGGAACCGGTCGCGGAAGCGGTGCGTCGCCGCGAGCAACTCGCGCTCCGGATCGACGCCGAGGTGGCGCGACACGTTGACGGTCGCGAACAGCAGATCGCCGATCTCGCGGGCCAGCGCCGGAGTCGTGTCGTCGTCGAGCGCCGCTTCGACCTCGCCGACCTCTTCGCGCACCTTGGCGAGCGGTCCGGACACGTCGGGCCAGTCGAACCCCACGGCTCCGGCCTTCTCCTGGATGCGGAACGCCGCGATCAGGGCCGGCAGCCCCTTCGGCTGCTCGCCGAGCAGCGAAGCGTTGCTCGCGCCGCCCTTCGCGATCTTCTCGGCCTTCTTGATCTCTTGCCACTGGCGATAGGCCGCGGCGCCGCCCTCGACGACGCGGTCGCCGTACACGTGGGGATGCCGGCGGATGAGCTTCTGCGCGGCGCGCTCCAGGGCCTCGGCCGGTTCGATGCCGTGCTCGTCACGCAGGAGATCGAGGCAGAAGATCACGAGGAATCCGAGATCGCCGAGTTCCTCGGCGATGTGCTCCGCGTCGCGGGACGCGATCGCCTCGCCGGATTCGACGGCCTCTTCCGTGAGGTACGGCGTCATCGTGGCCAGGGTCTGCTCGCGGTCCCACGGGCAGCCGTCGGGCCCGCGCAGGCGCCGGCACACGGCGACGAGTTGGGCGTACGCTTCGCGCTCGCGATCGGTCATGGCCGGCGACAATAGCGGAACGCGCGAACGGCGCGCAAAAGCGCGTTCAGCGCGGCCGGCGGCGCACGAGGACGACGAGCAGCACGCCGCCGAGCGCGACGACCGCGAGCGCCACGAGCGGCACCCAGACCGCGCCGAGCGACAGCGTGACGGCCGTGGCGTCCTCGGCCGTGGACAGCACGGGATTCGCGTGGCCCAGGCTGAGCGCCGTCGAGCCGATCCGGGCCTTGGCCTTCAGCGCGTGCAGGCCGAGCGCGCCGGCCCCGCCGGCCAGCGCGAGCAGCGCGGCCAGCGCGGTGGGCAGGTGCGGCGTGACGCCGAGCAGGACGGCCACGGCCGCGAGCGGCCGCAGCACGGTGCCCGCCACGTCGAGCGCGTGATCCACGACGGGGATCTTGTCGCCCGCGACTTCGAGGAGCGTGGCGGTGCCGAGCGCGACGAGCGTGGGCGTGTCGGCGAGCCACGCGAACGCGGGCGACAGGCCGACGACGTGAAAACGCGCCGCGAGCGCGAGCACGAACAGGGGAAGGAACGCGCGCAGCCCGCACGTCGCCGCCAGCGTCACGCCGGTCGCGATCGCCAGCCAGTCGTTCGTTGCCAGGAGGCCTCCCCGTGTTGCGCCGCTCGGACGGGCTGCTATGCTCCGCGGCCCGAAGCGGCCGCACACGACGCTTCGACGTGCCGACGAGGAGGATGCCCTCTTGTCCATGCCGGTGTCCACGTGGGTCGAGGTCGATCTCGACCGCTTCGCCGCGAACCTGCGCGCGATCCGCGCGCGCGTCGGCGAAGGCTGTGGGCTGTTCCTCGTGGTCAAGGCCGACGCATACGGGCACGGCGCCGTCGAGATGGCCGAAGCCGGCGCGCGCGAGGGCGTGGACCACCTGGGCGTGGCCACGCTGCACGAGGGGATCCAGCTGCGCCGGGCCGGCGTGCGCCTGCCGATCACCGTGCTGTCGCCGCTCCTCCCCAGCGAGATCGCCGAGGCGCTCGACCATGAGCTGGATCCCACGGTGTGCGACGCCGCGTTCGCGCGCGCGCTGTCGGACGCCGCGGAGCGCCTGAAGCGTCCGGCCCGCTGCCACGTCGAGGTCGACACCGGCATGGGCCGCATCGGCGTGCGCGAGGACGACGCGGAGGCGTTTCTCGCGCGGCTCGCGGAACTGCCGGGACTGCGCGTGGCCAGCCTCTACACGCATTTCCCGGACGCCGACGGCGAGGACCTGGCGTTTTCGCGCGCCCAGGTGGAGCGTTTCCGGGCGCTGCTCGCCAGGCTGGAAACGCGCGGACTGCGTCCGCCGAAGGCCCACGCGTCGAACAGCGCCGGCACGCTGAACCTGGCCGAAGCCCGCTTCGACTGGGTGCGCGTCGGGCTCATCGCCTACGGTCATCGCCCGCCGCATACCGACGACCTGGCGCTCGAGCCCGTGATGTCGCTGAAGAGCCGCCTGGTGCAGGTGCGCGAGCTGCCGGCCGGCGCGCCCATCAGCTACGGCCGCACGTTCGTGACGACGCGGCCCACACGCGTGGGGGTCGTGCCGGTCGGCTACGGACACGGCTATTCCTGGCTGCTGTCGAATCGCGGCGGCATGCTCGTGCACGGCGCGCGCGCGCCGATCCTCGGACGCGTGACCATGGACCTGACGATGATCGACCTCGAAGCCGCCCCGGGCGCCGCGGTCGGCGACGAGGTCGTGCTGTTCGGCGAGCAGGCCGGGCAGACGCTGCCTCTCGAGGAAGTCGCGCGCCAGAGCGAGACGCTGCCTTACGAAGTCATGTGCACGATCGGCAAGCGGGTGACCCGCATCTATGTGCAGGGCGGGCGGCCGGTCAAACTGACGTCGCTCGTCGGCGAGCAGCCGGACTGGGCGGAACAGGCCGCGGAGCATTTCGTGGCCCGCGCTCGCGCGCTCGCCGCGCGGGACCACTGAGCGTGCGCGCGTTCCTCGTCGTGCTCGACGGCGTCGGCATCGGTGAGTTGCCGGACGCCGCGGACTTCGGCGACGTCGGCTCGAGCACGCTGCCGCACGTCGCCGAGGCGGTGGGCGGGCTCCGCCTTCCGACCCTGGAGCGGCTCGGGCTCGGCCGGCTCGTGCCGATCCAGGGCGTGCGCGCGGTCGTCGATCCCCATGCCGCGCACGGTCGACTCGCCGAGCGCTCGCGCGGCAAGGACAGCACGACCGGGCACTGGGAGATGGCCGGAGTGGTCGTGGAGCGCGCGTTCCCCACGTACCCGCACGGATTCCCGGTGGACTTGCTCGCGCGATTCTCCGAGCGCGTCGGGCGCGGCTGGCTGGGCAACGTCGCCGCCTCGGGCACGGAGATCATCGCGCGGCTCGGCGAGGAGCATCAGAAGACGGGCTCGCTGATCGTGTACACTTCGGCCGACAGCGTCTTCCAGATCGCGGCCCACGAGGCGACCGTGCCGCTCGAGGAGTTGTACACGGCGTGCCGCATCGCGCGCGCGATCTTGCAGGGGCGAGACGCGGTCGGCCGCGTCATCGCGCGTCCGTTCGTGGGCACGCCGGGCGACTATCGCCGCACCCCGAACCGCCGGGACTTCTCGCTCGAGCCGCCCGAGCCGACGCTGCTCGATCGCATGGTGGAGCGCGGGCACCCGGTCGTGACGGTCGGCAAGGTCGACGATCTGTTCGCGGGACGCGGCGTCAGCGAGGCGATCCACACGGCGAACAACGCGGCCGGGGAGGATGCGCTCGTGACGCTCGCGCGCGGGCGCGGGGAGGGACTGGTGTTCGCGAATCTGGTGGATTTCGATCAGCAGTACGGGCACCGCAACGATCCGGCGGGCTTCGCGCGCGCGCTCGAGTCTTTCGACGCGCGGCTCGACGAACTGCTCGGCCACTTGAGGAGCGACGAGATGTGCGTGCTGACCGCCGACCACGGCAACGACCCCACGACCGGGAGCACGGACCACGCGCGCGAGTACGCGCCACTCCTGGTCGCGGGCCCGCGCGTGCGGCCCACGCCGCTCGGCACACGCGACACGTTCGCCGACATCGGCGCGACGCTCGCGGAGTGCTTCTCCGTCGGGCCGCTGTCCCACGGCACGAGCTTCCTGCGGGAGGTCCGGGCGTGACGCCGCGCGATCTGATGCGCGAGGCCGAGAAGGCCCGGCGCCACGCGTACGCGCCGTACTCGAACTTCCCGGTCGGGGCGGCGCTCCTGACGAAGGACGGCACGGTCGTCCACGGGTGCAACGTCGAGAACGCGTCGTACGGCCTGTCGGTGTGCGCCGAGCGCAACGCGATCTGGAACGCGGTCAGCACGGGCAGGCGCGAGTTCACCGCGATCGCCATCACGGCGCGCGAGGGTCATGGCGCGCCTCCCTGCGGCTCGTGCCGCCAGGTGCTGCACGAGTTCGCGCCGAACGCGTGGGTGTACTGGCGCGACGGCAAGGGCCGCATCCTGCGCCGGCGGCTGAAGGCGCTGTTGCCGCTGGCGTTCCAGAAGCGCATGTTGAGGCGGCGATGAGCCGGGAACGCGACGATCTGGTCGAGATGATCACGCAACGCGTCGTCGAGGCGCTGCGCGGCGGCACGCCGCCGCCGCTGCCTCCGACCGGCGCGGCGGCGGTGGCCGCGGCCGTCGCCGGCGCGGCCGAGCACGATCCCGCGACATGCGAGCGCTGCCGGAACTTCGGGGTTTCCGCCGTGCGCGGGCCCGAAGAGACGCGCGCGCTGGCCGAGGCCGGCGCCTCGCGCGTCGTCGCGACGGTGGGCTACTGCCCGGCGTCCGACGGGCTGGCGTCGCTCATCGACCACACGCTGCTCAAACCCGACGCGGCGCGCGGCGACGTCGAGCAGCTGTGCCGCGAGGCCGCGCAATTCTGCTTCGCGTCCGTGTGCGTGAACCCGAACTGGGTGCCCCTGTGCCGCGAGATGCTGCGCGGATCGGGCGTCAAGGTGTGCACGGTGATCGGCTTCCCGTCCGGCGCCCACGCGCCCGACGTCAAGTCGTACGAGGCGCGGCGCGCCGTCGAACAGGGCGCCGAGGAAGTGGACATGGTCATCAACATCGGAGCGCTGAAGTCCCGCGACTACGCGCTCGTCGAGCAGGACATCCGCGGCGTCGTGCAGGCGGCCGGGCGCGACACGGTGGTCAAGGTCATCCTCGAGACGTCGCTGCTGACGCGCGACGAGAAGGTCATGGGCGCGTCGCTCGCGAAGGCGGCGGGCGCGGACTTCGTGAAGACGTCGACGGGCTTCGCCGGCGGCGGAGCCACGGTCGAGGACGTGAGGCTGCTGCGCGACACGGTCGGGCCGGACATCGGCGTCAAGGCGTCGGGCGGCGTGCGCACGCGCGAGGACGCCGAGGCCATGGTCGAGGCCGGCGCCACGCGGATCGGCGCATCGGCCGGCATCAAGATCGTGCGCGGCGAGAAGGCCGAAGGGAAGGGCTACTAGCGCGGTGCGGGATCCCCGCGAGTTCCTTCGCGACAAACGGGACGGTCGGACCCACCGGCCCGAGGACATGCGCGCGTTCATCGGCGCGTTCGGCCGCGGCGAACTGCCCGAGTACCTGGCGAGCGCGTGGCTGATGGCCGCGTTCCTGAACGGACTCGACGAGACCGAGACCGACGCGCTCACGGAAGCCCTGCTCCATTCCGGCCGCGTGTTCGATTGGAGCGCGCTCGGCCGCCCCAGCGCCGACAAGCATTCGACGGGCGGCGTCGGCGACAAGATCTCGCTGATCCTCGCGCCGCTCGTCGCGTCGTGCGGCGTGCTCGTGCCGATGGTGTCCGGGCGCGGGCTCGGCCACACGGGCGGCACGCTCGACAAGCTGGAGAGTGTTCCCGGTTTTCGCACGCAGATGGCGCCGGACGCGCTGCGCGCGCAACTCGACTCGCTCGGGGTCGCCATGGTCGGGCAGGGACCGGATCTCGCGCCGGCCGACGGCAAGCTGTACGCGCTGCGCGACGTCACGGCCACGGTCGAGCGCGACTACTTCATCGTGCCGAGCATCGTGAGCAAGAAGATCGCGGAAGGCGCGGGCGCGCTGGTCTACGACGTCAAGTGCGGCAGCGGCGCGTTCATGAAGTCGCGCGCCGACGCCGTCGGGCTCGCCGAGCGGCTGGTGCGCGCGACCCGCGCCCAGGGCCGCGCCGCCGCGGCGTGGGTCACCGACATGAGCCAGCCGCTCGGCGCCGCGGTCGGCAACGCGCTGGAGGTGCGCGAGGCGATCGACGTGCTGCGCGGCGCCGGACCCGAGGACGTGCGCGAGCTGACGCTCGAATTGGCGGCCGGCATGTTGCGCCTGGCCGGGGTCGAGCCCGAGCCGAAGGCGGCGCGGGTCCGCGTCGAACGCGCGCTCGCGGGCGGCGCGGCGTGGGACAAGTGGCGCGCGCTGATCGTGGCCCAGGGCGGCGACCTCGGAGCGGTCGAGCACCCGGAGCGCCTGCCGCACGCCTCCGTCGTCGCGGAGGCGCGCGCCGCCGCCGCGGGCCGCGTGCGCGCGGTCGACACGTTCGCGCTCGGCGAGGCGGTGGTGGCGATGGGCGGCGGGCGCCGGGCGGTCACGGACGTCGTGGATCCGCGCGTCGGGCTCGTCGTCCGCCGCCGCATCGGCGACGACGTGGCCGTGGGCGACGTGCTCGCCGAGGTGCACCTCGCGGCCGACGACGACGCCCAGGTCGCGCGCGTCGCGGGCGCGTTCACGATCGCCGCCGGACCGGCGCCGCGTCCGGCGCTCGTGCTCGAGCGCGTGGAGCCGCCCGCCCGCTAGGGGTGGATCTTCTCCTTCGTGTGCTCGATCGCGGCTCGATCGGCTTCGCGCAGATCTCCCGGCTTCTCGCTCGAGGACGGAGGCGGCGCGTTCTGCAGCGGATGCCCGGGGTGCGTGCCGCAGTACTCGGTCGGCTCGGAGCCTTCCGTGAACATCTCGGTCGTGACGTTGGGGCAGGCGTCGGTCGCCAGTTGCCCGGACTCGGCGCACACCAGACGCGCCACGGTGCCGGCCGGCACCGGGAAGTCCTCCACCGCCTGCCCGCGCGTCGCGCCGATCATGAAATCCGTCCAGATCGGCAGCGCGGCCACGGCGCCGGTCATCCCCGGACCGATGGGTTTCTTCTCGTCGTAGCCGACCCAGGTGCCGCACACGAGACTCGGCGTGTATCCGACGAACCAGGCGTCCATGTAGTCGTCCATGGTCCCGGTCTTGCCCGCCGCGGGATTCATGAAGCCGCGCAACCGCGCCGGGTACCCCGTGCCGTGGTCGACCACGCTCTGCAGCATCGAGGTCATGACCGAGGCGGTCTCTTCGGACAGCACTTCCATCGGGCGCGGCGCATTCTTCTCGAGCACGGTGCCGGCGCGGTCCTCGACCTTGAGGATGAACAGCGGATCGTTACGGATGCCGCGGTTCGCCAGCACCCCGTACGCGGACGTCAGCTCCAGCAGCGTGACCTCGCTCGTGCCGAGCGCGAGAGACAGGTTCTGGCCGATGGGGCTGCGAATGCCCATGCGCCGCGCGTAGCTCGCGACGAGCGAGGTGCCGACCTTGCGCAGCAGCTTGATCGCGGGAATGTTGATGGATTGCTGCAGCGCGTAGCGCAGCGTCACCGGGCCGCGATACTGGCGGTCGTAGTTCTGCGGCTGGTACAGATCGCCGTTGCCGGCCGGGAACGACACCGGCTCGTCCACGATGATGTCGGTGGGGTGGAAGCCGTTGTCGATCGCCGCCGTGTACACGAACGGCTTGAACGCCGAGCCGGGCTGGCGCCGCGCCTGGATCGCCCGGTTGAAGTTGCTCTCGTTCCAGTCGCGTCCGCCGACCAGGGCACGCACGTAACCGTTGCGCGGATCGACCGCGACCAGCGAGCCCTGCAGGTACGGCGTGCGCTGCACGGCGCGCGCGCTGTCGGTCGTCAACGGCACGTAGTTCGCGCGCGTCACCTTCATCTTCAGCTGGGTCTCGAGCGACTGGAGCTGCTTCTCGAGTGCGCGTTCGCCGACCTGCTGCAGATCCATGTCGAGCGTCGTCCATACCTTGAGGCCGCCCTCGTAGACGGCGTTCGAGCCGTAGCGCTCGTCCAGGTGCTGGCGCACCATCTCGATGAAGTACGGCGCGCGGTCGTTGCCGTAGCGCACCGGCGTGACCCCGAGCGGGGCGCCCATCGCGCCGTCGAACTCGACCTGGGTGATGGCCTTCGTCGTGAGCATGTTGCGCAGCACTTTGCCGCGCCGCAGGCGGGCGGCGCTCGGCCGGCGGCGCGGCGAGTACAGGCTGGGGTTCGCGGGCAGGCCGGCGAGCAGGGCGCATTCGCTGAGCGTCAACTCTTGAACCGGCTTCGCGAAGTACGTCTTGGCCGCAGCCTCGACGCCGTACGCGCCTTCGCCGAAGTAGATCTGGTTGAAGTACATCTCGAGGATCTGGTCCTTGCTGTAGTTCCTCTCGATCTCGATGGCGAGCGCGATCTCCTTCAACTTGCGCGTCATCGTCCGCTCGTGTGTCAGGAACAGGTTGCGCGCGAGCTGCTGGGTGATGGTGCTGCCGCCCTGAGCACGGCGCATCTGCAATACGTCCTGCACGGCCGCGCGCGCGACGCCCCACAGGTCGACGCCCCAGTGCTGATAGAAATTCCGATCCTCGGTCGACAGCGTGGCGTTGATCAGATAGCGCGGGATCTGCTTCAGCGGAACCGGCGAGCGGTTTTCCTTGAAGAATTCATGGAGCACGCGGCCGCGCGAATCGTAGACCACGGTCTTGACCGGCGCCTGGATCGCGGTGAGCTGTTCCGGCGTCGGCAGGTCGTGCCCGAGCCACTGGACGATGCCGAACACGGCGCCCGCCGAGCCGAAGATAACGATGACGACGAGGGCGAAGAAGAGCTTCCAGGGGAATCGTCGGGCGGCGCGGACGGCGGGATGGTCCAGCGGATCGGTGAGGATGGTCAGCTCCTTTGCTTTGGCGGTCGACCCCGGGGTGCGGCGCGACGCGATGCGCATCCTGGCGCATCACGGCGTGCGGGTTGCCGCCATGCCGGCGGCATCTTAGAATCCCGCGCTCCGATGTTCCAGTCGCCCGCCGCTCCGAGGTTCGCGTGACGCCCGAACAGCAATGGGAAGTGCTTCGCCAGGGTACGGAGGAAGTGCTCCCCGAAGGAGCGTTGCTCGAGCGGTTGCGCGTCTGCGCCCGTGAAGGCCGGCCGTTGCGCGTCAAGCAGGGTTTCGACCCGACCGCGCCGGATATTCACCTCGGACACACCGTGGGCCTGAGAAAACTCCGGCAATTCCAGGACCTCGGACATCAGGTCGTGCTCATCGTCGGCGACAGCACGGCCCAGGTCGGAGACCCGAGCGGCCTCAGCAAGACGCGTCCGCAGCTCACCGAGGCCCAGGTCGAGCAGAACGCGACGACCTACCTGGAGCAGTTCTATCGCGTGCTCGAGCGGTCACCCGGCGGCGGGAAGCTGCCCGTCGAGGTGCACCGGAACAGCGAATGGTTCGGGAAGATGCCGTTCATGAGCGCGATCCAGCTCGCGGCCCAGTCGACCGTGGCCCGCATGCTCGAGCGCGACGACTTCTCCAAGCGCTATGCGGCGCAACAGCCGATCGGCCTCCATGAGTTGTTCTACCCGGTGATGGTGGCCTACGACTCGGTGGCGATCCGCGCCGATGTCGAGCTCGGCGCCACGGAGCAGAAATACAATCTGTTGATCGGCCGTCCGTACCAGGAGTTTCACGGGCAGGCTCCGCAGATCGCGTTGACGCTTCCGGTGCTGCCCGGCCTCGACGGCGTCCAGCGCATGAGCAAGAGCCTCGGCAACTACATCGGCGTGACGGACACGGCCCCCGACATGTTCGGCAAGGTCATGAGCCTGCCCGACGGCGTGATGGGTTTGTATTGGCGATTGGTGACGGATGCCAGCCCTTCGGAAGTCGCGAATATCGAGCGAGGCTTGAGCGACGGCAGCGCGCACCCGATGGTCGTGAAGAAGGATCTCGCGCGACGCATCGTGCGGCTGTACCACGGCGAAGACGCCGCCGACCGCGCGCAACGCGACTTCGAAGCCCAGTTCAGCCGCCACGAAGTGCCCCAGGACGTCGCCGAGTGGGCAGCGCCCGCGACCGGGCCGATGGGGATCAAGGACCTGCTGGTCAAGAGCGGCCTGGCGACGAGTGGGAGCGCGGCATGGCGCGCGGTGGAGCAGGGCGCGGTGAGCATCGATGGACAGCGGGTGATCGATCGGAATCACGCGCAATCGCTCGACGCGCCGTTCGTGCTCCGCCTCGGCCGCAAGATGGTGCGGGTGCGCCGGGCATGAGCCGATCGCTCGCGTTTCTGGTTGGTTGCCAGATTGAATTTTCGGGTCCCGAATGGGCCCGGGCGAACGGCCGTGGACGATTGTGCGCGAGGGGGTTGACATCCGCGAAGCCCGCACCTATATTGCCCTTCGCCGCAGGGAACAGCCCTCTGAAAAAGTAGTTTGACTTCCTTCCATCACGAGGCTAGATTCCCCGTCCGCCTTTTCCGCAGGGAAAGGCGCACGAATGGCTACGCTCTTTGAAAATTGAATAGCGCACGATCTTCTGAAAGCCCGCGCGAGGTCCCGACCTCATGCGCTGTTTGGCATGGGCGTTGGGTTTCAAATTTCCTTGCAATTGATCCGTGTGCGAGGGGCGCAAGCTCCGCGTACATGTTTCTCCGGATTGCATTACCACGGAGAGTTTGATCCTGGCTCAGAACGAACGCTGGCGGCGTGGATTAGGCATGCAAGTCGAACGCGAAAG
>DATJGS010000019.1:0-211791 GCA_035494735.1 Saccharimonadaceae bacterium (SeqCode)
CGCCCGCGGCGGGCGGTCTATAGTGCGCGAACGCTCCCCGCGTGACTATGGACCGGTCTCTTCAGCTCCGAGGATGGATCCTCGAGGAGTTCTTCATGCGCAATTCCCTACCGCTTCTCGCCCTCTGCCTCGCGTCCCTCCTGGCTCCCGCCGGGGCCCGGGCCGCGGTCACGTTCGCCGGCATCGACGGCTTCAGTTCGACGGTCATGCAGGAAGGTCAGAGTTCGTTCTCGGGCCTCGGCCTGCGCACGCGCATCACGTCCGACCGCCTGATGACCGGCTTCTCGATCATGCCGACCGTCGAGTGGTGGCGGAGCAGCGCGAACATCCAGCCGTTCAACATCCGCACGTCGCGCAACGACGCCGCGCTCGGCGCCGACCTGCGCTACGACATCCACACCAAGAGCATGAAACCGTACGTCGGCGTCGGCTTCTTCGCGCACTTCCTGTCGACGTCAGTGGACGCGCCGCAGCTCGGCCTCGACCACGCCAGCGATGCGCTGATCAAGGGCGGCCTGGCGGCGCTCGGCGGCGTGCAGTTCGGCCTGGCGGGGAAAGTCGACAACTTCCTCGAGCTCAAGTACCACCACCTGCCGGGCTACCGTCAGGTGAAGCTGAACTGGGGCCTCGCCTACAACTTCTAGGCGGCGCGAGGATCAGTACGAGAAGCCGAGCAGTCCCGGATCCGGCATGAAGTCCGGGCTCCACGCGTCGGGCATGACTTCGACCTCGCACTCCTGGGGCACGACGCTCGTCGTCGCCTGCTTGATCTCGGCGATGATCTGCGGCGCGTAGGGGCAGAACGGCGTCGTCAGCATCATGCGGATGAGCGTGCGCCCGGGCTGGATCAGGACCTCGCGGATGAGCCCGAGGTCGATGACGGACAGCCCGATCTCGGGATCCATCACGGTTTCGAGCGCGGAGCGCACGGCCAGCTCCTGCTGGGTCGGCGCGGCCGCTGGCGGCGTGCCGGCGGGCGGCGGGCTCGCGGCGGCCGCGTTCGCTTCGGCGCCGCTCGGCGCGGCGGGCGGCGTCTGCGCCGCGTCGGACGCGGCGGCTTCGGGCTTGGAATCGCGTTCTTCGCTCATGACCACCCCACCTGGATTTCATCGCCTTGCACGCGCACCGAGTACGTCGGCACGGGCGCCGTCGCGGGCAGCGCCTTCACCGCGCCGGTGCGCACGTTGAAGCGCGCGCCGTGCCGCGGACATTCGATCACGTCACCATCGAGCACGCCCTCGGCGAGCGGTCCGCCGTCGTGCGTACACACGTCCTCGAGCGCGAAGTAGTCGCCGGCCACGTTGAACACGGCCACCGACTGGTCCTCGACCCGCACCACCTTGACGCCGCCCGGCGGGATCTCGCCGACGCGCGCCACGGTCACGAATCCGTCCGCCGACTGCGTCGTCACGCGTCCTCCTCGTCAGGCCACTGGTTCAATCCGTAGACGCCGCCCTTCAGCGTCTTCAGCGCGAGCAGCGCGCACTTGAGGCGCACCGGACCGAGCTCGATGCCGAGCATCTCGAGGACGTCGTCGCGCGAGATCTTCTTCACTTCGTCCAGCGACCGGCCCTCGACGCGCTCGCACAGCATGGATGCGGACGCCTGGCTGATGGAACAGCCCTGGCCGCTGAAGCGCACCTGCTCGATGACGCCGTCCTTGAGCTTGAAGTCCATGCGCAGCTTGTCGCCGCACAGCGGATTCGCGTCCTCGTACGTGATGTCGGCCTTGTCGATCGTGCCCTGGTTCCGCGGGTTCTTGTAGTGATCGAGGATGTTCTCGCGGAACAGATCGTCCCAGTCGCCGCTCATCGCGCGAACACCTTGCGCGCGCGGTGCAGACCGGCGATCAGCGCGTCGACGTCCTCGCGCACGCTGTAGCAGTGGAACGACGCGCGCGCCGAAGCCGCCACGCCGAGCTTCTCGTGCAGCGGCATCGCGCAATGGTGCCCCGCGCGCACCGCGATCCCGTCCTGGTCGAGCACGGTGGCGACGTCGTGCGGATGGATGCCGTCCAGCGTGAACGCGATCACGCCGCCGCGCTTCTCGATCGGCGGGCCGAGCACGGTCAGGCCCGGCACTTCGCGCAGGCGCTCCATCCCGTAGCCGGCCAGCTCGCGATCGTGCGCGAACACCGCGTCCATGCCGACCGCGCTCAGCCAGTCGACGGCGGCGCCCAAGCCGATCGCTTCGGCGATACACATCGTGCCGGCTTCGAATTTCCACGGCAGGTCGTTCCACTTGGAGCCCGTCAGCTTCACTTCGCGGATCATCTCGCCACCGCCGAGGAACGGCGGCATGGCTTCGAGGATCTCGCGCCGGCCCCACAGCACGCCGATGCCGGTCGGCCCGAGCATCTTGTGCGACGTGAACGCCACGAAGTCGGCGCCCAGCGCGCGCACGTCGAGCGACGTGTGCGCCGCGCTCTGCGACGCGTCGATCATCACGGTGGCGCCCGCGGCCTTCGCGGCGCGCACGATCTCGGCCGCCGGGTTCACGGTGCCGAGCACGTTCGACACGTGCACGAACGACACCAGCTTCACGCGGCCGTCCGCGAGCAGCTTCGCGTACGCGTCGAGATCGAGTTCGCCGGAGCCCGTTACCGGGACGTAGCGGATTTCGATCGCGGGACGCTCCGCGGCGAGGATGTGCCACGGCACCAGGTTCGAGTGGTGCTCCATCTCGGTCAGCACGATCGCGTCGCCGTCCTTCAGCGCCCAGCGCGCCCACGCGTAGGCCACGAGGTTCATGGCCTCGGTGCTGTTGCGCGTGAAGATCACCTCGCGCGGCGAGCCGGCGTTGATGAAGTTCGCGACCTTGCGCCGCGCGTCCTCGTACGCGGCCGTCGCTTCCTCGGCGATGCGGTACACGCCGCGATGGATGTTCGCGTTGATGGTCCGGTAATAGCGGTCCATCGCGTCCAGCACGGCGTCCGGCTTCTGCGACGTCGCCGCGCTGTCCAGATAGACGAGCGGCTTGTCGCGCGCCGTGCGGAAGATCGGGAACTGCTGGCGCAGCGCCGCCGCGTCGAACGCGCCCGGCGCCGCCCGATCGGGCGTGCGGTGCGCGGTCGCGGAAGCGCCAGCGTCTCGAGGGGTCACGATCGTCATCCGATCTTGCGTTCGATCTCGGCCCGCATCTGGTCGCGCACGCTCTCGAGCGGAATGCGATCGAGCACCGGTGCGAAGAAGCCTTCGACGATGAGGCGCTGGGCTTCCGACTTCGGCAGCCCGCGCGCCATCAGGTAGTACATCTGCTCCTCGTCGACGTGGCCGATCGTGGCGCCGTGCGTGCAGCGCACGTCGTTCGCCAGGATTTCGAGCCCGGGGATCGAGTCGGCGCGCGCCTGGTCGGACAGCAGCAGGTTGCGGTTCGCCTGATACGCGTCCGTGCGCTGCGCGCCTTCGCTGACCTGGATCAGGCCCTGATACACGCTGCGCGCGCGATCCTTGAGGCAGCCCTTGATGAGCAGGTCGCTCGTGGTGTGGTCCTTCAAGTGGCGCTGCAGCGTGTGCAGATGGAAGTGCTGGCGCTGGTCGCCGAACATGAAGCCGTGCACGAACGCCTGCGCGCCCGGACCGTCGAGATCGTAGTACGCGTGCGACTTCACCATGCGCCCGCCGATCACGGTCTGGATCCACTGCAACTCGCCGTCACGCGCGACGCGCGCGCGCGCGTTCGAGTAGTGGAACACGTTGCGACCCCAGTCCTGGAGCGTCGCGTAGACGAGACGCGCGCCTTCGCCGACGAACACTTCCGTGCCGCCCGCGTGGAACGCGACGCCGTCCGCCGTCTCGGACAGCTGCTCCTCGATGACCGTCGCACGAGCGCCCTCGCCGAGCACAATCACCGTGCGCGGCGCGGCCAGCGCGCCGGCGGTGAGGTTCTGGAACAGGCGGATGGGCAGCGCGGCTTCGACGCCGTCCGGCACGTACACGAACGCCCCGCCCGAACGCAGCGTGGCGCCGAGCGCGACGTACCAGTCGTAATCCGGCTCGAGGCGGCTGCCGAGCAGCGCCTGCACGCGGTCGCCGTGCTGCTTCACCGCGCGCTCCATCGAGCACACGATCACGCCCTGCTTCTCGAGCGCCGGATGCGTCTGTTCGAGCACGATGCCCGAGTCCTGCTGGACGACGAGCGCGACCTGCGACGCCTCGCCGGCCAGACGCTCGACCACGATCGCCGGGAGGTCTTCGAGGTTTCGCGCGCGCGCCGGCACGCGGAACGGATCGAGGTCCGGCAGCGCGGCTTCCAGCGAACGGAAGTCGATGCGCCGCCACAGCTCGCTCTCGCGGTTCGGGAACGTCAGCGTCTTCAGGATGCCGGCGGCCGCGCGACGGCGTTCGAGCGACCACACCGGCTCGGCGGATGCCGAGGCCAGGGCGCGCTCAGCCCACGCCGCGTCGAATCCGGTCGTCGAGTTCTGGACTTGCGTCGTCATCCGACCGAGCCCTCCATCTGCAGCTGGATCAGACGATTCATCTCGACCGCGTACTCCATCGGCAGCTCCTTCACGATCGGCTCGATGAAGCCCGAGACGATCATGGCCGCCGCCTCTTCCGCGCCGATGCCGCGGCTCATCAGGTAGAACAGCTGCTCGTCGCCGATCTTCGACACGGTCGCTTCGTGACCGATCGTGACCTTGTCCTCTTCGATCTCCATGTACGGATACGTGTCGGAACGCGAAGCCTCGTCCAGGATCAGCGCGTCGCAGTTGACCGTGCTGCGGCAGTTCTCGGCGCCCTTGATCACCTTCACGAGGCCGCGGTAACCGGCGCGACCGCCGTCCTTGCTGATCGACTTGGAGATGATCTTGCTCGACGTGTTCGGCGCCGCGTGCACGGCCTTGCCGCCCGCGTCCTGGTGCTGGCCCTTGCCGGCGAACGCGATCGACAGGATCTCGGCGTGCGCGCCCGGCTCCATCATGTAGACGGACGGGTACTTCATGGTGAGCTTGGAGCCGAGATTGCCGTCGACCCACTCCATCGTCGCGTCGCGGTAGGCGACGGCGCGCTTCGTGACCAGGTTGTACACGTTGTTCGACCAGTTCTGGATCGTCGTGTAGCGGCAGCGCGCGCCCTTCTTGACGATGATCTCGACGACCGCCGAGTGCAGCGAGTCGCTCGAGTAGATCGGCGCCGTGCAGCCTTCGACGTAATGCACGTACGCGCCTTCGTCGACGATGATGAGCGTGCGCTCGAACTGGCCCATGTCCTTCGTGTTGATGCGGAAGTAGGCCTGCAGCGGCACGTCGACGTGCACGCCCTTCGGCACGTAGATGAACGAACCGCCCGACCACACCGCGGAGTTCAGCGCCGCGAACTTGTTGTCGGTCGACGGAATCACCGTGCCGAAGTACTCCTTGAACAGGTCCTCGTGATCGCGCAGGCCGTGGTCGGCCGACAGGAAGATCACGCCCTGCTTCTCGAGCTTCTCCTGGATCTTGTGGTACACGACCTCGGAGTCGTACTGCGCGCCGACGCCGGACAGGAACTTCTGCTCGGCTTCAGGAATGCCCAGCTTGTCGAACGTGCGCTTCATGTCGGCCGGCACGTCGTCCCACGACTTCGTTTCGCCTTCCGTGGGCTTCACGTAGTAGTAGATGTTCTGGAAGTCGATCTGGCCGACATCGCCGCCCCACGTGGGCATCGGCTTCTTCTCGAAGATCTCGTAGGCCTTCACGCGATAGTCGGTCATCCACTGCGGCTCGCCCTTCATCTTGGAAATCTGCTCGACCACTTCACGATCGAGACCGCGACGGGACTTGAAGACGAACTGGTCCTCGTCGTGGAATCCGTACTTCTCCGCGTACTGGTCGCGGACGCCGAGTTCGGGTGTCGTGCTCATTGCGCCGCCACCTCCTTGCCTTCGCCGACCCAGTTGTAGCCCTTCTTCTCCAGCTCGAGCGCGAGTTCCGGTCCACCCGACAGCGTGATGCGGCCGTCCATCATGACGTGCACCTTGTCGGGCTTGATGTAGTTGAGGATGCGCTGGTAGTGCGTGATCACGAGCACGCCGATGTCCGGACCGGCGATCGCGTTCACGCCTTCCGAGACGATGCGCAGCGCGTCGATGTCGAGGCCGGAGTCGGTCTCGTCCATGATCGCGATCTCGGGCTTCAGCAGCGCCATCTGCAGGATCTCGGCGCGCTTCTTCTCGCCGCCCGAGAAGCCGTCGTTGAGGTAACGCGACGCGAACTTCTCGTCCATCTTCAGGACCGCCATCTTCTGGCGCAGCAGCTCGCGGAATTCCTTGGGCGCGATGCCCTTCTTCGTCGGCACCTTGCCGGTGCCGTCGGTCGCGACCGGCGCGAGGCGCGCGTTCAGCGCGCTCCTCAGGAAGTTCGCCATCGACAGGCCCGGAATCGCGACCGGGTACTGGAACGCCATGAACAGGCCGGCGCGCGAGCGCTCGTCGACTTCCATCTCGAGAATGCTCTCGCCCTTGAACAGGATCTCGCCCGACGTCACCTCGTACTTCGGGTGACCCATCAGCGTGTTCGCGAACGTGCTCTTGCCCGAACCGTTCGGGCCCATGAGCGCATGGATCTCGCCCTTGCGCACCTCGAGGCTGAGGCCCTTCAGGATCTCCTTGCCCTCCACCGCGACGTGGAGGTCTTTCACGATCAGTTCAGGCGTCTGGCTCATGATCTTGGCGGTCTCTCATGCCGCTTCGTGCGGCGGTTCGAGGAGGCCCGCTCCAGGGCGGCGCGCTCCGGTGAATGGTGTCGTTCGTCCTATGGGAGCCACGCTCCCGTTACTTCTCGTTTAGGCGGAAAAACTCTCGCCGCACGCGCAGCTGTGATGCACGTTCGGGTTGTTGAACTTGAAGCCGGAGCCCATCAGGCCGCTCACGAAGTCGACCTGCGTCCCGCCGAGGAGCATCGCGCTCTTCTTGTCGACGATGAGCTTGACCCCCTGGCTGTCCACGACTTCGTCGCCCTCGCCCGGCCCCTCGCAGAATTCCATGTAGTACGAGTTGCCCGAGCATCCGCCGCCGCGCACTCCGAGGCGCAGGCCGTGCTCGGGGGTGCCACGCTGGGTCAGCAGATCGCGGACTTTCTGCGCGGCCACCTCCGTGAGGGTGATCATCCCACTGGCTCCTTTCGTGGCGTCTCCTGACGACGGGCCCGATTCGGGCTCATGCAGCGTCATCCGATCTCCTCGATTCGTACGAATCCCGGGCGCGCCGCGCGGCGCGACTCGGGCGCGTTGACGACGCCGGCGACCAGCGCCGGCTCGTGACTCATGCCGTGATCCTGCCGGCAGTGCGCGCAGCCCTGGACACCGGTCGGCGTCGCGCACACTCGGCAGGTCTCGAGGTAGCGCAGGCCTTCCTTCAGCTCGCCCTCGAGCTGCTGGTAGCGACCGATCGCGGTGCGCGTCTCCTCGAGCTTCCTCTGGAACAGCGCGCGCAGCTGGTCCATCGCGTCGGGACCGAGACCGGCCCGCCGCCACGACCGCAGCAACTCGCGCATCTCGTGCAACGAAAAGCCCAGGCCGTGGAGCAGGTCGATCCAACGTACGCGCTCGACCGCATTCGGGTCGTACAGGCGAAAGCCGCCGCTCGAACGGGTCGCCGGGACGAGCAGGCCTTCCTCTTCATAGAGGTGGATGGCGCGGACGGTCTTGCCCGCGAGGCGGGCGAGATCTCCGACGCGCAGCAGGCTCGGCGCGGCAACGGGTTCGGTGCTCATGGCGTGCCCTCAGGATTGAACCCTTGGTGAACCCTTACGTAAGGGTTCGATTGCGCCGTGAAGATATGGATCGCAAATGCTTTAGTCAAGCGAGCCAAGTCCGGCTCGGCCGCGCCGCCGCCGGCACTGAGCCGGACACCCCCGTGCGTGGGCCAAGCCGGCCGCAGAGCGTGCGTTGTGGGCTTCTGGCCCTGGCGCGGCTCAGGGCCCCGTCCGAGCGGCATCGGGCGAAACGCCACGGGACCCCGGGTTGCTTCGGACCTGGCCGTCGAGGATTCTGCGTCGCGTGAGCCGCCCCCCGTTCGCCATCGACGAGGACATCCGCCGCGCCGAGACGCTGCCGGCCTGGGTGTACTCCGACCCCACGGTGTTCGCGACCCAGCGCGAGCGCGTGTTCGCGCGCAGCTGGCAGTTCGCGGCGGACTCAGGAAAAGTGCGCGTCCCCGGCCAGGTCCACCCATTCACGCTGCTCGAGGGCCTGATCGACGAGCCGCTGCTGTTCACGCGCGGCGAGGACGATCGCGTGCACTGCCTGTCGAACGTGTGCACGCACCGCGGCACGCTGGTGTGCGAGGGCGACGGCGTCGTGCAGGGCCTGCGCTGCCGCTACCACGGAAGGCGCTTCGGGCTGGATGGGAGCTTCAAGTTCATGCCCGAGTTCGAAGGGGCCGCCGGCTTCCCTTCTCCGGCCGACGATCTCCCCGAGGTGCCGTTCGGAAGCTGGGGCCCGTTCCTGTTCGCGTCGCTCGCGCCGGCTGCGCCGCTCGATGACGTGCTCGCCGAGATGCGGGCGCGCACCGCCGCCATGCCGCTCGCCGACGCCGTGTTCGACCCCACGCGCTCGCGCGAGTACCGGGTGCGCGCGAACTGGGCGCTGTACTGCGACAACTTCCTCGAGGGCTTCCACATTCCGTACGTGCACTCCGGACTCAGCGACGTGCTCGACTACGGCAGCTACCGCACCGAGTGCTTCCGCTGGGGCAGCGTGCAAGTCGGCATCGCCGGCGAAGGCGAGGACGCATTCGACGCCGCGCTGACCGCGCCGGGCGGCGACACGCGCGTGGCCGCGTACTGGTTCTGGATCTACCCCAACACCATGTTCAACTTCTATCCGTGGGGCGTGTCCGTGAACGTCGTGCGCCCGCTCGCCGTCGACGAGACGCGCGTGTCGTTCCTGTCGTTCGTGTGGGACGCGTCGCGGCTGGGCAAAGGCGCGGGCGCGTCGCTCGACCGCGTCGAGCGCGAGGACGAAGCGATCGTCGAGAGCGTGCAGAAGGGCACACGCGCGCGGCTGTACACGCGCGGCCGCTACTCGCCGACGCGCGAGCAGGGCGTGCACCATTTCCACCGCCTGCTGGCGGGAGACCTGGGGGGCGGATAGGAGGAGGCGACATGTCGACACTGCCGAACCGGCCGAACACCGCGCTCCTCGTGGTCGACGTGCAGAACGGGGTCGTCGGCGAAGCGCACGCGCGCGACGCCGTCGTCGCGAACATCGGATCGCTCGTGGACAAGGCGCGGCGCGAGCGCGTCCCCGTCGTGTGGGTCCAGCACTCCGACGACGACCTCGTGCAGGGCAGCGACGAGTGGCGCATCGTGTCCGAACTGAAGCCCGGCGACGCCGAGCCGCAGATCGGCAAGAACTACGGCGACGCGTTCGAAGCCACGAACCTCGAGAGCGTGCTGTCCGGCCTCGGCATCGGGCGGCTGATCGTCGTCGGGGCCGAGACCGACGCGTGCATCCGCTCGACGCTGCACGGAGCGTTCACACGCGGCTACGACGCGACCCTGGTGCGCGACGCGCACACGACGAGCGACAAGTCACCGTGGGGCGCGCCGCCGCCCGAGCAGGTCATCGCGCACACGAACCTGTACTGGAAGTACCAGACCGCGCCCGGGCGGACGGCGGGGACCGTCGAGACGAAGGACGTGGAGTTCGGACGAAAATCCTGACGTCGCGGCCACCCAGTGGTCGTGACAGACAAACGTCCGCACGACGCTCACGGCGGCGGGATCCCCGCGTGAAGTCGCGATTGAGGGCTTCCTGGTCTCCCGACCGCAGCGAGGAGGATGCGATCGGCAACTGAGTCAGGGGCGCTGCCGCCGCAGGAGGCGGATGTGAGCGCCCCATTCCGGCGGAACAGCTACGAATCCGCGCTCCGTCAACGGTGGCCCGGTAACGGGTAGATGACCGGCCTCTGCGAGTGTTACGAGCTCGTCGGAGAGGGCCCCCAGGCGCGAGTCGTCCCAGCGCAGCAGTGGGATGTCACCGCGTGGAAACCAATCGGCAGGCTGTGGGAGCAGGGCGTCCTCGCGCGACTTGTCCATCGACTCCCCATCGAGATTCAGCGGAGTCCTAAGGTCAAGGTGGTCGATGATCCTCGTCGCCACCAGGAAGCAGTGCGCGAATTCATGGACCAAAATGGCCCGCACGACCGCTGGATCATAGGAGAGGGCGACGCCCGCGGCCGCGATCACCCCGAACGCATGGCCACCTTGGTTCGAGCGCCAGATTCCGCTCGCGGCGTGGATGATGCCACGCTGAGGAGGGATCCAAACGGCGGGGTCGATCGTGACCGGTGGCATCTGGTGAACCCGCGCCTCACAGGCGACCGCCTCACGGATAACCCGGATGCGCTGTTCACCCTCCTCGATGCGGTGTTGGATCGCGGGTGGAATCGTGTGCCACAGATCACTGCGGTCTAGCAGAACACCGTCGCCGGGCATCAACTCTCCTCGCGATGAAGATCAACTCGGACGGGGAGCACGTGCGATGAGTTCCCGTCTCGCTTGGGCAACCGCCCCAGTGTGGTTCATGCGCCACTCCATAAGCGGGACGCTAACCCCCATGTTGAATGCCGCCACGTGGACCGGCGTTTCCAGTCGAGCGAACCGGAGCGCCGCGGGGCGCGGTACGAGCAACACGCCCGCGAGCCAATCGGCTTCGTCCTCATCGTTCTGTTTCCAGCGACGACAGCCGCCCATTCCAAACACCGCTCCTGGCGCATGCTTCAGGATGACGTGCGCCAGCTCGTGGGTCAGCGTGCTTGATCGCCGACCGGTCGAGTGGCGCGGATTCTCGACAATCAGACGCTCTCCGTCTTCGCTGATCATTAGCGCCGAGAGCTCGTCCGGAGCGACCTCGAGAAAATGCCGGATCGAGGACGGGTCGGCGCCGCAAGCAGCGAGATCACGGAGGTTCATGACCGCTATTCCAAGATGTTCGGCGAGGGCACGCGGGTCAAGGCGATCGAAGGCCGTCAGGCCGAGGTCGCGACGCACCATAAGCGCCAGCTCCTCCGCCCGCGTCTTGAATCCTCGGACCAGCGCCATGATCACCGTCTCTTCTTCTGAGTCCGTAGCTGGTTGTAGGCGGCTCGGAGAATATCCTCGAGGGCCTTGGCCCCGGCCGGGGTCAGGTCCTTCTGGGCGCGCAGGTGGGTCGATACGACCGTCATCAAGTCGGCTGGTTGGCGCTTCCTGCTGTCGTCGGACGTGAGGAATCGGTCGGGGGCGACGGCCAACCACTGCACCAAGGCCGCAAAGCTATCCACGTCGGGGCGCTTCCCCTGTCCCAGCCGCGTCAGGGTGGAGGCGCTGACGCCGGCCTCGATTGCGGCTTTCCGCCACGACAATCCCTTCGATTTCCTGCGTTGATCGAGCGCTGCGTAAAGGGCTTCGACGTTGAGTTGGGCGTCTTCGGTCATATGGGTCTCCTTGGGGATATGTGCTGGTTCAGGCTAGCAACGCTGTGCCGCTATTGCAACACTCCGCACTTCGTGCTACGGTCGGGATGGTGTTCGACTCTCGCAACACTGGACGGTCGCCCTGGCGGACCAGCGGCCGCGCCACTTGCTCGGTCCCAGGAGGTTCAATCAGATGAATGACACGCAGGCGGCCAAGGAGGCCGAGAAGATCGACCACCCGCAGAAGAAGGTGCAGGTGACGGTGGACGGCAAGCCGCGCGAGGTGCGGCCCGGCACGTACGTGGTCTCGGAGTTTAAGAAGGAGGTGCGAGTCGACCCCTCGCTCGAGCTCGACCAGGTGATCGACGGGCAGTTCATCCCGCTCGACAACAACGCATCGATCGAGATCAAGGGCAAGGAGGTGTTCGTCAGCCACGTGCCGCAAGGGGGATCCTCGTAATGGCGGAGGCTCCGGACGAGCTTCAGGAGCTGCGGGCCGTATGCCCGGGCGCCGTGGAGATGAGCGAGGCGGGCGTTCGATATATCTCGCTGCCAAGGCTCAACGTTCCGGGGGTCGGGGAGCTGGATGGCCTGCTGCGCCCACAGCAGGCCGCCAGCGACGGCTACGTCACCCGCCTCTACCTATCGGCACCAGTCCCGGGAAAGGGACAGAACTGGGGTACGCAACACATCCTCGGCCGGACCTGGCACACCTGGTCCTGGAACAACGTGCCGTCGAGTTACCGGCTGTCCCAGATCCTCGCCAACCACCTGCGGGCACTCCGATGACCGTCCACCTCAAGATGACACGCGACCTGCTGGGACGAGTGCATGACGACCTGGCCCGCCCGCACGAGTTCGCGCTCGAGCGGGTCGGGTTTCTCACGGCACGGCCGGGGCGACTTCAAGATGGCGGCCTCGTGCTCATCGCAGGTGGTTACCTGCCCGTGGCCGACGAGGACTATCTCGACCGGCCGGGATACGGCGCACTGATGGGCTCGGCGGCTATCCGGAAGGCTCTGCAGCACACGTACAACAACCCTGTCGGCATGATCCACGTGCACGAGCACCTTGGTCGCGGCCGGCCGGGATTCAGCCGAACAGACGAGCGAGAGATGCGGAAGTTCGTGCCGGATTTCTTCAACGCGCGTGCCGACGTACCTCACGGGGCGCTCGTGTTGAGCGAGGACTCCGCCCGCGGCTACTGCTGGCTGAGCCGAGTCGATGGGCCCCTTCCCATATCCCGAATCACGGTCGTCGGGAGCCCGATGCTGCGGATCGGGGGTCGGGATGAGTGAGCGTTTCTCCCGCCAGGGATTCCTGGGCGACCACAGCGAAGACATCCTCCGGTCGCTGATGGTCGGCGTGGTCGGTGTGAGTGGAGGTGGTTCGCACGTGGTCCAGCAACTGGCACACGTCGGCGTCGGGCACTTTCAGCTCTACGACCCACAACGGATCGACGACTCCAATCTGAACCGGCTCGTCGGGGCGACAGCGGCGGACGTGGACTGCGCCGAGTGGAAGACGGCGATCGGGCGTCGCGTCGTTGAGGGCGTCAACCCTGCGGCCGACGTAATCGAGATCCGAAACGACTGGCGGAACGAAGCGATCCGCCTGCGGGACTGCGACGTCATCGTCAGCTGCGTCGACACCTACCAAGCGCGCAGTGAGCTGGAAGTCCAGGCGCGACGCTACCTGATCCCGCACTTGGACATCGGCATGGACGTCCATTACCAAGCGGACAACACTCACCTTCTCGCCGGGCAGCTCATCCTATCGATGCCGGGCCGCCCGTGCATGAGGTGCGTGGGCTTCCTCCGGGAGGAGCTACTGGCGGACGAAGCACGCCGCTACGGTGCGGCGGGCTCGAAACCGCAGGTCGTGTGGCCGAACGGGATCCTGGCGTCGCTGGCCGTAGGCGTACTAGTGCAGCTCTTCACACCATGGCACCGTCAACTAGATCTACCCGTCTACCTGGAGCTCGACGGCAACCGGAACAACGTCTCACGCAGCAACCGCCTGGGTGCGATTGGAAGCACCTGCTCGCACTTCTCAGAGACGGACCTCGGCGATCCCTGGTTCAGGGCCTAGGGCCGACCTCTGCTTCGTCTCCAGGTCTGCCGTCTGTGTCAGGCCGCCGGGCATGGCGCACAGTTAGGCTGGCAAGCGCCTACCCCCGCGCCCCGCCCCCGCGCCGCGCGTACATCACGCTGCCGATGGCGATCAGCAGCGCCGTGCCCCCAATCACCCGCCCCACCGCGAGCACGGGATGCGGATCCCCGGCCGGCGGCAGCGCCGCGAGCACCATCGAGATTCCCGTCGTCGCGATGCCGAGCACGCCCATCACGATCGCGACCGGGCGGCCGCCGGGGATGCGCATGACGTCGGGTCCGGCCGGCTCTCGCTGCAGCGCGATCAGGGCCGCGAACATCATCACGAGCGGGATGAAATAGGCGATCACCGTCATGCTCACGAGCGCGTCGTACGCGCCGCGCACGCCGGTGCCGGCCTGGCTCCACAGCGTGAACACGGCGGCGCCCGCGCCCTGGACGAGCAGCGCGACGTGCGGCGTGCCCCAGCGCGGATGCAGCTTCGCGAACGCCGGCGGCATGAAGCGATCGACGCCGGCGACGAACGTGATGCGGCCGGTGGAGGCGAGCCACACGCCGACGCCGCCGAGCGAGCCGACCGTCACCAATATCGCGGCGACCGACGTGATCCACGACGCGCCGACACGGCTCGACGCGCGCTCGATCGCCTGCAGGATTCCGGTGAGCCCGCTGACCTCGCGATGCGGCAGCGCCAGCAGTACGGCGATCGTGCCGAGCACGTAGATCGCGGTAATGAGCACGCCGCTCAGCACGATCGCTCGTGGAATCGTGCGTCGCGGCTCGCGGATCTCGTCCGAGAGGAACGACGCGGTCTCGAGCCCGCCGAACGCGAACGCGATCGTCGACCACAGCACGAGATCCTGAAGGTGCGCGCCCGGCGCGAACGAGCGCGCCGTCCATTCGGTCGCGCTGCCGAAGCGCGCGCAGGCCACGACGCCGGCCCCGACGAGCAGCGCGACCGGCAGCCAGGTGCCGAGCGCGCCGGCGTTGTGCAGGTGGCGGCCGACGTTCAGGCCGACCACATTCAGCGCGAGCGCGACGGCCAGCCCGCCCAGCGACGCGATGACGAAGTACGGGACGCTCGCGTCCAGCGCGTGGCCGTGCGCGCCGAACGCGAACAGCGCGCTGGCGGCGCCGAAGTACAGCACGCCCGGGAAGTACGTGAAGTTGCTGGCCCAGTACATCCAGCCCGCGAGAAATCCCGGGTAATCGCCGAACGCGCGCTGCGTCCACACGTACAGTCCGCCCTCTTGCGGATAGCGCGACGACAGCTCGACGACGGTGAACGCCAGCGGCACGAACAGCGCGACGAAGCCGATCAGCCAGATGACGAGCGCGCTGGGGCCGACCGCGGCGGCCGTCGCGATCCAGCGTAAGCCCACCACCGCGACCACCAGGAACCACGTGACGTCGCCGAGCCCGAGGGCGCGGCGCAGGCGGGCGGTGGCGGGAGGTGCGGCGGGCTCCACCCCTAGCTGGAGCGCTTCCGGCTGCCGAACCACATCGCGGCGCCGGCGAGAACGGCGATGCCCGACACGATCGGCGGCACGGCGAACTGCTTCTTCTCGGTGACCTGCATCTTGAGGTCGCCGATCTGGGCGACGTTGTCCGTCTTGTTGTAGGCGATCCCGCCGTAGATCAGGCAGGCCAGGCCCACCAGCACCAGGATGATTCCAGCGACGCGCATCGTGCCTCCTCGTTTAGAGACTTCAGCGGAAGTTGATGGTGACCGCGCTCCGCGGATCGACGTCGCGCAGGAAGTATTCGATCGCTTCGTCCATGCGATTGCGGACGAAGATGTGGCTGCTCACGCGACGCTCGTCCTCGTACACGACGTAGCGCACCGTGTGCTTCTGGAACAACCCGAGCGGCCAGGGCAGACGCCCGCCCGGTCGATCGAGCAGCGGATCGTGCACGAGCGTGCGGCGCCGCGCGCCGACCGCCACCGAGCACGTTCCGCCCGCTTCCAGCGCGTCGCGGATGTGCCGCGACGCGTCGCGCGCTTCCACCTGCCGGGTCTCGCCCGGGCGTACTGGCATCGCCAACCGATCTTTCGCACAACGGGGTGAACGAGCGGCCCTGCGCGCCCATAGATACCACGGGGACGCCCCGGGCCACGCATCGGAGTTGGCGGAACCCGTGGGGCCCGCTGTGCGCTCGGGACGCCGGTTGGCATTGAGGGAGTGAGGCGCCAGCGCTGCGTTCGACCGGCGGACGCCCAGGATACCGTGTGCGCGCGTCGCGCCGCAGGCCGTTCGGGGCGTGGCGACCCTCATTCGAGAGGAGCAGGTCTTGACCGAGAGGCTGGGCTTGGAGTCCACTTCTTCGGCACGCAATCCCCGCGTGCACTGGAGATCGAATGGCTCCCCAGCCGGGCGACGCGCCCCCTCATTCCGGCCCGGGCCCTCTCGAGTCCACGGCCGTCCTGTTCGAACGGATGCGCGGTGGCGACGAGGCCGCGCGTCAGCGTCTGTTCGAGCGCTTTCTGCCCATCTTGCGGCGCTGGGCGCACGGCCGGATCCCGGCGCGGGCCCGCGGCATGGCGGACACGGACGACATCGTGCAGGTCACGCTGATCCGCGCGCTCAATCGGCTGGACGCGTTCGAGCCGCGACGCGAGGGCGCGTTCCTCGCCTACCTGCGGCACATCCTGCTGAATTCCGTGCGCGAGGAGCTGCGCCGCGCCGGGCGCAAGCCTTCGGCCAGCGGGCAGGAGTTCGAGCGCGCCGATCCCGCGCCCTCGCCGCTCGAGCAGGCGATCGGCGCGGACGAGCTGGCGCGCTACGAGCAGGCGCTCGGCGACCTGCCGGTCGAGTCGCGCGAAGCCGTGCTCATGCGTATCGAGTTCGGCTACAGCTACGCCGAGATCGCGGAGGCGCTGGGCAAGCCCAATCCCAACGCCGTGCGCATGACCATCAGCCGGGCGCTGGTGAAGCTCGCGGAGCGCATGCGTGAGTGACGAACCTCTGAATCCCGACCTGCTGAAGGCGGCGGAAGCCATCTCCGACGCGCGCCCCGTGGAATGGGAAGGCGCGGCGCCGGGCGACGACGCGACGCGCGACAAGCTGAAGGTGCTCGAGACCATCGCCGGCGTGCATCGCGCGGGCGGATCGGGCGACGCCGCGGGCGCGGCCGCCGGCGAGGCGGGCGCGGGCGCGGACGAGGGGACGACGACCGCCGGCGCGGCCGGCCACGTGGCCGACGACCTGGCGCGCGCCGCGGGTGACGACGCGACCGCGGGCGTCGACGTGCCGGTCGCGGCGTTCCTGTGGGGACCGCTGCGCGTGATCGACCGGCTCGGCGAAGGCAGCTTCGGCGAAGTGTGGCGGGCGTGGGATCCGAGCCTGCGTCGCGAGGTCGCGCTCAAGCTGCGCCGCGACGACGCCGGCGCGCCGCGCGTGCGGCGCTGGCTGGAGGAGGCGCCGCGCCTCGCGCGCGTGCGTCATCCGCACGTCGTCACCGTGTACGGCGCCGCCGTGCACGATGAGCGCGCCGGGCTGTGGATGGAGATGGTGCGCGGCGTGACGCTCGAACAATGGCTGGCGAGCCACGGCCGCCTCGGCGCACGCGAGGCCGCGCTCATCGGCGTCGATCTGTGCGGCGCGCTGGCCGCGGTGCACGCCGCGGGCGTCGCGCACGGCGACGTGACCGCGAGCAACGTCATGCGCGAGGGCACGGCCGCGGCCGGGCGCGACGAAAGCGCCGGCCGACTCGTGCTGATGGATTTTGGCTCGGGATACGAGATCGGCAGCGCGGGCGACGTGCGCTTCGTGACGCCGCTCGCCGCCGCGCCCGAAGTGCTGGGCGGCGACCCGCCGACGCCGCGCGCGGACCTCTATTCGCTCGGCGTGCTGTTGTACCGGCTCGTGACCGGGCGCTATCCGGTCGAGGCCGAGTCCGTGCCGCAGCTGATCCAGCTCCATCGCGAGAGCGCGCGGCCGTCGCTGCGCACGCTGCGTCCCGACCTTCCGGCGTCGTTCGTGGCCGCGGTCGAGCGCGCGCTCGAGCCCGATTCCGCCGCGCGCTTCGCCGACGCCGGTGCGATGGAGCGCGCGCTCGCCGCGACGCTGAGCGGCGCGGCGGCGCAGGCTCCGGCGCCGCCCAAGACGAACGCGTTCCGGCTGGGCCTGATCGGCGCCCTGGCCGCGGCGCTCGCCGCAGTGCTGGTGCCCCGGCTCTTTCACGATCGCCCGGGCTCGCCCGCGAGCACGGCGCAGGCACCGACCTCGAGCGCGCCGGCGGCTCCTCTGGCCGGCGGCGAGACGGGCAATGGCGCCGCGGCCACGCCCGCGACGGGCACGAACGCCGCGACGGGCACGAACGCCGCGACGGGCGCAGCCGCCGCGTCGCTCGCGGCGCGCGCCGACTTCTACCGCGTGGCCGGCGATGCGCCCGAGCGCTTGAGCGAGAACGCGGCGGTCGCGCCGGGCGAGCGGCTGTTCCTGGCGCTCGACACCCCCGAGCCGGTCTACGCGTACGTGCTGAACGAGGACGATCAGGGCCGCACGTACGTGCTGTTCCCGGTCGCCGGCCTCGACCGCGCGAATCCGCTGCCCGCCGGCCACGACAAGCTGCCCGGCACGCGCGCCGGGCGCGACCAGGACTGGCGCGTCACCAGCGAGGGCGGGCGCGAGCACTTCCTCGCGATCGTCTCGCGCCACCCGCTCCCCGCCGTCGAGCGCGAGCTGGCGGCCATCGCCAGCGTGGCGCGCGACCGCCCGGTGACCCACGCCCCGTCCGCGGACAGCGGGCTGCGCGGCGTCGGCGGGCTGGCCGACGAGCCGGCCGGGGCCGACGCGCGCGCCGGACGCCTGAGCGCGCTCGCCGGACGCCTGCGCCGCGACGCCTCGCCGGATGTATGGTGGAAGGCAATCGTGCTGCGCAATCCCAGTCCCTAGAGGTTCCGGGCCGTGCCTCACATCGCTTCACGCGTCGGTCGCTGGGCCGCGTTCGCGGCGCTCGGCGGGCTCGCGGCGTGCGCCGCGCTCGCGGGGGTCGCCGCGCCCACGGCGCGCGCTCTGGCCGCCACGCGCAGCGCCGCGCCCAAACCGCCCGCGTTCCCGGCGGCGCTCGCGCCGCGCCTCGCGTTTGCGCAGGCGCTCTCCGACTCGGGCCGCTACACGAGCGCCGACAGCGTGGCGCAGATGCTGCTCGCGACGCCCGCCCTCTCGCCGGCCGATTCCGCGACGGTCCTCGATCTCCTCCTGTTCGCGCGTTCGCGCAACTCGCGCTCGACGCTGCCGGGCACACACGCCCTCGCGGAGCGCGCCGTGGCCATTCGCCAGGCCGCGGCGTCGGGCGATTCGCTGCCGCTGGCGCGCGCGCTCGACAATCTCGCGAACGTGTTCACCGAGGAATCGCAGGCGCAGCACGCGCGCGACGTGTTCGTGCGCGCGCTCGGCATTCGCGCGCGGCACCTGGGCGCGGAGGATCCGCTCGTCGCGCTCGGCTGGCACAACATCGCGCGCGCCGACTACAGCCTCGGCCACTTCGAGGACTCGCGCGCCGAGTTCGAGCGCGCGAAGGACGTTCGCGAGAAGGTGCTGGGCTCGCGCAATCCCGAGACCGTGCGCAGCTGGATGGGCCTCGCCACCGTCGACTACATGCGCACGCGGCTCGACCTCGCGCGGCCCGAGTGCGAGCACGTGCTCGCGGTGCGCGAGGCCGTGCTGCCGGCCGCGCACCCCGACCTCCTGCAGACGCGCAACATGATGGCGCTGATCCTGGGCGCGATGGGCGACGCGATCGCGTCGCGCGACCTGGCGCAGCACGCGGTCGACGTCACCGCGCGCGCGCTCGGCCCGGACCACGCGCAGGTCGGCGACGCGCTCGTGACGCTCGCATTCGCGCGCGAACGCGCCGGCGACAAGGTGGGATCGGTCGAGGCGTACGAGCGCGCCGCCGCCGTCTTCGAGAAGGCGTACGGGCCCGATCACTACCGCACCGCGCAGGTCATGGGCGACTGGGCGTCCGAGCTGTGCGACCTGGGCGACACGGTGCGCGCCGAGCCGCTGTTCATGCGCGCGCTCGACGCGTCGCGCCGACTCACGTCGACGCCGATCGACCTCGAGACGTCGCTGACGTTCCAGCTCGGCCGGCTGCGCGCGCGCGAGCAGCGCTTCGCCGAGGCCGAGAGCCTCACGCGCGTCGCGCTCGGCCGCGACACGCTCAAGCTCGCGGCCGACAACGCGAACATCGGCCGCGACTGGGTGAACATCGGCGCCTACCGCTGCCAGAGCGGGCATTGCGCCGAGGCCACGCCGTTCTTCGATCACGCCATCGCCACGTACCTGCGTCGCTCCCAGCCCGACAGCGTGCGCCTCGGCATCGCCGTCGACGGTCTCGGCTCGTCGTACATGGCGCGCGGCGACACGGCGCGGGCGCGCTCGGAATTCCTGCGCGCGCTCATGCTCGACGAGCGGCGCCTCGGCGTCGGGCATCCGCAGGCCAGCTCGGCGCTCTCCCACCTGTCGATGCTCGCGCAGCTCGCGCGCCAGCCCGACGACGCGCTGGCCTGGGCGCTGCGCTCGGAGGACGTCGGACGCTCGATGCTGGCGAGCGCGGCCGGGGCGCTCAGCGAACGCCAGGCGCTGTCGTTCGAGGGCGCGCGCGTTGGCGGCTGCGACGAAGTGATCGGCGCCATCACCTGCGGACCGGCGACGCCTCGCGCGCGGCGCGCGGCGTGGGACGCGCTCATCCGCTCGCGCGCGCTGGTGCTCGACGCGACCGCGGCGCGCGTGCACGACGCGCACGCCGGCGACAGCACGGCGGTGCGTCTCGTCGGCGAAGTCGCGGACGCGCGCGACAACCTGTCGGCCGCGGTCGTGCGCGGGCCCGCCGGGTCGAGCGTCGCGGCCTACACACGCCTCCTCGAGGGCCTGCACACGCGCGTCGACGAGGCCGAGCGCGCGCTCGCCGAGCACAGCCCGGCGTTCGAGCGCCGCCAGGGCCGCGACACGCTGGGCTTCGACGACGTGGCGCGCGCGCTCGCCGTCGGCCAGGCGCTCGTCGGCTACGCGCGCTATCACCCCGTGTCGGCGATCACCGAGCGAGGACCGGCGCGCTACGCGGCGCTCGTGCTGCGCGGAGGCTCGAAGGAACCCACGCTCGTGCCGCTCGGCGCCGCGGCCGATCTCGAGCCTCTGCTCGAACGCTGGGGCCGCGCGCTCGGCCAGCGTCCGCCCGCGGACGCCGATGGCGCACGCGCCGCGGAGCGCGACGTGCGCGCGCTCGGCGCCCAGGTGCGGCGCGCCGTGTGGGATCCCCTGCTGGGCGCGATCGGCGACGCGAGCTGGGTCGGCATCGTTCCCGACGGCGCGTTGCATCTGGTACCGTTCGCCGCGTTGCCGACGACGAACGGCCGTTACCTCGTCGAGACCGGCCCCACGCTGCACACGCTGACGAGCGAGCGCGATGTCGTCCCCGCGCCCGATCCCGCGCCGACGGGAACCGGACTGCTCGCGCTCGGCGGACCGGCGTTCGATGCCGAGGCGGGCGCGAACGCGCCCGTCGTCGCCTCGGCCGGGCCGCTGTTCCGCGGCGCGCGCGCGCGCTGCGCCGACTTCGCGAAAGTGCGCTTCGCGGCGCTGCCGGGCGCGGAAGCCGAAGCCCGCGACGTGTGCGACGCGTGGACCGCCGCCGAGGGCGCGGGCTCCGCGCCGCTGACAGGCGCCGCGGCGAGCGAGGAGGCGTTCCGCTCGCTGGCGCCGGGGCGTCGCATCCTGCACATCGCGACGCACGGATTCTTCCTGGAGCCCGCGTGCGCGAGAGCCGGCGAGTCCGGCACGCGCGGCGTCGGGGCGATCGAGGACGCGGCCGCGGCGGGGTCGGGCGGCGGCGCGGCGAATGGCGGCGCCGCGAGCGGAAGCGCCGGCGCTTCGAGCCTCGGCGACGCCTCGGTCGCGCCCGCGAGCCCGACGAACTCCCTCGTGCTCTCCGGCCTCGCGCTGGCGGGCGCGAACCATCGCGACGAAGCCACGCCCTGCGCCGACGACGGCATCCTGACCGCCGAAGAGATCGCCGCGCTCGATCTGCGCGGCGTCGAGTGGGCCGTGCTGTCGGGCTGCGACACCGGCGTCGGACCGATCGCCCTCGGCGAGGGCGTGTTCGGGCTGAGGCGCTCGTTCCTCGAGGCCGGCGCCCGCACCGTGATCATGTCGCTGTGGCCGATCGAGGACGCCGAGACGCGCGAGTGGATGCGCGCGCTGTACCGGCACCGGCTCGTGGACCACGCCAGCACCGCCCAGTCGGTGCGCGACGCCGCGCGCGACCGCCTGGCCGCGCGACGCGCGCGGCACGTGGACACGCATCCGTTCCATTGGGCGGCGTTCCTGGCCACGGGGGACTGGCGGTAGGACAGCGCGGCTCACCCACGCCGAATTCCCTTCACCGCTTGGTCCCGAGGGGTATGCGCACGACATCAAAGTCGCATCGTCCAGCCAGGCGTTCAGCGCCCCGCCCGTTCCTCGACCGGCACTGGCGCGGCGCGCTCGTAGTCCTCTTCCTGTCAGCGGTGGCGTGGCGACTCGCGTATCTCGCGCGGCTGGCCTCGGGCCCGCTGGCCGGCAGCCTTCATGGTGATGAGCGCGCCTACTGGGACTGGGCGACCTTTCTCCTCGATCACGGATTCCGTGGAACAAATGCGTTCTACCAAGGTCCGCTCTATCCGTACGTCCTCGCGCTCCTGCGCACGGTCGTCGGCTCCCGAGTCTTCGGCGTCCTCGTCGTGCAGTGCCTCTCGGGCTCGGCCGCGGCGGTTCTCCTCGCCGACGCGACGAAGCGTCTGACCCGACCCGCAGTCGGACTCTGCGTCGGTGTGCTCCTCGCCTTCTATCAAATGTCGGTGTTCTTCGACGGGTTGGTCCTGATGGAGTCACTCCTCTTCTTTCTCGAGGCCGGACTAGTCTGGCTTTGGGTCCGAGCGGCCGAGTCGCGCGCACGACTCGCACGCTTCATCGGCGTCGGTCTCCTCACGGGCCTCATCGCGCAATGCCGCGCCACGGGCGTGCTCCTGCTGGTTCCGAGCCTGCTGCTGGCGGTCGCCGAGCGCCCGTTCGTGACGGCTCGAATGCGAACTCGGACGGCGGCGATTCTGGGTGCGTTTCTCCTCACGATGTTGCCGACGATCGTGTGGAACTGGTCGACCGCTCACGAGTTCATACCGTTCAGTTACAACTTCGGTTACAACCTCTACGTCGGGAACAATCCCGACGCGAACGGCGGCTTCGTGTCCATCGCTGGGCTCAAGCTGGTGGCTCCTGCCGGGCAGGTGGACGGCAGCGCGGCGATGGACGGCCGGGAGTTTCTGCAGAAGCGATACGGACTCGCTCTCAGTCCCGCGCAGAGTTCGCGGTATTGGGCGGGCCAGGCCATCGCGTTTGCCGCAGCACATCCTGGAACGGAGCTCGCTCTTGCCGGACGTAAGCTGGGCATGACGTGGAGCGCGGGCGAGACGCCGCAGATCGAGAGCGCGCGCATGTTCCGGCGTGTGGCCGGGCCCCTCGGGTTACCGTTCGTCGGGAGTTTCCTCGTACTCGGCCCACTGGGTCTCGTCGGCTTCGTGTACGCCGGACGCTGGAAGCCGGTTGGGACGATGCTTCGCGTCTCGGTCCTGCTTTCCACGGCGGCTCTGCTGCCGTTCTTCGTCACGGACCGCTACCGCTTTCACCTGATCCCAGCTCTGGCGGTCCTCGCGGGCATGGCCATCGAGACGTTTCTCATTGGAGCGCGGAGTCAGTCGCGGAGCCAACTCCGTACACCGGTCCTCGTGGCAGCTGGCGCGATCGCTGTCGTCGCGCTCTCCACGGTCAGTCGCGATGCGACCCTGGACGATTGGCTGGAATCACGCGATCTGGGGTCGCGCTGGCTCGAGAACGGGCGCGCGGATCTCGCGCTCGTGGAATTCCAGCACGCCGCGCGCATCGAGAACGCTCTTGGGCTCGACAAGGATCCCTCGACGCGCGAGAGCCGAGCATTGGCCCACTTTGACTACGGCGTCGCCCTCAGGCGCGCGGGGCGGGGAGGCGAGGCGATTCCCTGGCTCGAGCGAGCCGTCTCCGAGGATCCACAAGATGCCCAGTACGTCCGAACGCTCGGCGATGCCTATCTCGTCAACGGGCGTGGACGCGAGGGCGACTCGCTACTTCGCAACGTCTCCCAGCTTCCGGGCGGCGACGCGGAGGCGCTGCTGAGCCGAGGGTACCAAGCCGCCCGCGCCGGCGACGTGAAGGGCGCCGAGTCCCTCTTTGAAGAGGCCACGCGAAAGGACGCCAACCTGGCTGGAGCCTGGGGAGCACTCATCCGCGTGCAGGTCCAGCAATACGAGGACGCCCGCGCCAGGCAGACGCTTGCTCGAGCCGCGAAGACCTCCATGCCGGCCCACGCGATCCACGCCTACGAGGCGTTGGTGTACGCCGCATCGGGCGACTCGGTCGCCGCCCGTCGTGCGCTCGCGCAAATTCCCCCCGAGGCAGCCGACGGCGACCCCACGCTCTCCCAGGTTGTGGCGATGGCGCGGAGGCTGATGCTGAAATCCCCCTAGTGCGCTCCCGGCCTGTTCCGGCATTTTCCTACATGACCCTTGGCCCTTGCGGCCGGTTCACCTGGAGGACTCATGCGTCGCCACTGCCTGCTCACGATTACCGTCGCCTTCGTCGCCCCCTTGCTGACACTCGCCGCATACGCCCCCATCGCGCACGCCGCGTGGCCGACGGATCCGCAGGTCAACGTCCCGGTCGGACCGGCCGGCCAGATTAGTCAGCCGGACGGCATGGTCGCGGACGGCGCGGGCGGCGCGTTCATCGCGATGGAGGTCGGGCCCGGTGGCAATCAGGACGTCTACCTCCAGCACCTGACCGCGGCAGGCGCGGTCGCTCCGGGCTGGCCCGCGGGGGGCGTCGTCGTGTGCAACGCCACGGGCGCGCAATTCAATACGACCGTGATGGCGGATGGCGCGGGTGGCGTGTTCATCGCCTGGCGCGACGAACGCCTCGGCCCCTCGAACGCGGACATCTTCATCCAGCGCATCACGTCGGCCGGCACCGTCTCTCCCGGATGGCCAGCGAACGGCCGCAACGCGTCGCAGAGCTTCGAGACGAAATACGAATACGACCCGCACCTGGCCAGCGACGGCGCGGGCGGCTGCTTCATCACATGGACGCTCGTGTTCAACACGGGGACTGACGACGACATCTACGGCGCCCGCGTCGACGGCTCCAGCAACGTGCTCTGGAGCTTCGCCATGGACGCCGCGGGCAACCTTCAGGACGGACCGTCGATCTGCGCGGACAACACCGGTGGCGCGTGGATCGGTTATTACTCGCAACAAGGCGCGACGGGGTTCGACATCAAGGTCGCGCACGTGGCGTCGACCGGCAGCGCCACGATCCTCACGGCATCGAACGCAACGAACAATCAACTCGTGCCGCAAGTCGCGCCCGACGGCGCCGGCGGTTGCTTCATCGTCTGGCAGGACGAGAGCTTCGGCAACGACGACATCTTCCTGCAGCATTTCACGGCGGCCGAAGCGATCGCCCCGGGCTTCAATCCGAACGGCAATCCCCTGTGCACCGACCCGAGTACGCAGGCGAGCCCGATGATCGCCCCGGACGGGAGCGGTGGGACCTACGTCGTGTGGGACGACACGCGCTACGACGGGGGCGACATCTTCGCCGATCACCTGACCTCGGGCGGCGCGGCCGCTCCCGGTTGGCCGTTCGGCGGCGAGGACGTCAGCCGCGTGGACTTCTCCCAGTTCGACGCAGTCGTCGTCGGTGACGGCACGGGAGGCGCGCTGATCGCATGGACGGACCTTCGTAACGGAGCCCCCAGTTCCAACGACGTGTACGCCGTGCGCGTCGCGTCGAACGGCTTCCTCGCGCCCGGGTGGCCGAACGCGGGCGCCGCGATCGGGGACGCTGGGTTCGTTCAGACGAGGCCGCTGATCGTGACGGACGGCGCGGGCGGCGCCGTCTGCTCGTGGATCGACTACCGCAACGGCGTCACGCTCGTCTCCACGTACGCCCAGCGTGTGGATCGCTTTGGCGCGCTCGGCGACGCGTCGCCGGCGCTCGCCGGCATCAAGGACGTGTCGTCCGACCAGGGCGGCCAGGTGCGCATTACCTGGAACGCGAGCTACCTCGACGTCGATCCGACGGACGGCATCGCGAACTATTGGGTCTGGCGCCAGGCGCCGATCGCGAGCGCGCAGGCTGCGGTGCGCAACGGCGCGCGCTGGCTCGACGACGCGCTGTCGGCGAGCGCGATGCACATGACCGGCGACGAGCAGGCGGCGCTCGCGTCGCGCGGCCTCTACATGCGCTCGGCCGACGCGACCGCCGCGTACGCGTGGGAGTTCCTCGCGTCGCAGCCGGCCAGCCAGTTGCCCACGTATAGCTACGTCGCGACGACGACGAGCGACTCGACGACCGGGCACAATCCGTACACGCCGTTCATGGTGCAGGCGCGCGCCCTCGGATCGGGCGCGTTCTGGCAGTCGGCGCCGGACAGCGGGTACTCGGTCGACAACCTGCCGCCGAACACACCGGCGCCGTTCACCGGGAACTACGCCGCCGGCTCGACGACGCTCGACTGGGGCGCGAACCACGAGTCCGATTTCGCGTCGTATCGGCTGTACCGCGGCAGCTCGCCCGGCTTCGTGCCGGGGCCGAGCAACTTCGTGACCGAGAAGTCGTCGACCGGCTTCGTCGACTCGCCGGGCGGGCCGTACTACTACAAGCTCGCCGCCGTCGACCTCCACGGCAACGTCAGCCCGTACGCGTTCCTGAAACCGAACGGCACCGTCGGCGTCGACGACGCGCTGCCCAGTGTGCTCGCGCTGGCGCCCGCCTCGCCGAATCCGGCGCACGAGGCGAGCACGCTGCGCTACGACCTGCCCCGCGCCGCCCGTGTGACGCTCGTGCTCTACGACGCGAGCGGGCGCCGCGTGCGCACGCTGGTCGATGCCTCGCTCCCGCCGGGACGACACTCGGCGCTGTGGGACGGGCGCAACGACGGCGGCGCGCCGTGCGCGAGCGGGCTGTACTTCGTGGCGTTCAGCGCTGAAGGGCGCACGCTGAAGCAGCGACTGGCGATCGTGAGGTAGCGGAGCAAGCGGGCGCCTCGCTGCGGCGCCCGCGTCGCGACGGCTGGGTGGCGAGGCGGCGGCGGTGCGCATGGGCACGCCGCACGCCTCGCACGGCCGTCGAGCGCTGGCCCCGCGCACCTGCTGACGGCGGCGCAGACGCGGCGCCTCGCGTTCGCGTCACGCCGCGGGCAGCGGCTCCGGCGCCTCCGCGCTCCCGGGCGGCGCCATCTTCATCAGCGCGACGTGCAGCACGCCGGCGACGATGAAGCCCACGAACCACGCGTAGTCGTACAAACCCTTCAGCGCCGGCACCACGAGCCCGATCCACGCCAACGTGCAGCCGGCGAGCGTGGCCACGACGGCGCGCCAGTTCCAGCCGCGGGCGTAGCGATAGACGCCGTGCGTGAGGTAGAGGTCGTCGAGCGCGAGGCGCTTCTTCCGCACGATCCAGTAGTCCGCGATCATCACGCCGGCGATCGAGCCGAGGCCGCCCGAGTAGCCGAGCAGCCACTTGAAGATGTAGCCCGACGGATCGGCCAGCAGGCGCCACGGCTGCATCAGCAGGCCGACGATGCCGGTGATGAGCCCGCCCGTGCGGAACGAGATCAGTTTGGGGAACGCGTTCGCGAAGTCGTTCGCCGGCGACACGACGTTCGCCGCGATGTTCACCGCGAGCGTCGCGATCACGACCGTGAACATCGAGATCGCGATGACCCACACCTGGCTGAACTGGCCGACGAGCTTCATCGGATCCCACAGGTCGTTCGGGTTCATGTGCGGATAGATCACGACCGCGGCCGACGTGATCATCACGCCCATCGCCGCGAAGATCGTCATCGTCGAAGGTAGCGCCACGATCTGGCCGATCGCCTGCTCGCGCTGGCTGTGGCCGAAGCGCGTGAAGTCCGGCATGTTCAGCGACAGCGTCGCCCAGTAGCCGATCATGCCGGTCAGCGACGGCACGAACACCGGCATGAACTCGGCCCAGTTCTGGAATTTCGGAGACTGGTGCAGCAGGTAGCCGATGCCGTGCGCGCGCCACAGCGCCCAGCCGAGAAGCACGGCGGTCATGACGAGCACGAACGGCGCGGCCCAATTCTCGACCTTCCTGAGCAGGTTCATGCCGCGGAAGATGATGAAGATGTTGAGGCACCAGAACAGCAGGAACGAGATCCACTCGGTCGGCGGATAGCCGCCGATGGGGCCGCCGAGCAGCGTGCGCCAGCCGGGGATGATCGCGGCGAGCAGCGTGTGCAGCGCTTCGCCGCCGATCCACGCCTGGATGCCGAACCAGCCGCACGCCACGATCGCGCGCATCAGCGCCGGCAGGTTCGAGCCGAGCGTGCCGTAGCTCGCGCGCACCAGCACCGGGAACGGGATTCCATACTTCGTGCCCGGATGCGAATTCAGCAGGATCGGCACGAGCACGATCGTGTTGCCGAGCAGGATGGTGACGAGCGCCTGCCACCAGTTCATGCCGACGCTGATCAGGCTCGAGGCCAGCATGTACGTGGGGATGCAGTGCGCCATGCTGATCCACAGCGCCGCGTAGTTGTACGTGCTCCAGTCGCGCTTCGCGACCGGCACCGGCGCCAGGTCCTCGTTGTACAGCGGGCTCGACTGGATGGCCGCGTAGTCGTGCAACTCGACGCGACCGTCGGCGTGCTGGATCAGCGGCGCGGCAGTGGCGGGCATGGGGCGTGACCTCACGGACTGGATGAATCCGGCCGAGGTGCGGACCGGGCGGCAAGCAATCGCGACAGCCTGCCCCAATGACCGCAAAGCCTCAAGAACCGTGTGGCGCATGCACGGCGCTCCCACGTCTCGCCCGGTTTGCTGCCAATCGGTCATGCGGCCTGTCAGCCGGTCGTCCGGTCTGGCCCTCCCTTCCGTCGCGTGTCGACATCCGACCCGCGCGGGGTGCGCTTCGAACTCGGCCCGCGACAACGGCCCTTCGGCTGATTGCCGTCGCGCGCGCCGCGCCGAGGCGATTGGCACGCCGCATGCCCTTGATTCCGAGCGTGGGCCGCGGGGTCGCGGCCAGGAGGTGAGTATGAAGATCCTGCTCGGTGTGGATGGCTCGCCTTACTCGAAGGCGGCGGTAGACCGATTGACGAAGTTCCCGTTCCCTCCCGATACCGAAGTGCTCGTGCTCTCGGCCGCGCAGCCGGTGGCGGTGGCCTACGCCATGGCCGAACTGCCGGCGGCGTCTTTCGCGCCTCAGATCTACGAGGACGAAATGCGGCAGCACGAGGAGATCGCCGCGCGGTTCGAGCGCCAACTGAAGGACCGCGGATTCCGGACGCGCGCGATGGTCATGCGGGGAGACCCGCGCGCGGCGCTGATCGACACGGCCAGGTTGGAGCACGTGGACATGATCGTCGTGGGCTCGCATGGGCGGACGGGCATGACCAAGCTGATCATGGGCAGCGTCGCGAACCACGTGGTGACGCACGCGTCGTGCGACGTGCTGGTGGTGCGGCTGCCGGCCACGAAGGCGTGATCGAGTCGAGATGAACGCGCGGTGATTCCCGCGCGAGCGCCCCTCACGAGGGGCGACGCCGACCCGCTCGAGTTCCTCGGGCGGGCCGGCTCATTTCGTATGCGTGATCTTCACCCGTGCTGGCATGCGATGGCGGTTCGACCAGGTCAGGCGCGGCGGAATGCGGCTCCGCTCAGGACGAGCGCACGCGCAGCACCGAGCACAGGGCGTCGTGGATCTCGCCGGGGTCCGTGGGCGCGACCGCGTAGTAGCTCGGGCTGACCTCCTGGAGCTGGCGCCGGAATTCCAGCGAATCCGGCGGCCCCACGACGATCAGGGCCACGGAGGGCGCCGCGCGTTTGAGGAGTCGGAGCACGGCGATGTCCTCGGGAGCCAGCGCGCTGGCGGAGAAGACGACAGCCGCGGGCTGGTGACGAACCGCGGCCTCGAGCAGCCAGCCGACGCCCGGACACAACTCCACTTCCCAGCCCGCCGCCCTCAACTCCTCGATGGACATCCCGCTCGACGCGCGCGCGAGGTCGAGAATGATCACGCGACGGATGGCCCGAGGGCGCGCGACGCCCAGTGTGGGGTTCATGGCTGGAGGCGGGATGGGTTGCATGGCTGCACCTCGAACGATGTGCACGTCGGACCGCTGAGACAACGCTCACCCTCAAAGCACTGCAACGCGCGTGCCGCGCGCGCAGATCGCGTGAACCGGTTGCATCCGCTCGGGTTCTCGGATATCCGCGAATCCATCGGCTCGCGGCAAGGCTGACGAGGTGTCAGGGCGGGGCGGCCGACCGGACAGTCCTGGTCGCGACGCCACGGGGATCGCAACGCCGGCGCTCGTACGCGGGCGGCCCGGCGCGCCGCTTCGCCGGCTGGCCGGCTCATGGCCGCGCTCCACTCGATTCGCGCTCCGCCTCGAGCAACTCGGTGACGGTGACCGCGCGCAGTCCGCTTCGCGTCGCGTCATCGAGAATGAGTTCGAGCGCGTCCACGGTCTGCTGCCGCTCGATGCCGCGCAGGGGGCTGCCGTCGTGCAGAATGAGGATGGAGCCACCGGCCAGTCGCGACGCGACGCGGCGCACGATGCGCTCGACACCCGGGTTCTGCGCGTCCTCCGGGTACACGTCGCCGAGCACGGACGTGAAACCGAGGCGACCGACGTAGCCCGATTGCCCGGGCATCATGAATCCGAAGGGCGGCCGATACAGCACGGGCCGGAGGCCGCCCGCCGCGCAGACGGCGGCCGAGCAGCGCAAGACCTCGCGGCGAATCAGCGGCGGCGGCAGCAGCGGCAGCGGCCAGTGACGATCGCCGTGGGCGGCGACCTCGTGCCCCTCGCCCCGCATGCGCCGGATCAGATGCGGGTGCCGCCGCACGTTCGGCGCGAGCACGAAGAACGTCGCAAAGGCTCCGCGCCGCGCGAGCGCGTCGAGGATTCTGGGCGTGGCGCCCGGGTTCGGACCATCGTCGAACGTGAGCGCGAAGCGATCGAGTACGTTCTCGACGCGGCACACGAGGTGCCCGCGCGCCCAGCTCGAGAAGCGCCGCGTGTGGAGCAGGGTCATCGCGACTCCGCGTGCTCGAGGGCGCGCTGCGCGGCCGCGGGGCGTTCGCGCCACGCGACAGCCGACGTCAGCGCCTCGCGTTCGCGGCGCAGGCGCTCGACGAGGCGCGGATGCCGCCGCTCGATGGCGCGCAGACGCAGCGCGCCGCGCACCCCTCTCGACCACGCGTCGCCCCAGGCCAGCGCGACGCCGCCAAGCACAGCGACCGCGAGCGCGCTCGCGACGCCGATCCCCGCCGACTCCGTCAGCCTCGCGACCACGATGGCCGCGGCCGCGTACCAGCACGTGAAGAACACCAGGCTCGCCACGATGCGCGCCATGCCCACGCGCGCCGGCTCGACGTAGCGCGCGGCCACGCGCGCCGTCCAGCTCGCGGGCAGCGCGTGGAACGCGCGAGCGACGAGCGACGGCGGCGCGAGCAGCGCGACGATCACGAGCGAGCGCGGCGACGGCGACGCCAGATCCGCCGGCGCGAGGCCGAGCCGCTCGCGAACGCGGCGATGCCGCCGCGCATGGCGCGAGCATTCCGCGAACGCGAGCGGCGCGCACGCCTGCATGCGCGCGATGCGGCGGGCCAGCCGGCGCAGGCGCTCGAAGGCCGCGCCGTCCACGGAGTCCTCGGGGCTCGCCGACTCCTCGACGAGCCAGCGGAGCGAGGGCCGCGGCAATTCGACGATGAGCGCCGCGATCGAGGCTCCCGCCCACGACGTGAGCCGCTCGATCCACGCGGCGCGCTCCGCCTCCGGTGGGGCCTCGCTCAGCCGGACCGGTCGACCGACGCTCACCACGACGTCGGCGCGGAACGCGGTCCGATCCGCGTAGTGGAGCCCGACCGGGATCAGCGAGACCGTCCCGCCGCGCGCGGCGTGATCGAGCGCGATCCGCGCGGCGCCGGTGCGCAGCCGCCCCACGGACCGATCGACGACGCTCACGCCCTCGGGAAACACGGCCACGACTTCGCCGCGCGCGAGGAGTTCCGCGCAGCGCCGGAACGTCTCGGCGTTGCGGGCCGCCGCGGCCGGTCCGTCGCCCACGCTCGCGACGGGCAGGGCGCCGAACAGACGCAGCACCCAGGCTCGCGGAAGCGGCCGGAACAGCGACTCGTGCGCGAGGAAATGCAGCTTGCGCCCGAGCGCGACGTCGAGCACGAGGACGTCCGTCCACGTCGCGGGATGGTTCGCGACGAGGACGACCGGGCCGCGCCGCGGGAAGCGCGGGCCATGCCTCAGGCGGAGCCGGCGAAAGTGGCAGGCGACGATCGCGCGCATCAGCCAGGGCATGGGTGCGAACAGCAGCCCGACCACGCTCCGGACTGCCCATCCGTCATGCCACCTGCCGTTCTGTCGCATGGCCGGGGCTCGCGGACCGGCCGGTGGGCCGAGGTCCCGGGAGCCCAACTGATTCACCCATGTGCCCATGCCGCCCCTCACTCGGATCGCGGGCCGCGCGATTCGCGGCCCCACCCATTTGCTTCGGCATGTCCCGTGCCTAAGTACGTGGGTGGCTCACACGGAGGCACCGATGGGTTCGCCATTTGCACGGCCCTGGTTCACGGACGGAAACGTCGTCAAGCGCTCGCGGCACGTTGCCGCTGTGTTCGCGAGCTACGGCCTGAGCGCCCTCGCCCATCGCAACGGGCTCGCTGCCGCCACTCCCTGGTTGCGGCCCGGGCCGAAGCGCCACCCGAAGCCCGCGGAGGGCCTGCGCCTGGCCCTCGGCGAGTTGGGAGCCACGTTCATCAAGCTCGGGCAGACGCTCAGCACGCGGGCCGACCTGCTTCCGGCGGACTTCGTCACCGAGCTGGCCAAGCTCCAGGACAGCGCCCCGCCGATTTCGCTGCAGGCGGTCGTCGAGACGATCACCGCGGACCTGGGCGCGCCGCCGGATCAGGTCTTCGCGCGCTTCGAGACGGTGCCGCTCGCCTCGGCCTCCATCGGTCAAGTCCACGCCGCGACGCTCGCGGACGGCACCGAGGTCGTGGTCAAGGTGCGACGCCCAGGCGTCGTCGAGGAGGTCGAGCGCGATCTCGAGATCATCGAGCGGCTGGCCCAGTGGGTGCAGAAGCACACCGCGTTCGGCCACGACGTCGACTTGGAGCCGCTCGTCGCGGAGTTCGCGTACACGCTGCGCAACGAGCTGGACTACGTCCGCGAAGGGCAGAACGCGGAGCGCCTGGCCGAGGCGTTCGCGGACGACGCGCGCGTTTGGATCCCGCGCATCCATTGGGATTTCACGACGGAACGGGTGCTGACGCTGGACCGCGTGGGCGGCGTCAAGGTGTCGGACCTCGCGGCCCTCGACCGCGTCGGCGTCCCGCGCCGGACCGTCGCCGAAAACGCCGTGCGCATGTTCCTGCACCAGCTGCTCGACGTGGGCTTCTTTCACGCCGATCCGCACCCCGGGAACTTCTTCATCCAGCCCGACGGCGCCATCGCCGTCGTCGACTTCGGGATGGTGGGCCGGGTCAGCGAGCGCGTTCGCAATCACCTGCTGCGGGCCGGACTCGCGGCCGTCGAACAGGATGCGGAGACGCTCTGCGAAGAACTGTTCGCGCTCGGCGTGGCCGGGCGCCGCGCGGATCACGCGGCGTTCACGCGCGACCTCGACCACATGCTCGGCCGCTATCAGGGCCGCTCGATCGGCGAGTTGAGCGCGGCGGCCGTGACCCGCGAGCTGAGCGCGATCGCGTTCCGGCACCGGCTGCAGCTTCCCGGCGAGCTGGCGCTGCTGATGCGCGTCGTGACCATGAGCGAAGGCATGGGCCTCACGCTCGACCCCGACTTCCGTTACCTGGAGTTCGCGAGCCCGATCATCCGCGCACGCTGGAAGCAGGACCACTCGTTGCGCGCCGGCGTGCTGCGCGTCGGGCGCGCGGCGGCCGACGCCGCGGAACTCGGCCTGGAGCTGCCGCGGCGCACCGGAAGGCTGCTCAGCCGGGTGGAGCGTGGCGACCTCGAACTGAAGCTCCGGCTCGACGGACTCGAACGTCTGTCGCTCGAGCTGGAGGGCATGACGAATCGACTGGCCCTGGCGATGGTGCTCGCCGCTTCGGTCGTGGCGTTGGCCGTGGCGCTTGGCGTGCACGGGCTTCGCGGCGTCGAGCGCTATCTCAGCGTGCTGTTCGTGCTCGGCTTCGTGTTCTCGCTCGCCTTCGGCGGCTGGCTGCTGGCGAGCATGTGGATGGCGCGACGGCGCTGAGGGCCGCACCAGGCCCGCAGTGCGCGTGTTTTTCGGATGCGGACGTCCCGTCGCGCGGCCGCGTTGCAGCGCCTTCTCAAAGGGGGACCATCATGAACGCACCGCAACTTCATCTCATGCTCAATCACGTACCCGTGCTCGGCGTCATCTTCGCGGCGGCGGCCCTCAGCGCGGGGCTGTGGTGGCGCCGCGGCAGCCTGATGCGCTTCGGCCTGTTCACGATCATCGCTGCGTCGATCGCGGCCATGCCGGTCTTCTTCTCGGGCGGCGCCAGCGAGGACGCCGTCGAGCGTCTGGCCGGCGTCCAGAAGCCCATGATCGAGCAGCACGAAGACGCGGCTACGGCCGCCTCGGTGGGGCTCGCCGTGCTCGGGATCACCGCCTTGTTCGTGCTGATTCGTTACCGCAAGCGCACGATGCCGGCGCCGGCGGTCGCGTCCGTGCTGGCCGGCACGCTCGTGCTGGCCGCGGTCCTCGCGTGGACCGCGCATCTCGGCGGGAGCATCCGCCACGCGGAGCTGAACGGCGGCGCGTCCGCCGCGAGCACGCCGGCGGAAGCGGAGGCCTCCGAGAGCGAGTGAACGTGGCGGCGGTCGCGGATCAGCGCAGGCCCAGCCATTGGAGGACGTACGGCCCGGTCAGCCCGACGAGCAGGCAGCCGACGAGCATCAGCGGCAGGCCGACGCGCAACAGGTCGCCGGACTCGAGCCCGCCCTCGCCGTAGGCCATGGCGTTCGGCGGCGAGCTGATCGTGAACGGCACGCCGAACGACGTGCCGATGGCGATGAGCACGGCGATCGAACGCGGCAGCCCGAGTCCGAGGGCGAGCGGGATCAGGAGCGCGGCGCTCGCCGTGTTGCTCATCACCGCCCCCATCAGCGCCGCGACCAGCACGAACGCGGTGAAGCGCGCCGGCAGCGGCAGGCCGTCGCCTCCGGCGGTTCGCGCCAGATGCTCGAGCAGGCCCGAACGCTCCACGAGACGCCCGAGCACGATGCCGCCCGCGATCAAAAGTAGCGTCGACCAGTCGATGCGCCCCAGGTCCTCGCGCCGGAGCCAGCCGCCGCCAAACAGCACCGCCGCGACGCCGAGCGCCACGAGCGGCGCGGCGACGCCGTGGAGCGACTCCGTCAACCAGGCGGCCACGGCGAGTGCGAAGACGATCACGAGGCCGCGTGCGCGACGGGTCAGCGGTTCGACGCGCACGTCGATCGGCTGGTACGCGCCTTCCACGCGGTGCGCACGAACGATCAGGACGTAGCTGAACACGAGCATGCCGAGCATCAGCGGCATCGCGAAGCCCATCCACTGGACGAACGTGATCCGCAGCCACGGCTCGAGCTGCGCGATGGCGATTCCATTGGGGCCGGTGCCGATCGGCGTCGCCATGCCGCCCAGGTTCGCGCCCATGGCGACGGCCAGCAGGAGCGCGCCGCGGAACGACTCCGTGGCCGCGCCGCGATGGAGGTGCGGCCGGAGCGCGGCCAGCATCAGCGCGGCGGCCGCGATGTTGGAGATCCACATCGAGAGCGCCGCGGTCGCGATCATCACGAGCGCGAGCAGCCTACGCCGGCGATGGCGGGACAACGCGAGCGCACGCTCGGCGACGAACGCGTCGATGCCATGCGACGACGCGGCCGCGCCGAGCGCGAACCCGCCGAAGAACAGGGCGAGCACGGGGTCGGCCGCCCAGCCCAGCACCGCGCCCAGGCGATACGCCGGGTGCGTGACGCCGAGCACGAGCGGGATCGCCGCGATGAGCGCGATCGTGGTCACGTAGGGTGGCACGATCTCGCTCAGCCACAGCACGAGCGCGCAGCCGCCGACGATCGCGACGCGCGCCTGGATCGGATCGTGGATCAGGATCGAGCACGCGGCCACGACCGCGATCAGGGCCGCCGCCGCCACGAGCAGGCGCCGTTGCCATGCCGTCGCGGGTCCGGTCGGGTCGCCTGTCGTCAGGCGCGAAGGCGCGCTCATGCGGGCCTCGCGGCTTCTCGCCGGGCCCGGCTGGAAGCGTTCGAGTTCTCATGACGGCCCGCTCGCGCCTTGCGCATGGGAGCCATGGTAGCGCGTGCGCCGACGTGCCGCGTCGCGGACGCGCCGATAGGCGACGGCGCCGCCGGCTTTCGCCGACGGCGCCGCCGTGCGAGCGCTGACTGCCGTGGGTTCCTTACCAGTGGAAGGCCACGCCCGAGAATAGCGCGACATCGTTGCGCGCCTCGGCCTTCTGGTTGCCGAGCAGCCCCTTGAACCGCGTGGCGTAGTCACGACCCTCGAGCCGGATCGCCAGCCAGTTGAGCTGGAATTCGCTGCCGAGCGCCGCATAGCCGCCGAGATTCGTCTCCTTGTGGCTGTTGTTGCCGTGATCGACGTACGTCCGTCCTCCGATGCCGCCACCCACGAACGGCCGGAACTGCCAACGACCGTTCATGTGATATGGACGGAACGTTTCGACGCCGACGTCATAGTTGTACACGCACACGTCCGAGGACGTCTTGTTCGGCGCCCACGCGAGCGTGCCCACGAAGTGCAGTCGGTCGCGCATCTCGACGGCGCCCTGGGCACCGACAAACAGGGCGTCCTTCAGGATGTCGCGCTGCGGCCCCGTCGGAACGAACGCGCCGGCGAACGGGCGCACCTCGCAAGTCAGGTCCGCGCGTGCCATGGTCGCGACTCCGGCGCTCATGCCGGCCACTACTGCGACCGCGATGAAGATCCTGCGCATGGCCTCCTCCTCTTGCCCGTGGCTGCCGGGCACGTCGATGTCGGCACGGTGGCGTCGCGAGAGCGTCTCCCGGGCGGCGCCGCGTGGACGGCGGCATCGGCACGCAGTCACATGTGCGACGTCCGTGCCAGCGGCGGCGAAGAGGTCGGGCACGGTGGCAACGTGCCGGCGCGCGAGCGAGTTGCGGCGCTCGTGAGGCGCTCGGACCGGCGCCGGCCGGGCGCGAAGCGCCTGCCAGCCTGACAGCCGACTGCCACTCTCGATCGCGCGGAGCTTCGCCCGCGCCGGCGCCCGCCGGAGTTCACTCGGTGCGCAACGCTTCGATGGGGTCGAGCCGCGCGGCGCGCATGGCGGGCGCGACGCCGGCCAGGAGTCCGACGCCCAGGGAAACGCCGAGCGCGATCGCGACGACGAGCGGCGACGTGTACGCCTGGATCGCGGGAACGAGGCGCGCGAGCAGCGCGGCGCCCCCCGCGCCCGCGACGAGGCCGGCCGTGCCGCCCACGCCCGCGGTCAGCGCCGCCTCGCACAGGTACCAGCTCAACACCTGCGCGTCCGTCGCGCCCAGTGCCTTGATGAGTCCGACCTCGCGCACGCGCTCCTGCACGACGATCCACAGCACGGTGAAGATGCCGATCGCGCCGACGAGGAGGCTGACGCCGGCGATCGCCGTCACCGCGCCGGTTACGACGTCCATGATGGCGTCGATGACCTTCATGGCGTCCGCCTGAGTCATGACCGTGAAGTCCTCTTCGCCGCCGTGGCGATCGATCATGAGCCGTCGGGCGCGTTCGCGCAGGCGCTCGCTGTCGTCGATGGACGTCGCCTTCAGGTCGATTTCTCCCAGCTCGGGTCGGTTGAACAGGCGCAGCGCGTCGGCGACCGGGACGTAGGCGATGTCGTCCAGGTCGAAGCCGAACATCATGCCCTTGGACTCCATGACGCCGATCACGCGAAAGCGTGCCTGTCCGATGCGGATCTGGCGCCCGACGGCGGCCACGTTGCCGAACAGCTCGCGCTTCAGGGTCGGGCCGAGCACGGCGACCGCCGAGCCGCGGTCCCACTCGACGTCGGGAAGGAATCGCCCCGCGGCCACGCGCATGGACCACACGTCGGGCGCTCGCCCGCCGGCACCCATGATCAGCACGCGCCGCCCGCGGCGCTCGAATTCCACCTCGGCGGTGCCGCCGGCGTAGGGCGTGGCCGAGATCACGCCCGGCAGCCGCGCCAGCGCCCGCGCGTCGTCGAGCGTGAGCTTGCGCGCGCTCCCCCCCGCGCCTCCGGGCACGCCCATGGTGGATACCCTGCCCGGATTCACGGCGACGACGGACGTTCCGAACATCGTCGCCTGGGCCTGGATGAAGCGACGCGTGCCTTCGCCCAGCGACGACATGGCCACGACCGCGCCCAGACCGATCCCGACTGCGAGCGCGGAGAGCCCGTAGCGCAGGCGGTGCGCGAGCAGCGCCTCGACCGACAGCGAGAACAGGTCGCGGAGGCTCATCGCTTCCCCTGCAGGGCCTCGGCCGGCGGCAGCGCGGCGGCGCGGCGCGCCGGGATCAGGCCGAAGAGCCCGCCGGTCGTGAGCGCGAGCGCCAGCGCCCCGACGATCCACGGCGGCGACGGCGCCAGCGGGAACGCGGGCCAGAGGCGCGCGCCGGCGGCCAGGACGGCCAGCCCGGTCGCGATGCCGATGACGGCGCCGAGCGCCGACAACAGCAGCGCCTCGACCAGGAACAGCTTCGTCACCTGAGTCGAGCGCGCGCCCAGCGCTTTGAGCAGGCCCACCTCGGCGATCCGCTCCGAGACCGCGATGAGCATCACGTTCATGATGCCGATGCCGGCGACCGCGACGGCGATGGCCGCGATGCCGGCCACGGCGGCGGTGAGCGTATCGAGCACCGCGCGGAAGCTCTTGAGCATTGCGTCCTGCGTCACGACCGTGAAGTCTTCGCCCCGGTGACGGTCGACGAGAACCGCCTTGACGCGCGCGACCGCGCCCGGGATCGCGGCCGGGTCCGAGACCTGGACGATGATGTGGAACAGACTGACCTTGTCGAACATCGTGAGGCCGGTCGCGACCGGGATCAGCGCCAGATCGTCGAAGTCGAAGCCGAGCGACTGACCCTTGGGCGCGAGCACTCCGATCACCCGGAAGCGCCGCTCGCCGATGCGCACCATGCGGCCCACCGGATTCTCGGCGCCGAAGACCTCGCGGGCGAGCTTGCGGCCGATGACGGCGTAGGAGCCTCCGGCCCGCGGATCGCCCGGAGGCAGGAATCGCCCGCGCTCCATCGCCAGCTCGCGCATCGTCGCGTACTCCGCCGTGACGCCGACGACGTACACGTCGCGGCGCTTCTCGCCGTAGCGGAACGCGCCCGTTCCGAGCGACACCGGCGCGACCGCGCGCAGTCCCGGGACGCGACGCCGAATCGCGTCGCAGTCGTCGAGCGTGAGCGCGCGCTCCGCGCCCTCGAACATGGTGCGCATTCCGGACGTCTCGGTCCGACCGGGCGACACCGTGACCAGGTTCGCGCCCATGGCGGCGAAGCGGCCGACGACGTAGCGCTTGGCCGCGTCGCCCACCCCGGCGAGCACCAGCACGGCGGCCACGCCGATGGCCACGGCGATGCCGCTGAGCACGGTCCGCAGGCGATGGAGCCTCAGGGATTCCGTGGCGAGCGCGGCCACGTCGGCCGGCCTCATGGGCGGCCTCCGTCCCCGCGACGCTCGTCCACGAAACGGCCGTCGCGCATCGTGAGCACGCGTTCGGCCCGAGCCGCGACGCGCGCGTCGTGCGTGACGAGGACGATGGTCAGCCCGTCGTGGTGCAGCGCCTCGAGCATCGTGACGATCTCGTCGCCGGTCCGTGAATCGAGATTACCGGTCGGCTCGTCGGCGAGCAGCAGTTGCGGCCGCATCACCATGGCGCGGGCGATGGCGACGCGCTGGCGTTCGCCGCCGGACATCTGGTCCGGCCGGTGCTTCATGCGACCGGCGAGCCCGGTGGAGCGCAGCGCGGCTTCCACGCGCTGCCGGCGCTCCGCAGGATCGACCCCGGCCAGGATGAGCGGCAGTTCGACGTTGCGCGCGGCGGTCATGCGCGGCACGAGATGGTAGCTCTGGAAGACGAAGCCCATTTCGCGCTGGCGAATCCCGGCCAGGCGGTCGGGCGACAGCGCTTCGACTGCGGCGCCGTTCAGCAGGTAGCGTCCCGACGTCGGCGAATCGAGGCAACCGAGCACCTGGAGCAACGAGGACTTGCCCGAGCCGGACGGCCCCACGAGCGCGACGAACTCGCCGCGCTGGACGCTCATCGAGACGTGGTCGAGCGCGCGCACCTCGGTCTCGCCGACGCGGTAGACGCGCGTCACGTCGTCGAGGCGGATGATCTCGCGGGCCGCGCTCGGCGCTTCCGGCGACGTCGCCTCGCGGACGGGCGACGCGGGCGCCGCGCTCATGGCAGAGCGGCCGTCGCGGCCGAATCCGCGGCGGCCGGCTCCCCGCGCGGGTTCGCCGCGATCGCGATCCGCGCGCCCGCCTTGACGCCGAGGCGGTCCAGGCTGGTGATGACGCGCTCGCCGGGGCCGAGGCCGCCCTGGATCTCCGTCCACTGCCAGTTGCGCAGGCCGGTCCGGACCTGGCGCGCCGCCGCGCGGCCGCGCTCGGCCACCAGCACGCGATCGCCCTCGAGCAACGCCAGGCTCGGGATGCGCAGCACGGCGTCGCGGCGCGCGAGCACGATCTCGACGTCGGCGGTCATGCCGGGACGCGGCGGCGGGCGCGACCCGTCGGGACGCAGGTCGAGTTCGACCTCGATCGTGCGGTTCTGCTCCTTCACGGTCTCGACCATGGGCGCCACCCGCGTCACGGACACCGGCCACTCGACGCCGGGATACGCGTCGAGCGTGACGCGCGCCGGGAGCCCACGCGCCAGGCGACCGGCGTCGCGTTCGTCGATGGGAGCGCTGACGTAGAGGCGATCGAGCGCCACGAGTTCGAGCACGGTCTGGCCGGGCACCACGGACTCGCCGATCTCGACGTCGCGGCGGGTCAGCACGCCATCGAACGGCGCGCGCACCACCAGGTGCGCGAGTTCGTCCTCGGCCAGCCGCACCGCCGACTGGGCGCCGGCGCGCCGCGCCTCGGCCACGCGCAACTCGGCCGCCGTCGACTCGAGGCGCGAGCGCGCCGCGTCGATCTCTTCGGCTGAGATGAGACCGTCGCGGCGGAGCGGTTCGCGGCGCGCGAGATCCTGACGCGCGAGCAGTTCGGCCGCATGTGCGGCCTCGTGCGCGGCGTCGGCGGCCTCGAAGTCGCGACGCGCGGCCTCGAGCTGCGTCGCCGCGGTCGAGGACTCGAGCGCGAGAACGACGGTTCCCGCGCGCACGCGCGCGCCTTCACGGAACAGGATGCGGGCGACGCGTCCGGCGCGCTCGACGCCGAGCCGTGCCTCCGCGCGGGAGCGGACGGTGCCGCCCTCGCTGTTGGCGACGACATCCTCGACCGCCCCGCGCTCGACCGCGGCCGCTTCCACCGCGATGGGCCGCGGACTCGCGAGCCGCCGCGTCGCGAACACCAGCGCCGCGAGGACGATCAGCCCCACCAGCCAACGCCGCCATCTCAACATGTCGTCCCCCTTCGCCGGATCGACTTCACGCCGCGGCGCGGGCTCGTGCCTACGCGTGCTTGGGCGGCGGCGTGCAGGTCGTCGTGCCGAACGGCAGATACACCGGGCACCAGCGCAGCAACCCGGTCAGGAGCGGCATCAGTCCGAGCGCGCCCCACCACGACTTGAAGTAGACCCCGACGCCGATCACCACCAGGCCGAGGACGATTCGAAACGCCCGATCCAGTCCGCCTACGTTGGGTTTCATGATGCCCTCCACAGCGTGCTTCACGTGGCCGCTCGGCCTCGAGTCCACACACCGCGCCCGCGCCGGTGATTCCGAACCGTCCCCTCCCAAGTTCGAAAGCCGGAGCGCGGCTCGCGGTGCGCGTTTCATCCGATGCTGCAGCGCGGCACCTCTCATGGCCGACGGCGTCGCTCGTCCCGTGCGCCGGGGCCCACGTAGCAACCGTGTGGATCGGTGCCGCGCACGCGTTGGGAAACAGCATCAACCGTGCCTCGGGGATGAACGTCGGCGTCGGCGCCAAGTCGTTGCGCCCGGCCGCGAGGATGACGCTGGCAGGGCGTCGGCCGCCGCCTCGCTCTGCCAGCGTGTCAGGAGAGGGGAAAGATTGGCAGGGCGCACGCGCAGGGTGAAGCGCGCATGGGGCGGGGCCGCGCGCTGCGCGGCACGGGCGCGACGGAGGGTTTCGACCCGCGGTCAGGCGGGATCAGGCCTCGTCGGGCTCGCCCTCGGGCTTCCCGCCCTCGAATTCCTTCAGCTTGCGGTACAGGTTCCGCTCGCTGATGCCCAGGATGCTCGCCGCCTTCTGGCGATGGCCTTTGCACTCGTCGACGACGCGCAGCAGGTAGCGGCGTTCGACCTCGGCGAGCGTCACGAGGCGCCCGTCCTCCTCGGTGGAACGCATCGTCGGCTCGAGCCGCACACCGAGGGGCAGGTGCTCGGGCTCGATCACGCCGGCGTCGCACAGGATCAGCGCGCGCTCGATCACGTTCTCCAGTTCGCGCACGTTGCCGGGCCAGCGGTAGCGCGTCAGCACCTCGAGCGCGGGCGCGGAGCAATGCACGCCGCGCTTCGGCACCACGCTGGAATTGCGGATGAAGTGCTCCACGAGCAGCGGGATGTCCTCGGGGCGGTCTCGCAGCGGCGGGATGTGCAGCGAGAACACGTTCAGCCGGTAGTACAGGTCCTCGCGGAATTCCTTGTTCTGCATCATCTGCTCGAGCGCGCGATTCGTCGCGGCGATCATGCGCACGTCGACATGGATGTCCGCGGTGCCACCCAGCCGGCGGAACGTGCCGGTCTCCAGCACGCGCAGCAGCTTCACCTGCAGCGCGGGCGTCAGCTCGCCGATCTCGTCGAGGAAGATGGTGCCGCGGTCCGCGACCTCGAACAGCCCGTGCTTCAGGCGGATCGCGCCCGTGTACGCGCCCTTCTCGTGGCCGAACAGCTCGCTCTGCAGCAGGTTCTCGTGCAGCGAGGCGCAGTCCACGACCACGAACGGCTGCGCGGCGCGCGCGCTGAGGCGATGCACGGCGCGCGAGATCAGCTCCTTGCCCACGCCGCTCTCGCCCCGGATGAGGACGGTCGCGTCCGTCTGCGCGACGCGCGACAGCAGGTTCAGGAGTTCGCGCACCGGGCTCGACTGTCCGATGAAGTGCTGGCCCTGCCCGAGTCGCTCGACGTCACGCTGGAGCGCGGTGTTGCCGCGCTCCAAGGCCTGACGCTCGATCGCCTTCTCGAGCACCGCCTCCAGCTCGGTCAGCTTGCACGGCTTGGTCAGGAAATCGATCGCGCCTTCCTTCATCGCGCGGATCGCCTCCTGCACGGTGCCATAGGCGGTGAGGATGACGACGCCCGTCGTCGGCGACGCGGCACGGATCTCCCGCAACAGCTCGAGGCCGCTGCCATCGGGAAGGCGCATGTCGAGGACGACGAGGTGGAAGTGCTGGTTCGCCAGGAGGCGGCGCGCCTCCTCCAGAGACTCGGCGCCCTGCACGCGATATCCGGTGCGCGCGAGTTCGCGGCACGTCAGCCGGCGAAATGCCTCTTCGTCGTCGACGACGAGCAGCGTGACGCCGCCGACGAGCCGGCTCTCCGAAGGCGGCCCCGATTCACGCGGTCCCGGTGTATCCGACAGCCGTACGGTCACGTCGCCTCTCCTCCCGAGCCCTTGAAGGGCAGTTCGACCACGAAGCGCGCGCCGCCCTCCGCTCGATTCTCGCCGCGGATCGACCCGCCGTGACGGCTCACGATGCCGTGGCACACGAACAGCCCGAGCCCCGTGCCCTTGCCGGGCGGCTTGGTCGTGAAGAACGGATCCCAGATGCGCGACAGATCCTGCGGCGTGATGCCCGACCCTGTGTCCTCGACCTCGAGCTGCGCCAACTTGCCCACGGGTCGGGTGCGCACCGTCAGGACGCCTCCCGCGGGCATGGCCTGGACGGCGTTCAACATGAGATTCATGCACACGCCACGCAGCTCGGACTCGCGCCCCCAGATCCGGGGCAGCGCGAGATCGACATCGGGCCTCCACTCGATCTGCTGCCGGCGCATTTGATACGACAGCAACTCGACGGTGTCCTCCACGGCGCGATTCAGGTCCGTCCACGCGGGGCTGGCCGACGAGGGCTGCACGAGCAGCATCAGCTTCGACGTCGTGTCGCTGCAGCGCGTCACTTCGCGCTGCAGGATGTCGGCGATCTCGAGCACCTCGCCGCAGTGCTCGGCGTCGCACTCGCCGCGCGCCGTCAGGCGCTGCAGCGCCTCGACGCCGGCCATGATCGACGCGAGCGGGTTGTTGATCTCGTGACTGATGCCGGCGGCGAGCATGCCGACCGCGGCGAGCCGCTCGCCGTGCGCGACCTGCGCCTCGAGCGACGTGCGGTCGGTGACGTCGCGCCACACCTCGACGACGTGCGAGACGACGCCGGCCTCGTTCAGGATCGGGGTGAACGTCCCCTCCCAGCGCCGCGTGACCCCGGAGGCGTCGGGCAGGGCCCGCACCACGCGCTGCGGCCGTCCCTCGTCGCGCGCGCGACACGCCGGGCACATGACGCCGGCCCCGGCGCCATGCTCGGGGCAACGCAGCACGTCGGCACAGTGGGCGCCCGTTCTCGCGCCCGCGCGGGTGCCGAACGCTTCCACGTAACGCCGGTTGGCGGCGACGACGCGCTGCCCAACGTCGACGACGGCGATCGCGTCCACGAGCGAGTCCAACAGGGCGGGCGCGAAATCGCGCAGGGCGTCGTCGGAAATGCCGACGCCGGGCTCGATTCTGTAGCCGGCGCTGGCCTTGGAGTCGGGGTGACTCACTGCGGGATCTCTTCTCACTGCGAGTTCGTCCGAACGACCCTGACAGTCTGGCAGATCGGATCGGGCGGAGCAACGAGGGCTCCGTGGCGGGCGCCGGCGCGTCCCCTGTCCGAACTCGCTGCGACGCGGCCAACTCGGTGCTCGGCCGGCGACCTCGTGGAAAAGCGCCGCGCCGTGGCACGGGCCATGCCCTTGTCGTCATCGACCGCGGGACTCCTTCCCGCGCCTCCGCGCCTCGCGAGCAGCCCCGAAGCGCGGAAACGAAACCGGCGCTGCGCAGGAGAAGTTCATGAAGACCCTCGCCCCTGCGAACAGCCTGATGACGCTTCGCAATGAAATGGACCGCCTGTTCGATCGCATCTGGGACGGCGATGCGAACAAGGTGTCCGCCCAGGGTGATTGGCTCCCCGCGCTCGATCTGCGTGAGACGAAGGAAGGCTTCTTCGTGATGCTCGACGTGCCGGGCATCGAACCTCGCGACATTCACGTGACCCTTCGTGAGGGACTGCTGATCATCCGTGGCGAACGGAAGAACGAGATCGAAGAGAAGGAGGAGACGTTCTATCGCACCGAGCGGCAGTACGGCATCTTCAGCCGTGCGGTTCGGCTGCCTTCCGCGGTGGACGGCTCCAAAGTCGCGGCGTCCTTCAAGAACGGCGTGCTCACGGTGATGGTGCCGAAGTCTGCCGAGTCCAAGGATCGCGACATCCCGGTACACGTCAGCTAGCGGCTGACGGTCGCTCCGTGCGAGCTCGCTGAGATTCGCGCGGACCCGGGACTCGACCCACGCGGCGTGTCGCCCGATCGGTTCGATCGGGAGGCACGCCGCGGGTCGTTCGCGGCACGCGATGCGGCCAGGCGCCCTTCGCCGCGGATGCCCCGTGAGGCTGCCAGTTCGGCAGTGGCCCTGACATCGCGGGGGAGCGCGCCGCGCATTCGTACAGGAATTGTCGAGCCGCACGTTCCCGCTCTCGTGCCGCGTATCCGGCGCGATACGCCGACTTACGGCGGACTCACCGACGACGACGCCTGACGCCACTCGCCAACTCGCGCTCGGGCACGCCCGATGCGATAGGAGCGGCGTGCGGCGCGGCCTCGGCTCGGCCCATTCGACCGCATCGGCTCATCACCAACGAGTTCAGGAGGCGTCATGTCCCCGCAGTGTCGCGTCGCCCGCACGGCCCAGGCTGCGTTGCTCGCCGTCCTGCTCGCGAGCCTCGGCGCCGTCGCCACGACGCGCACGGCCGCGGCCGCGTTCCAGGTGAAATCGGTCTTCCAGTTCGGGCCCGCGCAGGTCGGCGTCGCGTTCTCCGACAGCCTCGACATCGCGTCCGCCCTGCGCGCCGCGAACTACGCGCTCGCGCCTCAGGCCGGTGCGCCCGCGCGCGGCATCGCGTCCGTCGCACTTCAGGAGAACCACCGCATGGTCGTGCTGACCACGACCGACGCGCTGCCCCAGTCCGCCGGCTATGCGGTCGCGATCACCGGAGTCAAGAGTCGCCACGGCGATCCGCTGGCCGGCCCCAACTGCGCGTTCGTCACCGCCGCCGAGACCATCACCGGCATTGCTGACGTCCACGCGAACATCAACAACCTGATCGGGCAGACGATCACGATCATCGGCGAAGTGTTCATCCGCGAAGCCAGCGTGACCGGCACGCCGAGCGGATACATCCAGGACGGCACGGCCCGCGGACTGAACGTGTTCGGCACACCGCTCTATACGCCGCTCGACACGCTGGGCACCGTCGTCAAGGTGACGGGACAGGCGGCGCTGTACTTCACGACCGTGGAGTTGCAGTCCATCACGTCGGCCGTTTCGATCGCCTCGAACGTCCCGCCGCTCGGCCCCAAGGTGTTGAACGTCACGCAGGCCAGTTCCGCGGCGTGGGAAGGCACGTACATCCAGGTCACGGGCACGATGACGACGACGCCGAGCGCGTCGGGCTCGAATCACTACAACTACCCGGCCGCGGACGGCGGCGTGTCGTTCTGGTTCCGCGTGCGCAACAGCGTCGGCGTGAACCCCGCGGCGTTCGCGGCCGGCGACGTCGTCACCGGCGCGGGTGCGGGCGCGAACTTCCAGGGTGTCTATCAGGCGACCGTCGGCGTCCCCGGCGACTTCTACAAGGGCGAGGGCCCGGGCGACCAGACGCCGCCGGTGCTGGTCTCGGCGAGCGGCGAGGGCGGCGGGGCCGGCATCACGCTCACGTTCAGCGAGCCGGTCGGCGCCGGCGCCTCCGTGCCCGCGAACTACGTGGTGGCGCCGACCGCGGGCAGTCCGATCGCGGTGAGCAACGCCTCGGCCATGGGCTCGACAGTCACGCTCACGCTCGCCGCGCCGCTCGTGGCCGCGACCGAGTACACGGTGGGCGTCAGCAACGTGCAGGACGCGGCTGGCAACGCGGTGCCGGACGGCGCGGCCATCGTGTTCACCGCGGCGACGCCGGTGCCGTTCCAGGTCGCGGCCGCGTTCCCGTTCGGCGCGGACTACGTGGGCGTCGCGTTCACGCGCCCGGTCAACGCGTCGCAGGCCACGCAGGCCTCGAACTACTCGTTCGCGCCGCCGCTCGCGCTGGCGGGCGCCACGCTGCAGGCCAACGGCCGCACCGTGATCCTGCACACGACCGCGCCGTTGCCCGCGTCCACGACGTTCGCGCTGACGGTCACGGGCGTGACCTCGGCGACCGGGGATGCGCTCCTCTCGCCCGGTCCCTTCTCCGTGGTCACGGGCAGCGAGACGGTGACGAACATCGCCGCGATCCAGGCGAACCCGTCCGCCTACAGCGGGCAGAGCGTCACGTTCATCGGCCAGGTCACGATCCCGGTCGGCTCGCGCGGCGGCGCGCCCAACGGCTACGTCGAGGACGGCTCGGGCCACGGCGTGAACCTGTACGGCGGCACGATCCAGGGCCCGGTGAACCAGCTCGGCAGCGTCGCGCGCATCACGGGCACGGTGACGCCCTACTTCACGACGACCGAGATCACGAGCTACACCGCGACCGGCCTGGCGAGCGGGCTCCCGCACCTGGGCGCGCGCGTGCTGTCGGTGGCCGAGTGCAACAGCTCGAACTGGGAAGGCACGTACATCGAGACGTCGGCCGAGATCACGGACATCGCGGCGTCGGGCACGAGCAGCGTGAACTACACGGCGACCGATGGCGGCGCGAGCGTCACGTTCCGTGTCGGCACCGGGCTCGGTTTCCTGCCGGGGCAGTTCGCGGTCGGCGATCGCGTGACGGGCCGCGGCGCGGGCGGATCGTTCCAGAGTTCGTTCCAGATCAACGTCGGCAACTTGCAGGACTTCTCGCTGGCCGGAGCGGGCGGCCCCGACACGACGGCGCCGCGCGTGGTGTCGGCGAGCGGCACCGACGGATCGACGCTGGTCGTCGTCGCGTTCTCCGAACCGTTGCGCTCGAACGAAGCGACTCTGACCGGCAGCTATCGCGTGTACCCGACGTCGAGCCCAGCCTCGCTCATCGCGGTGCGTTCAATCGTGATGGCGGCGAACGGACGCTCGGTCACGGTCGACCTGGCGAGCACGCTCGGCGGCGCCGTCAGCTACACCGTCGAAGTCACGGGCGTCGCGGACTTGTCGGGCAACGTGGTCGCGCCCGGCGCCGCCGTCGCGTTCGTCGCCGCCTCGGCGATCCCGTTCCACGCGCGCCTCGCCGTACCGGCGGTCACGCTCGTGCGCGGCATGTCGCGCCAGGGCGAACTCATGCCGGTCACGCTTTCGGGCGCCCCCGACTCGAAAGCGCTGTGCCGCGTGTTCGACATCCAGGGCCACCTGGTGCGCGTGCTGTACGACGGCAAGCTCACCGGCACGCCGCGGCGCAGCGTGACGTGGGACGGCCGCGACGAGCGCTTCGAGCACGTGCCGGCCGGGCTCTACGTGTGTCACCTGCTGATCACCGACGTCAACGGTTCCACGAGCGAAGACCGCGCCCCGATCGTCGTGGCGCTGCGTCTCCAGTGAGGTCGCCATGTTCCATCACCGGATGAAGTCGGCGCCATGCCGCACGGAGGGTCTCCGCGCGACGCTTGCGGCCACGCGGCAACTCGCGACGCTGGCCCTGGCGCTGGGTGTCGCCGCCGCCGCGCTCCCCGCGCCCTCGTTCGCCGCGTTCGAGGACATCGAAGTGTCGCCGGCGGCGCGCGCCTCGGGCGGCGCGTGGTCCGCCGTCATCGGCGACGAATACGCGCCGTTCCACAACCCGGCGGCGCTGGCCTGGACCACGCGGTCCTCGGTCGCCGGCTCGTTCGTGCGCCCGTTCGGCTACGACTTCTCGTCGCAGAACGCGGCCGCGGTCAACGTGCCGCTCCCGCGCGCGCTCGGCGGCGCGTCGATCGGACTGCGGCGCTTCGGCGTCGACTTCCAGGGCCAGCACCTGATGGACGAGACCACGGTCGCGATCGCGCAGGGCTTCCACCTGCTGCGCGACCGCCAGAGCGAACTGGCCGTGGGCTGGGCGCTCGACGTGTACGCGCTGTCGTTCGGCCGTTCCGTCACCGGCATCGACCCGGGCAACGCGTCGACCGTCGGCCTCACGTTCGGCGCGCTCGCCATCGTGCGCGATCGCACGCGCGTCGGGTTCCGCGTCGAGAACCTGAACGGCGCGCGCATCGGCGATCGCGACAAGGAAGAGCTGCACCGGCGCGTCGCGGCCGGCCTCGCCTACACGCCGTACTCGGGCGTCCAGACGCTGCTCGACATGAGCGGCGAACTCGGCGATCCGATCCAGTACCGGGGCGGCGTCGCGTTCGAGGCCAGCAGCTGGATGACGCTGCGCGCCGGCGTGCGCACCGAACCGGCGGCATTCACGGCCGGCATGGGGCTCGCGTGGTCGGGCGTGCGGCTCGACTACGGCTATTCGGGCGGCGGCGGCGTGCTGGGCGACACGCAACACGTCGGGCTCACGTATCAGTTCGGCAAGGAACGATGAGGCCGCCATGGACCGCGCGCGCAGGCTTCGCCGGCTCGGCTTCGCGTCCGCCCTCGCGCTGATCGCGCTGGCCGCCGCGACGCACAGCGCGTGGGCCGGCGCCGACTCGACCGCAATCCGCGCGCGTGTCGCCGCCGTGGACTCCCTCACCGCGCCCGTCGATCTCAATCTCGCGCCGCTCGACGTGCTGAAGACCCTGCCCCTGCCCGCGGGAGTCGCCGAAGGCATCGTCGACCGGCGGACGTTCATCGCGCCGTTCACCAGCCTGTTCGAGCTGCTCGAAGTCCCCGGCATGACGCCCGAGGCGCTCGATCTCGTGCGCGATCGCGTGACGGTCGCGCCGCGGTTCCAGCGCTCGCTGGAGACGACGGACGAAGAGGCGTACCGGGCCGGCGAGATGAACAGCCTCGTGCAGCGACTGCTCGCGGAAGAGGGCGCGAGCGAGGGTCTCGTCGACGAGTACGTCGACGCGATCCGCCAGCCGCGCGACCTCAACGCGCTCGGTTTCTTCGACCTGACGTCGTACCAGAACGTGTCGCCCGTCGACGCCGTCGCCATCCTGCGCGAGCGCGGTCTGTCGGGGCGGATCGAGAACGCGCGCGCGCTGCGCGCCGTGCCCGGGCTCTCCGGCTGGGGCTATCGCAACCTGCGCGACTACGTCGCGTACGCGCCGCCGGCCGGGCCGCGCCGGCTGCACGCCGACTATCAGATCCGCGTTTACGACACGCCGTACGTGCTGGACCAGGCCGACATCCTGAACGAGAACATCGTTGGCGACACGCAGGGCGTCCCGACCGATCAGAAGGACGCCTTCCGCGACCCGGAGATCAACACGTACGGCGGGCGCCTGCGCCTCGGCACGACGGATCCGGCCATGACCGAGAAGCTGCGGCTGCGCTGGGGCCCGGCGTGGCGCGCCGGCGCGCTCGTCCATCGCAACGTCGGCGAGCACGACTGGGCCGAGACCGCGAAGGGCTATGTCGCGCTCGACGAGCCGGGCGCGCTGCACACGCCGCTCGGGCCCGTGCAGGTGCACAACGCGGTGCTCGGCAACTACACGGCGACGTTCGGCCAGGGCCTCGTGTTCGACGCGACCGACTTCTTCATGTCGCGGCGCACCGGCGCCGGCTACGGCGTGCGTTCGATCGGCGTGCGCGGCGACAACTCGCGCAGCGACGAGTTCCGCCTGTTCGGCGGCGCGTTCGAGGGCAGCCTCGGCCCGGTGCGCGCCACGTTGCTCGGCTCGTGGGCCAAGAAGGACGCGATTCTCAACCCCGACGGCTCGTTCAACCGCTACATCGTGATGGTGCCGCGCCTCGAGAACGATGTGCTGTCGGGCATCCGCGACGACATCCGGAGCGGCACGTTCGCCGGCCACGGCGACACCAGCTCATTCCTGGCGATGCGCCACGTGATGGACGAGCGCGTGATGGCCGCGAACGTCAAGACCCAGCTGCGGCCCGGCACGTGGCTCGGCGTCACCGGCGTCGAGATCCGCACGCGCAACACCGCGTTCGACGGCCCGCTCGCCGACCGTTGGGATCCGCGGCCCAGCGCGCTCGTGATCGATCCGGCGCGCATCGAGGACCGCGACGCCGAGATCGGCGCGGGCTACGACAGCCGCAACCTCGGCGACTACCGGCGCATCTGGGGCGCCGAGGGCCAGGGCGTGTGGCGCAATGTGAGCGTGGCCGGCGAGTACGGCAAGCTCGAGACGTCGCCGTCACGCAGCGCGTGGACGCGCATCTTCTCGCGCGGCCCCGAGGCGTTCGTGGCGAACGCCAGCGCGCAGTTCGAGAACCTGACCACGCTCGTCCTGTACCGCGACTACGACGTCGGCTTCGACGATCCGTACTCGCGCCCGTTCTCCGAGGACGCGCGCTACGAGCAGACGATCCTCGACGCGAACGCGTTCCGCCTGAAGAACCCGTACTGGGCCGAGCTGGCGCCGTACCTGCCGCAGCCCAAGGCCGAGCGCGGCTGGTATCTCGACTCGCGCTACCAGTTCGCGCGCGAGTTCCTCGTGAGCGGCTTCGAGTTCGATTCGTGGAAGCGCAAGGCCGACGACGCGGACCTGTATCGCGCGGTCGGGCGGCTCGAGTACCGGCCCATCTTCCCGATCCGCGTCCGGCTGCGCCACTCGGTGTCCGGGCGCCACGCCGATCGCGCCGACGACGCGCGCGCGTACCGCGCGTGGGACTCGCGGCTCGAGCTGCTCGCGAACCTGTCGCACTACGACCAGATGCGCTTCCTGTACTCGACCGGCAACGTCACGTTCGCGGCGCGCGGCCGCCTGTACGGCCCGGCGGCGGGCGGCGACACGCAGAGCGACAGCACGGCGTCGCGCGGCGGCCCGGCGCACGCGCTGCAGGCGCAGATGACGCATCAGTTCAACAACGACCTCGCGGTCGTGGCGTCGACCGAGCTGTACGACGGCTTCCTCTACAACTACGAGGACAACGAGTTCGTGGTGGTCGACGGCAAGGGCTTCCGCAACTGGGTCATGGTGCGCAGCCGCCTCTCGCCCGCGCTGTCGTGGCGCCTCAAATGGACGCACGACCATCCGCTGGCGCGCACGTTCGTCGACATTCGCAGCTTCGGCAGTCTCGTCCCGCCCACGCCCGACGCGAGCAACGTGTTGAGCGATGCGAGCGCGTTCCGCTTCCAACTCGACCTGTCGTTCTGAACGGGTCTCTGAGGGGGTGTTCCACGTGAGGAAGTCCGGTCGGCAAGTCACGAGAACCGCGCGGAGCATCGCGCTCGGGTCGATCCTCGCCATCGCCTGGATCGCGCCGGCCGCGCTGCACGCGGATTCGGCGCTGGATCGCGAATTCGGCACGCCGCGCGCCGGGCTGTCCGGCCGCGAGCGCGCCATGGGCGGCGCGGGCGCCGCGCTCGACGGCAATCCGACGGCGCTGCTCGGCATCCCGGCCACGATGGCGCTCGGCCGCGGCACGCGGCTCCAGTTCACGGGCGACGTCGGCCGCGCGAGCGAGACGCGCTACGTGCCGCTGTACGACACGTTCGACTCGTACGTCGCCGACGCGGCGATCGCGGTCAACGACCACGTCACCGGCGAGTTCGGCGGCGGCGTGGCCATGACGCGCCGCGAATGGCGCGGCGTCACGCTCGGCATCGCGAGCTACGAGCGCTTCGATCCGCGCCACGACTACCAGGACGAGCGGCGCACCACGGCCACGACGGACGAAGTCGTCGCCGAGCGCTTCATCACGACGCGCGGCACGCTGCGCGGCACCAGCTTCGGCGCCGCGTATCCGCTGCCATGGTGGGACACCGCGGTGGGCGTCGCCGTCACGCACTACGGCGGCACGATCACCGACCGCGACGCGCTCGTGTCGCGGGTCGCGAACGTCAGCGGCCTCACGCTGGCCGAGACGCGCGACCTGTCGGGCACGTCGCTGACGCTGGGCGCGCACGGCCGGATCGGCAACCGCCTGGACGCGGCGCTGGCCTGGGAGTCGGGTCCCAAGCTGCACGACGACTTCACGACCTGGAGCGACGACTCGATCACGTCGGCGCCGAATGCGCACCGCAACGCGTTCTATCCGCCGCGCGTGACGCTGGCCGGCGCGTATCGCCCGCGCAACACGCTGCGCACCACGTTCGTCACCGACGTGATCTGGACCGGCTGGTCGAACATCCGCGACCCGCGCGACCCGTCGCTGCGCTTCAACGACACGTGGGACGTGCGCTTCGGTCTCGAGCACGTGTACGCGAACACCCTGCCGGCGCGCATCGGCTTCCGCTACGAACGCGCGCCGCAGACGTCCGAGGCCGACCGCGTCGCGTTCACGTTCGGCGTCGGGTACAAGCTCGATCGCGTCGCGCTCGACCTCTCGAGCGAAGTGTCACGCCGCCAGAGCTGGCAGGATCCGGTGTGGGCGCGCGTCGATCAGGGTCCCGCCATCGGCGCGGGCAGCGATCGCGTGCAGGACGGCCTCATGCGCCTGAGCGTGGACGCGACCTGGGAGTTCTGATGCGCGCCCGCCCGCTGCGCCTGCTCGCGCTGGCGGCCGTGCTGGGAGCGGCGCCGGCCTGGATCGCGGGGTGCACCGCGCCGCGGCCGTTCGCGCCGCCCGTTCCCTCGTCGATCTCGTTCAGCGGGCGCACGGTGAGCTGGACCACGCTGACGCCGGCGCTCGGCGCCGTGCGCTGGGGCAAGCGCACGGGAAGCCTCGACCACATCGCGTATCCGAGCGGCGTCGATCGCGAGGACCGTGCGGCCGGGACGTCGCACCACGTGGCCCTGCTCGACCTGGCGGCCGGCGACAGCGTGGTCTACCAGGTGCTCGAACGCACGAGCGACGGCCGGCTCACGACCAGCCCGCTCCTCGCGACGCGCGCGGGCGCGCCCACTCAGAGCCCGCCGCTCCTGACCTGGACCATGATCGACGTCGGCTTCGGCGACTCACATCTGTTGACGATGCCGACGAGCGGCGAGCGCGTGCTCATCGACTCGGGCGAGCGGCGCGACGCCGACAACGTCGATCGCTACCTCGACGACTCGGGCGTGCGCCGGCTCGACGTGGCGATGGCCACGCACATCCACGAAGACCATATCGGCGGCTACGTCGGCGAGCACAACGTCTCGGACGACGGCGTCCTCGCGCACGTGGCGATCGGCCGTTTCCTCGAGGGCGGGCACTCTTCCGGGGTGCGCACCGCGCACGAGGAGCTGCTCGCCATGCTGGCCGGGCGCGCCATCCCGCGCGTCCAGCTCGAACCGGGCGCGACCGACGCGAGCGAGCCCGCGCTGGCGTGGGACCCGTTCGTGCGCGTGGCCGTCCTCAACGCCGGCTCGGGCCAGAGCACCGGCGGCGAGACCGAGAGCGACTGGATCAACAACGACTCGATCGTGCTGCGCCTGACCTACGGCAGCGTCAGCGTGGTGATGGGCGGCGACGCCGAAGCGCCGGTGCAGACCAGGCTGCTCGCGAGCGGCGCGCCGCTCCAGGCATCCGCGCTCAAGGTGCACCATCACGGGCTCTACGACTCGAGCGAGCCCGCGTACCTCGACGCCGTGAACCCGCGCGTCGCGATGATCCCGATCGTCACGTACGAATCGTTCAACGGCACGCTGCCCTCGGGCCTCGTGCTCGACCGGCTGCGCCAGCGGCTGATCGACGTGTACGCGAACGACCGCGCCGAGCCGCTCGGCCTGCAGTTGAGTGGCGACGCCGGCGTGAACGTCACGCTCGTGACGAACGGCGACAGCTTCGAGATCCGCGTCGCGCCGTCGCGCAGCCATCACGAGCCCGGCAGCTCGGAGTACGCGCCCGGCGCGCCCGCGCGGCCCGCATCGATCCCTCACGCCCGGAAGGAGGCGTCGTCATGATCATCCGCACGTCAAGACTCGTGTGCGCGGCCGTCGTCGCCGCGCTGTTCGTCGCGGGCGCGGCCCGCGCGGCGACGCCGCGCCGGGAAGCGCCGCGCGCGCCCATTCAGATCGAGTTGCTGTACACCAGCGACGTGCACGGCCACATCGGGCGTGACGAGGCGCGGTTCCTGAGCCCCGAATTCCCGCCCATGCTGGGCGGCGGCGCGTCGGCGGCCACGTACATCCATCGGGTGCGCGACGAGGCCGCGGTCGATAGCCATCGCGTGCTGCTGTTCGACTCGGGCGACCTGTTCCAGGGCAGCCCGCTCGGCGCCGCGACCAAAGGCGGCGCGGTGATCGAGTACATGAACCGCATGCGCTACGACGCGATCGCGCTCGGCAACCACGACTTCGACATGGGCCGGGACAACACCGAGCGCCTGGCGCGCATGGCCGCGTTCCCCATGCTCGCATCGAACCTGTTCGACTCGACGACGAACGCACGCCCCACGTGGGTGCGCGACCGCGTGATGCTCGACGCCCAGGGCGTGCGCGTCGCCGTGCTCGGCTACATCACCGAGCAGACGATCGAGATGTCGTTCGAGCGCAACGTCGCCGGGCTCGAGTTCCGCCGCATCATCGACGTCATGCCGGGCGACGTCGCCAAGGCGCGCGCCGACGGCGCCGATCTCGTGATCGTGCTGCTCCATCACGGCCTGCCCTACCGCACGGAGATGGAACCCGCCTACCGCGAGCTGGTGGCGCGCGAGGCGCGCGGCCAGCTCCGCCGGCGCGGCATGGGCGCGCTCGAGCTGGCGCACGCGGTGCCGGGCATCGATCTCATCCTGTCCGGGCACACGCATCAGGGCTACGACGAGCCGTGGGAGGACCCCGTGACGCACACGATCGTCTGCGAGCCGTACGCGAACGGCTCGAGCCTCGGCCATCTCACGCTGCGCGTCGACCCCGTGACGCGTCGTCTGATCGGCTACGAGACGCACTTCGACCGCGGCGCGCTGCTCACGCTGTCGGAGGACGAAGTGTGGCCGGACAGCGCGGAGGCGCGCCTCATCGGAGCGCAGACCGCCGAGGCCGAGCGGGGGCTCGACGTCGTCGCCGGTCGCACGACCGTCACGCTGAGCAACGGCCCCGCCGAGAGCGCGCTGCTCGGCTTCGTGATGGCCGACGCGTTCCGCGAGGAGCTGAACGCCGACGCCGCCATCCAGAACACGGGCGGCGTGCGCGGCACGCTCGAGCCCGGCGTCATCACGGAGCGCGACCTGCTCGAGGTCTCGCCGTTCGGGAACCAGATGGTGCTGGCCCGCGTGCGCGGCGACATGCTGCGCGGACTGCTCGAGGACAAGCTGCGCGGCAGCGCCGGCGGACTGTTCGTGTCCGGCATCCGCGCGACGTTCGACCTCACGCGCCCGGAGGGCCAGCGCATCCTGTCGCTCGACGTCGCGGGCCAGCCGCTCGATCCGACGCGCATCTACGCCGTGGCGACCACCGACTATCTGTCGGAGGGCAACAGCGGCCTCGATCGCCTGCGCCAGCTCGCGCCCGAGGACGTGGCGCCGTTCGGCGCGACGGACCGCGAGGTGCTGTCGCGCTACCTGAGGCGTCATGGCGAGATCAGCCCCGTCAACGACGGGCGCTGGCAGCGGGTTGCAGCGCCGTGACGGTCGCGGAGCGCCATAACGGGCGCCCCGCCTGCCACGCACGCGCCGTGTGACATGCTGGTGGTCAAGCGGTCGGGGCAGTAGGGTGCTTCTCAGGTCTGGTTGGGTCACACCGATGGAACGCGCGGCAACACCCGCGCGATCATTACCCGAGTAGGGCAGTCGATGTCGCTGTAGGAGGCACGCCATGAGCGAGCTCACCACCACGCAGGCCACGATGAAGACCCCGAGCCGCAGCGCCACGATGCGCGCGAACGTGTTTCGCGGCGTCGACAAGTTCGGCATCGAGGAGGTCGAGCGCCCGCACGCCGGTCCCGGCGATGCCGTGGTGCGCGTCACGCTGACCACGATCTGCGGCACCGACCTGCACATCGTGCGCGGCGAGTATCCGGTCAAGCCCGGGCTCGTCATCGGTCACGAGCCGGTCGGCGTGATCGCCGAGCTGGGCGAGGGCGTGACCGGATACAAGATCGGCGATCGCGTGCTGGTCGGCGCGATCACGCCGTGCGGGCAGTGCCATGCGTGCCTCGCCGGGCACGCGGCGCAGTGCGGCCACGGCGAAGGCTACGAAGCCATCGGCGGCTGGCGCATGGGCAACACGATCCACGGCACGCAGGCCGAGTTCGTGCGCATTCCGTACGCGCAGGCCAACCTCGCGAAGATCCCGGACGAGCTGACGGACGAGCAGGTCGTATTGCTCGCCGACATCGCCTCGACCGGCTTCAGCGGCGCCGAGTCGGGCGGGGTCAAGATCGGCGACAGCGTGGTCGTGCTGGCGCAGGGCCCGATCGGCCTGTGCGCGACCATCGGCGCCAAGCTGATGGGCGCGGCGCTCATCATCGGCGTCGACGGCGACGACGGTCGCCTCAAGATCGCGAAGAAGATGGGCGCGGATCACGTGATCGACTACCGGAGTCAGGACGTTGCCGCGGAGGTCAAGCGCCTGACAGGCGGCGGCGCCGACGTGGCGATCGAAGCGCTCGGCACGCAGGAGACGTTCGAGAACTGCCTGCGCGCGCTGCGCCCGGGCGGCACGCTGTCGAGCCTCGGCGTGTACTCGGGCAAGCTGCAGATGCCGTACGACGCGTTCGCCGCCGGCCTCGGCGACCACCGCGTGGTGACGACGCTGTGCCCCGGCGGCAAGGAGCGCATGCGGAGATTGATGGAGATGGTCCGCGCCAAGCGTGTAGACTTGACCCCCATGATCACCCACTCGTTCAAGCTCGATCAGATCCGCGAGGCCTATGCCTTGTTCGGAGACCGGCGCGACGGCGTGATCAAGGTGGCGATCCGCCCATGACGGCGATCGCGGCGGGGCAGGTCACGCGAGTGGGGCGCCGAGAGCGCACGCAGCGCGTTTGAGTAGCGCCGCGGGCCCGCCCGCGCCGAGAACCGCCGCAACTCCGGGATCCGCGTCCGCGTCGGGTGGCGCTGGGGCGTCTGCGCCCGGCGCCGCGTCCGCCGGCGCGCTGTCGCCCGCCACGGCCGCCGACGTCTCCGCCCCCTCCGGCACCACCGGCGCCGCGGGCAGCACCCAGCGCCTGCTTCAACTGTGCGTCGGGTACTTCGGCGCGTACGTCCTGACCGGGCTCGTCGTCAAGATCTTCACCGGCGGCATCCGTCAGCCGCGCATGACGGACATGGCGTTCCTCGCCAACAACACGCTCGGCAGCATGGCCGCGTGCGTGATCGCGGTGATCGCGCTCGGCTGGCTCGCCATCCGCTCGGCGCGCACCGTGCGCTGGTTCGGCGTCGAGGTGCCGTGGGAAGCGCGTTTCATCATCCCGTCCGGCATCTGCACCGCCGTGATCATCCCCGGCACGACGCTGCTCTACGCGCTGCCGATCTCAGTGATGGTGGCGATGGTCATCATGCGTGGCAGCGTGATCGTGATCAGCCGGCTCGTGGACGCCGTGCAGATCCGCCAGGGCATCTTGAAGCGCCAAGTGTATCGCGAGGAGGACTGGGCGGTCGTGTTCGCGCTGGCCGCGGTGGCGACGAACGTGCTGCTCGTGCCGATCGTGCACTTGCTCGCGAATCGCGGGATCACGCTGCCCGGGCTCAGCCCCAAGGCGCTGACCGGAGCCTTCGACTTCGTGCACTCCGGGCTGGCGATGACGGTGCTCGGCGCGTACATCGTGGCGTACGGCGTTCGGCTCTACATCATGAACTTCTACAAGAACACGCGCGCCAGCGGGAACAAGTTCGACAACCGCGCGTTCTTCGCCGTCGAGCAGATCGCGGCCAGCGTGACCGTGCTGCTCGCGGTGATCGTGCTGGCGTTCGGCCCGCGCATGATGGGCTGGTCCGAGCTGCACGTGGTCGAGGTGAGCGAGGCGATCCGCCACCCGGACTTCACGGCGTGGCTGTCGGGGCTGCCGTTCGGGGCGGTCGCGTTCTTCTCGGTGTTCCTGTTCCTCTTCCCCGGCCGCACCGCGACGTTCGCCGGCCTCGTCAACCGCCTGACGTCACTCCTCGCCGGCACCGTGTCGACGCTGATCCTGGCGTGGGCCTTCGGCCTCAAGCCCCCCGGCATCGCGGACTGGGTGTCGTTCGGATTCATCTGCGTGGCGGTGTTGTTCCTGTGGCGGGCGGAGGAGAGACGGAGGGTGGAGTTGGGGGCGGTCAGGGGCTGAGCGTCTATCGCCGGCCGAGCCGAAACAGCTCCCCGTCCCCTGCTGCGAGATGCTTCAGTCGAAGCGTCGACGTTCGACGTCCCACGACGACGTCCCGGCCAGTCGTACGATCGATGCGAGCGATGGAGCCCGCAGTCTTCCCCAGCGAGATCGAGAACGTCTTCGGCAGGGCCAGCGATTTGTTCATGACGAGCAGATAGTCGTCGCCGTCGACGCGATCCTTCAGGCAGCCGACGAGGATGGAGTCGGCGTCGCCGCCAAAACCTCGGACGATCTTGCCCGCCCGAGCCGCGTTCGCAACGACCTCATCGTCGACGCCCTCCCAGCCGAGGCCGCGGGCGTGCACCGAAGCCACCGGGTCGCAGCGCATGAGGCTCGGGCCCAGGCGATGGATCTCGGCGTCCAGCGCACGGATGGCGCTGTACATCGACGTGGTGTCTCCGGTCGCCGTCAGGATGCCAGGGCCGTAGTTCCCGTTGGCCCAGCCCGTGGGCGCGAGCGTCCAGTAGCCGATGCCCTTCACGCCATAGGCGAGCGCCGCATACACCTGCCAGCGCACCTGCGTGATCGTCGGAGCCGGGATCCCGGCGCGCGCGATCGGCGACAGTTGGACCCACTGCCACACCGGCGTCGGCGCGATCGAGCGCCGGTGCTTCCGCGACTTCTCGCGCATGTGCCGAAGCGTGAGGAAGTAGTCCGTCCGGACCTTGCCCGGGACCTGGAACGGATACTGATCGGTCGACAGCACGGCCGGCGTGGACAGCGAGTCGAATGAGTCGAGGTAGGTCGACAGGTACGCGGGGAAACTCACGTTCTTCGTCGCGCCAAACGAGCGGGCGAAGAATGGACCCTGATCCGCCGCATACGCGGGAAGCAGGTTCACGTACGCGAGCTTCCCGATCGAGCTCGGGTAGCTCTGCATCAGCTTCACCATCTGCATCGCCGCGGCGAGCGTCGAGAGCGAGCACGGCTCGTCCCACACGAAGTAGCCGAGGACCGACGGCATCATCAACGAATCCAGCGTCGCCTCGATGCTGGCTCGATACTCGAGTGGGCGGTAGCTGTGCGTCAGAGAATGCGGATCCGGATGGTGGCAACAGTCCTCGTACCACACGACGCTCAGCGTCCTGAGGTGGAAGCGCCCCGGATAGCGGCTCGCTTGCTGCGCGAGCGCGCGCGCGGCGGTGATCGCGTCGGCTTGCGTTGCCCAGCCGCCCGGTCGTACCGGAACCACGAAGTCGAGCCCCGCGTTGTCGAGCTTGCGGAACACGCTCGTGTCGGAGACGCCGAGCGGGCAGTTGCCGCCGATCAGGAACGCGGTCTGATGCCAGGGCGCGACGGTCGCAGCGCGTGCGGCGGAGGCAGAGGACCAGACCAGAGCGCACAAGAGGGTGCACGCGGCGAGCCAGCGGAGCAACATGCTGCGAATCTCTCCTCGCCCTCGGCCTGGGCCTTCAGCCATGACTCAATCCGGTGCGGCGGACCGGCCCAGGGCCGCGGGCCGGCACTTCTGCTAGCGCGTCTTCGCCCCCATCTTCCGCCAGTCCTCCAGCCCGCCCGGCACCTTGTTCGTGCCTTTCTCGATGCGATCGTTCCAGCTCTCGAACTTCGCGCCGTTGGTCTGGTCGGTCATGGTGATGCACTCGGGCACAGGGCATACCGCGGAGCAAAGGTTGCAGCCGATGCACTCGGTCTCGTCCACCCACACGGTGTGCGTCGCGTGCTGCTTGTGGGCGGCGATCGCGGCGTCGCGCGTGGGCGCGAGGTGGCCGGCGGCGAGGAGCTCGTCGACGTTGTGGATGCAGTTGACCGCGGTGTCCTTGCACGCGACGTAGCACAGGTTGCAGCCGATGCACTTCTCGGGATCGACGCGCGCGATCACCTTGTAGTTCAGGTCCAGCTCGCCCCACTCGACGAACGCGGGCAGCGCCTTGCCGCGCAGCTCGCGCACGGACTTCATGCCCTTCTCGTCGAGATAGTTCGAGAGCCCGTCGATCATGTCTTCGACGATGCGATAGCCGTAGTGCATGGCCGCGGTGCATACCTGCACGCTGGTCGAGCCGAGCGCGATGAACTCGGCCGCGTCGCGCCACGTGGCGATGCCGCCGATGCCGGAGATCGGCACCGTGATGCGCGGATCGCGCCCGAGCGCGGCCACCATGTGGAGCGCGATGGGCTTGACCGCGGGCCCGCAGTAGCCGCCGTTCGTCGACTTGTTGCCGACGACGGGGTACGGCACGAACTTGTCGAGATCGACGCCGATCACGCTCTTGATCGTGTTGATGAGCGACAGCCCCTTCGCGCCGGCCTCGACCGCCGCGACGCCGGGCTCGAGGATGTCGCCGATGTTCGGCGTCAGCTTGATGAGCACGGGCACGGTCGAATACTCGACCGCCCAGCCCGCGACCACCTTCAGCACTTCGGGCTCCTGCCCCACCGCCGAGCCCATGCCGCGCTCGCACATGCCGTGCGGGCAGCCGAAGTTCAGCTCGAGCCCGTCGCAGCCGGTGTCGACCGAGGCCTTGATGATGTCGCGCCAGTCTTCCTTCGACTCGACCATCAGCGACACGATCACCGCGCGGTCCGGGTACTTCTTCTTGACCTCGCGCACCTCGCGCAGGTTCACCTCGAGCGGCCGGTCGGTGATGAGCTCGATATTGTTGAAGCCGACCATGCGGCTCCCGCCCACGTCGAGTGAGCCGAAGCGGCTCGACGTGTCCACGATCGGATCGCCGAGCGTCTTCCACACGGCGCCGCCCCAGCCCATGTCGAACGCGCGCATGATCTGGTCGCCGGTGTTGGTGGGCGGCGCGCTGGCCAGCCAGAACGGATTCGGGCTCTTGATGCCCGCGAAATCGATCGAGAGATCGGCCACTCAGATCCTCACATGCAGCCGGCTTGGGAACCGGCGGGTCCGGGGCTCACGGGCCACCATGAGGTCGGGAAATCGAGGCAGCAGGATAGCACGGCGAAGAAGAAGCGCGGCTCGGGCATGATCTGTCATCCTTGTCGTCGTCGCATGGTCTCAACGGGCGGCCGGACGTGGCTGACCGAGCCCCGGCCTTCCAGACCTTTGCCGTCGAGGAGACTCGCCATGCTGCGCAGCGTCCGATCCGCGTGCCGCGTACTCGCCTTGCTCGCGCTGTTCGCCCACCGTGCTGAAGCCTCCCCCAGCGTGCCCGGGTTCCTCGTTCAGAACTACGTCTCGGGGATCGTGAAGCCGTATCGCCTGGCCTTCGGCGCGGCCGGCGCGCTTTACGTGGGCAACAACTCGAACGTGGCGCCCGAGTGGGTCGATCGCGTGCCCGCGGGCGGCGGCTCGTTCACGCCCTACGGCGCCACTCCGTACGACGACCCGGACGGCGTCGCGTTCGACGCGAGCGGCACGATTTCGGGGACGCCAGGGTCGGTGCTCGTGGCCCGTGGCAACAACCCTGGCGGCGGCATCCTGACCGCGGTGTTCCCGGATCTGTCGGTCGCGAACATCGAAGGGCCGGTCACGCTCCTCGGCAACCCCGACGACCTGGTGTTCGATCGAACCGGGCGCCTGCTCATCACCGACTTCTCCGCGGGCAACGTGCTGGTCAAGACAGGCGGCGGCCCGTCTACGGTCCTGTTCACGATTCCGTCGAAGCCCACGACGATCGCGGTCGACTCCAACAATCACATCTATACGGCGGCGGACGACGGAACCATCCGGATTCACGACGCCAGCGGAACGCTCTTGAATCCGGCGTTCATCAGCGGGCTCCCGGATGCGCCGCTCGACATCGGACCCGGTGGAGCCACGTGGGGCACGGATCTCTACGTGGTCGACAACGTCGCGGGCGAACTTCATCGGGTGAAACCCGACGGCTCGTCCACGACGATTGGATCGGGCTTCGACTTCGTCGCGGACATCGCGTTCGGTCCCGACTCGCTGCTCTACCTCTCGATGTACACCGACGGCTTCATCATGCGGATCTATCCACAATCGCTGGCCGGCGTCCCGGCGCTGAACGTGGGTCCGGACCTCTCGTTCTCGGCAGGCCCCAATCCGGCGCGCGGCCCGGTGCAATTCGTCGTCACGTCACGGGCGGATGCACCGGCCGGCGAACTCTCCGTGATCTCCGTCGACGGGCGGCTCGTGCGCTCGATTCACCGCGGCGTCATTCCGGCGGGGCAGTCGCGCTGGACGTGGGATCGGCGCGATGCCGAGGGCAGTCTCGTGGCGCCCGGGATCTACTTTGCGAGGCTCAGCGTCGGGCCGCAGCGGAGGACGCTGCGCATCGCCGTGGTCGAGTGATCCCCACAGTCTCGAGAGCTCGCTGGAAGTGATCCGCAACAACGAGCGCTATGCGACCGCATTCGCCGGCCGCTAGATCTTCGCCGAGCGCAGGCGCAGCGCGTTCGTGATCACCGACACCGAGCTGAAGCTCATCGCGGCTGCGGCGATGATGGGGCTGAGCAGCCATCCGAACGCCGGATAGAGCACGCCCGCCGCGATCGGCACGCCGAGCACGTTGTAGACGAACGCGAAGAACAGGTTCTGCCGGATGTTGCTCATCGTCGCGCGGCTCAGCCGGCGGGCGCGCACGATTCCGCGCAGGTCGCCTTTGACGAGCGTGACACCGGCGCTCTCCATCGCGACGTCGGTTCCCGTGCCCATCGCGATCCCAACTTGCGCCAGCGCAAGTGCCGGCGCGTCGTTGATCCCGTCGCCCGCCATCGCCACCACTCGGCCGGCGGCCTGCAGCCGCTGGATGCTCTCGGCCTTCTGCTCGGGCAGGACCCCGGCGATGATCTCGTCGATCCCCAGTTGCCGCGCCACGGCCTCGGCGGTCGCGCGGCTGTCGCCCGTCAGCATGACGACGCGCAGGCCTTCATCGTGGAGCTGGCGAAGCGCATCGGCCGTCGTCGCCTTGATGGGATCGGCCACGCCGATCAGGCCGGCCAGCGCGCCATCCACGATCGCGTACATGACGGTCTGCCCCTCCGCGCACATGGCTTCGGCCTTCCCTGCGAGCGCGCCCACCGCGAGCTTGGCGTCGGCGAGCAGCGCGGCGTTCCCGAGCTGGACGGCGTGGCCATCGACGGTGCCGGAGACGCCCTTTCCGGTCTGCGACTTGAAGTCCGTCGCCTTGGACAGCGCAATGTGGCGTTCCTCGGCCCCGCGCACGATCGCCGCGGCCAGCGGATGCTCGCTCGCGCGCTCGAGGCTCGCGGCGAGCCGGAGTACGGTCTGCTCGTCCGACGGCGCGGCCGCGACCACGCCGACGAGCTTGGGCTTGCCTTCGGTGAGCGTGCCCGTCTTGTCGACCACCAGCGTGTCGACGGTGCGCAGGACCTCGATGGCTTCCGCGTTCTTGAACAGCACGCCCGCCGTCGCACCCCGACCGGCGGCGACCATGATCGACATCGGCGTCGCCAGCCCGAGCGCGCACGGGCAGGCGATGATCAGCACGGCGATCGCATTGAGCACCGCGTAGGCCATGCGCGGCTCAGGGCCGACCGTGGCCCACGCGACGAACGTGATCACCGCGGCGAGCACGACGGCCGGGACGAAGACGGCGGACGCGCGATCCGCCAGCTTCTGGATCGGGGCGCGGCTGCGCTGAGCCTCCGCGACCATCTGGACGATGCGCGCCAGCAGCGTCTCGGCTCCGACGCGCTCGGCCTGCATCACGAGCGAGCCGGTGCCGTTGATCGTCGCGCCCACGACGCGCGAGCCGGGCACCTTCTCGGACGGGATCGGCTCTCCCGACACCATCGATTCATCGACGGCACTCTGCCCCTCGAGGACCATGCCGTCGACCGGGACTTTCTCCCCCGGCCGCACGCGCAGGCGATCGCCGACCGCGACGTGATCGAGTGGGACGTCTTCCTCCGAGCCGTCGGGCCGGATTCGGCGCGCCGTCGCGGGCGCGAGGCCGAGCAGCGCGCGGATCGCCGAGTTCGTGCGACTCCGCGCCCGCAGCTCGAGCACCTGTCCGAGCAGGACCAGCGTCACGATGACGGCGGCCGCTTCGAAGTACGCGGCCACGCGCCCGCCGTGCTCGCGGAACGCGCTCGGGAACACCTGCGGCGCGACGGTCGCGAGCACGCTCTCCAAGTACGCGACCGAGACGCCGAGCGCGATCAACGTGAACATGTTGAGACTGCGATTCACGACCGATTGCCAGCCGCACACGAAGAACGGCCATCCCGCCCAGAGCACGACCGGCGTCGCGAGGACGAGCTGGAGCCAGGCGGCCGGCGCGGCGCCGAGCGTGCGTTCGATCGGTCGTCCGGGCAGCATGTCGCCCATCGCCACGACGAGCAGCGGCGCGGTGAGCGCGACGCCGACCCAGAAGCGCCGCGTCATGTCGGCCAGCTCCGGGTTCTCGGCCTGCTCCAGCGACACCGTCCGCGGCTCGAGCGCCATGCCGCAGATCGGGCACGCGCCGGGCGCGTCGCGCACGATCTCGGGATGCATCGGGCACACCCATTCGGTCTTGCGAATCGGCGCGACCGGCTCGAGCGGCTCGAGCGCCATGCCGCACTTGGGGCACGCGCCGGGGCCCTCCTGACGCACCTCGGGATCCATCGGGCATGTGTAGATCGGCTTCGGGCCCGCCGCGCGCGTCGCGGGGCGCTCGATCTGCAGCAGCATCGGCGCCGGCATCGGGTGCACGTGCGCGTGCTCGGCGGCGGAGGGCGCCTTGTTCAGGTAGCGCTCCGGGTCCGCGCGAAACTTCGCGACGCAGCCCGTGCAGCAGAAACGATAGTCATGGCCCGCGTACTCGTAATGATGGGGCGAGTCGGGGCGCACCTTCATGCCACAGACCGGATCGATGATGGTCGTCACGGGCGCTTCACTCACGGCATCACTCCCATTCTCGAGTCGGGCACGGCAGGCGGAGCCCGCTTGGATGCGGTCGGGCGGAGAACGGCGCTCGCATGGGCCGGGCGGGACGTGGCAGCCGCTTGGCCGAGGGGAGAATACACGGGGGGCGAAGGCGGGCGTGTGGGCCGTGCGCGGCGCGGCCGCGCGGTGTGGCGGCGTCCGTCTGCCCCTACCGCCAGTCTCCGCTCGCGATGAACGCGCCCCAACTCGTCGGCAACGTCGAATCGTGATGGCTGCGCAGGCGCCGCAGCTCGGCGACCGCAGCGGCGCGCACGGATTCGGCGGTGCCGAGGCCGCCTCGATAGTGCGATTCGTAGAGCGTGTGCATCCAGCGTTCGGTCGCGGCGTCGGGCACCTTCCACAAGCTCATGATCACCGTGCCCGCGCCGGCGATGCCGAACGCGCGCCGCAGCCCGAACACGCCTTCGCCCGACACCAGGCTGCCGAGCCCGGTGTCACACGCCGAGAGCACGACCCACTCGGCGTTGGAGAGATCCATCGCCGCGACTTCCTCGGCGGTGAGCAGGCCGTCCTCGTCACCCTCGCCGACGCTCGCGCGCTGATTCGCGCCGGCGAGCGCGAGGCCCGACAGCAACAGCGGATTCACGCTCCCATCCTCGCACGAAGGGTCGACAAAGAAGCCGTGCGTGGCGATATGGATGTAGCGGGCGCGTGGCGCCTCGGCCTTGAACTCCGCCTCCGTGGCCTGGCCACCCGTGCGCAGCGCCACGTCGGCGTCCGCGAGGTGACGTGATTCCCTGAGCAGATTCGCGACGTCGCGCGCCTCGCCGGCGGTGCTCGGCAGCGCGCCGAAGCGCATCGCCTTGAGATCAGGGCAGGGCGCGAGCCCGCCGCGGAACGCCGTCGCGCCGCTCGTCGACGCGACGGCGACCGGCAACGCCGCGCCCCGATCGAAGTCGGCGCCGCCGACGGCCAGCACGGAGGCCGCGCCCGCGCGCCGTGCAACCGGTCGCGCGAGATCACGCTCGGCGTCGAGGTAATGCAGGAGCGGACCCGACTCCACGAGGTACCGATCCGCGCCGACAGGCAACGTGCCGAACGCCAGCAGCTGCAGCGCGCCATCCGGCACGAGCATCACGCGCGAGGCGCCGCCGAGTTTCGCGGCGACCGGATCCCACACGCGCCCGCGCAGCGCGCCCGCGACCTCGCGATAGCGCCGCTCCTGGGCGCGCGGCGTCACGGTCGAGTCGCGCTGCGTGACGAGTGCGCGCCACTGGCCGATCAGCGAGTCGATCTCTGTAGCTCCGCCAAGTGACACGAGGCAAACGGGCGTTCTTCCCCCTGTCAGGATGACGGCCGCATAGCGCTGGCTCGATGTCGCGGGCGTATCCATCGTCCGCCACTCGTACTCGACGAAGCGCACGAGCGCGGTGCCGACAGGCAGAGCCCGCCGCACCTCGTCGAGTCCGAGCTGCACTTCGCCGGCGTGGCGTCGCATCTCGCGGCTGTGCATCGCGAGCGCGGCTTCCGCTTCGTCGGCTTGGCGGCGCGCCTCGTCGACGCGCGCCAGGGTCTTGGTGTCGGCGGACCCTGGGCTGCGCATGGCGAGCGCGGCGTAGCGATCGCGCGCACCGGCCCATGCGTCGCGCAGCTCGCGCGCGGTCGAATCGGTGGACTCATCGACCGTCCTGCGCCGCTCCGCGAGTTCATCCAGTAGCAAACCGCGCGAGCGGATCAACGCGTCGAACGTCTGTGCCACTCGCGGCGATCCTTGGGAGTCCTCGACTGCGATCGCGACCGCGAGACTCAGGCCCTCGAGCCGCGTGCCTTCGTATTGCAGGGCCTCCGACTCGTCCAATCCCTGTGCGGTGCGCCGCAAGTGCTCGCGCGTCAACTGCTCGCCCCGAAGCGCGAGGTCGAACGCTTCGTCCCGCCGTCCGAGTCGCCTGAGCACATCCGCCTCGTTGACCGTGATCTCCGCGGTCATGGCATGACCTTCGCCGAGTGCGCCCCGGTAGATCGCGCGGGCCCGAGAGCAGTACTGCTCCTCGCGCACCGGATCTCCCATGACTTCCGCGAGCGACCCCATGCTCTGGAGCGTCATCCCGACTTTGCCGCTCTTCGGCCCGTAGTACGCCTCGCGGACCGCCAGCGCACGGTCGTACAACACTGCGCCCGCCGTGTAGTCCTTGAGGTCGGAGACGACGTTCGCGAGCCCAAGGAGCGCGTTGCCCAATCGCAGGCTGTCGCGCGGTGTCGCGTCATCCGCAGCCTTCACGAGGCGCTCGAAATAGGGTCGTGCGCCTTCGAGATCGCCGAGGCTCGCGACCGCGTTCGCCAGGTTCGTCAGCACGGTGCGAATCGCCGGACTCGTCGGCGAGTCCGTGCGCTGGCGAATCGCCAGCGCGCGTTCGAGCGCGCGACGCGCTTCCGCATAGTTGCGCATCTGGTGCATGACGCGGCCGTCGGCGTTGAGCGCCTCGGCGAGGGCGATCGAGTCCGGCGGCGGCATGTGGTCCAGGTACGCGAGCGAACTGCGCAACGCCGCCCGCGCGTCGTCGAACTGCGCGAGCTCGCCGAGCGCGCCGCCGACGCGAGCATCGATGCGCGCCAGCATGAGCTTGTTGGGCGGAGCGTGGCGCTCGTAGATGCCGCGGCTCAGCTCGTACGCCGCGAGCGCAGAGTCGGGCTTCGCGCGATCGGCGAGCACGACGCCGCGGGTGAACGCATCCGCGGCGATGGCCAGTGAGTCGACGGGCGCCGGGCCAGATCCGCTCCGCGATGCGTGCGGGGGCGCTGCCGCGGCACGGGGCTCGTGCGCGGCGCGCCCGGCGGCGCAGCCGCTCGCCAGCGCGAGGAACGCGAGCGCCCACACGGCAACGACGCGGCGGGTCGCGCTCGAGCTTCGATCCGTGTCGCAATGCGGCCCCATCATGTGCGTTCGTCCTCCGCGGCTAGGCGCGAATGCGGAGAGAATACGTGACGGATTTCGCGTCGCGCGTTCGCGCCAACATGATCCGGTAGACGCCGGCGTGGAAGCCCTTCGCCTGCGTGAACACGAACATGCGATCGCCGTTGAAGTCGGAGCGTGGAAGCCGCTCGTCCGCGAGCGGGCTGCCATCCGGGCCGGCGATCGTCACGCGGATCGCCTCGTTGTCCGGCGCGTCGGGCGGCTCGAGCTTCAAGTACAGCTCGGTGTCGTGGGCGGTGACCTTCACGTCAAGCACCGTCTTGCGTGGCGCGCCGTCGGGCGCGCGCACCAGATCCGACGTGAACTCGGTGACCGGCGTGGAGCGCAGCACAGGCGCGGCAGCCGGCGCCGGCGCCACGTTCGGCGGGGTGACGGGCGCTGTGGTGGTCGCGGCGCCTGGCGTGGCGGTGCCACCGGGGCTTGTCGGGGCCTCGCCCGACGCTGTCGTCTCGTGCCCCGACGGGCTCGGCGTCGGATGCAGCATGGGCCACACGATGGCGAACGACGCCGCGGTCGCGAGCGCGCCAATGAAGCCGCCGGTGAACCAGTCGCGCGTACGCGAGCGAGGGAGCGGGATGGGCGGGCGGGCGGCGCGCGACGGAGGCGCGACGCCGGGCGATCGCGTGGCGCGCGACTCGATCTCGGCGACACGCGCGCGGATCTCACCCCGATCCCACGCGTCCGCGAGCGAAGCCAGGTCCGTGCGGCATTCGTCGCATGCGACGAGGTGCGCCTCGATTGTCTCTCGATCCGGCGCGGAGAGGGATTCGGAAGCGTTCAGCCAGCGGCCGAGCAGCGTGAGCGGCAGATGCGCCGTGCCCGACCACGGCTCCGGGAAATGCTTCTCGGCCTGCTTCAGGAGGCTGGCGCACTCCGCGCACTCGCGAGCGTGCTCGAGGAAACGTGCGCTCTCCGAGTCGGGCAGCACCTCGAGCAGGTGCGCCGGTACGCACGAGCGGAACCAAGCGTGGACGTCGGTCACGCGACCCCGCCCTTCCAGCCCGGCATGCCTTCGAGCCCAGGCTCGCCGCGCGCGATCGCCGCCTTGAGGCGCGCCTTGCAGCGTACCCAGCGCTGGCGCAGTTTGTCGTGGGATTGATTGGTTTCGGCAGCCAGTTCCTTGAAGTCCTTCCCCATCATCACCGCAACGGTCAACTCCACACACGGCGCCTTGTGCCGCCGATAGTACTCGGCCGCGCGCGCCGCGATGAGCGTCGTGCCCTCCTCGAGCTCCACGAGCCAATCGAGCGCGTGCGCGTCGGCAACGACATCGGCGTACTCGGTGACGTCGACCGCGTGCCCCCAAACCTTGCGCCGGCGCATTACGTCCCGGCACTTGTTGCGAGCGATGGTCGTGGCCAGCTTGTCGAGGCGATCGGGCAGGCCATTCCTCCGGACAAATACAAGAACACCCAGAACCGCGTCATAGGTGGTGTCCTCGATCACCTCCGGAGACGAACTCTGGAGCTGGAAGCGAACACTGCGCAGTATCACTTCGCGGATCTCGCGCAACTGCTCGCTCGATAGGACGTACGCGTCCGGCGCGGTCAATTCCGGAATTTCCATGCCTTGGGAAGGTGGCGGCCGTATTGGCGTGGGTCCGTTGAGAGCGGACAGCGGTGCTACGCCAAACGCCTCCGCCCGGAGTGCGGGGCATGGTAGGCGGGGCCCAGGGCGCTTTCAAGAGCGGGATCATCGCTCTCCAGGTCGCTCGAGCCGCCCCTCTGTGACCGGTGTCACACCCCGGCCTTCTCCCCGACCTACCTGTCGTGAGGCGGCTGTCGCCTCTTAAGGACTGGAGGCCGACGATGCCCCTCGAAACGCCGGACATTGTGTTCCAAGAGCTGACCGAGCCCGAGCTGCTGCGGGAAAGCATGGCGCTGCGCTTCTCGAACTACCGCGAGACCAAGGGGCTGTGCCTCATGGAGTCCCTGGACACGGCCAGCGGTCTCGACGTCGACGAGTTCGACACGAGGTCGCGGCACTTCGGCCTGGTGGCCAGGACGGGGGATCGCGCGCGGCTGATGGGAAGCGTGCGTCTGATTCAGGAGTCGCCGTCGCCGCACGCCGCATCCGTGTTCGCCGCCGTGGCCGAAGCGCCGACTGCTCGTGCCCGACTCGCGCCGCGGCTCCACACGCCGCTTTCCCTCGTCCATTACACCGAGGCGCGTGAGGATGTGTTGGCCTTGATCGAGCAGGCCCATGCCCGAGACGAGCACGTGATCGAGGCCAGCCGATTGGTGTTCTCGCGCGAGTGCCGCGGGTTTGGGTTGTCTGGAATCAAGAGTCTCGCCGAGTTCGTGGTGCTGGGCTGCACGGCCGTACAGGACCGCATGACTCGCGTCTCCAACGCCCTCGTTCAGTGCAGGGCCCATCACGGAGCCTTCTATCGGTCGGTCGGGTTCCGCCCGCTCCGGGGACGGTCCTTCGTCACGGAACCCAAGCTCGGGCTCTCGATGAACGTATTCCACCGCCGGCCCGAGTGGACATCGGACGAAGTCCGCGCGACGTGCGGGAGACTCGCCGACGCTGTCGAGCGCGTCGGGCTCGCACGATTCGGTGACTTCGTACCCGACGCCGACCGCGTTCGCGGCCGGCTTTCCGTGGAGGTGGCGGCGTGAACACAGAGCGCATCGCGACGAGGAGATCGCTGGGCTCGCTCATCCTCAACGCCGCGCTTGTGGCGCTCGTCCTCATTGCGCCGCTGATCGGATCGGAGCGCCTGCTCGCACCCGCGCCGTGGATTGCGGCGGCAGCGGCGTGGCTCCTGCTTGTCTCGCAGCCACGCCTCGATCGACGCACCGCATGGTCGCGCGACGCGCAGGACCAGCGCTCGGCTGCAGGGATCTTCGCGTCGATGATCGCGATGCTCGTGCTCGCAGTCGCCGAGTATCGATTCCGTGGCGGCTTGCTGCCGTTGACGGAGACCGCCGCGGTCGCGGCCGGCACCGCGTGCATCGTCGTCGGCTTCGCGATCCGTCTCTGGGCGATCCGCGTGCTCGGCGCGTACTTCACGTCGACCGTCGAGGTCGACAAGCGCCAGCCGGTTGTCACGGCCGGGCCCTACGCGTGCGTGCGCCATCCCTCGTACACCGGCGCGCTGCTGATCGCACTCGGGCTCGTGGTGCTGTTTCGAAGCGCGCTTGGGCTCGGCGTGGTGCTCGCGCTCGTCCTGCCCTCGTACGCCCGGCGCATCAACGTCGAGGAGCGGTCACTCGTCGACGCTCTCGGCACGCGGTATCGGGCGTACCGGGACGTCGTGCCGGCGCTCGTGCCGCGGCTGAACGGGCTCCGACGGCGCCTGGCGGCGAATGATCTGCCTGGAGATCTCAGATGACACCGAGCCCAATCACACGCAACCCAAGCGCACAACCGTTCTCGAGATGGGCGATCTCAACCGTCCAAGGCCTTCAAAAGCTGGCCGGCGTAGGCGCCCTGATTGCCGCGGGGGTATCCATTGGCAGACTCGTCGGCAGTCAGTGGCTGAACACGTTTTCAATGAGCGACCTTAGAGAGCAATTGGAGAACCCGGCCAATATCGGTCATCGCGCTACGCTCGCAATGGTTCAGGCAGTGATCTGTTTCGCACTCGCAGCCCTTCTTCCGCGGGCGAAGGTCGACACGGGGCCTGACGGGGAGCCGCCCCGCCCGGAGACCCTGGATGGCGTACAGCGGATCCACATGACGCTGCGGACAACATTTCTACTCTGGGCTGCCTACTACGTCGCGTCCTCCATTTGTATCCGGCACAGCATTCAACTGCCAACCAAGGACGCACAGTGCCACCCAGTGCTTGGGCCGCCCCAGATGACTGCGATCGCCCAGCTCATCATGGACTCGTTGAATGCACTGACTGGTCTGTCTTCCTTCTGGCTGTTCTTGGAACTGTCTGAAATCACAGTTCCACCAAAGGGTGTCGCGACACCACGCGACGCGACGTGGACGGCCCGCACGCACAAGCTTCTCTCGGGAGGTCTGCTCGGACTCCTCCTGACAATGGGCTGGGTCGGCCTTGCCTTTGTCCATGGAAAGACGGCAGGTGATAGTGCGGCGATCGCCACCATGAGCATCATGACGGCCTATCTCAGCGGACTGTCTCTGTGCCTTGTCGTTGGACGATTGGGCAGCAAGCTTATCGATCCGGGCCCCGTGACGCTCTCAGCGCTTTACATCTACGGGCTAATCCAGCCGCTGGCCGTGATGTTCCCAGTTCGCGCGGAAGTCCAGTTGCTCGCCACGACAATGGCGCTTGTCCTCAAGCTACTGCTCTGGCTGGTATTCGTTTGGGCCTTCTCGACCGGCATCGTTGGCGAATACGTCAAGGACATCCGAGATTTCCTCTCGGATCCGAGCCGGCAGCCTGCTTGAGTGGTGCGGCGAATCCACTGGGCGTTCCCCCCCCCAAAACACGACGGCCCGCCTCATTCGAGGCGGGCCGCATGTTCGGGCACCGGATGTCAGTGCGTGGGCTCGATGCGAATGGTGCCCGATTCGGGAGCGTCCGCTTCGACGCTGGCGATCATGCGCAGGCGCGCGGGATCGCCGATGACGAGCGGCGTCATGGTGCGCGCGAGGTACGCGGCGAGCGACGCGGCCTGATCGCGCGAGCGCGCAGTCACGGTCACCTTGAGCGGCGTGCGCGTCGACGGAGCCTGATTGATCCACTGCGCGGCTTCGCGCACGACGGGGGGCGCGCCCACTTCACTGCTGCCGCCGGGGCCGCGCATCGTCGCGGCGCCGTTCGCCAGGTCCGCGCCGGTGAACGCGAGCACGGGGCCGGCCGCGGTCTCGAGATGGTACGCGGCGACGTGGAAGCCCTGGCCCACGAAGTTGCGCTTGTTGCCCGCACGGTCGCGGGCTTCGAACACGTACGAATACGTGAGGCCGGGCGTCACCGGCGCGCCGGACGTGGCGCGGCCGTCCCACGCGATCTCGGCGGGCGGCTTGCCATGACCCTGGTACGCGGCCACGGGCTCGCCCTTCGCGTTCACGACGGTGAGCTTCCAGCTCTCCACGTCGTCGACCGCGGGGCGGAAACGTGCCACCGCGCCAGTCGCGAACTCGTGCAGCCAGGGCTGCGCGAGGTATGGCGACGCGTCGGTCGCCGACTGTGCAACCAGCGCGGTGGTGAAATCGGGTGGGTTGCGGTCGAGCACGTCGGCCGCGGTGCCGCGATCGAGGCCCGCCGCCTTCTCGGGGTCGAGATTCACGTCGAGGTCGGGCCGCGGGAATTCGTAGTGCACGTGGTCTTCGCCTTCGACGGTCAGGCTGCGGAACGCGGTTCCCTCCTGCCCGCCGTGGAGCACCATCGCGGAGTCGGACTTGGCCGGCGCGGAAACCTCGGCCGAACGCTCGCTCGATCCGCTCGACTTCGCGGACGACGTCGCGCGCCTGGGCGCGGTGTGCGTCACGGCCGGCGCCGGCTTCGCGCTGACGGTCGTGGGGGTGCTCGCCGCCGGCGTGGGCTTCGCGCTGGCGGACGTCATCGCGGTCGTGGTCGGCGCCGTCTTGGCGCTCGCCGTCGTCGCGGCGCCGCTCGGCGCCACGTTCAGCATCATCAGCAGCGCGCACGCTCCGGCGGCCGTCGCGAAGGTCTTGCTCCGAATCATCGCCATGCTCCTTTCGCTGGTCCCTAGCCGCTGTCGCGAAGGCGGAAGCGGAACGTGATCGTGCCCCACTGCTCGCCGGTGCGTCCGCCGCTCAACGCGGCGAAGCGCCACCCGCGAAGCGCGGTGCGTGCGCTCTCATCGAAGTCTTCGAATCCGGCGGTGCGCTGGACGAGAATGTTCTCCTTGATCGTGCCGTCGGCGCGGACGACGAAGTACAGCGTGACCGAGCCTTCGACCGCCTCGCGCTTCGCCCACTCCGGGTATTCCGGCGTCACATGCACGAGTACGGGCCGGTCCGCGATCGGGCCCATGAGCGTGGCGCCCGCGAGCGTGCGGCGCGCGTCGCTCTGGCCGGCCTTCTCGGGCTCGGCATCCGTTGCGTGCGTCGTGACCGTGGCGGGACCCAGGGTGGTGCCGCTGCCGACGCCGGCGCCGCGCGTGAGCGCAAGCGCCGGGCCCGCGCCATCGCCGCCGCGATTGAGCGCGACCGTGCCGGCCGTCCCGGTGCCGGACACCGTGGCTGCGGTGACCGAATGTCCCCAGTTCGTGTTCGGCGCGCTCCCGACGCCGGCGGCTGAAACGACTTCGTGCGTCTGCAGCGCGGCGAGCCGCGACGTCAGTCGATCGTCGACGGCGATTGCGCTCTGCGGATCGGGCGTCAGGTCGGCGTGGCTCTCCCGGCGCATGAAATGCTGTTCGCGCTCGCTGGTCGCGGCGGCCCCGACTTCGGTGCGCGGCGCGGCCTGGGCGGGCGCGGCGGCCGCGGCCGGCGAGGCGTCACCCGGATCGAGCATCGTGATCTCGGTGAGCGGCTCGCGATCGGGCGCCGGCTTGGGCGCGAAGATCAGCAGCAGCAGCAGCAGGGCATGCACGACCATGCTGATACTCATGGCGCTCCGCGTGCGCGAGCGCGCGGGCGTCACATCCCACGTCAGGGCCGACGCGCTCACAGTGCACCATCCATCTTCTGGCGCGTCGCGATGGCCAGGCGCTTGGCGCCGGCGATGCGCGCGGCGTCGAGCAGTTGGTGCACGGTCGCGTACGGCGCGCCCGAGTCGGCGCGCACCACGACGAGCAGGTCCTTGTTGCCGGGCTCGGCCAGGCGCGCCGCGATGGCGGCCGCGAGCTTGTCCATGGTGACGTCGTGATTGTCCACGGCGAGCCTTCCGTCCTCGCTCAGCGTGACGCTGAGATTGCGCTGATCCTCCGCCTCGCGCGTGTGCGCCTGCGGCAGGTTCACCGGCAGGTTCGACACCGACAGCATCGGCGCCGTGACGAGGAGGATGATGACCAGCACCAGCGCGACGTCGATGATCGGCGTCACGTTGATCTTGGTGATGGGCTCAGGGCGCTTCCGGGTGTAGGCCATGTCATCTCCCCGCGACCGCGATCTCGGCCGCTCCCTGGGCGCGCGCTTCGTCGAGCACGGCCACGAAGTCGCCGTGCGGCACATTGTCGGCGCAGCGCACGACGACCTGGCGCGTGGCGCTTTCGGCGAGCACCTCGTGCAACGTGAGCGCGAGCCGGTCGCGATGCACCAGCTGGCGATTGACCACGATGCTGTCGGCCGATAGCAGGCTCACCTCCACACGATCGGTGTGGCTGGGCGCGGCCTTCTTTCCGGTCGACGACGCGCTGGAGACGCCGATGCCGGACTGCAGTGCGAGCGGCGTCGCGACCATGAGGATCACGACAAGCACCAGCGAGACGTCGATCAGCGGCGTCATGTTGGGTTCGTTGATCCCGCTCATGGAGTCGGACGAACGGCGGTTGCGCTTCATGGATCGCCCTTAGGCCGAACGCCGCGAGCCGCGCTCGGCGTCGTCGGAGTCCGCGCCGGCCACCGTCAGGCGCAGGTTGCGCGCGCGGTTCTCGGCCACGGTCAGCATGACGTTCATTTCGCGGAGGAAGTGGTTGTAGAGCATGACCGCGGGCACGGCGACCATCAGGCCGGCGGCGGTGGTGAACAACGCTTCGGCGACGCCGGCCGCGACCACGGACGGGCCGGCCGAGCCGGTGCGCGCCATGTCGTGGAACGCGCGCATGATGCCCCACACGGTGCCGAGGAGGCCGATCAGCGGCGCGGTGTTACCCATCGTGCCGAGCACGCCCAGGTTGCGCTCGAGCAGCAGGCGCTGCTCGCTGAGCGCGATCTGCAGCTTCTCTTCCTGCGCCTCGGGAGCCAGATGCGCGCTCTGCAGCACGCTCGCCGCCACCGGGCCGGCCGGATGCTTGAGGACGCTGCACGCCCACGCCGCTTCCTTCACGTGACCGCCGCGCGCCTTCTCGGCGGCCAGATCCAACTGTCGGTCCACGTCGCCGCGGCGCGACCAGTAGTAGCGCAGCCGCTCGATCGCGTATCCGAGCGTGACCACGCTGCACCCCAGGATCACGATCATCACCGGGCTGCGGCGAATGGCTTCCATCCAGTCGAAGTTCTCGAACATGACTCAGCTCCTTGAGTGTCGGTGTCGGGTTCAGCGTCGGCGCGTGAGCGCCTCCAGCTGGCTCGCGCGGCCCGAAGCCGCCGCCACCAGCTCGTGGTCCTCCGAGTGATGGGCGATGTCGCGATACGCATCGACCGCCCGCGTGTATTCCTTACGTGTCTCGTACAGCGCCGCGCAGCGTGCGAGCGCTGACAGCCGGAACGCGTTCGTGCGTTGCGGCGCGGCCGCGGCCTGCTCGTACCAACGCAGCGCCGCGGTCGATTCCTTGAGTTGTTCGTGGCAGCGACCCATGCGGTACAGCAACTCCACGTTCAGCGACGCCGACGGCCGCGCGGCGAGCGCGCGCTGGTACTCGCGCATCGCGTCCGCGGTCTGGCCGGCGGTCTCGTCCATGTCGCCGAGCTGATAAGCGACTTCAGAAGCACGGGCGTCGTCGGGGTGCTTCGCGCGATACGCCTCGAGCGCCGTGCGCGCTTCGTCGCTCTGGCCGGTCATGCGCTGGCACAGCGCCAGGTTGTAGGCCGAGGCGCTCGCGATGTCGGCACTCGTGCTCTCGGCGAGCACCTGCGTGAACGCGACCGCGGCGCGGCCGAAGTCCTTGGCCTCGAAGTCGAGCAGACCCATGCGGAAGCGCACCGTCGAGCGCAGATCGCTCTCCGGGAAGAACGACAGGAACTGTTCGTACGCCTGGCGCGCGTCGTCGTTCGCGTGCGACTGGGCGAGCGCGTCGGCGAGCAGGAACTGCGCCTGGTCCGCCGCCGAGTAGCCGGGGAAGCCGCTCACGACCTTGCGGAAGCCGTCGGCCGCCTCGGTCCATTCCTTCGCGTCGTAGTGACGGCGCGAGATCTGGAACTCGGCGTCGGCCGCGAACGCGCTGTTCGGGAACTGGTCGACGAGCTTGGCGAGCACGGCCTGACCGCCCGGCTTCTGGCTCAGGCGATACAGCGCGCGCTCGGTGCCGCGCTGCGCTTCACGCGCGGCCGGCGTGCCCGGGTACTTCTCGATCGTGCCGGCGAAACCCTGCAGCGCTTCCGCGTCGCGGCCGGCGTTGTATTCGCCCTGCGCCAGGCGCAGCGTCGCGATCGACGCCGCCGAGCTGCTCGCGAAGTGCGCGAGCAGGCCTTCGTAACAGCGCTTCGCGTCCGCGTAGCGCGCGGCCTGGAAGTACAGGTCGCCGGCGCGCGCCCACGCCTTCTCGGCAAGCGGCGCGTCCGCGCTGTCGCGCACGATGGTTTCCCAGCGATCGACGGCGTCGCCCGAGCGATCGAGGCGCACGTAGCAGAGGCCGGCCTGGTACAGCGCGGTCAGCTTCTGCGGATCCTTCGGGAAGCGGCGCACGAAGTCTTCGTAGGCGGCAGCGGCCTCGCGATAGCGCTTCTGGTTGAAGCGCTCGTGCGCGATGGCCAGCACGGCGCCGCTCACGACCTTGTCCGAACCGCCGGCGACGAGCTGTTCCTCCGTCGCGATGGCGAGACTGTCCTGGCCCTGGCGCGCGTACGTCCACGCCAGGAGCTGATCCGCGGAGCTGGCCACTTCGTGGCCCGCGAAGTCGCGGTGCACCTGCGCCAGCGCGGCCTGCGACTCGGCGTAGCGACCCTGCGCGGCCGACGCGTCCGCGTCGATCACGAGCGCCCACGCACGCCACTCGGAGTGGCTGGGCGGCATCTTCTGCAAGAGGAGGTGCGGCGCGCCCGACAGCTGGCCGAGGTCGCCCGCGCGGTGGTACGCGAGTTCGAGCTGACACAGCGCGGCTTCGACCAGCTCCTGGCGCTCGGGGCTCGAGAACACCGCGCGGCCGGTGCTGTCGTGCTGCGTCGTGTAGCGGTCGAGCACGATCTGGAAGTACGGCGCGGCGGCGAGCGGCTTGCCCTGCAGGCTGAGGCCGACGCCCGCCAGGTACGCGGCGGCCGGAGCCTCGGGCTCGAGCGGATAACCGCGCACGACGGCCTGATACGTGCCGGTCGCGTCGCCGCGCCGGCCCATGGCGTCGAGACAGCGGCCGACGCGGTACTGCGCGCTGGCCGCGACCTCGTGTTCGAAGTAGCGCGTCAGCACCTTGTTGAACTCGACGATGGCCGCGGCGTACTGGGCCTTGCCGGCCAGCGCCTCGCCGATCAGGTACTGGGCGCGCGCCGCCGCGTCGGTGTCGGGATGGCGATCGACGACGCCGTGCAGCTGCACGAGCGACGAGTCGGTCTGCCCGGCCAGGAACCGCGCGCCGGCTTCGCGCACTTCGGCCTCGGCCAGGATGGCGGGGTCGGTCACGCGCGACTGCATGCGCGCGAACTCGGTCGCGGCGCTGCGATAGTCCTTCGCGCCGAGGAACACGTTCGCCTTCGCGAGCAGCGCCGGATCGTGCAGCGTCGACGACGGCCAGCGGTCGGCGACGTCCTGGAACGCGGCCGCGGCGCGCAGCTGATTGCCGCTCGCGGCCAGCGCCAGACCCTTGAGATACGTCGCGGCCGGACCCGTGCTCGAGGGGCCGAGCGCGGCGATCGCGTCCTGCGGGCGTCCCAGGGACTGGAACATCATCGCGCGCGCCATGGCGACGCGCGCGTCGTTCGCGGTCCACGGCGCGCCGGAGGCGATCGCGTCGAGCGCCTTCTTCGCGTCGGCGGTGTCGCCGCGACGCAGCGCGTTCCAGGCGCGCGCCAGGCGCGCTTCGCCGAGGAGCGGGCTCGTCGGATAGCGCTGCTCGAACTTGATCCACTCCTTCGCCGCGTCGGCGTCCTCGTGCTTCGCCTCCATCGCGCGGATCACCGCGTACGCCGCGTCGTCTTCGAACGGGCCTTTGGCCGCGTCCTTCTGGGCGTCGCGATAGGCGTCGAGCGCCGCGTTCGCGTCGCCCATCTCCCAGCGCACGGCGCCCGACAGGAATTTCGCGGCCGCGCGCTGATCGTCGCCGGACGCCTGCTTCATCAGGTCTTCGACGCTGCCGTCCAGTTCGCGTAGCGCGGCCAGCCGCTCGTCGCCGGTCTTGAGGCGGGCGGCATCGAACGCGCGCGTGACGTCACGCGTCGCGTCCGTGTTGGTCTGCGGCGCCTGGGCCGCTTCCGGCGCGTGCTTCGGCGCGTGCGCCGCGTGCGACGGACCCACGATCAGGCCCGTCGTCAGCGCGGCGAGCGCGAGTCGCAGCGTCACTCGCGTCCTGCGCATGTCCTTGGCCATGACTTCCTCCGGTCCGGTGCCGGAGCGCGCGGCGTTCGCCGCGCGCTCCGCCCTGTCGAGTTGCGGGATGTGCGTCATGGGTTACTGCACCGGAAGCACCGGCACGGCGCCCTGCGGACCGTTCGTGAAGATCTCGACCTGACGCATCGGGCCGATGAGGATGCGGCCTTCCTTGTCCTTCACCGTCAGCTGGTAGCGGTACGTGCCGTCCGCCATCGGCATGCCCGACTCGTCCTTGCCGTCCCACAACAGGTGCGCGGGAGGCTGACCGGGGCCGCCGAACTTGCGGACCACGGCGTTGGACTTGTCGTGCAGCTCGAGCGTCCAGCTCTCGGCGCCGGACTTCGTGTGCGCGTTGAGGTCGATCTTCGTCACGGCCTTCTCGCCGGTCGGCGAGAACACTTCGGGATCGGCGTGGCTCGCGGCGAAGAAGCCGCCGAAGCGGTACGTGAGCCCGAAGCGGTGCGTCATGCCGAGCGGATGGTCGGCGACGCCATAGTCGAACTGGTACGCAGGCAGGAAGCGGTACGAGAACCCGCCGGTCGCACGCGTGTCGTCGTAGCCGATGCGTGCCGCGAGGCCGGGCTGGATCCAGTACTCGGCGCCGCCGTGGAAGCGCGTGCCGAGGCCGGTCGACTGATCGATCTCGGTGGTGATGAACGCGCGACCGTTCAGCGCGTTCAGCGTGACGCCGCCGCGATACTCGGTCGGATACGTCTCCGCGGTCTGGCGCAGCGTGATCGACGGGCCGCCCAGGTTGAGCGCCGAGAAGCCCACCTTGAACTGCGGCGTCAACTGATACATGGCGCCGAGGTCGATGCCGAAGCCACCGCCGCTGAAGTCTTCGATGGTCTGCTGCACGAGCTTCACGTTCGTGCCCACCGAGAAGCGCGGGCTGAAGCCCCGGGCCATCGTGAACAGGTACGCGGTCTCGCCTTCCTTGAACGAGCCGAGCGCGTCGTTGACGTCGTTCGTGCGCTGGAAGTCGCCGGACGACATCGACACCATGCTGAGTCCGAAGCTCGGCAGCCACGAGCCGGGAACGGCGATGCTGAAGCCGTTCAGCGACGTGTCCTCGAACAGGTGCAGGTTCTCGAACATGAGCTGGTTCTGGTCGAGCTGGCTGAGCCCGCCGGGATTCCACAGGATGCCGAGCGCGTCGTCGGCCATGGCGACGTTCGCGCCGCCCATGCCGAGCGCGCGCGCGCCGGCGTACTGCGACAACCATTCACCCGGCATGCCGCCGCCCTGGTCGGCCGCGCGGGCCGGCTGGACCGCGAGCGCCGCGAGTGTGGCGAACAGCGCCACGGTGCGCGTGATGCGGGAGTCGATGCGGTTCATGATGCCCTCCTAGCGAACCACGGCGATCTTGCGCCGCATGACGTTCAGGGTGTTGCCAGTACCGTGGGCCTCGAGCAGCACGATGTAGCCGCCACTCGCCACCACGTTGCCGGCGCCGTTCTTTCCGTCCCACACGAATGAGTTGAGTCCGACCGAGCCGCCCACCGCGCCGCGCGCGAACTCTTCGCGACGCACGAGCTCACCGCTCTGCGTGAAGATGCGGATCGTCACCTGCGCGTCGTCGTCGAGCTTGTACGCGAGCGTGGTGCCCTGACCCGGCGGGTGGAACGGGTTCGGGTAGTTCGTGACCGTGCCGCCCGGCGCGTTCGGATCCACGAACGCCGTGACCAGGTCGAGATCGCCGCTCAACGCGCCGGACACCGCGCGGATGCGGTCGGTCTCGGGTTGACGCGGGCTCAGGAAGTTCGCGCGGGCCGCGCCGACCGAGTCGGTCGAGCTGTCGATCGCGCTCAGCGTGCCGGTGCCCGAGAGCCGCAGGAAGTTGACCGGCTGGTTCGGGACGCCGTTGCTGTAGTCGTCGGTGACACGCGCGGTGATGGCCGCGTTCTTGTCGCCGCCCACCCACGTCGGCACGCTCGTCACCAGCACCTGCGACGGCGCGCCCGGCGTGATCGTGATCACGTTGCTCACGGCCGGCGCGTTGCCCGCGTCGTCATGCGCCACGACCACGATGGGCTCGGCGAACGTGTAGGACTCGGAGACCGAACGCTGGCCCTGCAAGAGCTGGAACTGCGTCGTCAGCAGCGTGCCGCGGCCCGGGGCCTGCGAGGACGCGTTCTGCACGTCGATCGTGACGAACGAGTTGATCTCCTGGATGACGCTGCCCGCGTCGTTCGTGACCTTGACGGTCAGCGTGAACGGACCGCCGGCCGGCGCCGTGGACGGCGTGATCGCGGCCTCGAGATGGAAGCCGGTCGAGATCGCACGCACCTGCGTCGTGCTGCCGGTCTTCGACGGCTGGGTCACGTCGCTGACGCTGATCTGCTGGAAGCCGCCGGTCGCGAGCTTGACGTTCATCTGCGCCACGCCGTCGACCATCGCGGCGTCGGGCGGCAGCGTCGCGAGCGGATCGCCCGACGTGATGTGCACGACGTCGGTGACGCCGCCGACCGGGTTCCACCACTGGTCGGTCGCCATCGCGGTGCACGTGAACGCGTAGTTGATGGACTCGTCCGTCGCCGTGCCGGTGCGGCCGGTCGCCGTGCCCGGGGCCGGCGATTCGCCGGGCGCCAGGATGAGCACGCGCGAGAACGCGCCGCCGATCACGGTCACGTACGCGGACGTGTCGGGCGTAATCGAGACGTTGTCGGAGTCACTGGCCCAGATGCGCTGCGGGCCGGTGCGGTACAGCTTGACCGGCATCAGGAGCTGGCCGCCGATCAGCGACGTGTCGGACGGCATCGTCGCGAACAGGTCGCTCGAGCCGAGCTTCACGCGGTCGTTGACGCCGCTCACCAGGTTCCAGTACGCGTCGACGGCGCGCAGCGTCAGCGTGAACGCCGAGCCCGCCGTCTGGTTCGTCGGCGAACCGTTCTTGCCGTCGACTGTGCCGCCCTGCGGCGTCTCGCCGGGGAGCAGGACCTGGAGCCCCGCGAAGGGACCGGGCTGGACGACGAAGCTGTTGCTCGTGCCGGTGTGCGGCGGCGCCGAGAAGTCGAACGCGGTGAAGCTGACCGCGCCGCCCGCGCCGCGGAACACCATGTTGCCGGTCCACACGCCGTTCGTGAACGTGATCAGTTCGGGCGAGATGCTGCCCGCGCCGGTGTTCGCCGACAGCACGGCCTGGCCGTCGTAGCCGGGGACCGTGTTGTTCGACACGTCGGCCGCGCGGATCGTGACGCTGAGCGGCGTGCCCGCGACCTGCGGCGAGCTGATCGTGTTGATCGCGAAGTGATGCACCGCGTTCGGAATCACGCTGATGCCCGGGCTGGTCATGCCGGTGATGCCGGCGTTCGTCTGGTCGTTGAGCGTCAGCGTCTGCGTGCCGACGGTGCCGAGCGTGACGTTGAACACCTTGACGCCGTTGCTGAGCGCGACGGTGATCGGCGTGCTGGCCGCGCCGTCGCTGGACGTGAGTCGCACGTTGTCGCCGCTGAACACCTGGTTCCAGTACGCGTCCGTCGAGTACGCCGTGACCGCAAACGCCTGGCCCGCGCTCTGCGACGCCGGCGTGCCGATCTTGCCGCTCACGCTGCTGGGCAACGCGGTCTCGCCCGGCACGATGAGCTGCACGCGCGAGAACGCGCCCGGGTGCACGGTGAACGGATCGCTCGTGCCGTTCTTCGAGGGCGCATTCGAGAGGAACGCGTAGAAGTTCGCGTTGCCGCGGTTGATGCTGGTCTCGTCGGCGCGCAGCGCGGCGAGGCCGCCGGTCCACGTGCCGTTCACGAGCTGCACCGAGTCCGGCACGGTGCGGCCGTCGCCGAAGCTCGTCGTCTCCTTGAGGCGCACGTAACCGTTGTAGCCGGTGACGATCGCACCCGAGGGACTGCGCGCGGTCAGCGTCATGGTGAATGGCACGCCCGCGGTCTGGTTCTTCTGCGAGATGCCCGAGAACTGGAAGCCCTGGATCACGAGCGCGCTGACCGCGGCGGACGTGCCGTCGGGAATCGTCCCGTCGGTCTCGTCGTGCGCGAAGAACGTGAACGTGCCGCCCGCGTTCAGCGTGGCGGCCAGCACGAGCGAACCCGACTGCAGCTGCGTGGCGCCGGGGAGCGTCGCGCTCGCGTCCGACGACAGCAGGTGCACGACGTCGGTCGCCGTGTTGACCAGATTCCACGAAGAGTCACACGCGCGAACCGTGACGTTGAACGGCACGCCGACGGTCTGGGCCTTGGGCGTTCCCGTCTTGCCCGAGCCAGTGCCCGGAGCGGCGGTTTCGCCGGGAAGCAACACTTGGAGCCGGGTAAACGGACCGGCGATCGCTGGCGCGGCGGCGACCAGCAGCGCCGCCAGTGCGACCAACGGCGCGAACATTCGAATGTGATATGCGTGGCGCACGAGGACACTCCTCGATGAGATCCGGGACGCACGCGTCTCGCGTCGGCCTTGCGCCGACGCGCGTGCAGGTCGCGCCGAGCCATGACGCGACGCGGCGGGCCGCTTTGCAGGTCGCATGCCGCGCAAATCGTGCAAAATTCAACATGCGCCGCGCTCTCGCCGAAACGTGTTGCCGCGCAGTCGATGGCGGGTTCGCGCTTTGCGACAGAAAGTTCGAAATCGACGTTTTCGTGTGGGCTGCATCGCGCGATTGGGGCACCTCGCGCAGCGACCGCCTTGCGATGAGCATGACAAAGCAACGCTATTCGCACGCGCAAGAGATCGATGTCCAAAGCGCGAGAGAAAAGAAGGGGCGTTTGGCGCTATTCGGAGCGGGCTCGACGCTCGTCGAAAGTGGGGCGCGCTGTCCCAATCGACCGCGTCTCGAGGCTCGTGTCGAGGGACCAACCGCGTGCCGGCACGCCCGCCGGAGATGGTGCGGCGTCGGCCGCGCGACGCGGCGTGCGGCCGGCTACGCCAGGCGCGCGCTCACGACGATGGCGCTGAGCGGCACGGCGAGGCGCCCGTCCCGCACGTATCCGGCGAGCGCCCCGGTGAAAGCGGCGCGGATCGCGGCGAGCTCGGCAGGGGTCTGGGCGCGCAGTGTGGCGCCCATGCGCACGCTGCCCCGCTCGTACGCGTCGAACAGCTCGTTCGCGTCGCTTGCATCGGTCACGAACGCGACCGCGCGCGACGCGACGCGCTCGAATCCGGCCGCCTCCAGCGTGCGACGCGCCTCGGCCGGATCGGCGAGCCGGTGCGGCGGCGGACCCGGCGGCAGCCCCACGTCGCTCCGGCCGTGGGCCGCGAGCGCGTCGGCCAGCGCGCGGTGCAGAACGGAGCGCTCGGGCGCGTCCCATAGGCTGAACGCGAGGCGGCCGCCTGGGACGAGCACGCGCGCCATCTCGGCGAATGCATGCTCCGGGAACTCGAAGTGGTGGACCCCGAAATTGCTGACGATCACGTCGAGGCTCGCGTCCGCGAACGGCAGGATCGCGGCATCGGACTCGCGAAACGTGCCGGTCGGCACGAGGCGCCGCGCCTCGTCGACCATCGCCGGCGCCAGGTCGACGCCATTGACGACCGCGCCGCGCCGCGCCGCCGCGGCGGCCGCGATGCCGGTGCCGCACGCGACGTCGAGCAGGCGGTCACCCGGCGAGACGCGGGCGTCCTCGATGAGGTCGCGGACGGCGAGCGCGGTGAGCTTGGCGAACGAGTCGGCGTAACCCGCGGCGACGCCCGACCACTCGGTGCGCTCGCGCGCCGTGAACGCGCCCGGTTCCGGGGCGGCGCCCGGGCGCGGCTCGCTCACGCCCGCGCGCTCGCGACCAGCGCCTTCGTCGGGCCGCGGAACGGGCGGTCGCCGCCGAACGCGACCGGCGCGTCGGCGACGGCGCGCGTCACGCGAATCACGTCCTCGTCCACCCAGCCAAGCACGTTCGACATACTCAGCGCGCGCCCGCCGTGCTCGCGCCGTGCATCTTTGCCTCGAGCCGCTCGGCGATGGCCTCGATGAAGCCCTCCGTGGTCACGTGCCCGGGAGGCGCTGGGGAGGCGATCGTCGCCAGGTCCTTCGTGACGACGCCCGACTCGATGGTCTCGACGACGGCCGCCTCCAGCCGGCGCGCGAAGCGCACCAGCTCGGGCGTCTCGTCCAGCTCGCCGCGCTTCGCGAGCGCGCCGCTCCACGCGAAGATCGTGGCCGTCGAGTTCGTGGACGTGGGCAGCCCTTTCTGGTGCTGGCGGTAGTGCTTCGTGACCGTGCCGTGCGCCGCCTCGTACTCGAACTTGCCGTCCGGCGAGACGAGCACGGACGTCATGAGCCCGAGGCTGCCGAAGCCCGACGCCACCATGTCGCTCATCACGTCGCCGTCGTAGTTCATGCACGCCCACAGGAAGCCGCCGGGCGAGCGCACCGCGCGCGCCACGCCGTCGTCGATGAGCAGGTAGCTGAACGTGATGCCGGCCGCGTCGAGGTCGGCCTTCCGCGCGTCGGCCTCTTGCGTGAAGATCGCGCGGAACGCGCCGTGGTAGACCTTCGAGATCGTGTCCTTGCCGGTGAACCACAAGTCCATCTTCTCGCTCAGAGCGTACGCCAGGCACGCCTTCGCGAACGAGCGGATCGACGCGTCCAGGTTGTGCACGCCGCGCACGATGCCGGACTGCTTGAACTCGTGGATCAACGTGCGCTGCGGCGTGCTGCCGTCGGCCGGCGTGAACACGATCTCGACCTTGCCCGGCTGGCGCACGCGCATCTCGGCGCACTTGTACATGTCGCCGTACGCGTGGCGGCCGATGACGATGGGCTTGACCCACGAGCGCACCATCGGCGGCACGTTCTTCACGAGGATGGGTTTGCGGAACACGGTGCCATCGAGCAGCGCGCGGATCGTGCCGTTCGGGCTGGGCCACGCCTTCTTCAAGGAGTACTCGGCGACACGGTCGTCGTTCGGCGTGATCGTCGCGCACTTCACGCCGACGCCGTGCTTCTTGATGGCCTCGGCCGCGGCCACGGTCACCGCGTCGTCCGTGCGGTCGCGCTCGGGCAGCCCGAGGTCGTAGCGCTCGAGCCGGATGTCGACGAACGGCTCGATCAGGTGGACCTTGACGAGATCCCAGATCACGCGCGTCATCTCGTCGCCGTCCATCTCGACGAGCGGGTTCCTGGCGACCACTCTCGATGTCTCTTTGCCGTGCGAATGACCCATGGACTCCTCCGAAAGACCGGTCGTATGCGTGTGTTTGCCGGCAAACGGTAGCAGAGTCCGGGGCGCGGGGCGATGCGGCCCCGCAGCCCTCGGCGATGGGGCTTCGGTGCCGCCAATCAGCCCGCCCAGAACCCCACGACGCGGCGGACGCGGCCGTCCGCGGCGAACTCGAACACGTTGGTGCCCGATCCGCGCGCCGAGCCGTCCGGACCGTTCGCGGTCCAGTCGACGAGCGCCGTGCCCTGGCACACCCGCGGCGCGCCGTTGCGCTTGAGCGCGATGCCGGGCATGAAGCGCTGGGCGCCGGCGATGTGCTCGCTCAGGTCCTGGCGCCCCTTCGTGGCCGAGAACGCGTCGCCGAACTCGATGTCGTCGGTGGTCAGCTGATCGAGCGCCGCGACGCGTCGCGCGGCGTCGGCCTCGCTCCACAGCGCGAAGAAGCGGTCCGCGACGTCGGCCGCTCCGGCCGCGGCTTCGCGCGCCGCGACGTTCGCGAACAGCGCGAGCTGGTACCTCCAGCCCTGCACGTGGTGATCGCGCGCCGCCTCGGTCGGCAGATCGTGGCGCAGCGTGAGCCTGGTGCCGCGCGGGGTCGCTTCGAGCGCGATCGTCACGCGCGAGCCTCCGGGCGGGAACATCGGGTCCGCGCCCTCGTAGCCGTACGTGAACACGATGCGCTCGGGCGGGATCACTTCCAGCACCGTGCCAGACGCCTCGGCCGCGTTTGGGTAGCGGATGCGCACCGCGCCGCCCGGGCGCGCGTCGATCGTGGAGCCGCTCCCCCACCACGCGGCGAAGCGCTCGGAGTCGGTGAAGTAGCGGAACACCACGTCGCGCGTCGCACGGATCTCGACGGTGCGCTCGAGGTGATGGCGGAGTTCGGGCAGGGTCTCGTTCATGATCGACGACTCCTCTCTGGCGGCCGGCGGTGCGGCGGCGGGGTCTTGGGCGGTGATCCTCGATGCGGCTGTGGCGTTCTTGGCATCGGCCCGCGCCGCGCTTGCTCCAACTCGGCACGGACCTTGAGTTGATACAGCGCGTCGTCCCACATCCGTTCGAGCCAGGAACGCAGCGCGCCGAGCTGGGCGGGGCGCGCCGCGTAACGGCGGTGACGCCCGTCACGGCGCGCGCGGACGAGCCCGGCGGACTCGAGCACGCGCAGGTGCTGCGACACGGCGCCGAACGTCACGTCGCCGAGCGCACGGTGGATGTCGCCGGCGCTCAACTCCTCGCGCCAGACGAGGCGCAGGATCTCGCGGCGGCGCGGGGTCGAAACGGCGGTGAGGACGTTGTGCATGGGCATCATTTTAGTAATTACTAAAGTGAAGTCAAGGCCGAATTACGAGCGCGGGCCAATGGGGGTCGGACGCGCCCGCCGACGCCGCCGCTCCGGGTTGCGGCCGCCGGCGCGGATCCCGGGCGGGGAATGCCGCGCCCGCGCCTTGCTTCCGCTCCCCCGCCCTGATTCAATGTCGCAACTCATGCTCTCGATCGGAGTGCCCCGCGAGACCACCCCCGGCGAAACCCGGGTGGCCCTCGTACCCCAGGCCGTCGCCCCGCTTCTCAAGGCGGGGCTTTCCGTGCAGGTCCAGGCGGGGGCCGGCGTGCTGTCGGGCGCGACGGACGAGGCATACGTCGCCGCCGGAGCCACGATCGTCGACGCGCGCGCCGCGTTCGGTTCGGACGTCGTGCTCAAGGTGCGCGAGCCGCGCTGGAACGAAGACGCGGCCGTGCACGAAGCCGACCTCCTGCGCGACGGCGCCGTGCTCATCGCGCTGCTCGGCGGGCGCACGCCGCAGTCGCTGGAGCGCCTCGCCGCGCACCGCGTCACCGCGTTCGCGCTGGAGGCGCTGCCGCGTATCACGCGCGCCCAGAGCATGGACGTGATGTCCTCGATGAGCACCGTCGCCGGTTACCGCGCCGTGCTGCTCGCCGCCGAGAAGCTGCCGCGCTTCTTCCCTCTACTGATGACCGCGGCCGGCACGATCCCGCCGGCGCGCGTGTTCGTGATCGGTGCCGGCGTCGCCGGTCTCCAGGCCATCGCCACCGCGCGCCGCCTGGGCGCGGTCGTGGAAGCGTTCGACGTGCGCCCCGCCGTGCGCGAGGAAGTGCAGAGCCTGGGCGCCACGTTCATCGCCGCCGACGTCGCGGACGCGGCGCACGCCGGCGCCGGCGGCTACGCGAAGGAGTTGAACTCGAGCGACGAACAACGCGAGCGCGACCGCCTGACGAAGCACGTGCAGTCCGCGGACGTCGTCATCACCACGGCCGTCGTGCCGGGCAAGCGCGCGCCACTCCTGATCACGACCGCGATGGTGCAGGGCATGCGCCCGGGATCGGTGATCGTGGACATGGCCGCGGAGTCCGGCGGCAACTGCGAGCTGACGCGGGCCGGCACGGAAGTGCAGGCGCACGGCGTGACCATCGTCGGTCCGGTGAACCTGGCGGCCGGGCTCGCCGTGCACGCCAGCCAGATGTTCGCGCGCAACGTGTCGACGCTGGTCCTGCACCTGACGAAGAACGGCGCGCTCGCGCTCGACTTCGACGACGAGATCACGCGCACGACGTGCGTGCTGCGCGACGGGCGTGCCGCCGGCGCCCCCGCGCCGACGAACGGCCCGGCCGCGAACGGACCCACGGTGGCCGGCGCGGCGGCCGCTCCGAGCGCGACCGGCGCCACGGGCAGCACCGGCGGCCCGGCACTCGGACCCGGCGACCCGGCCTCCGGCGAGGCGCTGCGCCGATGAGCGCGGTCCTCATCGCCCAATTGACGGTGTTCGCACTCGCCGTCTTCGTGGGCTTCGAGGTGATCTCCAAGGTCCCGGTCGTCCTGCACACGCCGCTCATGTCGGGCACGAACGCGATCCACGGCATCGTGGTGGTCGGCGGCATCGTCGTGCTGGGCTTCGCGCACGGCGCGCTCGAAACCACGCTCGGCTTCGTCGCGGTGATGTTCGGCGCCATGAACCTGGCGGGCGGCTTCATCGTCACCGATCGCATGCTCGAGATGTTCAAGGGACGGCCGCGGCCGCCGCGCGGGTCCTGAACGTGAACGCGCCGCTCCCCGGCTTCGTGCCGCTCGCGTATCTCAGCGCCGCGATCCTGTTCATCGTCGGGCTCAAGCGCCTCAGCTCGCCGGCGAGCGCGCGCTCGGGCAACCTCATCGCGGCCGGCGGCATGGCGCTCGCCGTGGTCGCGACGCTGCTGACGCCCGGGCTCGAGCACCGCGGCCTCATCCTCACCGCGCTCAGCCTGGGCGCGGTCGCCGGCTTCGTCGGCGCGCGGCGCGTGCTCATGACCGACATGCCGCAGATGGTCGCGCTGCTGAACGGCTTGGGCGGCGGCGCGGCGGCGCTCGTCTCCACCGTGGAATTCGTGCACGCCTCGCGCCAGTTCTACCCGCACCACGGCGTGCCGCTGCCCGGCCTGCTCGGCACGGTGATCGGCGCCGTGTCGTTCAGTGGCAGCCTGATCGCGTTCGGCAAGCTGCAAGGCATCGTCTCCGACCGCGCGATCGCCGGCGGCATCCTGCGCATCCTGAACGCCGCGCTCGCCGCGGTGCTGCTGCTCGCGGGCGGCGTGCTCCTCGGCGGCGGCGCGGCCGGCTGGTACTGGGGCCTGCTCGCCGCGGCGCTCGTGTTCGGGTCGACGATGGTGCTCCCGATCGGCGGCGCGGACATGCCGGTCGTGATCTCGCTGCTCAACTCGTGCACCGGGCTGGCCGCGGCCGCGACCGGCTTCACGCTCGACAACACCGCACTCATCATCAGCGGCACGCTCGTCGGCGCGTCGGGCACGCTGCTCACCCAGCTCATGTGCAAGGCCATGAACCGCTCGCTGGCGAACGTGTTGTTCAGCGGCTTTGGCGCCGGCGCTCCGGCCGCCGCGGCCGCGGGCGCGAGCGGCGCGCGGCCGGTGCGTGAGATCGGGACGGCGGACGCCGCGGTGCTGCTCGCGAACATCCGCTCGCTCATCATCGTGCCCGGCTACGGCATGGCGGTCGCGCAGGCCCAGCACGTCGTGCGCGAGCTGGCCGACCTGCTGGCGGAGCGCGGCGTCGATGTGAAGTACGCGATCCATCCGGTCGCCGGCCGCATGCCCGGCCACATGAACGTGCTGCTCGCGGAGGCGAACGTGCCGTACACCCAGCTTTTCGACCTCGATCAGATCAACGATCAGTTCGAACGCGCCGACGTCGCGCTCGTGATCGGCGCGAACGACGTGGTGAACCCATCGGCGCGCACCGAGCGCACGAGCCCGATCTACGGCATGCCGATCCTCGACGCCGACAAGGCCCAGCACACGATCGTGATCAAACGCGGCATGAGCCCCGGCTTCGCGGGCATCGACAACCCGCTGTACTACGAGCCGAAGACGCTGATGCTGTTCGGCGACGCCAAGGGCGCGGTCACGAAGCTCGTCGGCGAGTTGAAGGCGCAGGCGGCCTGATTCGCTCGTCGCCGTGCGTGGCGGGGCGGCGGCAGGCGCGAAAATCCGGGCCGGGACCCGTCGCCCCCACATCCCTTCCCCACCTCCCCGTGGCTCCAGCCCAACCCGAATTTTCGCGCCTGCCGCCGCCCCGCCCTGATCTCCTGAGTGCCCGCGCTCAAGCCCGGCCCGAATTTTCGCGCCCCACCACGCGAGCGCCGCACCCGCGCGACACGCGCGCCGCACCGTGCCGATGCGACCCGTCGAACAAACGCGAAGGCCCGGCTGACAACCAGCCGAGCCTTCGTGCCTTGACGGTGTGGCGTGATCGATGGCCGGGAGCTGGGCGGTTGCGTGACGCCGCTTCGATCGAGGGGCCGCTTCGCTCGTGTCGCGCACCGCTCCCCATACTCCCGACCGAACAAAGGCCAACCTCGCGGTCGGCCTTCCTCTCCACGCAGTCTGCGATGAACGTGCGACCGGTTGCAAGATCGGATCGCGTTCGTGCGCGAAAGTTTTCTTCGCGGCGAGCGGCGACACAACCTCGACGGCAGAATTTGCCGCGCCACTCTGTCCCGCTTGCCGTCACTTGCGTGCGGCGACGCGAGTGCCCAACATGAGCCGGTTGCGCAGGGTGCATGCGGGCTCGAGCCCGCTCACGGCCCGGCGATCTCTGGCATCGCGTGAGGTCTCAATGACGTGCCTGGCATGAGCGGGCTCTTTCCGACGCGCTACGGACACTTCTCGGCGGATGGTCGCGAGTACGTGATCACGCGGCCGGACACGCCGCGCCCGTGGGTCAACGTCATCTGCCCGGGCCGTTACGGAACCGTGATATCTCAGGTCGGCTCGGGCTACTCGTGGCTCGATCACGCCAGCTTCAACCGACTGACGCGCTGGGAGCAGGACCTGGTGCGCGACGCGTGGGGCCGCTACCTCTACGTGCGCGACCGCGACTCGGGCCGCGTCTGGTCGCTGACCTGGCAGCCGGTGCAGGCGAAGGGAGCACGCTACGTGTGCCGCCACGGAATCGGCTACACGACGTTCGAGTCGTCGTGCGACGAGATCGAGGCGCGGCTCACCGTGTTCGTGCCGCCCGACGACACGCTCGAGATCTGGCGCATCGAGCTGCGCAATACGTCTCGACGCAAGCGCCGGCTCGACGTGTTCTCGTACTTCGAATGGAATCTCGGGCCGTCGCCGGACACGCATCGCGAGTTCCACCGGTTGTTCATCGAGACCGAGTACGTCGCGTCCGCCGGCGCGCTGCTCGCGACCAAGCGCCTCAACACGATCGCCGAGCACGGCGTCGGCCAGCCGTGGAACACCGAGTGGCCGCACGTCGCGTTCCACGCCTCGAGCGTGAGGCCGCGTGGCCACGAGAGCGACAAGGAGCGCTTCCTCGGCCGCCACGGTTCCGTGGCCCGGCCGCACGCCGTCGTCGAAGGCTCGCTCTCGGGCACGACCGGGAAGTGGCAGGACGGGATTGGCGCGCTGCACGTCGCGCTGGATCTGCCGGGCGGGGCGGCGCGTGAGATGGCGCTGACGCTCGGGCTGGCCGACACGCGCGCCGAGGCGTTGCGCCTGGCGCGGCGCTACCGCGATCCGGCCGCGGTCGAGCGCGCGTGGACGCGCATGCGCCGGCACTGGGACCGGCTGCTCGGCGCGCTCGAAGTGACGACGCCCGATCCGGCGTTCGACACGCTCACGAACACGTGGCTCAAGTACCAGGCGATCTCGAGCCGGTTGCGGGGGCGCACCGGATACTTCCAGCCCGGCGGGGCGTACGGATTCCGCGACCAGTTGCAGGACAGCCTCGTCTTCCTGCCGCTCGCTCCCGAGCACACGCGCGCGCAGATCCTGCTGCACGCCGCGCATCAGTTCGCGGACGGCACGGCGTGGCACTGGTGGCATCCGCTCACGGAGGAAGGCCTCAAGAAGCCGCTGAACGACGACCTCCTGTGGTTGCCGTTCGTGGTCTGCCACTACCAGCGCGAGACCGGCGACTTCGCGACGCTGGACGAGCGCGTCGCGTTCCTCGGCGCGGACGGGCGGCCGTCGCGCGAGCGCGCCACGCTTTACGAGCACTGCCGGCGCGCCATCGATTCGTTCTGGACGCGGCTCTCGCCGCACGGCGTGCCGCGCATGGGCGCGGGCGACTGGAACGACGGGCTGTCGGCGATCGGCCGCGAGCTCAAGGCCGAGAGCGTGTGGCTCGCGCAGTTCCTGATCGGCGTACTCGACGAATGGGTCGAACTGGAGCGGCGCCGCGCCAAGCCCGACCGCGCCGTGATGCGCCACTACGCGCGCGAGGCCGAGAAGATGCGCCGCGCGGTGAACCGGCATTTCTGGGACGGCGCGTGGTACGTACGCGCCACGAAGGACGACGGCACACCGATCGGCTCCAGGAAGAATCGCGACGGGCGGATCTACATCAACGCACAGACCTGGGCGATCCTGTCGCGCGTCGTGCCGGCCAGGCGCCTGCCCGCGCTGCTCGGCTCGATGGAGAAGCACATCTACAAGAAGTACGGACCGGTCGCGCTCGCGCCCGCGTATCGCACGCCGGACGCGAGCATCGGCTACCTCACGCGCTACGCGCCCGGCACGCGCGAGAACGGCGGGCTCTACACCCACGCCGCGGTGTGGGCGGTGCAGGCCGAGTGCGCCCTCGGGCGCACGGAGCAGGCGTGGCAGTTGTATCGCGCGTTCTCTCCCATTCTGCGCGGCCGCGATCCTGAGCACTACGCGGTCGAGCCCTACGTGACGCCGGGCAACGTCGACGGCCCCGACTCGCCGCACTTCGGGCGCGGCGGCTGGACCTGGTACACCGGCTCGGCGGCGTGGCTGTTCCGCATCAGCACCGAGTGGCTGCTCGGCGTGCGTCCCGAGTGGGACGGGCTGCGCGTCCAGCCGTGCCTGCCGGCGGGCTGGAACGGGTTCCGCATGCGCCGGCGCTTCCGCGGCGCGACGTACCGCATCGACGTGAAGCGCGGCGATCGCGACGAAGTGCGCGTCGATGGCGACTGCCACGACGGCACGCTGCTGCCCGTGTTCGGCGACGGCCGCGTGCACCGCGTCGAGGTGACGCTGGCGCGGGCGAGCGCGGCGACGCCCGCGGCCCGCGCGGCGTCGTCGCGGCGCGCAAGACCTAAGGCCTCAGCGCGGCGCTAGCTCGACCGTCGCCGGCAGCGCGCGCAGCGTGACTTCGCCACCCGCGCCGATCGCGGCCTCGCTCCCGTTCACCCGCGCCGTCCACTCGCGCGTGACGCCTGGCACGGCGACCGCGATTCCACCCGGCGGCATCGTGCGGATCGCTCCGACCTTCACCTCGTAGCCGCGCTCCGTCGGGGTGAGGTCGTAGCGCAGCGCGCCCCAGCGCGTGAGCATGCCGTGCACGCGAACACCGCTCGACGATTGCGCCCAGCGCTCGGGCACGCCGGCGGCCAGCACCAGCGCGCCGTCCGCTTCGCGCTCGTACGCGAGCATCGTGAGCACCGAGCGCACGAAGTCCGAGCCGACCCAGGCGTGCGGCAGGTCGCCGAGGAAGCGCGGCGCGCGTTCGTCCTTCCACACCACCTCCGGCCATTGGCGCCAGCCGCGCGGGCGGCGTCCGTCCATGAAGAACGTCAGCAGCGAGTCCGCCCGCTCGCGCCAGCCGAGGCGCACGAACGCGCCGATGGCGCGCATCTCATACGGCGTGTACGCGTCCCACGGCTCGCGGCCGTCGCGGCGGTCGCGAAAGAATTTCCAGTAGCGCTCGAACGTGCGCTCGAGCGCGGCGCGCGGCACGACGTCGCCGGCTTCCACCGGATCGAGCGCGATCGTCGTCGACGTCGCGTCGAAGTCGCCGAGGTCGGCGCAGCCCGGCATGTAGTCGATGTGGTGCGCGGCCATCGCGGCGGGGATCGAGGCCGCGAGATCGTGCGCGAACGCGTCGCGCGAGCGGCGCAGTCGCGCGGCCGCCGGCGCGTCGCCCACGACGCCCGCGAGTTCCGCCGCGTCGCGATACCCGCGGAGCGCGAACAGATCGTCCCAGTAGGAGTGCATCGGCTTCGCGGAATAGCCCTCGTGGCTGATCGAGGGCGGCAGCAGTCCCAGGTACGGCGCGTTCGCCGGTGTCCGCCACTCCGCGCCCAGGCGCTCCGCGCGCAGCGTGTCGAGATACTGCGCCGCGCCCAGCACCTGCGGCCACACGCGCCGCGCCAGCGCCGTGTCGCCGGTCGCGCGCACGTACTCGGCGACCAGGTAGATGAACTCGCCTTCGCTGTCGTGCTCGGGCGTGGGATCGGAACCGTGATCGCCGACGCAGCACGGCACCTTGCCGTTCGCGTAGGTCGCGCCCGCGTACCAGTCGATGAACGCGCGCACGGTGCCCGCGTCGCCCATGCGCAGCAGCGCCGCCGACATCAGCGCGCCGTCGCGGATCCACGAGCGCGCGTACGCGCGCGCGCCCGGGCGCAATGACGGACCGACACGCTCGATCTCGATCCAGTCGCGCTGGGCGAGCAGCGTGGCCTGGACTTCACGATCCGGGAGCGACACGTGCGCGAGCGTGTCGCCGCGCTCGGGTGACACGTCGCGCTGCGCCGCCGCGCGCCGCACCCGCGCCTCAACGTCCTCGAGCTCCGCGGGCGACGCGCCGGCGCGCGGCGCCAAGGTCATGGGCAGCGCCACGTCCACCGCCGCGCCTGAGCGCGCGGCGAGCGTGAAGTCGTAGAGCAGCGCGCCCGAAGCCAGGCCGCTCGAGTCGAAGACGGCGCTCGCCGCAGGCGCGTGGCCGCGGTCGAGCCACGTCGTGACGTCGCCCTGATCGAACGTGAATGCGCCGCCGCCGCCCGGGCGGCGCAGCGCGAGCACGCGGCGGCGCCCGTCCACGACCGCCCCGTCGGAGTCGAACGACAGCGCGTGGATCCGCGCGACGCCGCCCGGACGATTGAGGAATTGCGCCGGCGGATTCACCTGGAACGGCCGTATGGCGAGCGCGAGCGTCACGCGCCGCGCGCGGCTTCCCATCTGGCTGAGCCCGTATTGCACGAACGCCACGCCGCGCCCCGAGTCGGCTCGCGACTGCACGTGAATCACGAGCCGCAGCGAGTCGGCGCGCCACTCGACCTGCTGGACCTGCGACCCGACGCCCTCGGGCGACGATACGGTCCGCTCGGCGTCGGCCCACGTCACGAGCTTTCCGTCCTCGATCAGGAACGGCTCGAGCGATGCACCGCACGGCGCGATCTCGATCGCGCCGTCCTCCGCGAACAGCAGCTTGCTCGAATCGCCGGGGGCGCCGATCACCGTCCAGTAGCGCTGCTCGCCGACGTACGGCCGCGGATAGCGGCCGCGCGGCGCGACGTGCGCGAGCCGCGTGAACAGCGACTCGGGCGAATCGCCGAACGCTACAGGGAGGAGCGTGACCTCGTCGAGCCTGGGCGCGCGCCCGCTTCCGGTCCACGCGACGCGGATGCGCCGCGTCTCGGACTCGGGGAGCTGCAGCACGTCACGCGGGCGCGCTCCGCCGACGACCGTGCGCGCGCGACGCCAGCCGCCGTCGTCGTTCGCGAAGTCCACCGCGTAGTCGCGCGGCGTCAGGTTCGGGCTCCATGTCAGCTCGAGCCCGCCGAACTCGCGGGCGACGCCGAGGTCGAGCTCGAGCCAGGGCCGCGCGTCGCCGGCCGCCGGCGCCCAGCCCGTCGCCAGGTGTCCGTCGACCGCGCGCGCGGCGCCGGCTCCCGGCGCGGCCGACGATCCGCGCGCCACGATCGGCGGCGGCGGAGTGCCTTCGGCGGGCAACGGCACGAGCCCCAGGTCGTCGAGCCAGACCGTGCCCTGGCCCCCGTCGCCTGCGGTGATCGCGAACTCGATGGCCGCGGCGCGGCGCAGCGTGCCGCCGCCGAGCGGGCCCCAGGCGTACGTGATCTGGCGCTTGCGCGTGCTCAGCGTCCGCCACTCGGCGGGGAACGCGAAGTCGCGCCGGTTGCACCACCACACGTTCGCGCCCGTCGAGTCGACCAGCTTGAGCTCGAGGTTCTCGTTCGGGCACGCGCCGCGCACGCGGAAGCGGATCGCGTAGTTCTCGGGCAGGTCGAGCGCGACGTCGCGATGCACGACCGCGTAGCCGCCGCCCTTGACGAAGCGGAAGTCCACACGCAGCGCGCGGCCGTGCACGCCGGGCTCGTTCGTGAGCTTCATCTCGACGCCGTCGGCCGGCACGGGTTTCCAGAGCGACGCGTCCTCGAAGCCGTCGACGAGGCGCACCGGCGCGGCGGCGGCCGCATGCGCGAGCGCGCCGATGGCGAGCGCGGCGCAGGCCGCTCGCACCGCGACCGCGCGCACGCCGCTCACCCCTTCGTGCTTCCCATCGTCGCGCCCTGGATGTAGAGGCGCTGGAACGCGAGGAACAGCAGCAGCACCGGCAGCACCGTGAGCACCGCGCCCGCCATCATCAGCTCGGTGTCTTGCACGTGCTCGCCGACGAGGCTGGCCAGCGCCACGGGCAGCGTGAACTTGCGTTCGTCGCTGAGCACGATCAGCGGCCACAGGAAGTCGTTCCACGACGTGAGCAGGTTGAAGATGCCCTGCGTGACCAGGATGGGCTTGATCACGGGCAGCACGACGCTCCAGAAGATGCGGAACTCGGAAGCGCCGTCGAGCCGCGCCGCGTCCAGCAGGTCGTCGGGGATCGACTGCGCGTACTGGCGCACCATGAAGATGCCGAGCACGCTCGCGAGGTAGGGAATCATGGCGCCGGGCAGCGTGTTCACGAGGTGCAGCGCCTTCAGCTCGAGGAACAGCGGCAGCATGCCGACCTGGGCGGGCACGACGAGCGCGACCATGAGCCAGCGGAACACCCGCTCGCGCCCCCGGAAGCGCAGCTTCGCGAACGCGTATCCGGCCATGGCGTTGATGATCACCGAGAGCAACGTCGTGACCACCGCGATGAGCGTGCTGTTCAAGAGGCAGCGTCCGAGATCGAGCCGCGTGAACAGGGCGACGTAGTGCTCGAACGTCGGGTGATGGGGGATCAGCGGCGGCGGCAGCGTCGTGGACTCGCCGGGCCGCATCAGCGACGCCGACACCATCCACACCAGCGGCGCGGCCGTGAACAGCGCGGCCACGATCAGCGCCCCGAGCACCGCGCTGCGCGCCAGCGTGCGCTTCATGACGCGCGCTCGCGTTGCAGGCGCAGCTGGAGGAGCGTGGCGCCGAGCATGAGCGCGAACAACAGGAACGCGATCGACGCGGCGCGGCCCATGCGCCACCAGCGGAATCCCTGCTCGTACATCAGCATGACCAGCGTCACCGTACTGCGCAGCGGCCCGCCCTGGGTCATCACGTACGGCTCGGCGAACAGCTGGAAATTCGCGAGCAGCGTGACGACGGTCACGAACACGAGCGCCGGCTGCAGCGCGGGCAGTGTGATGTGGCGGAAGCGCTGCCAGCCGCCCGCGCCGTCGAGCGCCGCGGCCTCGTAGAGTTCCTGCGGCACGTTCTGCAGGCCGGCCACGAAGATCAGCATCGCGTAGCCGAAGTTCTTCCATACCGCGAGCAGCACGATCGACGGCATGGCCCAGTGCGGATCGCCGAGCCAGTCGATGGTCGGCAGATGCAGCGACGACAGGATCCAGTCGAGCAGGCCGTAGCGCGGGTGATACAGATAGCGCCACACGATCGCGACGGCGACGAGCGTCGTGACGTACGGCGTGAAGAACACGACGCGGAACAACCCGCGCGCGCGGGCCAGCGGCGCCTGCACGAGCAGCGCGGCGCCGAGCGACGCCGCGATCGCGAGCGGCACGCCGAGCACGACGTAGACCAGCGTGTTGCGCAACGCGTTCCAGAACTCGCCGTCGCCGAGGACCTGCGTGTAGTTCTGGGCCCCGATCGCGCGCACGACGCGCGGATCGCCGATCGCGTAGATATCGAAGTCGGTGAAGCTCAGGACGAGCCCGGCGATCACCGGCAGCACGAAGAACACGAGGATGAGCGCGAGCGCGGGCGCGAGGAACGCCCAGGCCGCGCCGTCCTGGCGCTCCGCGCTGCCGCGGCTCACCGCCCGCCCCCGGCGGCGCTCCGCCCCGGTCCGCCCGACGCGCGCACGCCTGCCGCGGCGACGCGGGCCGGCGGCGCGACGCGAACGCCGGTCGTGCCGGCCGCCGGGCGCAGCGCGTCGAGCCCGCGCGCGTGCAGCCAGCGGCGCTTCTCGAGCATCCGGTCGACGTCGCGATCGAGCGTCGCGAGCGCGGAGTCGGCCGTCGCCGTGCCGCGCACGGCGCGCTCCACTTGGTCCTGCAGCCGGATCGAGATCTCCTCCCACTCCGGCACCTTGGGCCACGGCGCGGTGCGCTCGAGCTGCGCGCCGAACGCGCGCATCTTGGGATCGGCGACGAGCGCCGAGTCGCGCCACGCCTCGGTGCGCGCCGGCAGATCGCCGCTCAAATGATAGAAGCGCACCTGCTGCTCGGTGCGCGACAGGAACTCGACGAGCTGCCACGCCGCGTCCGCGTGACGCGTGCCGCTGAAGACGACGAGGCTCGAGCCGCCGGCCATCGACAGCCCCGGGCCGTCGGGGCCGGGCAGCGGCGCCGTGGTCCACGCCGCGTCCATCCCGGGCGGCAGGCGGCGCGCGAACTCGCCCAGGTTCCACGGGCCGGTGATGAGCATGGCGAAGCGCCCGCGCCCGAATTCCTGGTAGAGGTTCGCGATCTGATTGTTGGAGACGGGCGGCGCCAGGCCATCGCGGAACAGCCCGAGGTAGAAATCGAACGCGCGGCGGAATTCGGGCGATTCGAACGCGGCGCGCGTGTCGTCGTCCTTCAGCATCGTCGCGCCGGCCTGCAGGCCCAGGATCATGGGCTGCGGCCACTCGTTCGTCGGCAGCAGGATCGCGAAGTGACCGGGCCCCTCGGTGCGCCGGATCGCCTCCATGGCGCGCCGCCACTCGGCCCAGGTCGTCGGCATCTCGCGATAGCCGGCGCGCGCCAGCAGGTCGCGGCGGTAGAACAGCACGCGCGTGTCGACGTACCAGGGCACGCCGTACACCACGTTCGCGATCACGTTCGTGTCCCAGATGCCCTTGAAGAAGTGCTCGGGGCGCGCCTCGGTCGCGGTCGCGATCCGCGCATCCAGCGGCTCGAGCGCGTGCAGCGCGACGAACTCCGAGACCCACGTGTTGCCGAGTTGCGCGACGTCGGGCGTGGCGCGGCCGACGTAGCTCGTGAGCAGCTTCTCGTGCGCGGCCGACCACGGGATCTGCTGCACCTCGACCTCGATGCCGGGGTGCGTGCGCTCGAAGTCGTGCACGAGTTCGGTGACCACTTCGCCCTCGCGCCCCATCGCCCAGAAGCGCAGGTGCACGGGCTCCTTCCCCGAGCGGCAGCCGGCGCCGCACGCCGCGGCGAGCGCAATGCCGAGCGCGGTGCCGAGTGCGAGAATGGGGCGCGTGCGTCCACCGAGCGCGTGCCGCGCGCGTCGCGTGCGCACCGCGTCGCGCCGCGCTTCGCGCGCGCTCACCGCGGCGCCCCGCTCGCGTCCAGCCAGCCACCCTGGAATCCCGCGCGACGCAGGCCGCGCGCGATGTAGGGATTGCGCCGCATGACGCGCCACACCAGGCCGCTGCGCCAGTTCTCGATCATGGCCAGCGTCGGACCCTGGTCGATCCCCAGGCGATCGGTGTCGAACCACCCGACGCCGGGCACGATGCGGCCCGCGGTCACGCGCACGTTGGCATCGAGCGTCGGGTTCAGCGCGTCCACGAAGCCGTGCCGGTCGTACGCGTAGGCGCCGTAGTCCGCGCGCATGGCCATCAGCGTGGGCACGACGATCTCGGGCGCGAACGGCATCGAGCCCGCGGCGGCGCACGGCGCGACCGTGCCGTCGTCCTCGACGCGCTCGAACGAAGCGCCGCGCGCGGTGTACGTGTGGAACTCGCGCGTGCGGCCGTCGATCACCGCCTTGCCGTCGAGCGGGCCGTCGCACGCGGTCAGGCCCCACAGCCGCTCGCCGTAGCCGCGGAACGCGCCCGGGTTCTGCCTCGCGTACGCGAACTGGGCGAGCGTGGCGCGCCGCGAGTTCTCGAAGTAGTCGATGCCATGGCCGCGCATGTAATCGTCCTGAATGCCGCGCGTGTCGATCCACACGTGCGAGTACTGATGGCCGAACAACGGCGCGAAGCCGAGATGCTCCTGGCCCTGGAACGTGCCCCAACGATAGCCCTTCGTCCACGCGCGCCACACGTCGCCCTCAGCGGCATGGCGCGGCGCGCCGAGCGCGAGCACCTGCAGGATCATCGCTTCGTCGTAGCCCTGCCAGTCGTACGCGAGGAAGCCGTCCTCGGGACCCCAGCCCATGCACACCTTGGGAGAACGCACCTGCGCCCAGCGCCAGTCGGCGCGCGCGTACAGCGAGTCGGCCAGCGCGCGCACGCGCGCCTCGACCGGGTCCGGGTGATCGAAGTAGCTCTGGCAGAACAGGGCGCCGGCGAACAGCAGCGCGCTGTCGATCGTGGACAGCTCGATGTCCTTGAAGCGCGTGCCGTGCTCGGGCTCGAGGAAGTGATAGAAGAAGCCGCGATAGCCGGTGACGCCGTGCGCCGCCGTGTCCTGGCGCGCGCTCCAGAAGAACTCGAGCGTGGCCAGCGTGCGCCGCGCGGCCGCGGCGCGCGTCACCCAGCCGCGCTCGGCGCCGATCGGATACGCGGTCAACGCGAAGCCGACCGCGCCGACGCTGCAGAACGAGCGCGTGGGCTCGCGGTCCGGCGTGAGCACGCTGTCCATGCCCTGAAAGTCCCAGAACCAGTCGAACGTCGCGCGCTCGAGCGAGTCGACGAATGCGAGCTGAGCGGGCGACGCGTTCCAGGACGGTGCGAGCGCGGCACGGGCGCTCGCGGCCCGGTGCGCGCGCGATGCCGCCGGGGCGCCGTGCGTGGCGGTGGCGCCGGGCGCGGCCCGGCACGATGCCGCGTTTCCGAGCAGAGCGGCCAGCGCGACCGCGAGCGCGAAGCCGCGCTCGGCGCGAATGACGCCACGCTCGGCGGGCACGACGTCGCGCGACGGGCGCACCTCGGCATCCAGCCGCACGCGCGCCATCACGCTCGGCGTGCCGTCCATGGCCTGCCTCAGCGCGGCGCGCACGCGCTCACTCGGAGCGCGGCGCCGGCGGGAGCGGCTGGCGTCCGCTCCACCGGGTGGCGGCGCCCGGGGCGCCGCACGAGCCGCGCACGACCAGGGTCACAGGGACGATCTCGTGGCGCCCGCGCTTCGCGCCGGCGACCTCGGGGTCGAGCAGGAACTGCACGGCGCGCCGCCCGAGCGCTTCGACGTCGAGGTGGATCGTGGTGAGCGGCGGCGTCATGTAGCGCGCCATCGGGATGTCGTCGAATCCGGCGAGCGCGATGTCACCGGGGATCTGCAGTCCGGCGTCGTGCAGCGCGCCCATCAGTCCGACCGCCATGTGGTCGTTGGCCACGAACACGGCGGTGGGACGAGGCGCGAGCGCCACGATCGCCTCCGCGGCGTCGTAGCCCGAGCGTTCCGTGAACGCGCCGGCGATCTCCAGCTCGGGTGCAGGCGTGAGCCCGGCGCCGCGCAGCGCCGCGCGGTAGCCCTCGAGCCGCTCGCGCGCGTCGATGTTGTGGCTCGGCCCGTGCACGGTCGCGATGCGCGTGTGCCCGAGCGAGATCAGGTGGCGCGTCACCGTCTCGGCGCCGCCGCGGTTGTCGAACTGCAGCGTGTCGCAGCCCTCGACCTGGATCTCGGGATTGACGAGCACGCTCGGCGCGTGCACGGCCCAGCGCGCGAGCACGCGCGAATCGTCGAGGTCGGGCGCCATCACGATCATGCCGTCCACGCGCCCGCGCATGGAGCGCGCCGCCATGGTCAGCTCGTCGGCGCGCGAGCTGGAGCGCGACACGAGCAGCGTGAAGCCCTGGAGCTGTGCGGCCTGATCGACGCCGCGAATCATCTCCGAGAAGAACTCGCCGTGCATGTCGGGCAGCAGCAGGCCGAGCGTGTGTGTACGGCTCGTGATCAGGCTGCGCGCCGTGGCGTTCGGCCAGTACGCGACGCGCTCGGCGGCGGCCAGCACGCGGCGCCGCGTGTCGTCGCTGACGCGCGTGCTGTTGTTGAACACGCGCGACACCGTCGCGATCGACACGCGGCTCACGCGCGCGACGTCACGGATGTTGGCCATGGCCGCCTCTCTCCCGCTCGCGCGCTCCCGCGGTCATGCTGCCGCGGCGGCCGCCTGCGCTTCGCCCGCTCATTGGAGCCGGATCCATTTCTGGGTGCGCGCCGCGCCCGCCGCTTCGAGGCGTACGAAGTACAGGCCCGGGCCGGGATCGGCGGCCGCGACCACGTGCTCGCCGGCTTCGCGCCAGCCGTCGACCGGCCGCTCGATCAGGCGGCCGCGCACGTCGAACACCGACACGCGCACCCACGCCGCGACCGGCAGGCGGAAGCGGATGCGGCCCGCGTTCGCGGCCGGGTTCGGCTCCGTCGACAGGCCGAGCGCGACGCCCGGCGCGGGCCGCGGCACCGAGCCCGTGGCGATCGGCTGGAAGTTCGCGAGGGACAGCGCGCGCTGGATGTCCGCGTTGTACGTGACGCGCTTGGCCGGCCCGCCCGTCAGGTAGTTCTCGATCATGAGCACGATCGGACCCTGGTCGATGCCCAGATAGTCCGTGTCGTACCAGCCGCGGTCGAAGTTGAACGCGTCGCGGAATCCGTACGGTCCCCACAGCTCGTCGTGGAAGTTGTTCCACAGCGTGTGCGCGACCTGCTGCGATTCCGCCGGCGTGAACCAGATCGAGCTGAGCGCGGCCGTGGGCACGAGCGTGCCGTTGTCGCCCTGGTTCGGCGGCGCGCCGCGCGCGCTGTAGCCGAACGGATCGTCGCTCGCGGTGATGCCCCACAAGCTGTCGGAGTACGCGAGGTATCCGCCCGGGTTCGCGATGCAGTAGTTGCGCTGCGCCAGCGTCGCGCGCCGCGAGTTCTCGAAGTACGTGATGCCGCGCACGCGCATCGTGTCGTCCTGGATGTTCTGGAAGTCGATCCAGCAGTGCGTGTACTGATGCCCGAACAGCGGTGGAAAGTTGATGAACGAGTACCCGTTCCACGTCTGCCAGCGATAGCCCTTGCACCACCAGCCCTTCCACAGTCCACCGGGCAGGCCGTTCGTCGGCGAGCCGATCGCGAGCAGGTACAGAATCGACGCCTCGTTGTAGCCCTGCCACGTGCCGAAGTCGGCGAAGCCGTTCTCGGGTTTCCACCCCATATAGATGGGGCCGTTGCTACCGAGCGCGACGAAGTGCCAGTTCACCCGCCGATAGATGGAGTCGGCGAGCGCGCGGATCGCGACCTCGGTCGTGTCCGTGAGGTTGAAGTACTCGCGGCAATCGAGGATGCCGGCGAGCAGCAGCGCGGTGTCGATGGTCGACAGCTCGCTGCTCCACATGCGCACGCCCGTGTCCATGGTGATCCAGTGATAGAACAGGCCCTGGTAGCCCATCATGCCGTTGACCGCGGTGCCCTGCGGGCCGAACCAGAACGTGCGCAGCGTGGTGACGACGCGCTGCCGCGCGGCGGCGCGCGTCACGTAACCGTGATCGACGCCGACGCAGATCGCGCTCAGGCCGAAGCCGGTGCTGGCGATGCTGCACGGCGAGCCGACCACGCTGCGGTCGCGAATCAGGCCGTTCGCCGGATTCGCCTGATACCAGAAGTAGCGGAAGCCCGAAGCCTGCAGCGAATCGAGCAGGGCCGGGTCGCTGATCTGCGCACGCGCCATGGGCGCGAACGACACGAGCAGGACGCCGGTCGCGAGCGCCAGAGCGATGCGTTTCATGAATGTCCTTTCGATCGACACGGTGTCCCGTGCTTCTCACACCGACCCGCGAAGGTCGGCTACCGCGTTAGAACAACATGGCCAGCGCCACGCGATGTGTGCCGCCCAGGCGTCCCTGGTCGGCCCACGCGTAGTCGAGCCGGTAATCCCACTCTTCCAGCTTGCCGAGCACTCCGGCGCCGAGCGTCCAGCTCAGCTCCGAGTCCTGGAGGAACGCGTTCTGATATCCGGCGCGGAGGGCCAGTGCCTTGCGCAGCAGCAGCTCGGCGCCCGCGCTCATGCTCTCGTTGTTGTCGTTGGGGTGGAACGCGTCCACCTCCCACAGCAGCCGCGTCTGCGGATTCAGCTGCGAGCGCGCGCCGATTCCGACGCGGAACACGACGGGCAGCGAGAACTCGTCCGTGAACAGCGTGGCCGGCAACTGGCCGTTGTCGCCGAAGCGCGACGGGTCCGCGTCGAACGCGATACGCAGGTCGCGACCCGAGAAGCCCGCCTGCGTGCCCCAGTTCGAGATGCTCGAGCCCAGGTGCAGCCCGTTGTCGGAGAGCTGGTACAGCGTGCCGACGTTCATGGTCATCGCGCCGAGCGACGAGTTCCAGATCGTCTCCTGCAGATAGTTGAACTGAAAGCCCACCGAGAAGCGCGACGTGACTTCGCGGCCGTAGCCCAGCCCGAGCGCGACGTCGTTCACGCTGAAACGTTCGCCCGTGCCCTGCGGTTGCGAGACCGTGCGCACGTCCATGTCGCCCGAGTTGAGCGCGGTCACGCTGGCGAAGCCGTTCCCCCATTTGCCGAGCGGCAGCACGCCGGCGCCGTAGTCGTACGAGATCCCGGCCAGCCACGTGCTGTGCACGAAGTAGGCGGACGGACGCTCGAGGCGGCCGATCGCCGCCGGGTTGTAGAACGCCGCGTCGACCCCGTCGCCGAGCGCGACCCCGGCGTTGCCGAACCCGGATACGCGCGCGCTCGGCTCGATCTCGAGGAACGTGCCGACGGTCGTGCCGGTCTTGGACTGGGCGAACGCCGGCGCCGCGCCGCACGCGAGCGCGAGCGCGCACGCGGCGAGCGCCGCCGTCGTCGCGCGGCGCGACGCACGGCCCGATCGGGCGCGGTTCATGGCGTGGGCGCGTGTCACTTGATCACCGCCAGCTTGCCGATGTGCGCGTCCTGGCCGGGTGCGTCGACGTGGAAGATGTACAGGCCGGGCGCGACGTCGAGATTGTCCTTGGTGCGCAGGTCCCACGGCACGATGCCCGCCGACGAACCGTCCTGGCGCAGCGTGCGCACGAGGTCGCCCTTCACGGTGTAGATGCGCACCGTGGCGTTGATCGGGATGTTGCGGAACTCGAGTCGCCGTTCCCCGCGCCCCGACTCCGCGAAGCGCGCGGGCTCGAAGCTGGCCGAGGCGATGTACGGGTTCGGCACGACGTACGGCCCGACCTTCGTCTGGGCCGTCGCCTCGGCCGGGTTCACGGACGCGCCCTGACTGCCGAACGTGAACACGTCCCGTGGCCCGAACGGGCGGATGGTCTTCAACTGATACACGTCGCCGAGCCGCGGCGGACGGATCGCGCCGCGTACGCCCTGGCCCAGCGTGTCGAGCTGGACGCGCCACGTGACAGCTGGCGTGTTCGGCTGATTGTTCGCGTACGTCACGATGTCGATGAACTCGTCGGGGCGCGACAGCGTGCCGTCGTTGTCGGTGTCGCGGAAGCGGAACTTCATGCGCAGCGTGTCGCCGGTGTCGGAGTGCGCGACGACGCGGAACTTCGCGGGCTTCGCCGCGAGCGGGAAGATGAGCAGCGACGTGTCGCGCACGACGTCGTCGAACGTGACCGTGATGTCGTCGGGGAATCCCGGGCGCTTCTGGTTGATGGGCAGCACCGGCTGGTACGTGCTCGACAGCAGCGTGTTCGTGACCTGGCCGGGATCCCAGCCCGACGCCGGGCTCACCGAGACCGACAGCGGCGTGAACACGAGCGGCAGGATGCCGTCGCCGACCGGGCCGATGCCCTGGGCGTCGAAGTCGGCGCCCGAGCTGAACAGCGACGTGTGCGCCGTGCTGTCGCGCAGGCTGTAATGCGTGGCGCGCACGCTGTCGGCGGACGGCGTCGTGAAGTCCACGCGATACAGGTGTCCGCCCTGAATGTCCGTCGAGTTCACGACCTGGAGCGCGACCGAGCCCGTGCCCGTCCCGGCGACGTGCGACGCGGTGTCGACCGAGGCCGGCGTCCACCCGGGCACGCGCGGATTGGGGCGCACCGCAACCACGTTGATCGGCAGGATCGTGCCGCCGCGCGGCGTGCGGTGGACGGTGATCGCGTTCTCGGACGGATAGACCGACAGCGAGTCGGCGCCCTGATCGAAGCCGTAGTCGTACGCGCACACCGCGTAGTAGTACTGCTGGCCGTTGACGCACGTCGTGTCGGTCCACGTGTGCGTGATGCCGGTCTCGTCGCCCAGGTAGTAGGCGACGCCGTTCACGGTCTTGTGCGAGAAGCCGCTCTTGCCGTCGATCAGATCGAATTGCTTGATCGGCACACCGTTGCCGAACGGGCCGGTGCCGCGGCCGTTCGAGATCGTCTTGGGGTCGAGGAAGTTCGGATCCGTCGAGCGATAGATGCGGTAGCCCTCGAAGTCGAACTGGTTCGACAGCGGATCGAGCGCGCGCTCGGCGACGTCGTCCCACGCGAGCTGCACGCGGTGATCGCCGGCCTCCGCGGTCACGGTCGGCGTGGGCGGCGGAATCGCGAACTGGTAGTTCGCCTTGTAGATCAACTGCACGGTGTTGACGGTCTCGCGCAGCTCCTGCAGGTCGCCGCCGTAGGCCAGCGCCAGACTGAAGCGCTCGTGCTTGCCGGCCTTCAGAGAGAACGGGCCGGACGCGAACAGGAACGCGATGTTGTAGTTCGCGGCGACCGCCGAGTCGAAGCGCGCCGGCGCGAACGGATCGGTGAACTTGTCGTACAGGCGCTGCGGCCAGTTGTTCGAGTCCGTGTAGAACAGCACGTTGTCCGTCGTCGGATCGGGATTGCCGAGGCCGGCGCGGATGCGGCTCATCTTGAAGCCGGTGAGCCCGATCTGGTCCGACTCGTCGAGGTCGGTCTTGTCGAAGTTCGGCTCGCCGGACGTCGGGATGCCGTCGCCCTCGCCTGTGTCGTGCGTGTTCGGCACGCCATCGGCGCCGACGTCGCTCTGCTCCGCGACCCAGTCGAGATCCTCGTCGCCCGTCCACCAGATGCCCGACTTGTACGCCGGCCGGTTCTGGATGGGCCCGTAGAAGCGCACGAACTTCGTCGTGTCGTAGTGCGTGGCCATGTACGCGAGGATCGCAGGCTGTCCGATGATCTCGAGGCCGGGACCGCTCTCGCGACTCTCGTCGATGATGCCGTCCTGATCGTTGTCGATCCCGTCGAACGGATTGCCCGGCGTCTCGAGGTACGCGTAGCCGAGGTACCCGGTGCGATCGCAGTTGCCGTTCAGGTCCACGCCGTGGCCGTACACGTCCCACGTGTAGACGAGGTTCAGCCCGGGGACGGACTTGTCCCAGAACGCGTTGTCGTCGTCGGACTCGAACACGCCGTCGCACGACAGCGCCGAGCCGCCGACCCCGGAGTCCATGTACAGGCCGAAGATGATGTTGTCGTAGTCGGTCGTGCTTTCGTTCGTGATGTCGTAGTGCCAGAAGATCACGTTGCCGGCCTGCGGATTCGACCACTGGAAGCCGCGCACTTCGACGCGCAAGCCCAGCCCGTGGCGCGTCGAGTCGCGCGAGTCGGGGATGTAGTCCCACGCGTCGTAGTAGTCGTCGTCCATGACCGTGTAGCTCTCCTGATCGGCGGCCGCGCGCTTGCCGAAGTAGCCGTCCCACGAGTTCGACCAGCCCGGATCGTCGGGATCCGTCTGCCGGTCGGGCCAGTACGTCGGCCAGGTGCGCGGATCGCTGCTGATCGCGGGCGAGCGGCCCTTGTTGATGTTCGGGTCGGCCTGGAAGTAGCCGGGGCGCGGCTCGAAGCGCATCACCCGGTTGAACGCGGAGCTGATGCCCTGCCGCTCGCGGAAGCCGGTTTCCATGATGTACGCGTCGAGGCCGCTGGTCTGCGTGATCTTCGTGAGTACGAACGGCGTGACCCCGTCCGAGTAGTTCATGCCCGAGCCCTTCGGCTCTTCCATCGAGTGGAACACCGAGAGGTCGACGTTGCCCGGGTCCGCCGGATAGTCGCCGACCATGCCGAAGTTCCAGAAGATGGTGCGCATGTTGTTCGCGTCGTGGACGCCGGACCGCTCGGCGTCCGATCGCCCGCGCAGCGGCTGCGGGACCACTTGCGCATGCGCCTTATCGGGGCGTACGGCGGTCGCGAGCGACACGGCGCACGCGGCCAGCGCGACGGCGGCGAGGAGACGCTTCATCTCAGTCGCCTCCCTTCGAACGCAGCGAGACGCCGACTTCGATGCGCCGCGGCGGATAGAAGCGCGTGGGATCGGCGAGCGTGGTCTGATCGCGGGCCGGATCGCGGGAGTAATAGGGGCTGCCGGACGTGTCGAACACGAGACCGTTGTTGTAACGCTGATCGAGCACGTTGAACACGCGCAGAAACACCGTGGCCGGAATGGCGCCGAGGAACACATAGCGTTCGCCGCGCACGTCGAGGATGGCCGAACTGGGCTTGCGCCCCGAGTTCGCCTCGAGCCCGTTGCCGAAGCCCGTGGTCGTCGCGGGCGTGTACGGCTGGCCGCTGGCGACTTTCAGCACACCGCTCATCGAGTATCGGTCCGCGTGCCCCATCGTGACGGTGAGGTTCAGCGTGTGGCGCTGGTCCCAATTGAACGGCACCGAGCGCGGGCGCGGGTCCTCGCCGTTCGAAGCGCGCGTCGCGGTCTCGTACGGGTCGCTCGCGTCGCCCTGCGCGGACTGCCACGTGTAGTCCAGCGTCGTCGTCACGAACGGGCTGCGCCGGCTCGCCGACAGCGTGAAGCCGATGACGTTCCCGAAGTCGACGTTCGTGAGCCGCGCGTACGTCGCGTCGTTGTACGTGTCGATGAACTCGACGCCGAGCAGATCGCGGATGTCCTTGAAGAACAGGTTCGCGTCCACGCCGATGTCGTCGGTGATCGACTGCTTGTAGCCGAACTGGTACTGCACGGTGCGCTGCGGCCGGACGTCCGGGTTGCCGAGGACGCCGTACGTGATGTTTCCGGCCGCGAGATCCTTGAGCACACCGTAGTCCGAGTTTCCGTAGATCTGGCCCAGCTCGGGCATCTGGTAGAAGTGACCGTACGCGAAGTACACGGCGGAGCGATCCGTCACCGGATACGAGACGCCGACGCGCGGCGACAAGGAGAGCTTGTGCGTAGTCGCGCGCGGCTCCGACAGGGGTGAACCGGCGATGGCGTTCGCCGGGTTTGCGAGATCGCTCGGCAGCGTCGCGCGCGGGTTGAAATATTCGAAGCGCACTCCGGCACGAATGCGCACGTCGTTGAACTCGATCTCGTCCTGCGCGAAGGCAGATGTGATGAATGGGCGGTACTCGAGGACGCCGGGGAACGACGGCGGCTCGTCGATATGTCGTTGGATGGGCCCATTTGATCCATTTTGCGTGATCACGCCGGGGCTGCCGAACTGGACGTGCGGCCACTCGTATTCGATACCGAGCTTGATCTGCTGGTCACGGCGGATCTGGCTCGTGAACGACGATTTGAACACGGCGCCATTCGTGTTCTGCGTGCTGCGCCCGAAGTCCACGCCCTGTGTATTGAGGCCGTCGATGAAGTTCCGGTCTCCCGTCGGCTGCCCCGCCAGGTCGTAGCGCGGGTCATTGAGGTCGTCGTACTTCATCTGGCGCCGGTCGAAGTAGTTCTGGCGGAGGCTCGCGCTCATGAACGTCTTCGGCGAGATCGTCTGCGTCACGTCGAGCCCGTGCACGAGCGAGCGCGTGTGCGACGGAACTTCGGCGTCGGGAACGAGCCGGTCCGCGAACACGACGTCCTGCTGGTCCGTCCAGTCGGGAATCACCTGGTAGCTGAGTTCGGTCGACTTCAGGGAATGGTTCGTGACCTTCGCGAGCCCCGACCACTCATTCGTCCAACCGAGCGGAACCGCCTCGCCGTCGCCGTCGGGGTTCATCAGCTTGGTCTGAACGCCACCCGGTTGGTAGATGGCCCACGGCGTATACATGCGCCGCCCGTAGACCGGATCGTGGGCCGTGTAGTGGCGTGCGCTCACGATGAAGTTCGTCTTGCCGAACGGAATCGGCCCACTCGCGCCGATCTGATAGTTCTGGAGCCCGTACGGGCGCAGCTCGTTTGGCACGGTCTGGAACACATCGGGGATCCCGAACGGGTTCGAGAACAGCGGCACGCCCAGCCCGCGCCGCACGCCGTCGAACACGTACGCCCCGTCATAGGTCTCGAGGTTCCACTGGAACGTGTCGGTGCCGCGCTTCAGCACCGCGTTCACGACGCCGCTCATGGCCTGGCCGTACTCGGCGTCGAACGTACCGGTGACGACCTGCACCTCCTCGATCAGCGAGCGGTCGATGTTCAGGCTGTTGCGGTTGTCGAACGGGTTGTTCACGGTGACCCCGTCGACCTGGAACTGCACTTCGCCGAGGCGCCCGCCGAGGAAGTGCCCGTCCACCACGCCGGCCTGCAGGTTCACGACCTCCTGCAGATTCTGCACCGGCAGTTTGGCGATCTGGTCGGAGCGCACGGACGCCAGGCTGCTCGTGAGCTTCAAGTCCACGACCGGGCGCTTCGCGCTGACGACGACTTCCTGCACCGCGATCGGCGCCTCCGTCAGCGTCACGTTCACGTACGCGGTGTTGTCCGCGGACACGACGACGCCCTGCACGAGCTGCGCCTGATAGCCGAGCAGGCTGACGCGTACGTCGTACGTGCCGGACGGGACCTGCTGGATCGTGAAGCGGCCGTCGGCGTCGGTCGCGGCGCCGACGCGCAACGCCGGGATCGCGACGTTCACGGCGACGAGCGGCTGCTTCTTCGCGTCCACGATGAGGCCGGACAGCTTGCCGGTCGTGCTGGCGACGGCGCTGCCCGAGACGATCGCGAGCACGCCGCACGCTCCGGCGATGGCCCGCGGCACGCATATCGCCCAACGCCGCATGTGATGGATGCCTGGTCTCACTGGGAATGGTTTCGCGACTGGGGACGCCGGTGGGGCGGGCGCGAAGCCCGCCCCACCCGTCCATGAGAGAGGAACGCTACCTCACGAGCAGCATCTTGCCCGGCAGGTTCGCGGTCTCCTTTCGAGTCGTGGGATCGACGACGTGGATTCGGTACAGGTACAGGCCCGGATGCAGGCCGATGGACGTGAACGGCGTGGTGATCTGCCCCGCGGCCTGCAGCCCCTGGGGCCGGCTCGCCACGCGGCGGCCTGCAAGATCGAAGACCTCGAGCGTGACCTCGCTGGCCCGAGGCAATGTATAGCGGATCAGCGTCGCGCTGCGGAATGGATTCGGCGAGTTGCCGAGCAACTCGAAGCGTGTGGGCGCGGCCACACCGCCTTCCACCGCCGTCACGAACGTGTTCGGATCGAGGTACGCGTCGGCCGGGCAGCAGTCGTTCTCGTACTGTCGATACCACCACGTGCGCGTCGCGTAGCTGTCGGTGAACGGCGTGAACGAGTCGCCGTCGAGCAGGTTGATGCCGAGCCACAGCCAGCCGTCGCCCAGGCCCGGCGGATAGCCGAGCTTCGTGAGATCGATGGCCATCTCCGCTTGATACCCGGTGTCCGCCTGCTGGCCGAGCGTGTCCACCGTCGTGCCCGGCTTCAGCGTGAGCGCGCAACGCACCGCGCCCAACGTGTCTCTCAGGTAGGGCAGGTTGTCCTGCGCGAGCAGATTGCCGCTCGGGCCGACCTGGAACGACGCGCGCCACGTCCACAGATTGTGGTCGGACCAGCGCTTCACGCGGTCGGTCAGCGTGACGATGAAGCCGTCCCAGCGATTGACGTCGGCGACGTACTGGACGACCTGATCGGGCACGTCGAAGCCGAGGTACAGCGTGTCGGCCTTGAAGAACATGCGCACGGTCGCGTCCGCCGTGTCGATGATCGCGGCCTGGCTCGCGTTCACGTCGGGCTGGAACTCGCCCGAACGCCACGGACCGACGCCGCCGTACGAATTGCGCAGCGCGTCGCTGCCGTAGCGAATGTGCAGCGGCGGCGCCAGGTTCCACACCTGTTCGTTCATCGCGCCGTCGATCGCCGGCGACGGCCAGCCTCCGGCGTTCGCGATGCGGATGTCGGGACTGATGAGTGGCGCGGCCCCCGAGTTGATCGTCACGTCGGAGCGCGAATACAGATGCAGCTCGTCGTACCAGGCCGCGTTGCCCCACGGACTCTGGATCCACGTGCGGTTGACGCTGAACTTGCTGAGGTTGATCGGCCACATCCAGTCGGTGTCGTAGATCGACAGGTTGAACTCGACGATGTCACCGCCCGGCCGCGTCACGTCGTAACCCTGCGCGCCCAGGTCGAAGCGCATCTCGACCGTGTAGCCCGTGTCGTTCGCGGCGTCCGAATTGGAGATGCCGTGCACCTTCGTGCGCGCGTCCCACGCGGCGATCTGCGCGGCGGTGCGCGGCGTGCTGCACGTATCCTGTCCCCACTTGCCGCGGAAGCACGGCTCGATGCCGGGATTCAGCGCGATCAGCGTGTCGACCGGATACCACCACGAATAGAAGTACTCGGAAGGCGGCGACGGCCGATCGGGGACCGTGTGGTCCTTGAGCGACATGAGCAGCCCGTCGAAGCGGTTGAAGTCCTTGGAGCCGCCGATCGACTGATCGGGGATGGTCGCGCCCATGTACAGCTGGTTGCCGACCACGAGGAACTTCACGATGGCGAACGTGCTGTCCTTCGCGAGCTTTCCGCCCTCTTCCTTCCAGCCGCTGCCCGGGATCCCGTTCTCGACACCGTAGCGGATGATCACCGAGTCGGCGTGCGCCCAGGCCGGCTCGTCGAGCACACCGTCGAGCGTGATGGGCTGCCCCGCGGTGGTGCGGGCCCACACCGCGTCGAGTCGCGGTCCCTGAGCCGCCGAGGCCATGCCGGCCACGCCGAGCGTCGCCGCCAGCAGCAGCGCGCCCACCATCATGGGTCTCATGTGGAACCTCCTTCCGTGCGGCCCAGCCCGCCGTGCGCCACTCCTCACCGGCATCGCGTGAACCGAGAAACGAACGGCCACCGCCGTATGGGGGCGATGGCCGTCCGTGAACGTTGCGTGTCCTCCTCGAGGCTAGCGGTACTGCGTCTTCAGCTGGCCCCAGGTGCTGTGATGCGTGGGCGTCGCCTGGTCGTTCTCGAAGCAGATGTTCGCCCAGCTACCCTGGAAGTCCACGTTCACGCCCTGGCCGAGGTAGCCCATCATGTAGCCACCCGCGTAGGCCGGCACCAGCTCGCCCCACAGACCGTGCGGCGGGTCTTCGGCCGTGTTGCCCTGATCGAAGGGCAGCGGGCCGCTCGTGTAGGCGACCGACGCGTACGTGAGGTTGTACGTGATCGTCGCCGGATCGGCCGACGACAGCGAGTGCGGGAAGTACACGATCTCCATGTGAGCGGTCGTGCCCTTCACGTAGTGGACGCCGTTGTTGACCGTGAACGAGTAGAACGGCAGCCGGCCGCCGAAACACGCCACCTCGCCGGTGTTGGCGTTCAGCATGAACTGGCCGTCGTTGTGTGCCGACCACCAGGGGCTGAGCCGCAGACCGCCTTCGCCGCCGCCCGTTCCGCTCAGCGTCACGTCGGCGCAGAAGCGGTACGCGCTGCAGTTCTCGAACGCCGCGTCCGTCGAACCGTCGGTGGAGAAGCTCCACGTGTGGCGGTTCGCGAAGCCGAAGCAGTCGAGCGTGTCGTCGTGAACGCTCACGAGCGACGGATAGTTGTTCGTGAAGGTGAGAGTCGAAGTCGGACAATCGTTGAAGTCACGAAGTCCGAGCGTCGCGCTCGTGGGGTTCGGGGTCGAACCAGGACAGGTTCGGCCGTCGCCCGCGTGCGCGAACACCGCGCTCAGCGCGAGCGCCGCAACTGCGACGCCCATCGCTGCCAGTCTGTTGTAGCGGATCCGCTTCATGGGGAATGTCTCCTTTCGGGAGCAAGGGTCACGATTTGCGGATCGTGAGTGATGAGCAAGCTGCTGGCACGCGTCCGACACAGAGGTACCGGAGGGTCGACGGCGGCGGTCGCGGGGGAAGCGAGCGCTCGAGGACGCGGCCGGTTTTCGATTGCGCCTGACGCATGAAAACGATTACATTCCGTTCCGGAACAGTCAAGGATCGAATGCCGATCGGGCACGAATCGCCCCGAAAAAGTGCCTCAGACGGGCGCGATCGATCGGGCCCCGACCTTCCCCCCACCCAGCCGTCGGTGACGCAGTGGCGGGTCTGTGCGCACGCGTCAGCGCGACGGCCCGACCCTCGCGAAACGATATCCGGGACAAGAGCCGGCAATTCAGGAAGGCGCGATGAACGGCACCGACAGATTCCCCGAGGGCTTCCTTTGGGGCGCAGCGACTTCGGCGTACCAGATCGAAGGCTCTCCCCTGGCCGACGGCGCCGGGCCCAGCATCTGGCACCGCTTCTCGCACACGCCGGGGCGGACGCGAGCCGGCGCCTCGGCCGACGTGGCATGCGATCACTACCGGCGCTGGTCCGAAGACGTCGACCTGATGCGCGAGCTCGGGCTGCAGAGCTATCGCTTCAGCCTGTCGTGGTCGCGCATCCTGCCCGAGGGCAAGGGCCGTGTGAATCCGCGCGGCATCGACTTCTATTCGCGCCTCGTCGACAAGCTGCTCGACGCCGGCATCGCGCCGATGGCCACGCTGTACCACTGGGACCTGCCGGCCGCGCTCGATGACCTGGGCGGATGGCTGAACCCCGACGTGCGCCACTGGTTCGCCGAGTACGCGGACGTGGTGTTCCGTGCGCTCGCCGACCGCGTGCCCATGTTCGCGACCATCAACGAGCCGTGGGTCGTCGCCCACGACGGCTACTGGACCGGCGTGAACGCGCCCGGGCACCGCAACGCGTTCGAGCTGCCGATCGTCGCGCACCACACGTTGTGCGCGCACGGCGCGGCGGTGCAGGCCTATCGCGCGTGCGGCAGCGGCAGCGCGGCGAAGGGCACGATCGGGCTCGTCGTGAACCTCGAGCCCAAGTATCCGGCCAGCGTCATGCCCATCGACGACCAGGCGGTGACGCGCGCCGACGCGTACTTCAACCGCCAGTACCTCGATCCCGTGCTGCTCGGGCGCTACCCCGAGGATCTGATCGCGCTGTACGGCGAGGCGTGGCCGAACCCCGATCCCGCGGACCTGGAGCTGATCCACCAGCCCATCGACTTCGTGGGCGTGAACTACTACACGCGCAAAGTCGTGCGCCACGACGACGGCGTATGGCCGGACCGCGCGCATCCGGTCGACGTGCCGGGCGCGACGTACAGCGAGACGCACTGGGAGTTCTTTCCGGCCGGCCTCACGCGCACGCTGTGCGGGATCCGCGAGCGCTACGGCGACGTGCCCCTGTACGTCACCGAGAACGGCGTGGCCATTGCCGACCCGCCGCCCGCGACCGACGGCGTCATCGTGGACGCGCTGCGCGTCCGTTACCTGCGCGATCACCTCAACGCGGTGCGCGCCGCCATGCAGCAGGGCGTCGACGTGCGCGGCTACTACGTGTGGTCGCTGTTCGACAACCTCGAGTGGTCCGCGGGATACTCGAAGCGCTTCGGCATCGTCCACGTGGACTTCGATTCACTGAAGCGCACGCCGAAGGCCAGCGCGCGCGTCTACAGCGAATGGATCGCGGCGCACGGCCTGGAGCGCGCCCGGACCTAGGTTCTTCGAAAGGAGCGTGTGCCGTGGCCGACCTCGAGCGGGACAGCGCCGACCGCCGCGCCGCGCGCGGACGCCCATGACGCCGCGCGGACGCATGGCCATCCTCGTCGGCGGCGGCCCGGCGCCCGGCATCAACGCCGTGATCGGCGCCGCGACCATTCGCGCCGCACTTCATGGGGTCGAAGTGCTCGGCATCGAGGACGGCTTCGAGTGGCTGATGCGCGGCGACATCGACCACGTGCGCCCGCTGACCATCGAGGGCGTCAGCCGCATCCACTTCCGCGGCGGCTCGCATCTCGGCATCTCGCGCGCGAACCCGACGCGGCACCGTGAAGACCTGGAGCGCGTCATCGTCGCGCTGCGCCGCCTCGACGTCACGGACCTCATTACCATCGGCGGCGATGACACCGCGTTCTCGGCCGTGCGCCTCGAGCACCAGTCCGCCGGGCGGCTGCGCGTCGTGCACGTGCCCAAGTCCATCGACAACGACCTCGACCTGCCGCCGTCCGTCGATACGTTCGGTTACCAGACCGCGCGCCACGTCGGCGTCGAGCTGGTCAAGAACCTGATGGTGGACGCGAAGACCACGTCGCGCTGGTACTACGTCGTGGCGATGGGCCGTAAGGCGGGACACCTCGCGCTCGGCATCGGCAAGGCGGTCGGCGCCACGCTCACGCTGATTCCCGAGGAATTCCCGCGACGGCCGATTCCGCTGCGCCAGGTCGTCGACACGCTGGTCGGCGCGCACGTCAAACGCCTCGCCGCGGGCCGGCGCGACGGCATCGCTGTGATCGCGGAAGGCGTGATCCTCGGCATCGACCCGCGCGACTTGGAGGCCATCGAGGAAGTGGAGCGCGACGAGCACGGCCACCTGCGCCTCGCCGAGGTCAACTTCGGTGAGATCCTGAAGGACGCGGTGCACGACCGGCTCACCGCGCTCGGCGTCACGTCGACCATCGTGGCCAAGAACGTGGGCTACGAGCTGCGCTGCGCCGATCCGATCCCGTTCGACATGGAATACGCGCGCGACCTGGGCTATTGCGCGGCGAAGTGGCTGCTGGGCGGCGGCAACGCGTGCGTGGTCACGCTGGAGGCCGGGCGCTTCGTGCCGATTCCGTTCGAGTCGCTCGTCGACGAGTCGACGGGCCGTGCGCGCGTGCGCTTCGTGGACATCCGCTCCGCGCGCTACGGGATCGCGCGGCGCTACATGATCCGACTGCGCCGCGACGACTTCGACGATCCGGCCGCGATCGCGGATTGCGCGAAAGCGTGCGGGCTCGACGCGGAGGACTTCCGCGGCCAGTTCGCGTACCTGGTCGAGGACGAGCCGCCCGCGGTGATCCTCGAGGACGCCGAGTCGAGCATCTAGCGCTGCGCCTGATGCGTGGATTAGGGGTGGCGCGACACGGTGCGTGATTCCGCTCCGCTCATGTTGCTGCACGCGGACCCGCATCGCGCCCCCGCATCACGGCCTCGCCTCTGTCGAGACGAGCGGGGGAGACAGCGCCTCCATGTTGCGAGGCGCGACACGGCGCGTCCAAGGAATTTCGGCGACGACGGCCGCGCGGGCGAGAGAATTGTCGCAACGGCGTCACTAGCGCGTGGAATCTCGCCGATGTCGGAGAGGATGCCGCCGAAACACGCATTCGCGCCGGCGCGCCGACCCTACACGTGCCCCGCGTGCATGGCGGCGTCCGCCCGCACCGTGACGCCGAGCAGCGCGCAGATCGCGCGCGCGGCGCGCTTGCCCTCTTGAGCGGCGTTCACGACTTCCTGCCCGCCGCTCACCGCGTCGCCGCCCGCGAACACCTTGGGATTCCCGGTGCGACCGGTCGCGGCGTCGGCGACGATGCAGCCCTTCGCGTCGAACGCGAGGCCGGGGAACGTGGCGAGCGTCTCGCGCAGCCGCGCCTGGCCGATGCCGAGCACGATCAAATCCGCGTCGATCACGCGGCCGTCGGCGAGCGTGAGGCCGCGCACGGCGCCGGTCGCGTCGCGCAGCACCGACTTCGGCACGGCGCGCTCCAGCATCGTGACGCCCTCGCCGCGCGCCGCGTTCATCTCGTGCGCGTAGCCCGGCATCTCGGCGACCGTGCGCCGGTACACCATCGTGACCGACGGCACGCCGAGCCGCGCCAGCTCGCGCGCCGCGTCGATCGCCGTGTTGCCGCCGCCGATGACGAGCGCGTGCCGCACGCCGGACACGGCGAAACCCGGCTCCAGCTTCATGCGCTCGATCCACGCCGTCGCGCCGACCACGCCGATGCCGTCCTCGCCCGGAATGCCGAGGCTCGCGTCCGCGCCGAGCCCGACGCCGACGAACACCGCGTCGTAGTCGCGCAGGAGATCCGCGGCCTGCACGTCGCGTCCGACTTCGACGCCGGTCCTGATGGTGACGCCGAGCGATTGGATGAAGCCGACCTCGGCGAGCGAGCCCGCGACCTCCATCTTATAAGGAGCGACGCCCGTGGAATTGAGCCCGCCGGGCACGGCGCGCTTCTCGAGCACCGTCACCGCCACGCCCTCGAGCGCGAGGTACGCCGCGGTCGCCAGCGACGCCGGCCCGCCGCCGACGCACGCCACCTTCCTGCCCGTGGACGGCGCCGCCGTGAACAACTGCGCCGCTCCCCCTGAGGCGAACGTCTTCTCGACCGCGTAGCGCTGCAGGCGCCCGATCGCGATCGGCGTGCGATGCCAGTCGTTGTACACGCACGCGCCGGCGCACAGCACTTCGACCGGGCACACGCGCGCGCACGAGTAGCCGAGCACGTTCGCGGACAGGATGACCTTTGCCGAGCCGCGCAGGTTGTCGGTCGCGATCTTGCGGATGAAGCCGGGGATGTCGATGCCGGTCGGGCAGGCTTCGACGCACGGCGCGTCGTGGCAGTAGAGGCAGCGATTGGCCTCGGCCACGGCCTCGCCCGAGAGATACAGCGGCTTGCCGTCGCCGATCTTCCGCTCCAGGCGATCGAGCGGGACGATCGCGTCCCACGTGCGGGCGGCGGTTGCGCGAGCCGGCGGCGGGACGCTCATGCTCGCCCCGCGGGCGCCGTGGCGCGTCCGGGCACCGGCGTGCCGCGGCGCGAGACCTGGCGCTGGATGAAGCGCCCGGCACCGCGCTCGACCTTGAGGTTGCCGTCCGCGAACTGGACGCGTCCGTTCACCACGACGTGGCTCGGCTTCCCCTTCACCTTGAAGCCCTCGAAGATGCTGCGATCGGCCTTCGAGTGGTGCGTCTTCGCGCCGCGCGTGCCGTCGCTCGTCGGGTCGTAGATCACGAGATCGGCGTCCGCGCCGACGGCGATCGTGCCCTTGCGCGGATAGAGCCCGAAGATCTTCGCCGGGTTCGTGCTGCCGAGCGCGACCATCTTCTGCAGGTCGAAGCGCCCCTCGCACACGCCGTACGTGTACATGAGCTGCAGGCGATCCTCGATGCCGGCCGCGCCGTTCGGGATCGTCGTGAAGTTGTCCTTGCCCATCTTCTTCTGCTCGAACAGGAACGGGCAGTGGTCCGTGCCCACGCTGTCGAGCATGCCGCTCGCCAGCCCGCGCCACAGCGCGTCGTGGTGGCCGCGATGCGCGGGGCGGATCGGCGGGCTCATCACGTACGTGGCGCCCTCGAAGTTCGGCTTCGCGAACACGGTGTCGTCGAGCAGCAGGTACTGCGGGCACGTCTCGCCGTAGCAGTGCTGGCCCTCGAGCTTCGCGCGCTCCAGCGCCTCGACCGATTCGCGACACGTCATGTGCACGATGTACGCCGTCGCGCCGTGGAGCCGCGCCATCATGAGCGCGCGGTTCGTGGCTTCGCCCTCGACCGGGCTCGGGCGTGACACCGGATGGAACTCGGGGCCGAGATCGCCGCGCGCCACCAGTTCCTTCTGCAGGGCGAACACCGCGTCGCCGTTTTCGCAGTGCACGGTGACGACCGCACCCAGCTTCGCGGCGTGCTTCATCACCTGATACAGCTCGCCGTCGTCGACCATGATGGCGTTCTTGTACGCCATGAAGACCTTGAACGACGTGATGCCGTGATCCTGGACGACCTGGCGCATCTCGTCCGCGGTCTTGTCGCCCCAGCCGGTGATGGCCATGTGGTACGTGTAGTCGGCGACCGCCTTCGCGGAGCGCTCGCGCCACAGCTTCAAGCCTTCGAGCAGCGACTGCCCACGGTTCGGGATGCAGAAGTCGACGAAGCACGTCGTGCCGCCCGCGATGCCGGACGCGCCGCCGCTCTCGAAGTCGTCGCAGCTCACCGTGCCCATGAACGGCAGCTCCATGTGCACGTGCGGATCGATGAAGCCGGGGAACACGAACTGCCCCGAGGCGTCGAGCACGTCGTCCTTGGCCGAGCGCTTCTCCAGCCCCTCGCCGATCGCCACGATGCGCCCGCCGTCGCAGTAGACGTCGGCCACCGTGCGATCCGCCGCGGTCACGATCTCGCCGTTCTTGATGAGCAGTCCCATGGTCCTTCTCCCCCGCAGTTCGTAGGGAATTCGTCGGGCCGGATCCGCGCGCCTCGCGGTGCGCGGCGGGAATCGGCGGGCGTGTGATGTCGAGAGTGCGAAGACTCGCGCCGGGAATCCTATGCCGGGATCGCGCTCCGGACAAGGACGGGAACGGTTAGTACGTCTCCCACGTCCCCGGCGTCACCAGCTCGATCGAGTGCCCGTCCGGGTCGCGGACGTACAGGCTGCGCCCGCCGCGCGTCCACGTCACGCGGCTCTCGATCGCGATGCCGCACTCCGCGAGCCGCGCCTCCCACGCCTCGACGTCGCCCGCGCCGATCGCGAACGCGACGTGCACCGGCCCGGCGCCGTCGTGCGGCGGGATCCAGCCGCCGTCGAACTGGAGCCCGTCGCGCGTCGCGCCGCGGTGGAACAGGAGCAGCAGCGTCGCGCCTCCCGCGTCGATCGAGCTGAGGCGCTGCCCGTCCGACAACACGCGCAGCCCGAGCACGTCCCGATAGAACGCGACCGCGCGCTGCATGTCGTCGACGTACAGCGCCGTCTCGACGACGCGGTGGATGGAAGGGGCGGGCGCCGTCATGCGCGCGCCGGCCAACGCATTTCGCTCACCACGCGCGATGCTCCACGAGCTTCATCCACGTCGCATTGGGCTCCGGGCCTTCGAAGCTCTCGAGCATGACGTCGTTCGCGTCGGCCCAGAATGTGTAGCCCTCGGATTCTTCCGCGGGCGGCAGGCTCACGATGTAGCGCTTCGCGGCGACGCGGCCCCACGGCGCGTCGACATCCGCGCGCTCGACGCAGCGCAGCTTCATGCGCTCGGGGCTCACCGCCATCAGCGGCGGTCCGATGCGCAGCACGGGGAATTCGTGCTCCCCGCCCAGCGCGAAATCGCGCCGCGACAGGATGAAGCGCTGGAACAACGGCGACGTCGACTCGACTTCGCACACGTCCGGGAAGTCGCCCTCTTGCTCGCGCGTCTGGCCTTCGTACTCGAGGCGCGCGCGCCAGCGGCCGCCACCCGCTTCGTGCGTCGCGCGCACCACGCGCGGGCCGACGCGCCATTCGACCTCCATGCCGAGCAGACGGAAGTCCTCGGTCAGGCGCAGGCGATAGCCCTGGAAGTTCGGGAACGGATGGGGCGCGATCAGCTCGTGCTCGCCGCTCGCGATCAGGTGATCGCCCGCGTGCCCGAGGCGCCAGCGCTCTTCCCCGCACTCGCGGCCGCCGTGAAAGACCACGTAGCGACCTTCGGCGACGCGGAGCGGCGTCTGGATCGAGCGCTCGGGCTGGGAGTTCATGGCGCCGTCAGAATACAACGCCGGCGCCAGCGTGACGCCCCGGCCTGCCGCCCCGCACTCAGTGCATGCGCACGACCGCGCGGCGCCACGCGCGGCCGTCGATCTCGAGGCGCACGAAATAGACGCCGGGCGCGGCCGGGCGTCCGCCATCCGTGTCACCGCTCCAGGTCGCACTGTGCGCGCCGGCGGCCATCGGTCCACGGGCGACGAGGTCACGCGTTCGGCGTCCGAGCACGTCGTAGACGGCCACCTCGACGACGCCGGGCCGCGCGAGCGCGAAGTCGATCGCGGTCGAAACGCGGAACGGATTCGGCCGCACCGCACGCAGTCCGATCGGGGCGGGCGGCGCCCCGAGCACGGACACGCTCGGGTGCGACGCCGGGTCGCCCGGGTCCGTGCCGGCCGCCAGTTCGTCGCCGTCCAGGAACCCGTCGCGGTCGCGGTCGATGCCCATGCGCGTGCCGCTGCCCGCCGGCACGCCGGTGATCGTCACCTGGTGTCCCGCCGACGCGAGCGCGATCAGCGTGGCGCGCGCCAGCGGGGCGTCGGTCGCAACGTCCGACTTCCACGCGCCGCCCTGATACAACCAGCCGCGCGGCGTCACGCCGACCCGACCCTTCGCGATCAGGTCGCAGTGGCCGCCGTTGGCCTGGGCGACCAGCGTGTCGAGCCGCGCGTTCAGCGTCGCGTCGCCGTTGTTGCCGCCGTCGAACGTGATCTGGCAGCCGACGGCCGGCGCGAGGCCCGTGTCGAAGTCGAGCAGGAAGCGCTCGACGTCGCGGCGGTTCGCGTCGGCGACGGACGCCGGGCTGCCGAAGTTGAAGCCGGGGAACTTGAGGAAGTCGAACAGATTGTCGATCGAGCCGTCGTGCGTGTAGCCGAAGCCGCGCTTGTTGACGACGCCGATCGTGTCCTTGAATCCGCTCTTCTTGTAGAGGTTGCGCAGCTGCGGGACCTTCATGTCCTGCGATTCCTGCAGCGCGAAGTGGTCGATGACCTGGCCGTTGGTGCCGGTCGGCAGCGCGTGGCAGTCGACGCAGCGCAGCGGCCCGTCGACCGCCGTATTCATGAAAAACGTCTGACCGCGCAGGGCGCTCGGCTGGTCGGCGGGCGCGTCGGGCATGGTCCGGTCCAGGTTTTCGTTCGGGTTGGGCGGATAGACGAGCGGCAGCACGAAATCCGCGAACGCGCTCATCTCGCTGTCGGGAAGCTGCGCCGCGCGTCCCATCAGACTCACGAACGCGGGGTTGAACGCGCCGAGATCCGCGCGATCGCCGCGCCAGTGGAAGAGCCCGGTGTTCGGCAGCCCGCGCAGACTCTGCGTGACCATCGGGCCCTTCATCGGGTGATAGCCCTGGAGCAGCGGATCGGTCTGGTTCGGCGGCGCCGGCGCCATCGTGCCCAGCGGATTGCCCAGTTCCCACGCCAGGTTGTCCATGTCGCCGAACAGGTGGCAGCTCGCGCACGCCTGGTCGCCGTGGCCCGACGTGAAGCCGCCGTAGAAGAACTTCCGGCCGTTCACGATCGCGTCGGGTGTGGGGTCGAAGCCGATCGGCACGACGGCGAGGCTCGCGAAGTTCGCCGTCGACAGCACCTGGAGCTGGTTGTGGAAGCGCCCGATGACGTACAGCCGCGCGCGCGCCGGATCCGCGACGACGCCGGTCGGGCCCGCGACTGTCCGGACGCGCGCGAGCGGCGTGCCGCTCGTGTTGAAGACGCCGAGCTTGTCGCTCGCGAGTGACGTCACGTAGAGGCGCTGCGCGTCCGGCGACCAGCACACGCCGGTTGGCAGACCGAGCGACGAATCGGTCTCGGACGCAGGACCGGGCGACACGGCGTAGTTGATGTGCGGGTTGAGCTGCACCTCGGTTCGCGCGCCGGTGAAATGCGAGATGATGGCGAGGCGCTGCTCCGTGAAGTGACCGCGCAGGTTCGGCTCGAGGCGCTGCTCGAGGATCGAATACGTGCCGGTGACCGCGACCGCGCTGTCGAGCGGGCTCGCGGCCGCGCCCAGCATGATCGTGGCGATGTCGCCGCGCAGCCCGAGCACCGTGTTCGTGCCGGTGCCGACGTACACGACCTCATTGAGCGGCACCTGGTAGCGGATCTTGGAATTCCACAGGTGACCGGCCTGGTCGATCCATCCGCCGCTGCTGCGCTTGACGACGAGCCCGGTCTTGGGCGCGGCCGGCAGCGTCGGATCCTGCGCGGGGACGGGCGGCGGCAGTGAGTCGCCGGCCTCGGCCGCCGACAGCGCGGTCGATTGCGCGCTCGAGTGGAACACGTCGACGACGACCTGCGAGCCGTTGAAGTTGCGCGCGAGCGCACGCGGCATGCGGCCGGGGATCGGGATCACGACCGGCGCGGCGGCGAGATTCGCCGGGTCGTAGACCTTGACCGCGTCCTCCTGCGACACGCTGACGTACGCCTTGTTCGCCGCGCCCGCGAACACGACGTCACTCGGCTCGTCGCCCACGTGCAGCGTCGCGACGGTGTGCGACAGCGCCAGGTCGACGATGCTCACGTCGTCCGAGAGATTGTTGACGACCCACGCCTCGCCGTTCGTGCGCGCGGCGACCGAAACCGGCTCCAGGCCGACGGGGATTTCCGCGATGCGCACGGGCGTCGCGCCCGTGACGTCGAACACGGAGAGCCGGTTGTCCGGGGTGTTCACGACGAGCAGCTTCGTGCCGTCGGGCGTGAGCGCGGCGGGATGCACGTGGCTGGTTTCGAAGTGCACGAAGTCGGGGTTCAGCGCGACGTGCGAGACGAGGTTCGCCGGCGCGGCCACGAGGCCGAGACCGAGTGCGAGCAGCGCGAGCGTGGGGGCCAGTCGGCGCAAGGCAACCTCGACGTCGTGGGGTGCGGGATCGTGGAGTTGGTCTTCACCAGTGAAAGCGGCGCGCCCGACGGCCAAATCCTACGCCCAGGCCCGCACCCCCGCGCAACACAAAATCACCCGTGGGGTGAGGGAACGGGCGCCGCGCCCGTCATGGGAAACGGGCGCCGCGGCTTCGCGCCGCCGGCGCCCGTCGCGAGGCTTCGGTTGCCGGACTACAGCTCGACCAGGTCGTCGTAGGTTTCGGGTCGCCGGTCGCGGAAGAACTGCCAGGTCGCGCGCACCTCGTCGATCAACTCGAGGTCCATTTCGGCGACGACCAGCGCGTCGTCGTCCTCGTTGGCCTGCGCCAGGAAGCTGCCACGCGGGTCCACGAAGTAGGACGACCCGTAGAACTTGCCGATGTTCCAAGGCGCCTCGGTGCCGACGCGATTGATGCAGCCCATGAAATAGCCGTTCGCCACCGCGTGCGCGGGCTGCTCGAGCTTCCACAGGTATTGCGACAGTCCGGCCACCGTCGCGCTCGGATTGAACACGATCTCGGCGCCGTTCAGGCCCAGCGCGCGCGCGCCTTCGGGGAAGTGGCGGTCGTAGCAGATGTACACGCCGACCTTCGCGTAGCGCGTCTCGAACACCGGATAGCCGAGGTTGCCGGGCTTGAAGAAGTACTTCTCCCAGAAGCCCGACGTGTGCGGGATGTGGTTCTTGCGGTACTTGCCGAGATACGTGCCGTCCGCGTCGTAGACGGCGGCCGTGTTGTACAGCACGCCCGGCATGTCCTTCTCGTAGACCGGAATCACGGTCGCCATCTTGTACTTCGCGCCGATCTTCGCGATCGCTTCGGTCGTCGGACCCGGAACCGGCTCCGCCGCGTCGTACCAGCGCTTGTCCTGCCCCGGGCAGAAGTACGGGCCGTTGAAGATTTCCTGCAGACACAGGATCTGCACGCCCTTCTTCCCCGCCTCTTCGATCAGCGGCACGTGCTTGTCGAACATGGCCTGCTTGATCTTCTCGACCGGCTGCGATTCGTCGTTGATCGGGTTGGCGCACTGGATGAGTCCGCCAACGAGTTTGCGTGGCATCGCGAATCTCCTCGAACGTGCGGCTCTCGAGCGACGGCAGCGCTCCGGCTCCCCTCGCGGGATCGAACGGTGAAGCGCGCAGGATACACCCTCGTGTACCGGAGGCAGAACGCAACGAAACGCGGCCCCCTTGTTGCAACACCCCCAGCGCCTCGCCCCGTGGGAGGAGTGAAGCCCAGGGGAACGGAAGACCAGAGGGAGGGGGAACCCATGATGAGCGCACGGATCCTGGTGGTTGAGGACAACGCGGACATGCATCTCGGCATCGCGCTCCGCTTGCAGTCCGCCGGTCACACAGTGCTGAGTGCAATGGATGGCGACGATGCCGTGCATGTGGCGTTGAGCCAGCGCCCGGATCTGATCCTGCTCGACATCGGCTTGCCCGGTCAGAGCGGACACTCCGTCGCGAGAACGCTTGCCGCGCACGACGACACACGAGCCATTCCGATCATCTTTCTGACCGCGCGACACGAGACCCAACATCGGATCAAGGCGGCCGAAGGCCGTGCCGCGGCGTTCCTCGTCAAGCCCTGCAGCCCCGACAAGCTGCTGCGCACGATCGAATCGGTGGTCAATCCGCCGCCCGTTCCCGCCGACAGCTGAGAACCGACGGCGCCCGCCGTCCTCGGTGAACGGGCCACTCCGACCCCATTTCGGACACATTGACGCGATCGGCGGCGGTTCAGCGGAGAGCGCTGACCGCCGGTCGCGTCAAATGCAGGCAGCCCGAGTCGAGAGTCCTGCGAATTGCGTATCGCCGCGCCTGAACGTTGCCGATACTCGCGACGTCACATTCGCGATGGATTGGAGCCATTGAGCTCTCCTTTCTGCGCGAAGAGTCTCAACGACTCTGGCCAACCGCCCCTCGGTTGGTGAACGGTCGCCCCCCGCGACCTCGAACAAATATCGTGATCCCGAACATATCGGGCGCGCCGCTGAATCCGGCTGTCGATTTCGCGATGGACGCCTCGCAGTCCGAGGCGTGACTCGCGCTGGTCGGCAAGCGAGGGGTGACATTGACCGTTCCGTTGCTTCGGAGCGCATGGCCTCTGGGCCTTGCCGTGGTCGTCCCTCTCGCCCTCGCAATCCAGCCCATGGCTTCGGGCGCGTCACTCGCGGCCCTCGTTCTGGCCCCCGTGGCCGCGTTCCTCGGTGGAGCCAGCCTGCGTTCCAGACGGCGGAGGACGCCGACGGACGCACAGCTCGCCCTTCAGTCCGTGTTGGGATCGATTCGTGACGGCGTGATCGTGGCCGATCTCAAAGGCAACTTTGTGCTCGTCAACGCGGCGGCTGAGCGGATCATCGGCCCGGACAACCCCGGCGTCGATCCGTCCCAATGGAGCGACTACTTCGGAATCTTCCTGGCGGACGCGATCACGCCCTATCCGCCGTCGGATCTGCCTCTGGCTCGCGCGATGCGCGGCGAGGTCAGCGAGGACGTCGAGATGGTCCTGCGTCGCACACGGATGCCGCACGACGTGTGGATCACCGTCAGCGGACGTCCTCTTCGCGACCCCGAGGGGGTCCTGCGCGGCGGGATGATTGTCATCACCGACGTGACGGCGCGAAAGGACTCCGAGAACGCGGCCCGGCTGGGTCAGGAGAGTTTTCGTTCGCTCGTCGAGAGCATCCGCGACGACGCGACGTTCATGCTGGACATCGAGGGTCGCGTCTCCAGCTGGAACCAGGGGGCCGAGCGCATGACCGGTTACTCGGCCGACGAAATGCTCGGGCAGCACGTTTCCAAGCACTACACCGCAAACGACCTGGAACTGGGCAGGCCTCGCGACGAGCTTGCGGTGGCCGCCACCACCGGTCGCTTCGAGTGCGAGGAGTGGCGGCTGCGCAAGAACGGCTCCCCGTACTGGGCAGGCGTCGTCGTGACCTCGATGCTGGATCAGTCCGGCACCCTGCGCGGTTACATGACGGTGCTCAGCGACCTCAACGCGGGCCTGCGCACGGAATCGCGCTATCGCGCGCTGCTCGAGGCGACGCCGGACGCGATCCTCATGGTGAACCAGGACGGACTCATCGAACTCGCCAACGGGCAGATCGAGCACTTGTTCGGATACACCCGCGCCGAGCTGCTCGGAGCGTCCGTCGAAATGTTGCTTCCCGAGCGGTTTCGCCACGTGCACGGCGACCATCGGCACGGATTCTTCGTCTCGCCGAGACGGCGTGCGATGCGCGAGGGTCTCGACCTCTTCGGCTTGCGCAAGGACGGCACCGAGTTTCCCGTCGAGATCAGTCTCAGCCCGCTGGAGACCGTCGATGGCGTGCTCGCGCTCGCCGCCATTCGCGATGGAACCGAGCGCAAGCGCGCGCAAGACGAGCTCGTTCTGACGATCGAGAAACTGAAGCGCTCGAACGCCGAACTCGAGCAGTTCGCCTACGTGACGTCGCATGACCTGCAGGAGCCGCTGCGTATGGTCGCGAGCTACACCCAGCTCCTGGCGCAGCGCTACAAAGGGAGGCTCGGGGCCGACGCGGACGAATTCATTTCGTTCGCCGTCGATGGCTCGACGCGGATGCGCCAGCTGATCCAGGACCTGCTCGCCTACTCGCGCGCGGGGAGCTCCGACGAAGGGATATTGGAAATCAGCAGCGAAGACGCCCTGAACGAGGCGCTCGCGAACCTCGAAGGTGCGATGAAGGAGGGCTCGGCCGTCGTCACGCACGGCCCGCTGCCCCGACTCCACATGGATCCGGCTCAACTCGAGCAGATCTTCCAGAATCTCGTGGGAAACGCGATCAAGTATCGGGGAGCCGAGCCCCCGCGTATTCACGTCACCGCCCGCTACGAGCGCGGAGAAGGACATGTCTTTTCCGTCCAGGACAACGGCCTGGGCATCGACGCGAAGCACTTCGAGCGGATCTTCGTCATCTTCCAGCGTCTCCACGGTCGCGACGCATACAGCGGCACGGGGATCGGGCTCGCGATCTGCAAGAAGCTGGTGGAGCGACACGGCGGCAGGATCTGGGTCGAATCGCAGCCGGGGCACGGCTCGACCTTCCACTTCGCGATCGCGAATGGTCATCAGAAATGACGCGGAAGAACGAAGCCACTCGCGCGCCGATCAACATTCTCCTGGTCGAGGACAGTCCGGGAGACGTGCGCCTGACGCGGGAAGCGCTGCGCAGCTCCACCCTCCCGCTGGAACTGCACGTCGTGAGCGACGGCGTCGAGGCCCTCGAATTCCTGGGGCGTCAGGGTGCGTTCAGTGCCGCTCCGCGACCCAGCCTGGTGCTGCTCGACTTGAATCTGCCGCGACTCGGCGGCCGGGAGGTGCTCAAGACCATCAAGGACGATCCGGCGCTCATGAGCATCCCGGTCGTCGTCCTGACGACCTCGGAATCGGCCGTGGACATCCAGCAGAGCTACCGGCTGCGCGCGAACTGCTACGTCCCGAAACCGGTCGACATGGACGCGCTCGTCGAGGTCCTGCATTTCTGGCTGTCGATCGCGCGCCTTCCTCACGAGGCCGGAAAATGAAGCTTCCCCCGGTGAGGGTGCTGCTCGTCGAGGACAACGAGCACGACGTGCGCCTGCTTCGTGAGCTGCTGCGGAACGAGCACGGGCCCAGCGTCCACATCACACAAATCGACCGCATGAGCAATATCGCGAGCCACCTGGCCGCGGGCGAAACCGACGTCGTTCTGCTGGACCTCGGACTGCCCGACGCGCAGGGCCCCGAAGCCGTGCGCCAGGCCCATGCGGTCGCCCCCACCGTGCCCATCGTGATCATGACCGGACTGGACGACGAATCGCTCGCCACTCAGGTGCTGAAGGAAGGCGCGCAGGACTATCTCGTGAAGGGACAGCTCGACGCCGCGGGCCTGATGAGGGCCATTCGTCACGCCATCCGGCGGCAGCGGACGCAGGTCGAGGCGGACGTCATCCGCGGACTGCAGCTCCAACTTCGCGACGAGTTCCTCTCCGACGTGTCGCACGAGCTCCGCTCGCCGCTCACCGCGATCTATCAGTTCGTGACGATCCTGGCGGACGATCTGTCGGGGCCGACGACTCCGGCCCAACAGGAGCACCTCGATATCATCCTGCGCAACGTGGAGCAGCTGCGCGGCATGATCGACGACATCCTCGACGCCGGGCGCGCCGAGGGCGGGAGGCTGAGCGTCGCTCCCGAATGCACGTCGCTCGCCGACGTCATCGGCTACACCGCCACGACGCTGCAGGGCGCGGCGCGCGACAAGCACATCACGCTGTCGTTCGACGTGCCCTCGGATTTGCCGACCGCGTACGCCGACCCGAAGCGGTTGCGCCAGGTCCTGATCATTCTTCTCGACAACGCGATCAAGTTCACGCCTGCCAATGGCGTCGTGATGATTCGCACGTGTGTCCACCCGATCGACCCCAGGATGCTGTTGGTCGAAGTCGAGGATTCCGGTTGCGGCATCGCTCTGGACTCGACCGAGAAGATCTTCGATCGGCTGTATCGCGTCGCCAGCACGTCCGACGAGGGCCGCCGCGGTCTCGGTCTCGGCCTGTTCATCTGCCGCGAACTCGTGACCCAGCAGGGCGGCCGGATCTGGGTCACGAGCGATCCCGGCAAGGGCTCGGTCTTCTCTTTCACGCTCCCGCGATTCTCCCTGACCCGGATGATCACGCCCATGCTGCAGGGTAGCCACACGCCCGTCGCGCTCGTCTCGGTCGCCATCGACTCGGAGCGTGGCACCGTCGTGGACGAGACGTGGCAGCACTGGACGCGCGAGACGCGCGCGGCGGTGCGCTCCTGCCTGTCTGTGGACGCCGAACTCCTGTTGCCCGAAATGGGGGCAGCCCAGAGGAACGAATGCGCGTTCGTGCTGACCACGGCGGTGGACGGCGAGATGGACGCGCTGAGTGCGCGCATCCGGAGCGAGCTCGACGGCCTCGATCCGCTGCGCAAGGCCGGCCTGTCGTGCTCGGTGTCGGCGAGCGTTCTGGATCTCGGAGAGGCCGCCGACGGGGCGTCGAACGACGAACGCATCGAGAGCGTCAGTCAACGCATCACGGAGCGGATCGCGGTGGGAATCCAAAGGAGCAGACCATCATGAAAAAGAAGAAGATTCTCGTGATCGACGACGACCCCACCATCCGCCAGGGCTATCAGATCCGACTCAAGGCGAATGGGTACGATCCGTACTTCGCGGTCGATGCCATCTCCGGCTTCACCGAGGCTCGTCGCCAGATGCCCGATCTGATCATCCTCGACCTCGGGCTGCCGGCCGGCGACGGCTTTCTGGTCATGGAGCGGCTGAAGGCGGCCACGTACCTGGCGCTGATTCCGGTTCTCGTCGTGTCGGCGCGCGATCGCCTGGCGACGAAACAGAAAGCCATCAAGGCGGGGGCGACCGCGTTCCTGCAGAAGCCGGTCGACAACGCCGTGCTGCTCGCCTACATCCGCAAGATTCTCGACGAGCCCGTGGTCGAGAAGGTGGCGCTCGGTTAGGAAGGACGCTGTCGTCGTGGCGTGAAGCCGACCGCGGCGGGAGCGAGCGGCGATCGCCGCGCCCGCCTACTGTCTCACGCTGTGTGAGGGCAGCGAGACCACGGTCGCGTGCGGCAGGGTCCGGCTGCGCACCAGCATTTCGGCGGCGGACCTGGTCTTCGCGTACGAACGGAAGATGCCGAGCACGACGCGGTAGTCATGCGCGTCGGGCTGCGTGCCGGGAACGACCCAGCCTTCGATTCCTGTCAGGTCCTGGAGTCGCCGGCGCTCTTCGAAGGCTCTGTCGAGATCGAGCCGCGCGGCCACTTCGATCGTGTACGGCGCCTTCAGGGTCGGCGCCGCACCGTCTGCCGACTCCGCGCGGTTGCGCGCCGCGGCTTGTCCGTGAGCGGCGCGCGAAGCCTCGGGAGCGCGTGACGAAGTCGCGGCCGGCGCCTCCCCTCCTGCCGGCTCGACGCTCGCGGGCGCCGCGACGACGCTCCGCCCCTTGTTGACCGCGCGCAGGCCGAAGAAGATTAGCGCGAGGACCGCGAAGCCGGCGGCCATGGCCACACGGAATCCGCGCCCGAAAGGCTGACGCCACTGGAGCACGACGCCGCCCGGGCGATCCGTCCGCCTGCGGTGGCCATGGCCCGGCCGGTCGCGTCGCCTGTCCGGCGTCTTCGCAGACGCGTTGGCAGGCGCGTCGATCGGCTCGGCCGCCGCGGACTCCACGGACCCCGATTCCAATAGCGGCTCCCACGTCGTGTCGGCGCCCACCTGAGAGCCGATCTTGAGAGGGCCCTTGTCTCCGATGAATCGAGCGACCCACTCGTGCGGATCCTGGCTGGCCGTCTCGATGGGAGCAACGTTCGAAGCGGCAGGCGCCGACGTGAACTCCGCGGGTGGCACATGCGGCGCGGTCACGCGCTCGGCCGGTGCGCTCGCGACGGCCGGAGCCACCGATTTCTCGGGAGCGCGCGGCGGGGCGGCGGGCGTTGGCGGCTGCGCGGACGTCGTGGCGGTGACCGATGGTGCGGGGATGACGGGCTTCGCCGCGGCGGCGGGTGGCGCGGCGAATGCGGGCGGCGCGGCAACGGCGGGCTTCGAGGCCGCGGCGACTGGCGCAGCGACCGCGGGCGCGGCAACGGCCGGCGGCGGCGCGGCAACGACCGGCGGCGGCGCGGCGACAGGTTTCACGACGGGCGCCGGCGCCGCAACCTTCGCGGCCGCTGGCCGAGCCGAGACTGGCGGCGCGGTGTCATCGTCGGCGAACTCGCCCGCGGCGGCCTTGGGCAGCACGCCCGAGAGCGCCGTCACCGCGTTGCGCACGTGCTCCGGTTCGACGGCCAGCCGGCCGGCGGCTCGCGCGAGGCGCAGCGCGTCGCCGGCGAGCGCGTTGATCGCGCGCGGCACGCCGTGAGACAGCGTCGCGATTTCCGCGCAGGTCTTGCGCGAGAACAGCGTCGAGCCGTCGCCGCCCGCGAGCGTGACGCGATGGCGGATGTAGCGCCGCGTCTCGCCCGCGGACAAGGGCTCGAGCCTCGCGCGCACGGAGACGCGCTGGCGCAGCGCCGCGAGCGCCGGATCGTCGATCGCGGCTTCAAGCGATGGCAGACCGACGAGCAGCACCTCGAGCGACCGGCCCGCCTGCTGCGCGGCGTTCACGAGCAGGCGCAGCGTGTCGAGCAGCTCGCGAGACAGAAGGTGCGCATCGTCCACGACGACGATCGGAACCTGGCTGCGATCCGAGATCTTCAACAGCGCGGCTTCGAGGCAGGCGATCCATTTCGCCCCGCCGGCGCCGTCCGCGGGCTCCGCGCCGAAACGGCGCAGGATCTCCCCCAGGAGTTCGTCGCGGGTGGTCGCGGGGAACGCGAGGTAGGCCGCCAGGACGCGAGGGCCCCAGCGCGCGACCGCCTCGTTCGCGAGCGCGGACTTTCCGATCCCGGGTTCTCCGGTCACGATCAGGAAAGGCTCGCGCTGGCCGAGCCCATCGTCGAGGCGGCGCAGGGCTTCGCCGGCGCCAATCGTCTCGAGGAAGAACTGGCGCGGCAGTGCCGGGGCGAATGGATTGGCCGTGTTCACGTCGTCGGTCACCGGTGGGTCGAGAAGGAGCGGACTCCGGAGTTTTCGGCCGATTGGGCCGCGAACCTGAGAGGGGAACCCCTGGCTCGGCCGCCGTGTCAGCAAACGGGCCAGGCCGACCCACCCCCGGTCACGTCTTCCTCGGTGTCGGCGAGAATCTCGTGTCGCGGCCCGCACTAGTTGCCGATACTCCTCATGCACCAGGCGCGAAGTGGTTCTTCATCTTCGCGGCGAGTCTCAAAGCCAATCGCCCCCCGGTTGGGACACGGCCGCCCCCTCGACGGCCCGAATGAATCCCGCACTTCTTCAGGCGAGCGCCTGAATCCAGCATTCGATTTCGCGATGGCCTTCCTGCTCGAAGGTTCGGGCCAGGAACCACGCCGGGTCGGCATGCCGGAGTACGCGATGACCGTTCCGACGGTCCGCAGCCGTATGTAAGGGAGCAGAGCGTCATGAAGAAGATCCTCATCATCGACGACGACCCGGCCATCCGGCAGGGCTATCAGATCCGACTCAAGGCGAATGGGTACGACCCCTACTTCGCGGTCGATGCCATCTCCGGGATCACCGAGGCACGCCGTCACCATCCGGATCTGATCATCCTCGATCTCGGACTGCCGGCCGGCGACGGTTTCCTGGTCATGGAGCGCCTGAAGCTCACGACCAGGCTCTCGATGGTCCCGATTCTCGTGGTGTCGGCGCGCGATCGCCTGGCGACGAAGCAGAAGGCCATCAAAGCGGGGGCGAGCGCGTTCCTGCAGAAGCCCGTCGACAATGGCGTGCTGCTCGCCTACATCCGGAAGATTCTCGAGGAGCCGGTGTGCTGGCCGAGGTCGTGGTCCGCTAGACGCGGGAACGTCCCCCGAGCGCATCCCTCGCCCACGGCGGGATCGATGTCTATCGATGCCTAGGGATACAGCGAATGCCTCGAGGGATTCGCCAGCCCCGACACCAGACCCGCGGTCGCGGAGGCGCTCGTCAGGAGAATGGCGTACGCGACGGCGCCGCCGTCGCCACTCTCGAACATGTCGGGGCCGTTGATTGCCACCAGAGCCCCGCCCAGCGCCCCGCCGACGAGTATGCCGATCAGCAATCCGCGGCCGCCGCGCGGGTGCACCTCGTTCACGTGTTCGATGTCGGCCCACGGGATGCGCCGCTCGATTCCGGACTCCGGCGCGCCCGACAGGACGAGCGCCGCGCGCCCCTGAGTGCGCACCGTGACGAAACTCTCGTCCACCGTGACGCCGCGCCGCAGGAGTTCGTAACGCGACGTCGAGATTCCGATCAGGGCTCCCGAGGCGATCGCGGAGCGCAGCGTCCCGAGTTGCGCGCTGTCGGGCGGCGCGACCGCATGCGCCGGACCGGCCCACGACAGCACGACAGCCATCGCACCGAGCACGACGGTGCGCATGCGCGCGGGGACCTGTGCGGCGGGATTCATGGGGACGATGCCGGTCGGGGTGCGGTCGCGGCGGCCGCATGGGAGCCGCCGCCCGCCTCGTAGCACACGCGCCAGTCCTCGATCTGATGGCCGTACAGACCACCCAGGACCCGAGCGCCGAACATGACCGGCTCGGCGAACACGAGCACGCCGATCGACACCAGCATGACGCCGATCCCGTCCGCGTGATCCGACTTCGCCAGCACAAGCGCCCCCGCGCCGGCCATCGCGACGCCCGCGCCGACGGCCGCGCCGGTGCGGGCCCGGTCGTGGCGCGCCTCGATCCGGTCGATGTCGGACCACGGGATCAAGCGCTCCGGGACTCGCGTCGCGGTGCCGGCCACCTCGACGTGGCGGCTGAAGACGCCGTTCGTCCCGACCGTCGGCTTCGTCATCTCGAAGCTGCCGAAGCGGCCGGTCACGCGCAGGCGTCCCGTGCTGTCGGCGGCCATCTGCACGTTACGTACGGTCGCCATGCCCATCGGCTCGCCTGCGGCAGGGCGCGTCGGCGCGGCGGGCGCGGCCGCGCCGTCCCAGTCCGCCCGCGCGCGCACGGCGACGAGCGCGAAGCACCCGACGAGCAGCGCGCACCAAACGAGACGGCGGCGCCCGTGAGCGCCGCCGGTCGTCATGCGGATCATCTCCGCCGCCTCATTCATCACGCGCTACAGCCAGCGCGTGATGACCACCTTCTTGTCGGTGTAGAACTCGATCGCGTCGCGGCCGTGCGCCTTCAGATCGCCGAAGAACGACTGCTTCGCGCCGCCGAACGGGAAGAACGCCATGGGCGCGGCCACGCCGATGTTGACGCCGAGCATGCTCGGCTCGACGCGATAGCGATACTCGCGCGCCCACTTGCCGCTGCTCGTGAAGATGCTGGTGGCGTTGCCCAACTCGTGCTTGCGCACGATCTCGACGGCTTCGTCGAAGTCCTTCGCTTTCATCAGGCACAGCACGGGGCCAAAGATCTCCTCGTGGCCGATCGTCATTTCGGGCGTCACGCCGTCGAAGATCGTGGGGCCGAGGAAGTAGCCGTTCGGGTTCTTGGGATCGGGATGCGCGCGCCCGTCGAGCAGCAGCGTCGCGCCCTCGGCGATGCCCTTCTCGATGTAGCCGAGCACCTTCTCCCGGTGCTGCTTCGTGATCACCGGGCCCATCGTGACGCCAGCCTCGAGGCCGTCGCCGACCTTCAGCTTCTTCGCCTCCGCGACCAGCTTCTCCTTGATCGCGGCGTGCGCGTCACCGACCGCCAGCACGACGCTGTTCGCGAGGCAGCGCTCGCCGGCGCAGCCGAAGCACGATTCCGTCGAGATGGCCGCGGCGCGGTTCATGTCGGCGTCCGGCAGCACGACCACGAAGTTCTTCGCGCCGCCCAGCGCCTGCACGCGCTTGCCCTTCTCGGCGCCGCGCTTGTAGACGTAGTGGGCGACCGGCGTCGAGCCCACGAACGACACGCCCGAGATGCCCGGGTGATCGAGGATCGCGTCGACCGCTTCCTTGCCGCCGTGCACGAGGTTGACGACGCCTTCGGGGAAGCCGGCCTCGTGCAACAGCTCGAACATCTTGATCTGTGAAAGCGGCACGCGCTCGCTCGGCTTCACGATGAACGTGTTGCCGCAGGCCACGGCGTGCGGCAGGAACCAGAACGGCACCATCGCCGGGAAGTTGAACGGCGTGATCGCCGCGAACACGCCGAGCGGCTGGCGCACGGTGTGGCAGTCGATGCCGGCCGCGATGTCCTCGAGCGACGTGCCCATCATGCGGTCGGGCGTGCCGATGGCCAGATCCACGTTGTCGATCGCGCGGCGCACGCTGTTGCGCGACTCGTCGATGGTCTTGCCGTGTTCGCGCGTGCACGTGCGCGCGACGTCCTCGAGGTGCTCCTCGAGCAGGTACTTGAGCTTGAACAGCGGCTTCACGCGATTCACGACGGGCGTGCGGCGCCACAGCGGGAACGCCTTCGCGGCGGCCTGCACCGCACGATCGACGTCGGACGCGCCGCCCATCGGCACGCGCGCCAGCAGCTCGTCGTTCGCCGGGTTGCGCACTTCGCCGAAACGCGTCGCGTCGGACGCGACCCAACGGCCGCCGATGTAGGTCTGAATGGTTTCGACCGCGGTCGTGGTCGAGTGGCCGTTGATCACGGCCTGGTCGCGTGGCGCCGACATGGAACTGCCTCCTTCGCAATCGAGTCAGCCGGCAAAGTCGGGGCTCTCGGGGCCCGTGTCTCCCGGCAGTTCAGGGCAACTGCCGCATGCGGTCGGGCGCCATGGGCGCTCCTGTCCGCGTGAGCCATCGGGCGTCTTGGAATTGCGGGATGGTGTGCCCGAAAGCGGCTCACAGCATACAACGCGGGCGCAGGCGCCGGGCGGGGAAAGTTCCGGCGCGCCGCGGCGCTCAAACACGGCCGCGGTTGCGACTGATTGATGCATTGGAACGCTCGCCCGCGGCACTCGAGTTGCTCTGGAACGAGCAACGAAGCCATGTCGCGCGAAGAAGTGTCGTGTTCTTCGACGGTGCAAACAATCTGCGAGTGACGAACTGATTTCGTCTTGCGCCACGCGTTACTGGAGAGCAGGCTTCCCGTGCCCGTGCTCGCGGTGGTTCCGATCGTTCATCGGGCCACCTCCCCCTTGATGAGCCAAGGAGCCATCGATGCGCCGCCTTGCCCCTCGCCGTCCCGCGTGCGCCGTGATCCAGCATTCGCCGCGCGCTTCACGCCTCCCCATCTTCACCGTCGCACTCGCGGCCTCCGTCGCGCTCAGCCTCGCCCCGCGTGCCGAGGCTCAGGTCGTGCAGATCACGACGAACGTGGCGGTCACCTCGACGTGGGGCCCGACCGGCACGCTCGTGGGCACGGTGTTCTGGGTGCGCAACAGTTTCGCCGTGAACAGCGGCGTGACGCTGAACATCCAACCCGGCGTCATCGTGAAGTTCGATTCGGGACGCAGCCTCACCGTGAACGGCACGCTGCGTTGTCTCGGCACGGCGCCGTCCAACGTGTTCTTCACGTCCATCCGCGACGACGCCATCGGCGGGGACACCGCCGGCGACGGCGCGAGCGTCCCGGCCGCGTCGGATTGGGGCGGCATCATCTGGCCCGACACCAGCCCCGACAACAGCCGGCTGGATTTCTGCGACATCCGCTACTGCGGCACGGGCGCGACCGGGGCGCTGACGTTCACGAGCGCCACGGACAGCATCACGAACTGTGTGATCCGCCGCTCCTACTACGGCGTCGACTGCCAGGGCAACGCCGCGCCCGCGCTCGTGAACACCAGCATCGAAGCGTCGACGCAGACGCCGATCGTGCTCGACTTCACGGCCACGCCGGTGCTGAGCAGCCTCGTGTTCTCGAGCAGCAACAACGGCTACGACGCGTTCGGCCTGCGCGGCGGGACGCTCACCGGCGGCACGTTCGCGACGCTGCCGCAGCGCGGTGCGACCGTGGGCGCGAACCCGATCTCGAACATCACATACGTGCTGTTCGGCTCGCTGACGATCAACGCCGGAGCCGGTCTCACGATCAATCCGGGAGTCGTGATCAAGCCGATCGGCGGCGGGTTCATCAACGTGTTCGGCAATCTGACGATGAACGGCACGTCCGCGGTCGGCGACACGATCACGATCACCTCGATCCACGACGACAACTTCGGCCAGCCTGGCGACACGAACGACAACGGATCGATCAGCGCGCCCAATCGCGGCGACTGGGGCCGCGTCGTGTTCAACCAGGGCGCGACCGGGTCCGTGCAGCGCTGTCGACTCAAGTTCGGCTCGAACAGCGCGAGCCAGGGCGTGGTCGAGATGACGAACAACAGCATCGGCGTGTCGAACTGCCTGCTGAGCGACGTCGGTCACGGCCTCGCCATGTTCGGCGTCTCCAACCCCACCGTCACGAACGTCGCGATCAACAACTGCTCGTCGACGCCGATCCTCCTGTCGGTGTCCGCGAACCCGACGTTCTCCGGCATCAGCTTCCTGGCGAACGCGCTCACCGCCCTCGGCCTCGAGGGCGAACCGATCGCCGTCGACTCGCACATCTTCTTCCGCAACGTCGCCGGCTTCACGAACATCACGTACGTGCTCATGAACGGCCCGGTGCAGATGCTGAGCCCGGCGATCCTCACCATCGACCCGGGCGTCGTCATCAAGAACGAACTGGGCGGCGGCGGGTTCATCATCGACGGCGGACTCGTGGCCAACGGCACGGTGTCGCAACCGATCGTCTTCACGTCGATCCGCGACGACCTGTACGGCAATCCGCCCGACACGAACGGCGACGGCTCGTCGACGACGCCCACCCAGGGCAACTGGACGTACATCCACTTCACCGGAACGAGCAACGACGCGGTCAGCAAGCTGAACTACTGCCGCCTCACCTACGGATCGAACGGTCCGTTCGATGGCTGGGCGGCGACGGTGTGGTACACGAGCGCCGCGGCCCCGATCACGAACTGTTTCATCAGCAAGTCCGCGTACGGCATTCGCGTCGACGGCAACGGCACGCCGCTCATCGACTCGTGCGACATCAACAACTGCTCGGCCGCTCCGATCGTGATGTCCGCGCTCTCGGATCCAACCATCTCGACGAACAACACGTACTCGTCGAACGCCTACAACGCGATCGCGCTGCTCTCCGAGACGCTGTCCCAAGACGCGCGCCTCCGGTACCGCCCGGGCGTCGGCTCGCCGACCTACGCGTACCTGCCGACCGGCACGATCACGATCAGCACCGGCGTGACGCTGAGCGTCGATCCGCAGGTGGTGCTCAAGCCGAGCAGCTCGTTCGCCCTGTTCCAGGTGAACGGCGCGCTCAACATCGTGGGCAGCAATACGACGACCGGCCGCGTGTTCATCACGTCGCGCCGCGACGACAACCCCCTTTATGGCGGCGACACGACGCCGAACGACGCCAGCACGCCTCAGGCCGGCGACTGGGGCTCGATCGTTTTCAACGACCAGAGCGTCGACGCCTCGTGCGTGCTCCGCAACGTGCTGTTCCAGTTCGGCGGCGCGGGCGGCAACGACGGCGGCACGATCCAGACGAACAGCGCGAGTCCGCGGCTGGTGCACCTCGAGTTCTTCCAGAACGTGACCGCCATGACGTTCACCGGCAATTCGGCGCCCGTCGTCGACTCGACGAGCATCCTCAACTGCACGCAGCTGCCGATCGTGTTCTCGCTGGTCAGCGACCCGCAGTTCCCGCATCCGGACCTGGTGTCGATGGCGAACAACACGTACACCGCGCTCGGACTGCTGGACGAGACGATCGCGCAGAACGTGCACACCGGCGTGCGCCGGATCAGCGGCATCAGCAACATCGCGTACTGCCCGACGGGAACGATCACCATCGCGTTCGGCGCGAAGTGGACGATCGATCCCGGCGTCGTCATCAAGTTCGGCCGCGTCTTCTCGGATCCGATGGGCATTCTGGTGAACATCGACGGCGCGCTGCGCGCGGTCGGCAAGCCCGACAGCCTGATCGTGTTCACGTCGAGCGCCGACGACGCATTCGGCGGCGACATCAAGGGCGACGGCGTGCTCTCGGTGCCCGGTGCCGGGCAGTGGTACGGCATCCGCTTCTCGGCGATCAGCAACGACACCGCGACCGTGCTGACCAACTGTCGTTTCCGCTACGCCGGTTTCGCCGGAGACGGCGCGCTCAAGTTCACGAGCTCGGGTCCGCCGATCACGAACTGCCTCATCACTTCCACCAGCGGCCCAGGCGTGCAGATCGAGGGCAACGCCACGCCGATCTTCACGAACTGCCAGATCGACTCCTCGTCGAACGTGCCGGTGATGATGTCGCTCGTCAGCGATCCGGTGTTCACGAACGTGCAGTTCCTGGGCAACACGTACACCGCGCTCGGCATCATCGGCGAGAGCATCGCGCAGGACATCCTGTGGAAGATCCGCGCGGTGTCGGGGCGCAACAACATGCCGTACCTGCTGCAGGGCCAGCTCACGACCGGCCTCGGCGCGACCGTGACGCTGCAGCCCGGGCTCATCGTGAAGTCGAACGGCAGCGCGTCGATCTTCATTCAGCGCGCGTTCCTCGCCGAGGGCCGAACCGTGCAGCCCGAGAGCCTCATCGTGTTCACGTCGTACCGCGACGACTTCTACGGCGGCGACACGAACAACGACGGCAACCTGAACCCGCCCGCGGCCGGCGATTGGAACTACATCACGGTGGACGGCACGGCCATCGACCCGCAAGTGCGCTTCAAGAACTGCGTGATGCGCTACGGCGGATCAGGAACGACGACCGGAGTCCTGCGCTGCGTGAACTCCTCGCCGAGCGTGGACTCGTGCCTCATCAGCGCGAATGCGGTCGGCATCTCGGTCGAAGGCGCGAGCAATCCGCGCGTGCACGAGTGCAGCTTCTTCGGCAACACCCAGTTCGCGATCAACAACACGGGGGCCTCGTTCTGCGTCGACGCCGACAGCTGCTGGTGGGGCGCGGCCAGCGGGCCCAACGACAACTCGGCGACCGCCGACCTGTGCGGCCTCGGCCTCAACGCCGGCCTCGGCGACAAGGTCAGCAACAACGTGGACTACACGCCGTTCAAGGTCTCGGGGCTGGTGAACCAGCTGCTCGGCGACGTCAGCCTCAACGGTCAGGTGCTGGCCTACGACGCGTCGCTCGTCATGCAGTCGCTGGTCTCGCTCTACACGTTGAGCCCGCTGCAGGCCCAGGTCGCGGACGTCGACGGCGACAACAACGTGACCGGCCTCGACGCGTCGTACATCCTTCAGTGGGTCGCCGGGATCATCAAGGCGTTCCCCGCGCTCAACAACTCGGCGCACCCGGTCGCTCCGGGCTCGACCGCCGCGCTGTCGCGCAGCCACGGTGACGCGTTCGCGGTCGCGCTCGGCACCGCGCGCCGTGTCGGCGACGAGTGGCTCGTTCCGGTGACGGCGACCGGCGACGCGCCGATCTACTCCGTCGAACTGCGCGTCGAAGACGGCGCCGCGGCGACGCTCGGAACCGTCGACGCGGCGGATCCGAGCGCCACGCTCACCGCGGCGAACGTCGCGGACGGCGCGGGCCGCGTGGCCCTCGCCTCGGCCAGGCCGATCGCCGCCGGCGAAGTCGCGACGCTGCGCTTCCCGGCGACGGGCGATTCGTGGACGCCGCCGCGCCTGGCCTGGGCGCGCGTGAACGCGACGACGATCGCTCCCGCGCCGCCGCCCGTCGTGACGCCGAGCGTGTCGTTCGTCGGGCTGCCGTCTCCGAACCCGGCCGGCGACCGGATGCAGGTCCGCCTCGGGCTCGCTCGCGCCGAGGAGGGCGTGTCGCTGCGCGTGCTCGACGTCTCGGGCCGCGTCGTGCGCGCGGTGTTCGACGGCGCGCTGCCGGCCGGCGAACGCTCGTTCACCTGGGACCTGCGCGACCGCTCGGGGAGCCGCGTCGGACCCGGGCTGTACTTCCTCGACGTGCGCGCCGGAGCGCTCCACGCCACGCGCCGCCTGACCGTCGTTCGCTGACGCGTTCCCAACTCCAGGAGAACGCCATGCGAACGCATCGGAAGACATCACTGCAGGCGCTCGGCCTCGCGCTGGCCGCCACGCTGCTCGCGGCCGCGCCGGCCTGGGCGGTGCGCGTCACCGCCGGCAACGGCGCCGGGATCGCCGGGCAGACCGTCGACATCGCGATCAACACGACCGCGCTCGCCGTCCCGGACAGCGTGCGCTCGTTCCAGTTCGACCTCACGTACAGCCCCACGCTCGTGACCGCCACCGACGTGCTCGAAACCGGCACGCTCGTCGGAACCGCGGGCTGGGGCAACGCCACGTTCAACGTCACGTCCGGCAAGATCAGCGTGAGCCATGCGGGGCCCAATCCGATCAGTGGCGCCGGCACGCTGGTCACCGTGCGCTTCGTGATCGACCCGGCGCAGCTCGCCGGCAACAGCACGACGCTCACGCTGTCGAACTTCACGTTCAACGAGGGCGCGCCGCTCGACACGACCGTGAACGGCACGCTGACCATCAACCCGACGCCGGTCATCACCGTCTCCCCCAACACCGGCGAAGTCGTACGCGGGCAGACGCTGGCGTTCAGTGTCTCGGGGGGAGTCTCGCCGCCGGTCACATGGAGCACGACCAACGCGTCGATCGCGACCATCTCGAGCGCGGGCGTGCTCACCGGCGTGGCGCCGGGGACCGTGCGCGTGAACGCGCTCGACAACGCGGGGCACGCGGACCAGTCGGACGGCGACATCCTGATCCGCGGCATGGGGCTGACGATTGGAACGGCGTCCCCGGTCATCGGCCAGCAAGTGACGCTGCCGCTCACCGTCACGTCGCTCACCGGCCTCGGCATCCGCTCCGGACAGATCACGCTCGACTTCAACCCCGCGGTGGTCACCGCGACCGGCGTCACGACGCCGCCCGGCACGCTGCTGAACGGCTACGGCCCCGTCGGCTTCGGCGCGGGCTCCGGCACGTGCACGATCGACTTCGCGGGCGGCAGCGACCTGAATGGATCGGGCGTGCTGTGCTACGTCACGTTCAGCACGGTGCTCGCGGCGGGCACCGGCGTCTCAGCGTCGACCGCGCTGTTCAACGAGACGCTGACGGCCAAGGTGACGTCGGGCTCGATCTCGGTCTCCCCACTGCCGCTCGTCACGGTCAGCCCCGACGCCGTCACGCTGCTGGCCGGCGCGACGCAGCAGTTCACGCTGGGCGGCACCGTCACACCGCCGGTCGCCTGGAGCACGCTCGATCCGTCGGTCGCGAGCATCTCCGCGTCCGGCCTGCTCACCGCGCTGTCCGGCGGCGTCACGAAGGTCCACGCGGTCGACAACCTCGGAGCGACGGACGACAACACATCGGTGACGGTCTACGACTTCGCGGCGTCACTGCCGACGGTCCAGGCCGCGCCCGGCGCGACCGTGCGCGTGCCGATCCTCGTCGATCGCAACGTGAGCGGGCTCGGCATCCACTCGCTGCAGTACCAGCTCACGTTCAACGCCGCGCAGATCGTGAGCGCGAACGCGCAGGCCGCCGGCCTCGTCGGCGTCTGGGGCGCCGCGGGAGTATTCCAGAATCCGGGAAGCGGCGTGCTGACCGTGGCCGAATCCGGCGCGAACGCGGTGAGCGGCAGCGGCTCGGAGCTGCAGATCCTCTACTTCACGCTCGCCCCCGGCGTCACGATCGGCACGAACGTCCCGATCACGCTCGCGAACTTCATGTGCAACGAGGGCCATCCGTCCGCGCAGATCACGAACGGAGTGATCCAGGTGCGCACGACGTCGGACGTGCCTCCGGGGAGCAGCCTCGCCTTCGGGCTGGGCGCCGCGTGGCCCAACCCCACGTCGGGCGGCTGTCACATGCAGTTCGTCATCCCGTCCGAGAGTGCGGGGCAGTCGCCGGTTTCGCTCGCGGTGTACGGCGTGGACGGTCGCCGGCTGAAGACGCTCGTCTCGGGCCCCGTGGGCGCGGGCGTTCATGAGGCGCGCTGGGACGGGCGCGACGAAGCTGGCGCCGACGCCCCGGCCGGACTGTACTTCGTGCGACTCGAGTGGCGTGGTCTCGAAACGGCGCGCAAGCTCGCGCGCGTGCGCTAGGAGGATCGAATGACGACCCGCTCGTTCCGTAACGCGGTCGCCGCGCTGCTCGCGCTCGCGTTCGTGCCGCTGACCGCGGCCCCGGCGTGGGCCGTCATCAGCGGTGTGATGCCGACCCGCGTCGCCGTTCCGGGCGCGACCGTGGATCTCCCGATCACCGTCAGCCAGAGTCTCGCCACGCAGAACGTGCTCGCGATCCAGCTGCGCGTCGTGCTCGATCCCAACATCGTGAGCGCGAGCTGGCTCGCGACCGGCCTCGTCCAGACGTGGGGCGCGCCGTTCACGAATGTCACCAGCACGTTCGCCGCGCTCGCCACGTCGGGCACGACGCCGATCGCGACGACGAACACCGATCTGGCGACGCTGCGCGTGACCGTGAGCGCGGCCACGCCGCTCGGCACGGACATTCCGCTGCACCTTTCGATCTTCCAGTTGAACGGCGGCGTGCCCGCGACCGCGGTGATCGACGGACTGATCCGCGTGCGCAGCGCCACCGACGCGCCGCCACTTGCGATCACCGGGCTCGCGCTGCTCGATCCCGCGCCCAGCCCGGTGCGCGGCCGCGCGCGCTTCGCGTTCGCCTTGCCCGCGGGCGCGCGGCCCGGCATCGGCGCGCGGCTCTCGATCGTCGACGTGCGTGGGCGGCTCGTGCGCACGCTGGCCGAGGGCGTGAGCGGCGCCGGGCATCACGAAGTCACGTGGGACGCCGCGGACGCCTCCGGCCGGCGCGTGGCGCCCGGCCTCTACTTCGCGACGCTGGAGTGGAACGGCACGCGGCTCACACGCCGCGTGCCCGTGCTGCGCTGAGCCGCGGGGGCCACGCCGCCCTCACCGCCCGCGCTTCGCCCAGCGCCGAACGTCTCGGAACAGCGTGCGCATGTGCTTCCACGCGAGCACCTGGCCGGGCCGGCCGAGCGTCGCGAGCGGCGCCCACTCCGCGCTCGCCGCGTCGTCCGCGGCGACCGGCGTGCCCGACTTCCAGCGCGCGATGAAGTAGAAGTTCATCGTCGGAAAGTAGCCGAACCCGCGCAGGAAGTAGCGATCCCAGTAGAAGCCCAGCGTGTCCGCGCGCCCCACGCGCAATCCGGTCTCCTCGAGCAGCTCGCGGCGCGCCGCGCCCTCGATGCTCTCGTTCGCTTCGATGAAGCCGCCCGGCACGTCGAGACAGCCGAGCCGCGGCCGATGCGCTCGGCGCAGCACGAGCGTCGTCGCGCCCTTGACCACGATGAATCCGGCGCACGGCCGGGGATAGTCATAGATGAGGAAGCCGCAACGCGGGCACGCGATCTCGCGGCGCGTCGGCTTGACCACGCGCCGCAGCGGCCGCCCGCAGCGCGCGCATGGGAACGAACGCGACGCGGCCGATCGGACTCCCGCGCCCGATCGCGCCCTCACTTCTCGTCCACCGTGATCACGGCGGGCAGTTGCGTGCGCGAGCCCAGCGCGTCGGTCTCGCTGTTGCCGTCCCAGTGGCCGAAGCTCGCGTAGCGGAACGAATCCACGCGCACGCACAGCTCGGCTTCGTAGCCGCCGTCCATCGACATCGCGTGCGTGATGCCGAGCGGCGATTGCTTGAGGAGCTTCGCGAAGTCCCACAGCGTATACGCGCCTTCGCTCGTGATGACGAGCAGGTGACCGCGATTGTCCTCGGCGACGACCGTGCGGTTCGCGACGCGGTCCGACTTGCGCACACGCACGTCGCCGGCCTCGTCGATCAGCATGAACGACTGCGCGACCTGCGCCCACTCCGGCCGTTTGGCGTCGAGCGGCTCGCGCGTCAGATCGAGGACGCGCGCCTCACCGGGTGAGATGCCGTCCGAGCGCTTGTGCCCGCCGCTTCGCGCACCGTTCCGGCCGTCGCGCCCTCGGTCGCGGTTCCCGCCGCGCGCCGCGTCGCGCCGCTCCGCGCTCGATTCCTCGTCCTCCGCGACCGGCCCGCCGCGGGCCACGAGGGCCGCCTTGAAGCCCGGGTGCATTTCGGACGACACGATGCGCCCCGAGCACACGAGCAGCCCCATGTACGAGTTGTCGGGATAGAACTGGCCGGCGTTGAACACGGCGAGCGCGTGCGTCGAGCGCTGCCAGGCCACGATGTCGGGCGGATCGCCGTCGCCGGTCAGCGAGTAGTGCCGCGCGCGGATCGCGAAGTTCGCGGGGTCGATGCGCAGCACCGCGATCTGGCCCGAGCCGTGCCGGCAGAACGGCTCGCCGTGCAGGGTCGCCATTTCCAGGCCGGGCCGCAGCGTGCGCCAGCGGGGCGCGACCCGCCCGTGCGCGATGAGATACGCGCCCACGGCGACCGCGACGAGCGCGGAGATCCGCGCCACAGGGACATGCCTTGCCGACATGTGACGATCATTGTGCGGGCCGGGCGCGGCGCGAGTCAAAGATCGACGCGTCTGGAGCGCGCGGGAGGCGGCGAAATCCCGCCTAAGGTCCGCCGCGATTCGGGCCGAAAACCTGCAAACGCCCCCCTCCGCCTCGATCGCCCCGGGTCGTGGACCCCAGCCAGGACACTCCCCATGCTGAACCGCGTGCTTCGCGTCGTCATTTGGACCGTCTCCGCGCTCACGGCGGTGGCCTACTTCACGCTCGCCATCCGCCACATCCTCGGCCGCGGTCCGGCCGGTCCCGAAGAGCGGGCGCTGCTCGATCTCGCCGGTCGCATGGCCCGCGGCCAGGCCCCGTACGTGGAATCCGCGGTCGGCGGCTCGATGACCGCGCTTCCCGGACTGCCGTTCCTCCTCACACCGTTCGTGGATCCCGTGCATCCGCAGGCCGTGCTCGCGCGCATCGCGGCGCTCATGTTCTCGACGCTCGCGGTCGGCCTCGTCATCCTCGTGGCGCGGCTCGAAAGCGAGAGCTGGACCATGGCCGCGGCCAGCGGCGCGTTCGCGTGCGCCGGGCTCGCCATGGTCGGCGGCACTCCGGGCGCCGCGAGCGCGATGAGCCTGATGCTCGTGCTCGCGCTCGGCGGGATGCTCGCGCTGCGCCAGGGGCGCGGCGTGTGGGGCGCGCTCGGCGCCGCGGTTTGCGTGACGCTCGGGCTGGCGGTGCATCCGCTGGCCCTGTGGTTCGCGATCGCGACCGCGTTCTATCTTGCGTTCGAAAATCGGCCGCGTCTCATCACGTTCACGTTGGCGACCGGAGCGCTCGTGGCCGGCGGCTACGTGCTGCTGTCGCAGTGGCTCGGACCGTGGTTCAACTTCGCGGCGTGGGACGCCCCGGCGCAGGCCGTCAGCTGGCAGCCGGGGCCGCTGCTGCACTACGTCGGCGACGTGCTGCTCGGGCGGCTCAGCGTGCTCGTGCTCCCCGCGGTGCTGACGTTCGCGCTGCCGACCGCGCCGTGGCGCGGGCCGGGCGGCATGTGGGTGGCCGCGGGCATGGCGTCGTTGCTGGCCGGTGCCGTCGCGACGCAGAGCACGTGGGGCTCGACCGACGCGCTCGGCGCCATGGCGGTACTGCTCGCGCTCGTCGGGCCAATCTCGATCCAGCGCGTCACGCGGCACCTCGCGGCGTGGCCGGGATCGAGCCGCCTCGGCGGTCAGGGCGTGGTGCTGGCCGCGCTCGCGCTCCAGTTCATCGCCTTCATCGCGGGCGCACGAGGCTTCGCCGGGCTGTCGTAGCGGGGCGGTACGCCGGTCGCGGTCGCCAGGCCGCGGAATCAGCGGGAGCGGCGCAACGTCGCGCGCCGTGCGGCTGCGGTCGCCTACGCCGCCACGCGGTGGCGCGGGCCTTCGCGCAGGCGGTGGTACATCTCCTCGAGCGCGTACACGCTGCGCTCGAAGTCGTGGCGCTCGACGGCGCGCAGGCGCGCGCTCTCGCCGAACGCCATCCGCGCCATCGGGTCGATGAGCAGCGTCGAGATCCCGAGCGCGAACGACGGCATGTCCTTGGCCGAGACCATCAGGCCCTCGGAGCCCTGCTGAAACAGATCCTGCATCGCGCCCATCGGGCTCGCGACGACGGGCATCCCGCACGCCAGCGCCTGCAGCACGAACAGCCCGCCCGGCTCGTGACCGGAGATCGGCGCCATTCCCACCTGGCACGACGCGTAGAGCGCCGGCAGGTCGGCGCGCGGCACGTCGGGCACCGCGAACGCGCGCTGCGACAGCCCCATCTCGCGGGCTTCGGCCAGGAACACCTGATGCCAATCGGGATTCTCGGGGTCACGGCCCGCGACCACGAACTCCACGTCGGGGACGCGAATGCGCACGGCGACGAGCAGGTCCAGGAGTCGCGCGGCGCCGCGCGCCATCGTCGGAGGTCCGAGCAGCAGCGCGCGCGGTCGATCGCGCGTCGAGTACAGCTCGGACACGAGCGCGGACGTCGGCGGCGCCGGATCGGGGCGGAACCGCGTCGTATCGATGCCGTAGTCGATCATCTCGATCGGCCGGCCGAGCCCGGCGTTCAGGCGCACGCGCGTGAACGCCGAGTGCGCGAGCACGATCTTCGCGGCCGCGGCCAGCTCGACCTTCTCTTCCATCGCGCGCATGCGCGACAGCCCGGCGCACGAGCCGCAGCCGGGGTACGGATAGTGCTCGCCGCACGCTTCGAAGCGCGGGCGGCGCAGCAGGTCGTGGTTCGGGCAGATCGGCCAGAAGTCGTGCACGTCGAGCAGCACGGGAAGCTCGCGGAGGATCTCGACGACGCGCGCGCCGAGCGGGCCGGAGGTGGCGATGTGCACCACGTCGGGCTCGAGGGCGAGCGCTTCGCCGAGGGCGGCTTCGAAGCCCTCACGTCCCGGACGCAATACCGAGACGCCCGGCGGGTCTTCGGGCTCCTGCCACGGTTCGGGCGTATTCACGGTGATCACCTGGACGGAGTGACCGCGTGCCACCCACCGTTCGCACAGCTCCGACAACCACAGCGCCGGCTCGCTGAGGCTCGATCCTTCGAGCCCGTCGGCGAGCAGCAAGATCCTCACGCCGCCTGTTCCCCTTCCTCGGGCCCTTCGAGGAACGCGGTCAGCGCCTCGAGGTCGGTCCGCGCAAGGTGGTGCCCCGGATGAATCCACAGCGTGTGATACAGGAGGCGCAACGCGTCCTCGACCGCGCCCATTTCGAAGCACGCGGACGAAGCTACGTAGCACAGGTTCGGATCGTGCGGCGAGCACGCCAGGCCGCGCAGCGCACGGCTCAGCGCTTCACGGTCGTCGCCATCGGCGAGCGCTTTCTCCGCCGCGCTGCAGAACATCTCCGCGGCGTCCGGGTCGGGCGGCGAATCGAGACCCGGGATGTGCAATTCGAGTTCAGCCAATGCGCGTCGCAACGTGAACGAGACGTACGGCTCGACTCCGGCGACGTCCATGTCGGAAACGCGGTCGGCGAGTCGCGACAAGGCCAACGTAATGTCGAGAATCGACGGATGCGATGAGTCGGGCACGGCTGCTACCTCCACCGACACGGGCTGCCAGCTCCCTCGGCAGAACGAGATGGAATACGTCTCGGACCGGGCGTGTTGCGGTCCGAGGGTGTCGTGCAGCGGGTATCGGCACGAATCCGTTGCCCCTTGAAGGGTTCTGGGACGTTGGCACGCAACGGCATGGACCGCCTGGGAGCGGCGAAATCGGTCAAGTGGCGGGCCCGCTGGGACAGGACGGCCACGCCTTCAACCGGCTGCGCCACAGCGGGATTGCAAAATGCGGGGCGGGCGGGCGGTGCCTTATGGCGGGCAGGGCCCGGGTGGCGAGCGGTGAGCACGCGGGCGGCGGGCGGCTGGGCTCGTCCCGCGGCAGGCCGGCCGAATGAGCCTGTCGCGCGCGGAGCCTCAGTCCTTCGCGAACCTCGCGTCGGCCGCGCGCAGCATCTGTTCGAGCACGTTCCCGGCCACAGCGACGCGGTACTCGCGCTCGGAGCGGATGTCATCGATCGGCGCGATGTCGTCGAGCAGAGCGCGGCGCGCGGACTCCGTGACGGCGGCCGACGGCTTCTGCCCGATCAGCGCGGCCTCGGCCGTGCGCGAGCGCAGCGTCACGGGCGCGACGCTGCCCCAGGCGAGCCGCGCGTGCGTCACGACGCCGCGCGTGTCCTGCTCGAGCACGCCGCTCAGCACGACCTTCGAGATGCTCTGCGCGCGCCGCGTGCCGACCTTGCGGAAGAAGCTGAACGCGCGAGGGGCCGGCCACGGGATCTCGAGGCCCACGATCAACTCGTCGGCCTCGAGCGCGAGGTCGCGATAGCCGCGATACAACTCGGCGAACGGAATCCCGCGCGCGCCGCGGACGGAGCGCGCGTGCACGATCGCGTCGTGCGCGAGCAGCACCGGCAGCGAATCGCCGGCCGGCGAGGCGTTCGCCACGTTGCCGGCCAGCGTCGCGCGATTCTGGATCTGCCACGCGCCGACTTCCGCGGCCGCGGCCACGAGCGACGGCAGGCGCTTGTTCAGGTCCGCGTGCTCGCGGATCTCGCGGAACGTGACGCCGCCGCCGATCTTGACCGAGGCCTTCGTCACGCGGATGCCGCGCAGCTCGCGCAGCGCGGACACGTCGAGGAAGCGCGTGCCTGAGTGCGTGCCGGCGTTCAGGTACACGAACAGGTCCGTGCCGCCGGCGAGCGGCGTCAGGCGCTCGCTCGCGAGCGAGTCGTGGAGCGCCGCGAGCGCGCGATCGAGCCCGGACGGGCGCACGACTTCGAGCGTACTGAGCGCGGCTCTCATCAGCGGGACTTGAGGCGGCGCGCGCTGTGCTTGGACTTGGCGCGACGCGCCGTGACGCGGCGCTTCGTCGTGGCGCGCGCCGCCATCTTCTTCGCGTGCGCGGTCGGCGGCTTCGCGGCTCGCTTGCGCTTCGCGCCGCGCGTGGCCTTCGCGCCGCCCGTCTTCGCGCGGCTCGCCTGCACGCCCACGCGCGCCGCCGCCTGCACGGCGTCGACGATCTTCTGGTAGCCGGTGCACCGGCACAGATTCCCGGCGAGCGCGTCGCGCACTTCCGCGTCGCTCGGGACGCGGCCCTTCGCGCGCGCCAGCAGTTCGCTCGCGGTCACGAGCATGCCCGGCGTGCAGATGCCGCATTGCGCGCCGCCCATGTCGACGAACGCGGCCTGCAGCGCGTTCAGCTTCGCGCCGCGCGCCAGGCCTTCGACCGTCGTCACACGCCGACCCGCGGCGTGCGCGACGGGCACGAGGCACGAGTTCACGCTCTTGCCGTCGAGCAGCAGCGAGCACGCGCCGCACTCGCCTTCGCCGCAGCCTTCCTTCGTGCCCGTCAGGCCACATTCTTCGCGCAGCACGTCGAGCAGGCGCTTCATCGGCGGCGCCGACACGCGCCGCGACCTGCCGTTGACGGTGAACGTCACCGCGATCTTGTCGCTCACGCTTCGCTCTCTCCCTCGAGGTTCGCGAACGGCAGCCGGCCGTGGCGCGTCTTGAATTCGTTCAGCAGTCGGGCCTCGACTTCGGCCGGCTCGTCGTCGGTCGACACGCGCCAGGCGACGAGCAACGAACCATGCCCGCGCAGCTGCCAGATGTAGCGCCCGCCGACGTGCGCGACGTTGCGGCCGAGGCCGAAGCGCATGTAGCGCTTGACGCGCTGCTTCAACAGCGAGCGGACGCCGGGCCCCGACGCGTGCGCCACGTACAGCACCTGCGCGCCCGGCACCCAGCGCGCTTCCAGCTCGGCGATCGGCACGCTCGGATCCTTGCCGCGATAGTGCGCGCCTTCGCTGCGCGCGAAGAACTCGGGTGCACCGAGCGACTCGCGCGCGACCGCGTACACGCCGCGCGCCACCGGCACCGCGGTCGAACGAGCGTCCTGCAGGTCGACGATGCGCTCGAAGCCGTCGAAGCCGGCCGCGCGCAGCGACGCGATCGATCCCGGCGCGGGCCCGCGCGTGACGTCGAGCGCGGCGCTCATCGGGCGCCTCCGGTGCTTGCGCACGTCGGGGCGGTTGAGAGCATCGCGCTCATCGCCCGCTCCGAGCGAACGTCGCCGCGGTGCCGACTTCGAGGCTGTGCCCTTCCATCTCGTGGCGCAGGCGTTCGGGCGTGATCGGGATCTCGGCGACCCACGCGCCGGTCGCGTGCGCGACGGCCGCGACCACCGCGGGCGCGGGTGCGTCCATCGGCAGCTCGCCCACGCCCTTCGCGCCGAACGGTCCGTGCGAGTACGGAATCTCGACGATCTCGGTGTCGATGGTCGGCGCGTCGGCCGACGTCGGGATGATGTAGTTCGTGAGCTGGTGGTTCCACACGCGGCCGTCCTTCCAGCGCACTTCCTCGAGCAGCGCCCAGCCGAGGCCCTGCAGCGTGCCGCCTTCGATCTGCCCGGCGGCGAGCACGGGATGGATGGCCTTGCCGATGTCCTGCGCGGTCGTCACGTGCAGCACGCGCGTCTCGAACGTGTCGAGATCGACTTCGACTTCGACCGTGCACGCGGCATACGAGAACACGCCGTACGCGTCGCCCTTGTAGTGGTCGTCGTCCCACGAGATCTCGGGCGGCTTCCGGTAGCGGCGCTCGACGCGCAGGGCCCCTCGCTCAGCCAGGAACTTCTTCGCGACGCGCCGCAGGTCCGCGCCGCCCTGGATCGGACGCTCGGCGAACAACTCGAGCCGCTCGCGCATGCCGACGGCGCACTCGGCGACGAGTCCGCCTACCACCATCACCGTGCGCGAAGCGACCGTCGGCCCGCTGTCGGGCACGACGCTCGTGTCGGGATTCTCGACGAGCACGTCGGCGGGCGCGACGCCCAGGCCCTCGGCCGCCATCTGCGCGAACAGCGTCACCGTGCCCTGGCCGATCTCGGTGCTGGCCGAGAGCACGCGCGGCACGCCGTCGGGCGTCAGGTCCATGGCCGCGAGCGACGCGAGCTTCACTTCGCCGCTGCCCGTGAAGCCGGCGCCGTGATAGACGAGCGACAGCCCGATGCCGCGGCGGAGCCGCCGCCCGTTCGGCGCGACGTGGCCGGCGGCCTCGGCCCTCTCGGCCGCCGTGTTGTCGCGATCGATGTGCCGGCGCTTCTTCGCGTAGTTCGAGCGCTTGACCGTGCGTTGCAAACACTCGATCGCGCCGACGCTCTCCGTGAGCACCTGGCCGGTCGGCGTCACGTCGCCGATCACGACCGCATTCCGCGCGCGCAGCGTCACCGGGTCCATCCCCAGCTCCACGGCGATGCGGTCGAGGTGGCACTCGAGCGCGAACTCGGTCTGCGGCGCGCCGAAGCCGCGGAACGCGCCATTCGGCGGCGTGTTCGTGGCCACGCCGCGCGCGCGGATGCGCACGTTCGGCCAGCGGTACGGCCCCGCCGCGTGGATCGCGCCGCGCGACAGCACGACCGGCGTCAGCGTCAGGTACGCGCCGCCGTCCATCACCACGTCCATGTCGAGCGCGACCAGCGTGCCGTCGCGCTTGACGCCGGCCTTCATGCGCATGCGCGCGGGATGACGCTTCGTCGTGGCGGCGATGTCTTCCAGGCGGTCGTACACGATCTTGACCGGCCGGCCGCTCTTCCACGCCAGCAGCGCGGCGTGGCCGCCGATCATCGACGGATACTCCTCCTTGCCGCCGAACCCGCCGCCCGTGACCGTCTGCGTGACGCGCACCTTCTCGGACGGAAGCTTGAAGATGCGCTCCAGCGCGCGATGGATGTAGTACGGGCACTGCAGCGAGCCGCTCACGTGCATGCCGCCGTTCGCGGTCTTCTCGGCGAGCATCGCGTTGTTCTCGATGTACAACTGCTCCTGGTGCCCGCAGCGATACTCGCCCTCGACCACCAGGTCGGCCGCGGCGAAGCCCTCGGCCAGGTTCCCGCGCTCGATCAGGATCTCTTTGAAGATGTTGTCGTCGCCGAACAGCAGCGCCTTCTTCGCGAGCGACTCGTCGATCGTGAGCACCGGATCGAGCGGCTCGTACTCGATCCTGACCGCGCGCGTCGCGGCTTCCGCGCGCTCCGCGCTTTCGTGCGCGAGCAGCAGGATCGGCTCGTCCCAGTGCCGCACTTCGTCCGCCGCGAGCAGCGGCTGGTCGTCGGTGATGAGCGCGACGACGTTCTCGCCCGGGATGTCGCGATGATCGGCGACGACGACGCCCGACCAGTCGAAGGCCGGATCCATCACGATGCTCTTGATGCGCCCGCGCGCGATCGTCGAGCGCACCGTGCGCCCGTGCAGCACGCCCGGCACGTTCAGGTCGTCGAGGTAGTGCGCGGCGCCCGTGACCTTGGTGTGGCCTTCGAGCCGCGCAGGGCTCGAGCCGACGGCAGCCGGGCGCACGAGCGTGTGCGCGCCGTTCGTGCTGGGCGACGCGGCGCGGCGGGACGCCGTGCCGGACTTCGACGCGCGCGGCGACGCGGCGCGGCGCTTCGACGCGCGCGCCCTGCTCGCGCCGCGCTTGGCCGAGCCCGCCGCCTTCTTCACAGCGTCACGTCCCGATTCACGTTCTTGTAGTAGATGTAGCGCGCCGGGCTGGAGCTCGTGGCGTAGAACGACTGTGGGCAGTACGGGCCCATCCAGATGAAGTCGCCGGCCTGCACTTCGCGCCAGCGATCGCCGAGGTAGTACACGCCCTGGCCTTCCAGCATGTAGAGGCCGTGCTCCATCACGTGCGTCTCGGTGATCGGCAGCGAGTAGCCGGGCGGGAACGTGAAGATGTTCATCGCCATGTCGAAGCGCGCGTCGGCGGGCAGCAGCGTCTTCAGCAGCAGCTCGGCGACGTTCATGAACGGCTCGCCCTTCACGCTCGACTCGTTGCCACTCACGTCTTCCGGCCGCGCCTCGCCGAACGGCTCGTAGCGCTTCTTCAGCCAGAGGAGCTTCGCACCGGCCTTCGACGCGAGCGAGAATCGAGAACTCGGCCTCAGGTACACGAACCCGCCGCGCGCGAGCGCGTGCGTCTTGCCGCCGGCCTTCACCTCGGCGGCGCCGTCGATACAGAAGAAGAACGCCTCGATCCCATCCGCCAGCGTCTGCTCGCTGCCGCCGCCCGCGGAGACGTCGAGCAGGTATTGCGCGAACGCCGCGCCCATCGCGGGCGCCGCGTGGATGCGCGCTTCGGTGGCGTTCCACTCCGGCAGCGCGCTGGCCGGGATTCCTTCGGGCGGCAGGATGGCGTAGTTGCGCTCGACCACGACGCGACTCGTGACCAGACCCTTCTGGGGCATGCGGGCGTGCTCCGATGGTTTGGGTGACGAGCGCCGCGTGCGCGACGACCGCCGTGTGAGTGGCGTGAGGGTGGGCCGGCGGTCGCGGCCGCCGTGGTGGGTGGCGGTGGCGGCCGCGCGAGGATTCCAGTCGCGCGCCAACCGTGTTCCGCCTACAGTCGTGCGCTCCAAACCGTCTGGAGGACGACGTGCCCAATATCTTGAACGCCGACAACATGCGCGATTCGCTCTCGCGACTGAGCGAAGCGAACCGCCGAATCGCGGAAGCCTACCCCGGCGAGCGCGCCGACCGCCAGCCCGTTCACACGGTTTATGGCGGCGGGCACCTGATGGCGCCCGATGTGGCCCAGAAACTGGGCGCCGCCGGCCTCAACACGCTCCAGCACTACGCGCCCGACGCGCCCACGTTCGCGCGCGCCATCGGCCTCGAGCACGCGCAGCACGACCTCGCGACGCCCGTGTACGAACGCGTCGTCGAGAAGCTCAAGCGCGAGCCCGTCGAGGACTACCGCATCGACTTCGAAGACGGCTACGGCAACCGCCCGGACTCCGATGAGGACGGCCACGCCGTCGCCGCCGGCCGCGCGGTCGCCCAAGGCCTCGCCGCGCACCAGCTGCCGCCGTTCATCGGCATCCGTATCAAGCCGCTCACCGAGGAGCTGCGCGCGCGGAGCCTCAAGACGCTCGATCTGTTCATGGGCGCCATGCTCGACGGCACGCGCGGCATGCTGCCGCCGGGATTCGTGGTGACGCTGCCCAAGATCACCGCACCCGAGCAGGTCGCGACGCTCGTCGACGCGTTCGAGCTGTTCGAGAAATCGGCCGGGCTCTTCCCCGGCTCGCTGCGGCTCGAGCTGATGGTCGAGACGACGCAGACCATCATCGGCCCGCACGGCGAGAGCCTGCTGCCCGCGTTCGTCGCCGCCGCGCACGGCCGCTGCCGCGGCGCGCACTTCGGCGTGTACGACTACACGGCGGCGTGCGGCATCACCGCGGCGTACCAGGCGCCGCAGCATCCGGCGTGCGACTTCGCGCGGCATGCCATGCAGGTGAGCCTCGCCGGCACCGGCGTCACGCTGTCGGACGGCGCGACCACGATCATGCCCGTCGGCCCGCATCGCGCCGAGCCGGGGAAGACGCTCCCGGCGACACTGTTCAGCGAGAACAGCCGCGCCGTGCACCATGCGTGGCGCGTGCACTTCGACGACGTCCAGTACTCGCTGAGGAACGGCTACTACCAGGGCTGGGATCTGAACCCCGGCCAGCTGCCCACGCGCTACGCCGCCGTGTACGCGTTCTTCCTCGAAGCGCGCGCCGAAGCCGCGTCGCGGCTCAAGAGCTTCGTCGAGAAGGCCGCGCAAGCCACGCTGCTCGGCAACGTGTTCGACGACGCGGCGACCGGGCAGGGGCTCCTGAACTTCTTCCTGCGCGGCATCAACTGCGGGGCGCTGACGGAAGCCGAAGCGCTGGCGACCGGGCTGACGATCGAGGAGCTGCGCGGGCGATCGTTCGTGAAGATATTGAAGGGGCGACGGGGGTAGCTGTGGACGAACAGCGGGACGACTTCGACGCTCAGATGGAGCGAGAGCAGCTGCATCACGCCGCCCAAGATGGCGATCTGAATCGCGTGCGGCAACTGATCGCCGAAGGTTTCTCGGTCAATGCGTTCGATGACGATGTGCACTGGACGCCGCTCCACTACGCGGCCACCAAGGGCCATCTCGACGTCATGAAGGCGCTCATCGAGGCTGGAGCCGACGTGAACGCTCATGATGAGGCCCGGATTGGAAACACGCCCCTCGGCGAGGTCGCCGGCAACTGTTCTTACGAGGTCGCGAAGGTGCTGATCGATGGTGGCGCCGATCCTCGGATCCCTGGCTGGATGCAGATCACGGCACTCCAACACTCAGCAGAGCGAAAGAGACCGGAAGGCGTCCGAGTTCACGAGCTCCTCCGGCAAGCGACCGATAGACCTAGGCGGTCGTAGACCCCTTCCGACAGGTCCCGCGTCAGCCAGCGAACTGTCGCGTGTTCTGGAGCGTCCGCACTCCAATCGGAATCATCGGCGACCCTTCGGGCGAGTGCGCGATGTAGGCCACCGCCAGCGCCGTGGCCCAGCCGACGGCGCGCGACCACGTCGCGTCGTCACACGCCACCGCCGCGCGGAACCGCGCGCGTGACGGTGCGTCGAACATCATCCACGCGATCGCGAGGTCGGTGGCGGGATCGCCGGCGCAGATGTCGCCGAAGTCGATGATTGCCGCGAGCCGGCCGTCGTGAGTGAGCACGTTCGCCGGATGCAGGTCGCCGTGCAGCCAGAGCGGCGGACCGTCCCAGCGCGGCGCGGCGAGCGCGCGTCGCCACGCGGCCATCGCCGCCGACGCATCGAGTGACCGCCGTGCCGCCGCCTTCGGCAGGCTGTCGTCGAAGCGCGACGCGCGCTCTCCGAGGTCGATCCCGCGAAACGGATTGATCGGAGCATCCGCTGGCGCGGGGACGTGCAGTGCCTTCACGAACGCTCCCAGTTCCTCGGCCGCGCGCCCGAGGTCCGCGGGCGGCGCGTCGAAGGATGAGCGGCCCTCGAACCACCGGCACACGCTCCACGGGAACGGGAACCGATCGCTTGCGCGCCCGCACGCGACGGGCACCGGAATCGCCAGCGGCAGCGAGGCCGCGAGCGCCGGCAGCCAGCGTTGTTCGTGCTCGATGAGCCCGGCCGCTACGCGACGCCGAGGCACGCGCACGCAGAGCGCGTCGCCCAGGCGGAAAATCGCGTTGTCCCAACCGTTCGCGACCTCGAGCAGCGGCAGCTCGGCCAGCTCCGGGCACTGCTCACGGAGCAGGGCGTGAACCAGGTCCGCGTCGACGCGGATGTCGGCAACCGGCTCGGGGGAGGGCATGGCCGCGCACGGTACCGGGGTTCGTTCACGAGGAGTAGCCAGCACGAAGCCGTTGGGGCCCGGCCGGTTCGAGGGCTCGATGCCCCTCCAGAGACCGTCCGCGCGCTCGCCAGAGCCCAAGGCGAAATCAACAAAATCAATTTTGATCTTGATTCTTTCAATCCAATGCCAGATATTGCTCCACATGCGCAAGGAATGGCAGGTCCTCAGCAAGCTAGGAGCAGGGAGCCCGGTCGAGATCCTTCGGGCGCGGCTGGTCGAGCAGGACGTCGTGGTCGAGGGGCCTTTCGAGCTTCCGCCCCTCGCCCGGCTGTCGAGCGAGGACCAGACGTTCGTCGCCGCCTTCGTGCGCTGCCACGGATCCATCAAGCAGATGGAGCAGCTCTTCGGTGTGAGCTACCCGACGATCAAGAACCGCCTGAATCGCATCGGGGCGCTGATGCCGTTTGTCGAGGTCGCGCCGGAGCCGGCGCCCCCGTCCGCGAGCGAACTGCTCACCCGCCTCGAGCGCGGCGAGTTGAGCGTTGCGGAAGTTCTCAGTCAATTGCACGAGAAGGAGTCGTCATGAGCGAAGACACTCGTCGTGTGCTGGACATGCTGACCCAAGGCAAGATTACCGCGGACGAAGCCGACCGGCTGCTGGCGGCGATCGGGTCTACGTCCCGCAGCTCCACAACCACCGAGGCAACGGCCGCTGACAAAGGCGTCGCGACCGCCGAAGCTCCCTCTCCCAAGTTCCTGCGCATCACCATCACCCGGACCGGGACCTGGCCCGGTGACGATGGGAAGCAGGCGCGTCGCGCCTGGATGTGGGCGGGTCACACCGGCGGCCGCGGCGGTGAGGTCTCGATTCGCGTGCCCGTCACGCTGGTCCGGAACGGCATCCGTCTCGGGGCCATGATTCCTGGTTTGAGCGGAGCCGGCGTGCAGACGCGTCTGCGCGAGCGCGGCGTGGATCTGGATCTCTCCAAGATCGACACCGAGACGATCAACCAACTGTTGGCCGAGTTCGGGGAGATCAACATCGACGTCGACTCGGAGCGCGGAGGCAAGGCGCAGATCCGCATCACCTGCGAGTGAGAGCGAGGGCGGTGCGGCAGGCCGCCTGAGTCGCGCGGCCGCTGCGCGCACCCATCGTTCGGGCCTTCCCCGACCCGCGGCGCGGGCCTACCATCGCCTCCTCGCCCTTCACCCCAGGAGGCCTCCGTGGTCCGCGCTCGCTCGTTCCTCGTCTCCCCTGTCGCGCTCGTCCTGCTCTTCGCCGCCGCTCCGGCCTTCGCCAACTGGCCGCACGATCCCACCGTCAATCTGCCGCTCTCGTCGTCGTTGAGCACGACGGCGCTGCGCGGGATCGCGCCCGATGGATCGGGCGGCGCGATCGTCGTGTGGCATGAGTTCCGCTCGGGGAGCTACGACATCATCGCGCAGCGCGTCACGCCGAACGGCAAGCTGCTGTGGGGCGCGACCGGGCTCGTCGTGTGCGGCGCGACCGGAGACCAGATCAATCCCGCCGTGTGCATCGACGGCGCGGGCGGCGCGTTCATCGTGTGGCAGGACCACCGCTCGGGGACGAACGACGACATCTACGCCACGCACGTGACGGCCGCCGGCGTCCCGGATCTCACGCCCGACGGCGTCGCGGTGTGCACGGCGGTCGGCGACCAGCAGAACCCGGTCATCGCCGCCGTCAACGGGCACGCCATCATGGCGTGGCGCGATCTGCGCGCCGGCAACGGCGACATCTATGCGTCCGACATCTACAGCCTCGGTCCCAACATCTTCCCCGCCAACGGCGCGCCGGTCTGCACGAACGCCTCGAACCAGCTGAGCCCGGCGATCGCCGCGGACCCGTTCAACGGCTGTCACGTCGTGTGGGAGGACCAGCGCACGGACGCCGGCGACATCTATTACCAGCGCCTCGGCACCAGCGGCACGCCGACGTTCGCGGTGAACGGCATTCCGATCTGCACGTCGGCGAACGAGCAGCGCCAGCCCGTGATCCAGGTCGATCCCGCGTTCGACGTGATGATGGCGTGGATCGACGATCGCGCGGGCGCGCTGTCGTCGGACGCGTACGCGCAGCGCCTCAACTCGGCCGGCACCGCACAATGGACGGCGAACGGGCTGCCGATCTGCACGGCGCCCGGACAGCAGATCACGCTGCACATGGCGAGCGATGGTCAGTACGGCGCCCTATTCGCATGGGCGGACGGTCGCGTGGGTGGCGTTCTCGACGTCTACGCTCAGCATCTCGACCAGTTCGGCGCGCCTCAATGGACGGTCGACGGCGTGCTCGTGTGCGGCGCGCCCGGCGTGCAGACGAACGTGCAGATCGCTCCCGACGGCACGGGTGGCGCGCTCGTGACGTGGGATGATTTGCGGTCGGTCTCGTCCGACGACATCTACGCGCAGCGACTCTCGCAGTTCGCCGTGCCCCTCTGGACTCTGAACGGCGTGCCCACGTCGAGCGCGACCGGCATCCAGCAGAATCCACGGATCGTTGGGGACGGCGCAGGGGGCGCGATCGTCGCGTTCGAAGACGCGCGCCTCGGCCCCGCGCACCCCGCGGCGCAGCGCGTCGATCAGTTCGGCGTGCTTGGCGGCGAGCCCGCGGTGCGCTCCGTGCGCGACGTGCTGAACGACCAGGGCGGACAGGTGAAGGTGTCGTGGGACGCGAGCCCGCTCGATACCGATCCCTTGTTCATGAACGTCAACGACTACCTGATCTTCCGCTCCGTGCCGGCCGCCGCGGCCGAGGCCGCGCTGCGCGAGGGCCGCGTGTCGGCATCGGCGCACGCGGTGCGCGAGGTGCACGAGGCCGGCGCGCGCGCCCCGCTGCTCGCGACGACGTTCGGCGCCGCCGCGTACTACTGGGAATACGTCGGCACGCAGCGCGCGTTCCATCTCGCGACCTACAGCTACGTCGCGCCGACCGAGGGCGACTCGGTCGCCGGCTCCAATCCGCGCACCGCGTACTTCGTCCGCGCCGAAGCGGGCAACGGGGCCGAGTGGTGGGACAGCGATCCCGACTCCGGCTACAGCGTGGACAACCTCGCGCCCATCGCACCCGCGCCATTCACCGGGCAATACTCAGGCGGCTCGACGGCGATGCAGTGGAATCCGAACAGCGAGGCGGATCTTGCGGGCTATCGGTTGTATCGAGGGACGAACGTGTCGTTCGTGCCGTCACCCGCGAACGAGATCGCGGAGCTGACGACGACCACGTTCACGGACGCCGGCGCCGGCGCGCCGTACGTGTACAAGCTCGTGGCGGTCGACGTGCACGGGAATGCGTCACCGGTGTCAATGCTGATTCCGGATGGGGCGCTCGACGTGCAAACACGCGTGCCGACGGCGCTGTTCCTGGCGCCGCCGATGCCGAATCCGGCGCGCGCGGGCGTGGCGACGGTGCTGCGGTTCGGGCTGCCGGCGGCTGGGCGCGTGCGTTTCTCAGTGTTCGACGTGCACGGGCGCGAGGTGCGTGTGCTCGAGGATGGCGTGTTCGAAGCGGGCGAGCACACGGCAACGTGGGATGGGCGCGATGGCACGGGCCGACGCGTGGCGGCGGGGATGTACTTCGTGCGGCTGGCGACGGCGTCGGGCGAGAGAGATGCGAGGGTGGCGAGGGTGGAGTGAGGGGGTGGCCAAGCGGCTAAAGAGCATCTTCTAGGGCCGCCGCAGGCAGGCGCATCTCTGGCAAGGAGCTACTTCGGCGTGTCTAATGAATGCTCGTTGCCCAGAAGAGGGCGAGAAAACCAACGACGATCCACCAGAGAGACACGCCCCCGATGAGCGCCCAGAACATTCCACGCGCGCGCGTGCGAGTGATCGCGACACCCTCGGCGATTCCTCCCCAGAACAGTCCGTTGAGGACGCACGCCATCCCGACGACCACTATTCCGACTCCCGGAATCCCGGCCTTTGTGGTTCCCCATCCGAGAATGATCGCCGTCAGTACTCCAACCGGAGCAGTCGCCGCCAGCAGTCCGAACATCGCGGCGAAGCCCTGTGGACTCAGGCCACCAGCCGGGCCATGGAAGTACGCGAAGTCAGCACCTGCGAGAAAGGCGAACGGCGCGGCGCAGACGCCCAGGACGAAGGCGACCCGTGCCGCCTTCGTCACCTTAGCGGCCATGATCGACGGGCCCATCGTTCTGGCACGCGCCCTCAGGCATCTTCATGTTCAATCGCGGTCAGCCCAGACTCTGTGATCAGCCACCACAGACTTGATTGGCTTGTGAGCTCAACCGGCCTCAGCGCCTCTTCGTCCTCGAAGTCGACAACAGGGACAAATTCCGTCGTGTCAGCGTCGAGCCGGTAGGTCTGGACCCAGCCCTTCCTTTGCAGTTCACGCAGCGACTCGATCATCGCCTCGACACTGGGCAGAGGGATGTCGTCGTCCCAGTGGTAGCGCCTGATCGTGTGAAGCGACTCGTAGTCGTTCCCCACGACTCTGAGGAGTCTCATCTCGACTGTCGTTGGAGATTGGTGTTCCGTCATTGCCCCTCAACTCCCCCGATACGTCGAATACCCGAACGCACTCACCAGCAACGGCACATGGTAGTGCTGGTTCGCATCGGTGATCTCGAACTCGACCGGCACCTGCGGGTAGAACGTCGCCGTCTCGCGCTGGCCGAAGTAGGCGCCGGTGTGGAACGTCAGGCGGTAGCGGCCGACGTCGAGGCGGCTGCCTTCGGCGAGGAAGTCGCGCACGCGCCCGTCGTTGTCCGTCGTGCGCTCGGCGAGCTTCACCCAGCCGCGCTCGGCGCTGTGGGCTTCGAGATCGATGCGCACGCCGGCGGCGGGCTTGCCCCGGGTGACGTCCAGCACATGCGTGGTGATGCCGCTCACGATCCCTCCGCCAGGAGTTTCTCGAGCCTCAGCTTCGTGATCTTCAGTTGCTCCGCCGCCGCGATCGCGAGTTCGCGCCCGGGGTCGTTCTCCATGCGGCTCATCAGCATGTCGAACATCTCCTCCGCGCTCTTGCCGGTCGCGCACACAATGAAGATGTATCCGAACTTTTTCTCGTAGAGCCGATTCGCGCGGGCCAGCGCCTCGCGCATGTCGGCGCCGGCCGACGCCGCGCCCTTCTGCTCGTCGGCGGCCCACTCGGCGCTCGCGCCCACGCTCGCCATCGCCTCGGCGCGCGCGCCGATCGGCGGATGATGCGCGAATGCCTCGCGCCATCCGGCCTCGCCCACCGCCCAGAACTCGAGCGCCGCGCGATCGTACAGCGCCTCGGGGCTTGCGTACGGTCGGAAGCTCATCACGCGCGCGATCCATCGCTCGCAGCCGCAGCACTGCCCGAGTACGAATCGCGCGCCCGTCTCGTCGAGCTGGTTCACCTGATCGAGCGTCACGCCTTCTCCGCCAGCTTCCTCGCAAGCTCGCGCGTGAAGCGATAGCCGTCCCACAACTCGCCGGGCGACGTGTGCTCCGCGGGCGAATGGCTGATGCCGCCCTTGCTCGGCACGAACACCATCAGGCACGGCACGCCGCTCTGCGCGATGAGCATCGTGTCGTGCCCGGCGCCGCTCGGCATGCGCTTGTGCTTGAGGCCCATCTCGCGCGCCAGCGACGTCGCGCGCTCGGCGAGTTCGCCCGAAAGCCGCGTCGGCGGCTGCTGCGACGGCGAGTCGATCGCCACGCGCACCCCGCGCTTGTTCGCGATCGCGCGGCAGCGCTTGTCCAGCTCGTTCGCGAGGCCTTCGAGCGACGACGGCAGCGTGTGCCGCACCTCCATCCACACTTCGCACGTGCCGGGCACTACGTTGTAGAGCCCGGGGCCAACGCGCACGTTGCCGGCAGTCACGCGCGCGGCGTCGTCGCTCTCCTTCGCGAGCGTCTCGGCGGCGAGGATCATCTCGGCCGCCGCGGCCAGCGCGTCGTGGCGCAGCTTGGTCGGCGTCGTGCCCGCGTGGCGCGCTTCGCCGGTGACGACCGCGCGCAACCGCTGGAAGCCGGCGATGTGCTCGACGATGCCGATCGCGCAGCCTTCGGCCTCGAGCGTCGGCCCTTGCTCGATGTGCGGCTCGATCTCGCGCACGATCTTGTAGCGTGGCGTCACGATCTTGTCGCCGGGCTCGGGCGGCGCGGCGCAGCCGGCGGCGCGCGCTTCGTCCAGCGCGGCGCGCCACGTGACGCCCTCCGCGTCCTTCACGCGATCGAGCTCGCCGGTCAGCGCCTGGCCGAGCAGCGCGCGCGAGCCCATCATGCGCGCGCCGAAGCGCGCTTCGTCCTCCTCACACGTCACGAACCCGACGACCGGCAGCGCGGTCTGGCCGGCGAGTTCCGCGGCCGCGAGCAGACCGCACACCACCCCGTATGCGCCGTCGTAGGCGCCGCCTTCGATGACGGTGTCGACGTGCGAGCCGATCAGCAGAGCCGCGTGATCCGCGCCCGGCGGCACGCCCGGCGGGTGGAAGTAGAGGTTGCCGGCCGCGTCGGGCGTGGCCTCGATGCCGAGCCGCCGCGCCTCGCCCTGCAGCCAACGATGCGCGTCACACCACGCTTTGCCGTACACGAGCCGCGTCACGCCCGGGGCTCGCTCGGTGAACTTGGCGAGCGCCTCCAGGGTGCCGGCGACGTCGGCCTGGGCGATGGCGGGAGCGGTCATGTTGGCCGCGGACTTTGCATCAGGCCGGCCGGGCGCGTCCAGCGCGGGGCCGCAGGCGCTGGCGCCCGCGCTGGACGCGGGTAGCGTGGGCGTCAGGGCGGGCGCGGCGCGCGTCGGGACGCCGTCGCGCGGCCGCGCGCCGCGCCGGCCCGCCCGGCCGAGACCTTGCCCAGCCCTGACATTCAGCCAAGCGGCGGCCGAATACCATCTATGCGGGATCGGGCAGCCACCCCAACCATCGCATCGCGACGGAGTCTCTCCATGCCCTCTTGCCACCACGCCGCGTTCAGCCGTTCGTCGTTCGCACTCTCCGTGGCCGCGCTCGCCGTCGCCATCGCCGCGCTCGCGTTGGTCCGGCCTGCCGCCGCCGGCATGGAAGAGCCGCCGCCGCCGCCCCTGATCTCGCTCGTCGTCGCCGCAACGCCTGCGGTTCACGACGTGAATCTCGCGGCGAACCAGTAGCACTGCCGGGCGCGCCGTGGCGGCGCGCTCGCTACGCCCGCTCGTCGCGCGTCAGTAGTCGCCCCGACGCCTCGCCGAGCACGCGCCCGTCCGCGAACACTTCGCGCCCGCGCAGGAACACGCGCTCGACCACGCCCGCGAGCTTGCGACCGGCGTACGGCGTCACCTTGTGACGCTGCTGGAGCCGCGCGGCATCGACGGTCCACTCGGATTGCGGGTGCCACACGACGAGATCGGCGTCCGCGCCTTCCGCGATGCGGCCCTTGCGGCCTTCGAGCCCGGCGAGCCGCGCCGGCGCCGCGCTCATCCAGCGCGCGACGTGCGCGGGCGTGAGGCCGCGCGCGCGGGCTTCGGTCCAGATGGCGGCGAGCCCGATCTCGAGCGATGCAATGCCGCCCCACGCCGCCATGAAGTCGCCGGACTCCGCGCACTTGAGCTTCGGCGGGCACGGCGAGTGATCCGACGCGATCAGGTCGATGTCGCCGCGCTCGAGCGCTTCCCACAACTGGTCGCGATTGAGCGCGCCGCGGATCGGCGGCGCGCACTTGAAGTCCGTCGCGCCGTCCGGGATCGACTCGGCGTCGAAGCACAGGTAGTGCGGGCACGTTTCGACGGTGATGGGCAGCGCCCGCGCGCGCGCCGCGGCGAGCGGCGCGAGGCCCTCGGCGGCGGCGAGGTGCACGATGTGCACGGCGGCGTGGTGCTCCAGGCACAGGCGAATCATCAGGCGGATGGCTTCGACCTCGGCGGCGGGCGGCCGCGACGCGAGCCACGTCGCGTAGCGGCGCGCGTCGCCCGCGACCAAGACGCGATCGAGCACCTCGGGCAGCTCGGCGTGCACGAGCAGCGTGAGCCCGAGCCGCGACAGGATCGGCATGGCGACCGCGAGATCGCGCTCCGCCACGTTCGCGAACTCGTCCGCGCCCGACGGCGACAGGAAGCACTTGAACCCGAGCACGCCGCCACGCGCGAGCGGCTCCAGCTCGGCGGCGTTGCCCGGCACGACGCCGCCCCACAGGCCGACGTCGCAGTGGATGCGGTTCGCCGCGGCCGCGCGCTTCGTTTCGAGCCCGGCAGCGGACGTCGTCGCGGGGATCGAGTTCAACGGCATGTCGACGATCGTCGTCACGCCGCCGGCGAGCGCAGCCGCGGTCGCCGTCGAGAATCCCTCCCACTCCGCGCGACCGGGATCGTTGACGTGCACGTGCGTGTCGACGAGCCCGGGCAACAGCCACGCGTCGCCGAGATCGCGCGTGCCCGCGGGCGCAGCCGACGGCTCGACGACGGCCGCGATGCGCTCGCCTTCGATGACGACCGCAAGATCGCGCACGCCGCCCGGCATCACGACGTGGCGCGAGCGGAGGGCAAAGCTACTTGGGCGCATCAGGCCAGGGCACGTTCGACGCGTGCAGATGGACGATGCGCCACGCGCCGTGCTCCTTCCGGAACACGAACGTGCGCCGCCCAGTACGCTCGGCGTTGTGCAGTCCGAAGATCGCGAGCGCCGCGGTCGGGCCGAGGACCTCGATCCGCAGGCTGTCGGCGGTCAGATGCATGTACGGCGGGCCGTCAGGCGCGGTCTTGCGGATCGATTCGAACTCCTGCCGAAACCGCTTCTCCACGGCATCGCGCCCACAGAACTCGTCCGGCGTGACGGCGCTCGGGAAGAAGACACAGGCGTCGTCGGAGAAGAACGCGCGAAAGCGATCCCAGTCGAGGTTCTGGAATGCGGTGAGGAACTCGTTCAACGCGTTCGCGACCGCGAGCGAGTCCGAGGTCGACGCGGTCGCAGCGGCGGCATGCGTCCGAGTGCTCGCGTGGGCCGACGCCGGCGCCGCCGTCGCGCGCCCCTGCGCCGCCGGGCCCGCCAGACAAGCCGCGAGCAGCGCCGCGCCCGCGAATCGAGCCGCGCGCGATCCACGCGTCACGAAGCTCCGCATCGGCGGAAGCATTAGAACGGCTTCGCGACCATCATGGTCACGACGATCGCGATGAGCACCATTTCGAAGACGCGAAACCGACGGATCGCGGGATCGTCGAGCACGGCGCGCAGCTCGGGCGTGATCGTGCCCTTCTTCATGGCGTCTTCGGCCGCGGCTTCGCGACGCTTGCGGCGTGGCACCAGGAACAGAGGGATCAGCGGAACGAGGATCACGTACACGAGGGTTCCGCTCAGAAGCCAGTTCGTCTGCGCGCCTTGCAGGAAGCCGAACGTCTTGTAGTGCCGCATGGCCGCCGCTGCGAAGCCCGTGATCAGCACGGCCGGCGACGCGAGGACCACCATCTTCTCGAACACGTCGCCGTTCTTGAGGTGCGCGCACGCGCTCACGACTTCCTTCGCCTTGCCGGCAAGACTGAACGACACGCCGCGCCCGACGATGCCGCTTACCATCCACAGCACGCAGCCGACGTGCAGCACGATGACGAAAGGTGCGATGTCCAAGGCGATGCCCTCCGGTAACGCGCTCGAAGCGCTGAGTTCGGCGGAACGACGCGGCAGCATACTCGGTCGCGGCGGGCGGGATGAAGCGGCGCGGCAGTGGACGGCATCGCGGAGGCGAGAAGCGCGGGCGGAATCGTCGCGACGAGCCCGCCGTGCACGACGAGCGCGGCAGACGCCGCACACGAGCGCGCCGCGCTTGCGTGGCTCCGGCCGATCGCGGCAATCTCCCGCGCCATGCCTGCCGATGTCCTCACCCTCCGTCTCGCCACGCTCGACGACGTGCCGATGCTGCGCGATCTCATCGCGCTCTCGGCGGAGAGGCTCAGCGTCGGCCACTACACGGCGGCTCAGGTCGCGGGCGCGCTCGAAGGCACGTTTGGCGTCGACACGCAGTTGATCGCCGACGGCACGTACTTCGTCGCCGAGCGCGGCGGCGAGGTCGCCGGCTGTGGCGGCTGGAGCCGGCGCGCCACGCTGTTCGGCGCCGATTCGCTGCCGGGTCGCGTGAACGACCTCCTCGACCCAAGCACCCAGGCCGCGAAGATCCGCGCGTTCTTCATCCACCCGAACCACGCGCGCCACGGCGTCGGCCGCGCGCTGCTCGAGCACAGCGAAGCCGCAGCGCGGCTCGACGGATTCCGCATGATGGAGCTGATGTCGACCATGCCCGGCATCGCGTTCTACGAAGCGCACGGCTACGTCGGCGGCGTGCCGATCGAGCATCCGCTCTCGTCAGGCGAAACGCTGCGCCTGGTGCCGATGCGGAAGGTACTGCGCTAGCGATCGACGCCGCGCCGCGCAACCCCGCTGCTATACTGCGCCGCGTCATGCACCGTTCTCGATTGTCTGCACTGCCGCGCGCGCACCGCGCGTCGGCCACGCTCGTGGCTTGCGCCGCGCTCATCGCGTGCGCCGTGCTCGCTTTGTCCTGCGCCTCGCGCCATCCGGACGCGCGCACGGCCGCGGAGACCGCGCTCCACGCGCGCTACTTCGGCAGCACGACGCCGCCCAAGGACAACGTGTTCCGCTTCAACAACGGCGCGGAGCCGGAGACCTACGATCCCGGCATCGCCGTCGGCCAGCCGGACGGACGCGCGGCGCGCATCCTGTTCGAAGGGCTCACCATTCCCGATCCGCAGACGCTGGAGCCGCGGCCCGCGCAGGCGTCGCGCTGGGAGCTGAGCGCGGACGGGCTCACGTACACGTTCCACCTGCGCCCGGGGCTTCAGTGGAGTGACGGCGCGCCGCTCACCGCGAACGACTTCCTGTGGTCGTGGATGCGCGTGCTGCGGCCGTCGAACGCGGGGCGCTACGCGAGCCTGATGTATCCGATCGATCACGCCGAGGAATACAACAAAGGCCACGCCGACTCGTCCTCGGTCGGTCTGTCGGCGCCAGACGACACGACGTTCATCGTGCGGCTGGCCTCGCCCACTCCGTATTTCGTCTTCCTCACCCAGTTCTACACGTTCTGCCCGACGCCGCGCTTCGCGATCGAACAGTACGGCGACCAATGGACGCGCCCGGGCAAGATCGTGAGCAACGGCGCGTACGTGCTGAGCGAATGGCGCCAGCAGGATCGCTTCGTGTTCACGAAGAACCCGCGCTACTGGGACGCGGCGAACGTGAAGCTCGATCGCATCGAGGCGTACTCGGTCGACGACCTGAACACGTCCGTCAACCTCTACAAGTCCGGCGCGATCGCGTGGACCACGAGCGGTTACATCCCGTCGACATTCATTCCGTACCTGCGCGATTTCAAGGACTACCAGCACGGCGCCTATCAGGGCACGTACTTCTACTCGATCAATGTGACGCGCAAGCCGCTCGACAACGTGTGGGTGCGCCGCGCGCTGAACTGGTCGATCGATCGCGTGTCGATCACGCGTGATCTCTTGAAGCGCTCGCGCGAGCCGTGGGGCGACTTCTGCCCGTCGGGCTATCCGGGCTACACGCCGCCGCCGCAGATCGGCTTCGATCCGGTGAAGGCGCGCGAGTACCTGGCGAAGGGCGGCTATCCCGGGGGAAAAGGCTTCCCCAAGATCTCGATCATGTTCAACAGCAGCGAGGACCACAAGCGCCTCGCCGAAGCGATCCAGCAGATGTGGAAGCGCTACCTCAACATCGATATCGAGCTGTCGAACCAGGAATGGGGCTCGTTCCTGCAGGCCACGACCGCGGTGCAGTACGACATCGCGCGGCGCTCGTGGATCGGCGACTACCTCGATCCGACCACGTTCCTCGGCTGCATGATGACGGGCGACGGCAACAATCGCGCGCACTACAGCAATCCGCGATACGACCATCTCCTGCATCAGGCGGCGCGCGAGCTGGTGCCGGAGAAGCGCCTCGCGATGCTGTCCGAGGCCGAGAAGATCCTGCTCGACGATTCGCCGGTGCTGCCGGTCTATCAGTATTCGGTCAACGATCTGGTGAAGCCGTACGTGCACGGCATCTGGCCGACGGCGCTCGACACGCATCCGCTCGCGCACGTGTACATCGATCGCGAGTGGGAGCAGCACCTGGCGCCGGTCGCCGGCATGGCGCCGGTCGCGCGCGTGACGCCCGGGCCGTCGGCGCGGCTCGCGGCCATCGCCGGGCGCTTCCCCATCGAGGAGACGCCCTAGTCGTGTTCACTTACATCGTGCGGCGCGTGCTCCTCATCGTGCCGACGCTGTGGGTGATCGCGACGCTCACGTTCTTCATGATGCGCCTGGCTCCCGGCGGCCCGTTCCGCGCCGAGCGCGACATCCCTCCCGCCGCGATGGAGCAGCTCCGCCACAAGTACGGGCTCGATCGCCCGCTCGGCGAGCAATACGGGCGCTTCCTCGTGCACGCGGTGACGCTCGACTTCGGCGTCTCGTACAAGTACCCGGGCCGCACGGTGCGCGAGATCATCTTCGAGGCATTCCCGGTGTCGGCCGAACTCGGCGGCTGGGCGCTGCTGCTCGCCGTGCTCGCCGGCGTGCCGATCGGCGTGCTCGCCGCGGTCAAGCGCAACACCGGCGCCGACTACAGCGCCATGGGCGTGGCGCTCGCGGGAGTGTCGATCCCGAACTTCGTGCTCGGGCCGGCGCTCGTGCTCGGGCTCTCGCTCACCATCTTCCTGCTGCCACCCGCGCTGTGGCACGGGCCGGCGAGCCGCGTGCTGCCCGTGCTCACGCTGAGCGCCACGTACCTCGCGTACATCGCGCGGCTCACGCGCGCCGGCATGCTCGAAGTGCTGCGCCAGGACTACATCCGCACCGCGCGCGCGAAGGGCCTGAGCGAACGCGTCGTCGTGTTCAAGCACGCGCTGCGGCTCGGCTTCCTGCCGGTGGTCTCGTTCCTCGGGCCGGCGGCGGCGCGCATCGTGATGGGCTCGATCGTGGTCGAGAGCATCTTCGCGGTGCCCGGGCTCGGGCGCTACCTCGTGAACGCCGCGTTCAACCGTGACTACACGCTCGTGCTCGGCACCGTGCTGTTCTACGCGCTGTTCCTGATCGTGCTCAACCTGCTGGTCGACGTCGCATACGCGGTGCTCGATCCGCGCGTGGAGCTGGGATGAGCATCGGCATCGCGCCGCCCGCCACCGTGCTCGCGCCCTCGCGCAGCGTGCGCGGCGACAGCCTGTGGCACGACGCGTGGCGCCGCCTGCGGCGCAACCGCGCGGCGGTCGTCGCCGGCTGGTTCCTGTTGCTCGTGGCGCTTGTCTCGATCGCCGCGCCGTGGATCCCCGGGCTCGCCGATCCCGCCGCGCAGAACCTGCCGCTCGGCGCGACCGCGCCGTCCGCCGCGCACTGGTTCGGCACCGACGACCTCGGCCGCGACATCTTCGCGCGCGTGATCTTCGGCGGACGCATCTCGCTGCTCGTCGGGCTCGTCGGCACGCTCGTCAGCATCGTCATCGGCGTGTCGTACGGCGCGATCTCGGGATTCCGCGGCGGCAAATGGGACCTGGCGATGATGCGCGTCGTCGACATCCTCGACTCGCTGCCCTACATCTTCCTCGTCATCCTGCTGCTCGTGTTCTTCAGCCGCAGCCTGATCATGCTGTTCATCGCGCTCGGCCTCGTGCAATGGCTGACCATGGCGCGCATCGTGCGCGGCCAGGTGCTGTCGCTCAAGAACCAGACGTTCATCGAAGCCGCGCGCGCGCTCGGCGCGAGCGACGGCGCGATCATCTTCCGCCACCTCGTGCCGAACACGCTCGGCCCCGTGATCGTGTACACGACGCTCACCGTGCCCGCAGTGATCCTGCAGGAGGCGTTCCTGTCGTTCCTGGGGCTCGGCGTCCAGCCGCCCGCCGCGTCGTGGGGCACACTCGTCTCTGACGGCGCGCGCGTGATCGCGCTGTTCCCGTGGCTCGTGATCTTCCCCGGCGTCGCGCTGTCGCTCACGCTGCTGTGCTTCAACTTCCTCGGCGATGGGCTGAGAGACGCGCTGGATCCGCAGGAACGGAAGGAAGGGGCGTAGGAGCTGCGTCCCAGAGCCTCGCGACTCGGCACCAATCCTGCACAAGACCAGGGGTGAGTGCCGAATTCACGGCCCTCGCGCTGTCATTCAAGGACGGGCCCCTCATGAAACTGAACGGCCGCATCATCTTTCCGCTGCTGCTCGCGTGCTTCTGGGTGTTCCTCGCGTACCGTGCATTTTCCAACGGCGACTCGACTCTTGCATTCGTGTACCTCGCCATCGGCGCCGTGATCACGACCTGGAGACTGCGCCGCGCGAACGCATGACCGCGGCGCGAAACTCTCACGACGAAGCAAGACGCCCACGCGAGTGATCGCGTGGGCGTTCGCATTCACAGCCCGATCTCGCGCCTCGGCCCATCACCTCACGAGCGCGACTCGCGACGTGACGGACTTCCCCGCCGCCTCGGCGTGAATGAAGTACACGCCCGCGGGCGCACGCGCGCCAGCGGCGTCGCGGCCATCCCAAGTCGCCGAGTGCGCGCCGGGTGACAGGATGCCGCCGCGCAGGTCCGCGATGCGACGGCCCGCGATGTCCGTCACCCACACGCGCACCGCGCCGGCGACGGGCAGCGTGTAGTCGAGCTCGACGCTTCCGCGGAACGGGTTCGGTCGCGGCACCGCGAAGCTCGCGAACACACGAGTCGGTTCGACGCCGGTCGTGCCGTCGCTGTATGGCACGGCGGTCGCGACGAAGTTCAGATACATCCACCATCCGGCTTCCCCACTCAGGTTGTCGACGTCGGAGTGACTGGCGCAATTGCCCGAGCCGCCAGGCAGCAGGGACGAGAGGGTTTGTCCCCCGATGAGTGGCATGGATGCCGGGAGGATGGTTGCATCCGCGTCGGTCTTGACGAGGAAACCCATGATGAGTCCGTTCACGATGTCGGTGGCGGGCGCGCCGGAGTACACGCCGCCGATACGCGCGCTGTGCAGCGTCATCGGAAGTCCGGCGAGCCCGAGCGTGAGCGTGCCCACGTCCGTGACGAAGCAGTTGTCGGTCGGGCTCGTGATCGAAGGCGTGTACGAGGAAGTCGTCCCGGCCAGCGGGGCGAGACACGCTCCACTCGCCTGGTTCTGATACGTGAACGTGGCCACGCCGCTCGGGGCCGGTTGACACTGGACGCCCGCGGACGGGGTCGTGCATTGGCCGGTGACGAACTGGAGCGTTCCCGTCGCGGCGTTCTGGTCGAGCGGCTTGAACACGATCAGCTCGCTGAGGTCGAGCAGGCTGTCAGCCGGATTGGTGTCCGAGGTCATGTCGGTCTGAATCCGCCCGTTGACCGAGAAACCGGCGAGAGGGTTGTCGGTGATGTCGCGACACCCGATGAAGCTGACGAAGAAATGCGGGTCGCGGAACGCGAGCGACGTCATACGGAAGCCGGTGCTCGCGGCGTTGCCCGTCCCGGGGGTCAGCGCGAACAAGAACAGCAGCGTCGCGCTCGCGGCTCGCATGCGGCTCATGGGGGACCGGTCCTCTACTCCAGCACCAGCACCCGCGTCGCCGCCTCGGCGCCGGCACTGCCGCGCGCGCGCACGAAGTAGAGCCCGGCGCCCGGCGCCGGCAGCTTCCAGTCGAGCGTCGTGAAGCCGGCGGCCGCCGGCTGCGCTTCACGGGTCGCGATCGCGCGGCCCTGCAGGTCGTACGCGGTCAGCGTCACGCGCTGCGCGGCCGGGAGCTTGAGCGCGAAGTGCGCGATGCCGCCGAGCCGGAGCGGCTGCGGCCACGCGGCGCCGAGCGAGGCGCGCGACGGCAGGACGCTGACCCCGACCCCGAGCACCGAAGGATCGAGCGCGAACTCGGGACGGCCGTCGATGTACTTCCAGTCCTGATAGATGATGAAGGGCCGGTCATATGCGTCGAGCGCGATCGACGGCACGTAGCCCGTCGTGCCGCTGGCGTCCACGTTGCTCGTGTGCCAGATGCCGCCACTGCGTGCGGCGTAGCGGAGCATGCCGCCGACCGGGACGCGATACGCGATGTGCGGTTCGCCCCCGGAATCGAGCGCGAGTCCGGCCTGGTCGCCGGGCTGGCCGACGGCGTCGACGACCTCCTTCGTCCAGACGCCGGCATGGCGCGTCGCGTACATGAGCGTGATCGGGGATCCGCGGCGGCGGTAGGCCACGTGCGCGTCACCATCCGCGCTGTACGCGAGCTCGCCGGCGAAGGCGTCACCCAGCGTGTCCAGCACCTCGGTCGTCCACTCGCCGGCGGATCGATGCGCGAACTTGAGCAAGTTGGCCGAACCGCTGTTGTAGAGCACGGAGGGCTCGCCGTCCGCGCCGAACGCGATCGACGGCCGATAGCCCGAGTACATCTCGGCGTCCACCGTGTCGATGCTCCACACGCCGCCGACGCGCGTCGCGAAGCGGCACACGGTGCCGGGGCCGATGTTGGAGGAGCACCCGCTGTACGCGACACACGGGTTGCCGGCCGCGTCGAACGCCAGCGCCGCCCGCTCGCCACCGCCGGCATCGATGGGCGTGAGGGTCGTCCACACGCCGTCGATCCGCTCGGTGAACTTGATGACCTTGGTGTCGCCGCTGTTCGTCAGGACGAACGCCGGATGGTCGTCCGGCGCGAGCGCGAACGCGGCCTCCGCGACGTTGACGATCTGCGACTGCGCCGGGTCCGCCGGGCCGCGCCCGGCGGTCGCCGCGGGCGACATGCGCGTCATCGGCGCCGGCGCCGGCGCCAGCGGGCCACTGATGTACTGCGCCACCCACTGGCCGCCGATGAACTCGGCATACGCGGCGCCCTGGCTGAACGTCGCGTAGCCCGCGCACGGCACGCCCGAGTAATTGATGCGGAGGCCGGTGGACTGCCCGCCGGCGATTTCGTCGACGGTCCCGAGCGCCCACGTCTGTGTGGCGACCTGGTCGGGGCTGGGGAGCGGCGCGAGGCAGAGCAGCGCGAGCAGCGGAGTCGAGGACCAGGGAGAACGCACGCGGAAGTTCATGTCGGCCTGCTCTCCGATGGGGCTCACCAGACGCCGGGCAACAGTCGGTAGCGCGGCGCGCCTGCGGCGGCGGCGAATAGCGAGTCCGCGTCCGGCTCGCCGCTGCGTTCGATACGGACACAACGATACACCGAGGTCGCGCACGCGGGCAGGCTCAAAACGAGCAAACCCCAGGGCACGCCGACCGCGATGGGCAGGGCCACGTAGAACAGGCTGCGGCCGGCCAGATCGGGGTGGCGCACGGGGTTCGCGAGGCGCATGGCCATGGCCGTGAGCGCGAGGGCGATGCCCGCGATGTTGCCGTAGCCGCCGAGCAGCGCGCCGCCGGTCGGGTGGATGAGCACGTAGAACAGGGCCAGCGAGGCGATCGCCGTCACCCGCACCCACGTCGGCGCCGGCGCCGACGGGACGAAGCCGGGCTTGCGCCGCGCGATGCGATCGGCGACTTCGTAGAGCACGATGAGCGTGCCCGACGTGCAGTAGCGGATGGCGGCGTTCTCGAAGATCATCCGACCGGCACCGCGGCCAGCGCGGCGACGCGTTCGTCGTGCGTCATCGGCTTCTTCGCCTTGATGAGATCGCGCGCCCAGTCCACGAGGCCCCAGCGGTTCCACAGCAGCGCGCCGCGCACGACGTCGTCCTTCAGGTAGAACACCACGCCTTCGCGATTCGGCTCGGTCCAGACGGGATCGGTCACGAGGCTCGAGTCGAGGTCGCCGACCGCCTCCCAGCCGATCTCGAAGAAGTCCGAGTAGAACATGGGCAGGTGCTCGTACGGCGTGGCCACGCCCGCCATGTTCGCGCCGGCGCAGCGGCCGTGATGGATCGAGTGGTCCCAGTGCTCGATCCGCGTGCGCCGCTCGAGCGCGAGGTACGGGAACTCGGCGACGTCGCCGGCGGCCCAGATCGACGCGTCGCTGGTGCGGCAGAATTCATCGACCTCGATGCCGTTGCCGGTCTCGAGGCCGCCGCTGTCGGCGACCGCCAGCGACGGCGTGATGCCGATGCCGGCGACCAGCAGCTGCGTCGAGACGGTGTTGCCGTTGTGCGTGACCGCGTGCACCACGCCGGCGCCGTGCGAGATGCTCTTCACGGCTTCGCCGGAGATGGTCTCGACGCCCTTCTCGCGATAGAAGTCCGCGATGAACAGCCCCAGGTCGCGCGGCAGGATGCGCGCCAGCGGATATTCCTCGGGGTACATGAGCGACACCTCGCGCCCCGTGTGGCGCAACGCCGCGGCCAGCTCGAGCCCGATGAATCCGCCGCCGACCACGAGAACGTGCTGCAGGTTGCGCGCGTGCTCCTCGAGGAACTGGTAGTCCTCGAGGCTCCGGTAATAGTGGATGCCCTGCGGGGCCTCGCCGTCGACTCCGAGCACGCGCGGCTTGCCCCCGGTCGCGAGCAGGAGCTTGTCGTACGTGTACGTGGTGTCGTGGTCGTCCCAGACGGTGTGGCTCTCGGGCTCCAGTTCGACGACCTCACGGCGCAGCGCCAGCGTCACCTGGTTCGTCGCGTACCAGTCGGTGTCGTGGACGGCGATGCCGTCGAGCTTCATCTTGCCGAACCACAGGTCCTTCGTCAGCGGCGGCCGCTGGTACGGAACGACGTTCTCGCGCGAGATCAGGAGGATCGAGCCGGTCTTGTCGTGTTCGCGAATCCCTTCGATGGCGGACGCCGAAGCGACTCCGCCGCCGACGATCACGTACGTGTAGTGGCTCGACCAGGGTTCGTCTTGAGGTGGGGTCATCGACACCTGCCGGAAACGAGGGGCGCGCACGGCCTGCCACGCGGCAGTCGCTACCTTATCACGACCCGGCGCCGCCTTCGGGCAAGCGATTGTCAGGTCCGCGAAGTTCGCGCGTGAGACCGCGTTTCCACGTGCCGCGGGCCGCCCAGCCGGCGATGAACAGGCTGCGGACGATGCAGGTGAGGCTGATGACCCAGGCGATGGCCAGCACGCCGAGCCCGGTCCACTGAGGCATGAGGAACGCGAGCGGTATGCGCAGGACCGAGAACGACGTGAAGATCCACGAGATGGCCTGCGTGTGCCCGGACCCCATCACGCACTCCGCGACCACGATCTCGATGCCCGTGAAATACAGGCACGTCGCGAGAATGCGCAGGTAGGGCACGCCGAGGCGCAGGACCACGGGATCGTTGCTGAACAGGCCGAGGAACACCTGGGGGAACCCCATGATCACGACGGTCATCACGGTCGTGATCGCGAACATCCACAGGAGTCCGGTGCGGATCACGAGCACGGCGCGATCCGGTCGCCCGGCGCCGAGATTCTGTCCGACGAGCGCCGCGCCGGCGCTGCCGATGGCGATCGAGTTGATGAACTGGATGGCCTCGATCCGGTTCGCGATGCCGACGATCGCGTGGGCCGCCGGACCGAAGCGCGACGCGGCGTGCGCGAACGCCACGTACACGACCGAGAACAGGATGCCGATGAGCGCCGCCGGCACGCCGACCCTGGCCATGCCGCGCACGTGCACGGGCGGACCGTCGGCGCTGCGCGCGAACGGGAACTGCGGATGCCGGCGCGCCGCCATGATCGCGTAGCCGACGACGATCAGTCCCTGCGCCGTGACCGTGGCGATGCCGGCGCCGGTCACGCCGAGCTTGGGGAACGGCCCGATGCCGTAGATGAGGAATGGATCGAGCACCGCGCACGCGCCGACCGAGATGAGATCGATGAGGAGCGGCGTGCGCGTGTTGCCGGCCGATCGCATGATCCCTTCGCAGGTCATCGCCATCATGGGCAGCGGCGCGCCGATCATGCAGATGCGCAGGAACGGCGCGCCGATCGCGATGGCCCTGGGGTCGGCGTCCATGAGCGAGTAGATCTGCGGAGCGAACAGCACGCCGGCCACCGTGCCGACGAGGCCGAGCAGCGCCGAGCCCATCACGCCCTTGTAGGCCGCGACGCCCGCGCGCCGGCGCTCGCCCGCGCCCAGCAGCTGGCTGACGTACGCGGTGACGCCGACCATCACGATGTCGTTGAGCGAGTAGATCGCCCACATCACGAAGATCGACGTCGTGACCGCGGCGGTCGCCTCGACGCCGAGGCCCCTCACCCACACCGCGTCGATCCACTGATACGCGATGCGCAGGACCTGCGACGCGAGCACGGGAATCGCCAGACGCAGCAACTCGCCGGGGATGGGACGGGTGACCCCCGACGGCAGCGCCGCCTGGGGAGATGCGCTCGACATCGGTGCAGCCTCCGTCAGCGGTCGTCCTGCTCCTGGATGGCCGCGAGCACCGGCTGCCACACGGGGTCGAACGCGATCGAGATCAGTTCGCTCTCGGGCGGCAGATCGTCGAGATAGAACGGGTGTCCCCAGGTGTCGGACACGAACTCCTGGCGCCACGAGTTGGAGTAGCGCGAGCGCCCGCTGGAATTGCGCGTGCATTCGAGCGCCTTCGGCAGCGTCCAGCTGCCGAACGTGTCGTGCCAGCCGCTCTCCACGCGGCGCGCGCGATCGGGATCGCGCTGCTTCATGTCGGGCGGCACCAGGCAGTACGCGTCGAAGTTGCCGTTCGGGCGAAAGTCCGTGTAGAACGTGCGCGCCTTCGCCTCCTGCACGCCCTCGCGCCGGGACACGGCGTCGCCGGTCTCGACGTCGATCACTTCCGTCTCGTACTTGACGCTGACCTGGCGCTCGCGCTGGACGGCGCCGAACTGAGTGTCGGTGTAGCGCACGGTCGTGCCGCTCGTGTCCTTCACCTCTTCGCGGCGCCAGATCGTCTCGCGATAGCGGTTCGTGTTCGTGCTGGCGTTGGGCGCATAGCAGCGCCCCCACACCACGCGGTCCGCGCCGATGCGCCGGCCGAGCGCGATGGCCTTGTCGCGCGTCAGGTCGTCGAGTTCGTTCACCGTCATGCGGCTGTACACCTGATCGGGCGTCAGGAAGCGCGTGAACACGAGGTCGCTCGGGCCGAGGCGCTTCTGCGCCTCGGCGTACACGAGGTCCGACAGCCGCCGCGACAGGCCCGGGGATCCGGCCTGGTCCTCGAACGGCAGGATCGCGACGCGCGTCGTGGCCGCGTTCAGGGCGTCGGCCTTGCGTTTGCCGACGTCGCGATACGTGGGCAGGAAACGCTCCGCCAGTTCGAAGTGCCCGTACGCGATCTTGGGCTGGCGCGCGCGCATCGCGCCCACGCCGTCGCGGAACTCGCCGGCGGCCGCGGCGCGGCGGATGATCGCCTCCTCGCGGTCGTAGGCCGCGTCCTCGCGCACGGTCACGCCGTAGCTCGTGACCTCGCGGCGGAACGCCGTCAGATCGAGCGACTGCCGCGCCGCGGCCAGCGTGTCCATGACCGCCACGTTGTGCACGCGGTGCCGCCACTCGCCGATGCGCGCGTTCGCCGCGTTGCTGAGCGCGTCACGCACCTTGGGATCGTGCGGATCGCGCCGGTAGGCGATGAGCGCGCTCTGGTAGGCCTTGTCGGTCTGGCCCGCGGCCAGTTCCTGCTCGCTGCGCTCCGCGAATTTCTTGGCCGTGGCGCACGAAACCAGCAGCACGGCGAGCAGCGGCATCCACCAGCGGGCCAGGCGCACGTGCACGATCACCTCGAAAAGGAGTCGAGGCGCGGACGATTCCGCGCTCGTGTCGCACGAAAGGTGACGCCCGCGCGGCGCGCCGTCAAGCCCCGCTCGTACGCATCGAGGCGCCCCGGCACGCGCGGGGCGTCGCGCGCGACCGGCGCGGCCTCCCCACGCGCCAGCGCGGCGCTTCAGCCCGACGCGTAGCGCGCGATACGGAACAGACCGAGGTCGAAGCGCGAGCGCCCGTCCAGCGCGACGTCGGCCAGCACCTCGCCGAGCGCGCTCGCGAACTTGAAGCCGTGGCCCGAGCACGCGCTGGCCAGCACGACCTGCGAGTGCAGCGGATGCTGGTCGACGATGAAGTGCTCGTCCGGCGTGTTCGTATACAGACACGCCGCCGAATCGAGCAGCTCGCCGTTCGCGTCCGGCAGGTAGCGTTCGAGCAGGCCGCGGACCTTCGCGACTTCATCTTCCCCGACGTCGCGCTTCACGTGGTCGGGGTCGGTGGGCGTTCCTTCGTGGTGGATCGCGATCTTGATGCCCTTCCTCGACGCCGGAAATCCATAGAAGAACCGCCCCGCCGCGTGCTCCCAGATCCAGATCGGAAAGTTTGCCGGCTCGAAGCGCTCCGCGTGCTCGCGCGGCGCGAACCAGAAGAGAGTCTGGCGCACCACGGCGAGCGGCAGATCGAGACCCTGAACCAGGCGCGGCATCCATGCGCCGGCCGCGAGCACGAGCCGGTCCGCCTCATGGTGTCCGCGCGCGGTCGTGACCTCGACGCCGGCCGCGTTCGCGCGCCACTCGAGCACGGGCTCGTCCGGGTGCAGCTCGGCGCCGGCGTGCGCCGCGCGCTCCAGGTGCGCGGCGACGCAGGCCTCAGGGTCGAGCACGCCCGACGTCGGCTCCCACACGCCGACCGTGCCCGCGCTCGGGTGATAGGCCGGCCAGCGATTCTTGATCTCGGCGGCGTCGATCCGCTCGTGCGGCAGGTGCCAGGTCTCGGCGCTACGCAGCGCGCCGGTCACGAGCGTGCTGTCGGGCGCGCCGATCATGACGCCGCCCGTGCGTTGGAGCAGGACGCGGCCGGTGTCGAGCGCCAGCGCGTCCCAGTTCTCGAACGCGCGCTGCACGAGCGGCACGTACTGCGGGTGCTCGAAGTAGGCCTGGCGGATGATGCGCGACTCGCCGTGCGACGAGCCCAGCGCATGGGGCGGCGCGTGCAGGTCGAAGCCGACGACGTGCGCCCCGCGACGCGCCAGATGATCGGCCGCCGCGCTGCCCATGGCGCCCAACCCGGCGACGATGACGCGCGTCGTCACGCCGGCTGGCTCTCGGCCCCGTCGCCCACGAGCTGGTACCCGACGTAGCCCGCGTACAGATCCATGAGCGCGTGGATCAGCATGGGCAGCACGAGCGAGCCCGACACCAGGTACACGGTCGCCATGAACGCGCCGACCAGGCCGGTCTGGAGCACGCCCTTGAGGCCCTGATACAGGTGGCCGAACCCGAAGAACACGCTCGACACGATCGCGGCCGGGATGAGGCCCAGCCAGTGCTGCAGGTACCAGATCATGAAGCCGCGGAACAACAGCTCTTCACACACGCCGGCGGTGATCGACAGCCCCGAGAACAGCCGCAGCTCGCGCACCGTGTGCGGCAGCATCGCTTCGACGTGGGCGAGCCGCGCGCGGGCGCGGGCCATCATCGTCTCGCGATCCGCGCCGCGCGAGCGCAGCGCCATCAGGGTGACGATGAGCGCGACGCCGATGGCGATGCCGAGCGCGGCGTACGTGAACACCGGGATGACGCCGAGCCACGCCCACGGCCGTCGGTTCGTGATCCACGCCGTGAGCACGAGGCCGGAGATGATCCACTGCGACAGCATCGCGAAGAAGTAGAGCTGTGGTCGCAGGCGCCGGCGATCCTCCGGCGAGGCCGCGTTGAGGCGCCGGAACGACATCCACGCGCGCGGCGGGATCAGCACGACGAGCACCGCCATGACCACGTGATCGAGCGGGGTCAGCACGGCGCGGCCCGCGCCCCGCTAGCCGAGCGGATTCTTCGGCGGCGCGACCGGGGGCTGGAAGTCGAGCCCGCGGTACATCGAGATCAACTCATCGTGGGTGATGAGGATCAGGCTCTTGCACTTCCGGCACTTGAGTTCGAGGCCGTCGCGCACCATGCGGGCGAGCATCGAGCCGCACGTGCAGCGGCACTGGTCGCCCTTCGGCACCATGCGCTGGGAGCCCGCGGAGGCCGAGGCTCGCACGACGCTGACATCGATCGACTTCACTGGCCATTTCCTTCCGGCGGCTGCCGGACGCTGGCGCTTGAGAAGCGCTCGAGAAACGCTGGGACTGAGCGAGAGCGGTGCGGACCGCGCGAAGTCTAGGCACGCGACCCCGCAGGGTCAAGCCACGACGACGCGCCATTGGGCCAACCATGTCACGGCCGCGAAAAGAACGAGGGCGAGGCCGAGGAAGAACGCCAGTCGCAGGCGGCGCATGTGGGCGAGACCGGCGCCGACCAGCAGGCACCACAGCGGCAGCGTGTACAGCATCTGCCGCGCGATGAAGAGATGGATGCCCTGCGCCGACATCTCCCAGGGCACGAGCGTCGGCAGCAGCACGAGGAACCACAGCAGCGACGCGGCCTTCCACTGCGCGGGCCTCTGCAGCGGCAGCGCCGCGACCACGGCCAGCACCGGGATTAGCCACACTGAACCGAACGCCAGGCTCTTCGTCACGATCACGAGATCGGAGACCGACAGCGCCAGCGTCCAGCGCTCGCCGCCGACGTCGCGCCCGAGCTGGCCGAACATGGCCGGCAGGTGCGGCGCGAACGCGAGCGCGACCAGCATCCACAGCCCGATCCACAGGAGCAGCCGGCGCCGCTCGTTGCGCATGCGCAGCACGCCCCACAGCGCGAGCGCGAACAGGACGAACACCGAGTAGTAGTCGGTGTACAGCGCCGTCAGCGCGAACGCGAACATGAGCGCGCTCTCGGTGAGGCGCGAGCGCAGCGTCCAGCGCCACGCCAGCCACACGATGAGCGTGAGCAGCAGCCACGACAGCGCGTACGCGCGGATGTTCTGCGACGACGCGATGTGCGTCCCGTTCACGGCCAGCAGCGCGCCACCCAGGATGCCGGCCCGCGCGCTGAACAGGGCGCGCCCCATGGGCAGCAGCGCGAGCACCGTGAACAGCCCGAACACGATGGGCAGCGCCTTCAGCCACAGCGCGCCATCCCCGCCAACGGCGCGCCACAGCCACAGCACGACGTAGTGCACCGGCGGATCCACCGTCTGGTGCAGGCTGGCCAGCACGGCGGTCAGCGAATGGCGCAGCAGGACCAGCGTCTGGATTTCGTCGAACTGGAACGGGGTGTGCGTCGCCTGGAACAGGCGCGGCACCAGCGCGAGCAGCAGCACCAGGCCGTACGCCCAGCCGGGCACCGGCGCCGTTTCGGGCCGTGCCTTCAGAGGCGATGGCGCGGCGGCAGGACTCGTGATCGAAGCACCCGCGGAGGACACGGCCGCGGATGCTAGCACGTTCGCGTGGTGCTCGTGCCGGGCCGGGCGGGTACTCGCCCCGGGGCGAGTTGCTGCGTTGCGCGAGGAGCCGCTGCCTCTGGTAGCGTCCGCCGGTCATGGACGCCGCCCCCGACATCCCACGCCGCGCCGACGGACTCGTGCTGGGCGCGGCCCACGCCGGCGAGACCACGCGCGTGGCGTCGCTGCCCGAGGGTCGCCACTTCGAGATCTCGAGCGAGACGGCCGCGCTGCTGGAGCTGATCGACGGCCGGCGCACGCTCGACGAGATCGCGAGCGCGCTGGCGGCGCAGACCGGCGCGGCGGTCGGCGACGGCACGACGCCCGCGGCGAGCGGCGATGGCGACGCGAGCGGCGACGGCGCGGGGCTTGGCGACGGCGCGGGGCTGGGGGCGACGACGGATGGCGCGGTGCCGGCCGCGCTCGACGCGACGGCCCTGCGCGTGCTGATCGAGGGCACGCTGCGCCCGTCCGGGCTCGCGTATCTGGGCGAGGCGCCCGAAGGCCGGCAGGCGCCGCCATCGCACATGTGGCTGCGGAGGTCGCTGATCCCGGCGGAAACGGTGCGTGCGCTCTCGCGCGCGCTCGTGCCCCTGTTCTCGCGCCGCGTGGCCGCGACGCTCGTCGGCGTGGCCGTGCTCGCACACGTCGCGTTCTATCTCACGGCCCCGCAGCTCGAGCTGGCGAACGGTCTCTTCCACTTCGGCCTGTGGTGGCCGCCGGCCGTGATCTTCGCGGTGTCGCTGATCGTGCACGAGCTGGGCCACGCCGCGGCGCTGATGGCGGGCGGCGAGCGCCCGGGCGCGATCGGTGCCGGGTTCTACTACGTGTGCCCCGTGATGTTCACCGACGTCGACGCCGCGTGGCGCCTGTCACGACGCTCGCGGGCGGTCGTCGACATGGGCGGCGTCTACGTGCAGCTGCTGTTCGCGGCGCTCACGATCGGCATCTACGCGGCGACGCGCTCGGGCGTCGCGGCGCGCGCCATCGCGCTGATGGATCTCGGGCTCATCGCGAACCTCAACCCGTTCCTGCGCATGGACGGCTACTGGCTGCTCGCCGACCTCACCGGCACGCGCGACCTGCGCGGCCGCACGCAGGCGCTGGCGCTCGGGCTGTTCGGAGTGGGCGGAGTGCGCGGCGACGGCGGCGACGGCGCGGGCGGCGCGCCCGCCGCCGAGAGACCCTCGCGCTTCATCGTCGCCTACACGTGGGGGAGCCTCGCGTACTTCGTGGCCGCGTGCGGGTGGCTCGTGGTGTTCGCGATCCCGCGGCTCCTCGTCGAGATGCACGCGCTCGCCGGCCACGGCATCGAGCGCAAGGCGCTCCAGGCGGTCGGCCTGCTCGCGCTCGTCGTGATCGGGGTCGCGCTGTGGGTCGGCGCGAGATCGGTGGTGGGCGCGCTGCGCGCGGCCACGCGGGACGATCGATAACGGAGGAGGCTGCCTTGGACGAATCGGCTCGCGACATCTCGAACACCAGCGCATGGCCGCGATGGATCGCCACGGCGCTCGCCGTCGCGCTGATCTATTTCGTCGTCGGCGTCGGCTCCGCGGCGCTCGCCGCTTCGGCGCCGTCCGAGCGGATGCAGTTCGTCTGGCGCTGGGGCGCGTTCATCGTGAGCGGCATCGTGTTCGTCGCGCACATCGCGCTCGAGATCGTGCGCCGCTGGAATGGCGCGCGTGCGATCGCGTGGCGCGCCGCGGTGGCCGCGGCCCTCGGCGGCTTCGGGCTCGCGATCTCAGCGAACGTGCACGACCTCGGCGCGGCCACCGGCTATCGCCCGAAGATGCTCCTCGCGCTCGTGGCCTGGCCGCTGCTGATCGGCGTGCCGGCGTTCCTCGCGGCGCTCGTGCTCGCGGCGCTGCTCGGCATGGGGCGGAAGCGCAGCTAGCGAAGGCCCAGCGAGGGCCCCGCCCTGAGGACAACGGCGGTGTCTTGGACCGCAGCCGTGTCAGTTCCGGCGGCATCGTTGGTGATGTAGCCCAACGAAACAGTCTGCTTTGCGCCGGCCTGGCGCTCAACGGTGACGAGATACTCACCATCGCCGCCGCCCCTGAACTCCTGGACCCAACTACTGCCCACAGGCAGGGCCTCATGATGTCGGTGGTCGCCGTATGCCGTGACGTCCACGGTCACGAGCGGTCGAGACGAGTCATTGCGTACTACGATGAAATGACGCGTCGGCCACATCATGAAACCCGCAACGCCCAACAGCCCGAGGCCGACCACCAGCACGAGACCGACGACAACCCGCCTCATCAGGACCGTTACGCCCCCATGTCCACCTCGACGCGGATCCCGCCCAGCATCCGCGCGAGCGCGTTGTAGATGACGCAGCCGATGGACGCGACGATGAAGCCGAGGCAGCCCTCGACGATCGGCAGCATCACGATGGCGCCGACCCCGAGGAACATGCCGAGGATCGGGCCGGCCGGACGCTGCGAGGCGAAGCCGCCGAGCAACGAGATCAGAGAAATGATCACGCCTGCGAACAGACCGACGCAGGCATGGAGCAGTGCCGCGATCTTGGCCACCGACAGCGGTGCGACGCGCTTGATGATCATGTGCGACCTCCGATGTGAGTTTCCCGCCGCGGCGCACGACATGACGCCACGTTCCCTCTAGCGCCAGCCGATCGTCCGGCCGCGCCTGAACACCGCCATGCTGTCGTTGATCGCGATCGTGTCCACGGCCGTGACGCCGTGCCTCACGTAGCCGAGCACGAACCTCTGCATGAAGCCCGAGCGCGGCTGCATCGACAGTCGATACGGACCGTTCTCGCCGCCGAGGAACGTCACCTTCCACGATTCCCCGGACGCGAGTTCGCCGTGGGCGCGCACGTCGTCGTTGAGGCTCACGGTCACGTTCGTCAGGCCGCGGACCGCGTCGTCGCGCACGACGAGGATGTGCCGGCTCGGCGTCATCGCGTAGATCCCGATGCTGGCGATCACGATCACGCCGCCGAGGATGCACAGCCAGATCGCGACCCGGCCGACCGGCACGCCGTCGCGTTCCACGCTATTTCTCGACCAGGGGAAATGCCTCATCGTCCGCCCCCGGCGCATCGGCCTTGGACGGCGCGGGAAGCAAGAGGCTCGTGACGAGCAGCGCCGCGGAGAGTCGCATCCTTACGATTCGGGGCTCGCATCGATGGGAACGGCCGGAACCCGTGGGCATGCTAGCAGACGGCGCGCCGCGCGGCGCGTGCTACGCTGACCGCCATGGACGAGACCGCTCCGGCCGCCGGCGATCCCTTCTCCAAGGTGCAGCTGCGCTGGCTATTCCTGGCCGTGGGCTTCGGCGTCATCGGCTACTTCACGTACGCGTTCGCGATTCGCGGCGAACTCATCCGCGAGGCGCACGCCCTCAACCTGACCGCCTACATCCTCGCGCTGTACGTCCCGATCGTGACGTGGATGACCGTCGCCGCGAGCGACGCGGGCATCGATCTGATGCGCTTCCTGCGCCCCATGGCGTCGCGCTTCTGGTGGAAGGCGCCGCCGCTCGCGTTGCTGGTCCTCGCGTTCTCGCTGATGTCGTCCATGGTGCTGATCTGGGCGGTGTCACTCGTGTCGCCGCGTTTCGCGCACGCCGTCCTCACCCGCGGGCCGAACGCCGTCGACACGACGAGCGACTCGGGGTTCCTGGTCTTCGCCGTGTTCGTGCTCGCCGCACCGGTCATCGAGGAGCTGTTGTTTCGCGGCGTGCTGCTGCACGTGCTGGCCGCGCGCTGGGGCGCGCCGCGGGCGCTGATCGCGGTGTCGCTCGCGTTCGCGCTGCTGCACCCGAACCCGGTCGCGACGTTCGCGTTCAGCCTGGTGCTGGGCACGCTGTACCTGGCGAGCCGCTCGCTGCTCGCCCCCATCCTGTGCCACATGACGAACAACCTGGTGCCGACGCTGATGATGCTGGCCGTGCGCGGCGCGAAACTGTCGGAGGCCAGCGCGGCGCGCGACGCGGCGATGACGCTCGGAGCGGTGGGCGATGTCGTCCTCGTGCCGGCGATCGGCTCGGTGCTGCTGGGCGTGGCGATCACCCTGATCATCAGAAGGCACTGGCCACGACGCGACCAGCGCCTGCCGTACTTCGACGACGATGCGGCGCCGCCCGGCGACGCGCCTACGCTCGAGGACCCGCCGTCCGCCGATAGCGGAAGCACGTCGTGACGTGGTCGTTCACGACGCCGACGGCCTGCAGGTACGCGTAGCAGATCGTCGAGCCCACGAAGCGGAAGCCGCGCTTCTTGAGGTCCTTGCTCAGCGCGTCGGACAGCGCGGTGCGCGGCGGAATTTGTTTGAGCGCGGTCCACGCGTTCTTCACGGGCTTGCCGTCGACGAAGCCCCACAGATACCGGTCGAACGTGCCGAATTCCTTCTGGACGGCGAGGAATGCGCGCGCGTTCGTGATCGCCGAGTCGACCTTGAGCCGGTTGCGGATGATGCCGGGATCGGCAAGCAGCTTGCGCACGCGCGCCGCGTCGAAGCGCGCGACCTTCCTGGGATCGAATCCGGCGAACGCCTTGCGGTAGTGCGCGCGCTTGTTGAGCACGGTCTCCCAGCTGAGCCCGGCCTGCGCCCCCTCGAGCACCAGCATCTCGAACAGGTGCCGATCGTCGTGCTGGGGCGCGCCCCATTCGCGATCGTGGTACTCGACGTACAGCGGGTTCGTCGGCTTGGCCCAGGCGCAGCGCACGCGGCGGTCCGTCATCGGGTCTCGGCCCCTCAATCGAAGGTCACAGCAACGGCGTGACGCGCAGCACGGACTTGGGGCGCGGCGCACCATTCGTGAACACGCGGTCCGCGTCTTCGGGCGCGTACGGGGGCAGCGCCGCGCCATCGGGCGCGAGCAGCGCTTCCAGTTTCGCCAGCACTTCTGATTCACGCTCGTCGTCGTGCGCCTTCCACACCTGGACGAGCAGCGCGAGCGAACGCATGCGTCGCTCCGCCCTGCGCTCCTGCGGACCGTCCATACGGTAGCAGCCGGCGCGCGTCGCGTTGTGCTCGATCAGGCCGACGTATCCGGGCGTCGCCGAGCCGACGCGCGAGCGCCATTCCATGAGGCGCTGCTCGAGCTTGTCCATGAGCACGCGGAAGCGCACCCAGGCGTGCGGATCGAACTCGAAGTCGTGGAGCAGCAGCCCGGCGCGCCGCCCCTTGTCGACGATGCCCTTCAGCGTCGCCTCGGGCATGTCGAGGTTGAGCCCGCCTTCGTCCTTCGCGAGCAGCACCTGGGCCACGCGTTCGCGGCAACCGGGCAGCATCATCTGCGTCGTGTCGTGGTAGTTCTGCGCGGTCGCGAACACCTGGCCGAGGAAACCGAACAGGCCGCGGATGTCGACCCAGCGCGGCGGCAGCACACGATTCGGCTTCGGCAGGTACACGTCGGGGATGCCGGCCTTCTCCGCGAGCTCCTCGTCGGGCTCGCGGTCCTGCGGCGCCGCGGCGTCGACGCCGACGCTGCCGAACTGCGCGCGATCGAAGTACTGCGGTCCGCTCGCGGCCGCCGCGCTCGGCGTCGCCGCGGCGCCCGCGGGCTTCGCCGTGCCCGCCGTCTCCACGACGTGCTCCGCGGGCACGTCGCCGAGGTTGATTCCGAACGTCGGGCGCCCGGGCAGCCACGCGTCGAACAGGTGGATCGGGAAATTGCTCGAGATGCCTCCGTCGCTGAACCACAGGCGCATCAAGTCGCCCGCGGCGAACGGCGTCGTCGCGCCTTGCGGGCGCGCGGCGTGCGCCGAGACGCGCACGACGTACAGCGGCACGGCCTGCAGCAGGACCGGGAAGCTCAGGCTCATGCGCGTCGCCACGATCACCGGCAGTTCGTCCTCGCGCGGAAGGTAGTGGTAGCCGGCGGGCGGCGCGGGGCGCGGGCCGTGTTCGGTAGCATCGGGATGCTTCTCCCCCGCGCGCTCGACGAGGTAGCGCACGACGCGCTCGGGGAACAGCTCGGCCATCTCGTCGCGCTGGAACAGCAGCTCGTGCGTCTCGAACGGCAGGAGCAGCGGCATCTGGTGGCTGAGGTTGCTCGTCACCATCTGCAGCGTGATCCCGGCATCGCGCGTCGCGCCGGAATTGTCGCGCGCGGTCTTGCTCTTCAAGTCCGCGAACGTGAGCGGGCGCGCGTCGGGCGCGCGTCCGGCGAGCGTGTCGATCTCGTCGGCGAGCCACGACGTGAGCACGGTCCGGCCCTTCGCGTCGATCCCCGAGCACATGCCGAAGCGCTGGCGCGGCAGCTCGACGAACAGGATCCACACCAGGTGCACCGCGCCGCCAACCACCGCGCCGGCGAGCACGAGCAGCGCGGCCGCTCCGACCCGCCACCACGCCGCCTGCCAGATCGCCAAGGTCCCGAACAGCACCGCGAGCCCGAACGCCGCGGCGGCGCCGATCAGCGCCGAGAGCGGGTTGTTCTTCACGACGGCCAGGGCGATGCCCACGTTGCGCGCCGCGCCGCCCAGGAAGTACGTGACGCGTCCGAAGCCCGAGCGCTTCTTCGACGGCGTACGGCTGACGAAGCCTCCGTCCAGCAGCGTGTGGAACAGCGGCGGCGCCGAGCCCGTCGGCCGGAACAGGTCGCGCATGAAGCCCTGCGTCGAGATCTTCTTCTCGAGATTCGCGAGGCCGGCGAAGCCGCTGCCCGCGCGTCCGCTCTCGCGGCCGAACTCCGCGGCCGCGGCGACGGCGGCGGCGATGGCGCCGGCCGACGCGCCGCCGATGCAGCGGAAGCGGTACTTGTCCTTGAGCGCGAGGATGGCGGGCGGATACACGATGCCGCTGGTGACCCCGCCCTTCATCACGAGGTCGCAATCTTTCTCGGGAACGGGAGCGTCCATGGCGGACCTCCTCCTTGCGAAGCGCGCGGCCTCGCGTTCAGTTCACTCGAAGCGGTCTCTCTCGGATGACCTTCAGGAGCGCCAGATGGCCGGCGATGACGACCACGAGTTCGAGCGCGAGCATCGGGACGAACACGTGCAGCCGCCGCGCGGCCGTGCCGACGAAGAATAGCCCGAGCATCACCGACAGCGTGAGCATCGCCACGCCGATCTGGATCGCCGTCTGCCGTCCGCTCTCGGGCGCGCGCGACAGCGGCAGGTACTCGCCGAGCAGCCCGTCCAGCATGGACAGCGTCGGCAGCACGACAAGCGCGGGCAGCGTGAGCACGACCGGCGTCCAGCTGCGCGTCGAGCCGAGCATGATGACGAACGCGAGCGCGAGCATGGGCGCCGCGATCCACAGGATCGCCGCCTTGCGCGCGCCGTGGAACAGGCTCGCCGAGCTCTCGAGCGGCACGTAGTGGAACAGGTCCGCGGCGGCGCTCTGCGTGCTCGTGCGCAGCGACTCGAGCGTCATCGTCGGCAGCATGCCGGCCATCACCGCGGTCATGAGCGGCACGAACGTCGGCCCCATGTTGCGGTCGACGAGCGCGAGCACCGGGAACACGAGGAAGCTGGCGAGCGACGGATAGACGCGCATCCGCACTTCGCGGTCGCGCCGCAGGTACGTGGCGGCCAGCTGGAACGCCGCGCGCTCGCGCGGATCGCGCATCCACGCGCGCAGCATCGGATGCAGCTTGCCGGCCGGGCGCACGCGGCGCTCGCGGCCGGGGCCGACCTTGGGGCGCGCGCTCGTCTCGCCGAGCCACGCCAGACGCCGCGCGTAGTCGGACGAGATGCGGCTCACGCACGCCGCGGCCAGCAGGACGGTGACCGCCACCGCGAGCAGCGCCATGCCGACGCGCGCCGGCGTGGGCGCGAGGCCGCCGAGCAGCGCATCGAACATGCCGAACCACGCGGATGGGATGAGCCACAGCACGGGCAGGTCGGGCGACATGCGAAAGCCGCTGGCCGGCGTGATGAGGCGCGGCACGATCTGGTAGCCGAAGATGAGCACCGCCGACACCGCGACCTGGAACCACGACGCCAGGCTGTCGAAGCGCTCGCGACCGACGACCCTCGTCAGCAGCCCGTACAGGAACACGACCGCGCCGGCCACGAACACCGACAGCAGCAGCGTGCTCACGAGGTGCGCGAGACCGAACCACGGCCGCGCGCCGCGCGCCCACGCACCGACGATGGTCGGCACCAGGTTCAGCGCGAGCGCGTACGCCGCGGCCAGAGCGAACAGCGCGAGCGACTTGGAGAGCAGCAGCGTGCGCGGGTGGATCGGCCGGTGCAGCAGCAGGTCGTTCTCCTCGACGCTGAACAGCAGCTGGCTCGCCTCCGCGATCAAGGTGCCCGCGCCGAGGAACAGCGTGACCGCGCTCAGGTACTGCGAGTACGTGAACGCGTCCGTGCGCGCGAACACGATGAGGCTCATGAACAGGCCGAACACGCCCTGCATGGCCAGCGAGAACACGAGCCCGCGCGCGCGCCCACGGCGGCCGAACGTGAGGCGCGACGTCGTGCGCACGCGCACGAGCACCGAGAACAGCGCGCGCAGCTGGCGCGGATCCCACGGTTGACCCGGCGGCACGGACGCGGCGCCGGCCCTCTCGAACAGTCGCGCGCGGCCGGGCGGCGGGCCGACGGGCGCGGCGTCCGGCGTCACGGCCCGAACGCGCGCGCGAACTCCTCGGCGCGGGCCAGCAGATTCTCCGTCGCGGTGAGGCGGTTGAACACGCGCTCGAGCGTCGGCTCGCCCGTGCGCTGGAGCAGCTCGGGCACCGAGCCGTCGGCGACGATGCGCCCTTCGTGGATGATGACGACGCGCTCGCACACGCGCTCGACGACGTCGAGGATGTGCGAGCAATACACGATCGTCTTGCCGTCGCGGGCCAGCGACTGGATCAGCGTCTTGAACGCGAGCGCGGCGTTCGCGTCGAGCCCGTTCAGCGGCTCATCGAAGAACACCACCTTGGGGTTGTGCAGCAGCGCCGACGTGATGACGACCTTCTGGCGCATGCCCTTGGAGAACGCGGCCATCGGCTTCGACACGAGATCGTCGGGCTTCAAGTCGAAGAACGCCGCGAACTGGTCGATGCGCCGCTCGGCCTCGAGCTCGTCGAGGTGATAGAGCGCGGCCACGAAGCGCAGGTACTCGCGCGCGGTCAGCGTCTCGAACACGGCGCCCGACTCCGGGACGTAGCCGACGACGCGCTTGACCTCGAGGCTCTTCTCGACGACGTCGAAGCCTTCGACCTCGGCCCGGCCCGACGTGGGCAGCAGCATGCCGGTGAGCATGCGGATGGTCGTGGACTTGCCCGCGCCGTTCGGACCGAGCAGGCCGACGAGTTGGCCGCTCGGGATCTCGAGCGTGAGATCGCGCACCGCGACCTGGTCGCCGTAGTGCTTGCTCAGCTGCTCGAGTCGGATCATCGGCGTCTCCGGCTATTCGCCCACCATCTGCTTGAGCGACCGCGGCGCGATGCCGGCCTGCTGCGCGGCCTTCGCCACCTTGAGCGGCACGAGCTTGGCGAACGCCTCGTCGAAGCGCCAGCGCCGCCATTCGCCGTCGAGGCGCAGCATCAGGTGCTCGCCCTCGATGCGCAACGGCAGGCCGCGGCGCCGCGCTTCGCGGGCCAGCAGCGGCGCCAGGTCGCGGCTCCATTCCTCGGCGCCGATCGCGTTCAGCACGTTGCCGCGATACTGCGCGGCATCGAGGCGCACCTCGGGGTCGAACACGAACACGCGGCCGGCCGCGGCGCCCGACATGAAGAACTTGCCCGAGTAGGGCCGGGGCCGGAGCGTCAGCTCGCCGCGCGCATCGGGCTTGCGCAGGCCCATCACCACGTGCAGCGAGTTGTCGCCGCCCGACATCAGGTATTCGAACGCGTATTCGTTCGGCGAGCCGAAGTGCACGGACTTGAAGCCGGGCGCCGCGGTCTTGCCGTCCGCGAGCACGACCTTGTTCTGCCCGGCGGCCGCGAAGCGCGAGCCCGAATCCCACAGGCTGATCGTCGCGCCGTGCGCCGCGTACATGCCGGTGTTGAGCACGTCCTGCAGCACGAACAGGTAGCCGTGATCGGCCTTCATGCCGTAGTGGCTCTGCCCCTGCCCGTACACCCAGATCTCGGCGCCTTCGAGCAGCGCGCCGACGAAGTCGCCGAACTCGCGGCCGTACAGCTCGAGCGTGACGCCGCGCGCGGCGACACCGTCGGGCGTCGCCAGGTTCGTGCCTACGTAGCGCGGGCCGCCGATGAATCCGTAGCCGACGAGATTGCGCCAGCCGAGGCGCACCGCTTCGCTGACGATGCGCGACGCCGAGTCGAGGCCGAACGACTCGCTCGCGAATCCCGCGAAGTCGATGACGAGCACGTCGCGCGCCGCGTCGTTCGGCGGGCTGAGATCGTCGCGCGTGTCGAGCGTGAGCCGGCCGTAGCGCGCCGCGCCCTTTGGGCTCTGCGCAAGCGCTTCGAACAGCGGCGGCACGGCGTCGAGGATGCGCGTGAGGCCGCCCTCCGCCGAGCCGTCGCCGGCGCGCCCGCCGTCCACCAGGTACTCCATGCTGGAGAGCGCCTTGTCGCCGAGGTTCGCGAACGTCAGGCGCTTGCGCAGCTCGGTGAGCACGCGGATCGCCGCGGCGCGGCGCGCGTCACCGCCCGTCGCGAACGCGACCAGCGCGTGCTCGGTCAGCCAGCGCCAGTCCGCGAACGACAGCCGCGCCGTCGCTTCCAGCGCGTGCTCGATGAGCTCGTTCGCGGGCGGCGGCAGCAGATCGTCCGGGCCGAACATGCGCGTCGCGCTCATGGCGCCCGCGCCTTCGAGCGTGCGCGCGAGCTGCGCGAGATGCGTCTCGATCAGGCGCCGCCACTCCGCGTCGCCGCCCGCGCTCGCGTGCTCGAGCGATTCGCCGAAGTCGACCTTGCGCCCGCCGCGCTCGACGTCGATGCGCTCGCCGAAGCGGTTGCGCAATCCCATGCGCCCGCTGCCCGGCGTCGTGAACGCCTCGAAGACGCCGCCGAAGTCGCGGCGCTGGGGATTGCCGCCCGGGCGCATGCTGAAGCGCATGTCGGCCGCGGGGTCGCCGAGCACGCCCTGTTCGTGCAGCACGCGCAGCATGCTGTCGGCGATCTTGGCTTCGCTGCCGTTCGCGACCGCGCGCACGCCGCCTTCGCTCGTTTCGTCGGTCACGATGATCTCGTGCGGCCTCAGGAACTTGATGTCCATGTTCTCGCGGAAGCCGACGACGCGCCGCGTCCCGCCGTCGCCGGCCACGCGCCGCGACTCGACGATCGTGAACTTGTAGGGGCCGGTCGGCGTCAGCTGCACGTAGTTCGTCATGAGCAGCTTGAGCTTCACGCGCCGCGCGTCGTCCATGTTCGCGAGATCGAAGCCGGTGATCGGCGAGATGATCTGCGACGCCTCTTCCGTCGTGAGCCCGAGCACGCGCCGCGTGAAGTCCACGAGGTACGCGGCGTACTCGGTGTCGGTGAGCGCCTTCCTCGCGTAGACCGAGTCGCCGGCGAACAGCTGCGCGCCCTCGCCCATCGACGCGTCGGCGTGCACGTAGCCGAACTCGCTCAGGAACGGCGACGTCGAGTCGACGCCGACCTGCTCGCCGTTGTGCATGAGCAGCACGTTGTACGCCTTGAACGGATGCGCGCCCGCCGGATTGCCGCGGCCTTCGGGGTCGATGGCCGGCGAGTTCGTGGGATAGCGGTGGTGCATGCCCCACACGTGCGCGTGCAGCGCCGTGGTCATGAACGTGCGCCCGCGCACCGTGACCTGGACGCCGCCCCGCTCGGCCGCGCCCGGATAGCCGGCCCAGAAGCGATCGAAGTCGAAGTACTCGGGGATCGTGTGCGTCCAGCCCGAGATCTTGATGGCGCCCAGGTCCTCGCCTATCGACACGACGAAGCCGCGGCGCTTCGCCGCGTACATGCCGTCCGGCGCGCCCGGCGGTTTGTGCGTGCGGTAGTAGCGCGAGTCCAGGATGTGCGCGAGCGCGGTGAAGTACTCCTCGCGCACGTCGGCGACGAACGTCTCGAGGCGCGGGTCGCCCGCCGGCACGCGACCGGCCGCGGCTTCGTCGAGCGCCGCGGACAGCGCGGCGTCCGTCAGGCCTTCGTACTTCGTGCGGCGCTGCAGCCACTGCGGGCTGGCGATGAGCGCGCGGCCGTAGCGGCGCTGCACTTCCGGCTTCAGGTCCACGAACAGCACGTAGAAGTCGCCGGGATTCTCGCGCAGGTCGGCGCGACGCCAGCCGTCTTCGCCCTGGTACTTCCCGCGGATCGGCAGCTTGAACTCGAACAGCCGATCCTGCACGTCGACGATCGAGCGTTCCGCGCCCGCGCCGTCGAAGAAACGGCAGCCCGCCAGGTGCATGAGCATCTCGCGCATCGCGTCGTCGCGATCCGGGCCGATCGTGTTGAAGATCAGGCACGTCTTCTCGCGCAGCGGCTCGGGCGCGAAGCCGGCGAAGTCGATCCCGCCGCCGCGGTTGTTGCCGCCGTTATACGAGCGGCACGCCGATTCCCAGATAGCCGCGACCGTGACCGGCTCGCTGACCGCCAGCGAACCGACGCGGCACGAATCGTGGTCCGCCGCGGGCGCGACTTCGGCCGTGCGCGGCGCGTGTTTCGGCATGATCAGCAGATCCGTGCGCCCGCGCAGCTCGCGGATGTCGCGCAGCATGCGCTTCGCGTCGACCTCGCGGCCCGACGCGTCCAGCGCGCCGCTCTCCTTGTTCAGCGCGTCGATCAGCACGGCGAGCTTGACCATGTTCAGCGCGGTCCAGTTGCGCGTGCGCACGCGCATCTGCGCGCGGTCGTTCTGCAGCATCAGCTCGGGCTTCGTGGTGATGCCGCCGCGCGGGCAGTCGAGGTGGCAGTTGCCGCACTGGTTGCAGCCGAACGCCACGGCCTTGCCGATGCTCGCCTCCATCAGCGCGTCCGCGCCGGCGATCAGCACCTTCAGCATGTCCAGCTCGCCGCGGATGCCGCCCGACGCGAACAGCCGCGTGCCGCCCTGGGCGCCGAACGGCGCGCCGTTCAGGTCGCGGATGCTCTTCAGCGTGCCGCTGCGGTCGAGGTCGACCTTCTCCATCACGAGCGCGTGGTGCGTGTGCAGGATCGTGCGGAAGATGTCGGGCCAGCCGACGTGCGACGAGTCCGCGTGGTAGTTGCCGGAGCCGCCGAGCCCCGAGTCCACGAGCAGGTAGTCGACGACGAAGTTCGACCACATGCCGGCCGCGACGTAGCGCGTGTAGTTGGAGCCCGTGATCTTGATGCCGCAGTGGTTGTGGTACAGCAGCCACAGCCACACTTCGGCCGGCATGTCCTCGATCGAATAGATGTCGTGCTTGGGATCGGGCGACAGCGCGTCGGTGCCGACCGGAATGTTGCGCGCGCGGCTCACCGTCGGCGTGACCTTCGCGCCCGACAGCCGCCCGCCCTTGCCCGGCTTCGCGCCCTGGTTGATCTTGATCTCGACGTCGCGCACGCGGCGCAGGTCGGCGGCGTGGATGCCGAAGTGTCCGCTCGCGGCTTGCAGGCTCTCCCACTTCATGTCGTCGTCGGACAGTCGGATCGGACCGCCTTCGCCCGACGACGTCATCGCCAGTCCCGCGCTGCCCTCGACGCGCGCGGTCAGGAAGTCCTCGGACGCCGCGCCCAGTGAGATGCTCGAGTGGTTGACCGGCCCGTGCCAGATCGGCTCGCGGAAACCGAAGCCGGCGACGACGAGCCCGCCGCGCGGCTCGCGGCGCAGCGTGACGTTGCCGTCCGCGGAGGCGCGCGCGACGGAGCGGCCATGGCCGCCGTGCGCCTTCGCGGTCAGCTCGACGCGGCGCTCGGCGCCCTCGGCGTCGCGCGACGTCAGCCACAGCGACGCGTCCCCGGCCAGCGCGTTCTCCAGCGCGTGGCCCTTCTCGAGCCGCACCTCGAAGCCGCCCTCGCCGTTCGCGGCGAACGCGACGAGCGGCTCGCCGCCCGCCTTTGCGGCGATCGACACGTCGGCGTTCGCCGGCGCCGCGCCCGGGCGCAGGAAGCCGCGCGGCACCGCGAGCGACACGTAGTCCAGCAGCTGGGGATCGCGCTTCAGCCGCTCCAGCGACCACGCGACGGACTCGCGCGACAGGCGGATGCCGATCGCGTCGAGCGACATCGCGCCCATGTCGCTCTGCATGAAGAAGTCGTCCGCCGTCGGCATCTGTCCCGCAGACATGCGGTAGATGACCTCGAGGAAATCCGCGCTCAGGTTGCGATTCGAGTTCTCGAGATGGAAGTTCGCGTTCTCGTGCGCCAGGATCTTCGCGGCCTGGACGAGCGGCTGGTCGGGCCGCACTTCGCGCAGCAGCTGCGACACGCGGAAGCGCGCCCGCACCGCGCCCGGCACCGGCTCGGCGGCCACGCGCCGCGCGTTCAGCTCGGCGTTCTCCCTGCCGAACTCCGGCGTGACGAGCGCGTCGACCTCGCGCACCCAGTCCTCGGTCATGGTGATGGCCATCGTGTTGCCCGACGTCTTCTGGATGTCGTCGATGCCCATGCACGACAGGAAGTCGAGAATGCTGTGCTGCCAGCAGCTCAGGGTGTGGATCGCCTGATCGCGCAGCGCCTCGCGCCCGCGCGCGCGCAGCCGGGCCACGAGCGGCGCCGGGTCGGCGCCGTGGTACACGTCGACCAGCTCGGGCAACAGCGCGAGCGCGGCGACGTGCGTCATCGAGCCGCCGTTCGCGCCCAGCAGCACGGACTCGTAGACCGTGGCCGCCGAGGCCTGCGTGTCGCTGTCGCCGCCGGCCGAGACCAGCTGCACGCGGGCGCGCAGGTTCTCGGCCTTGAGCCGCGCGTCGATCTCGGGCGTCAGGCGGTAACTCTTATGCGCGCCGGTCTGGTAGTGGATCATCGCGACGCCCTCGATGCGCACGGCGCCGAGCAGCGCGTCGAAGAAGCCCGCGTCGTCCGTGTGCTCGAGGTACGTCGAGACCAGCAGATCCGGGTTCACCGAACGCAGCGCCACGACGTGCGCCGCCAGGTCCTCACTCCACACGATCTCCGCGATGCGCGACGACGCCAGCATGTCGGTCAACGCGACGGCGTTCGCGTCGGGCGCGGCGAGCGCGGCGACCTGCGGCGCGGTCAGGCGCAGCATCACGTCCGCGGCGTGCGGGCGGAACGCGGCGATGTGCTCGAGGTAGCGCTTGGCCGGCACCACGACCAGCGAGCGCGTGTGCACGTCGTTCGCGTCGTCCGCGGACGCGATCGCTTCCAGGTACGCGCGCTCGATCGACACGCCGTCGCCGTACGGCAGCGGGCCGACGATCATCGGCAGGTCGAGGCGCAGCGAGCGCAGCGTGGCCTGCGTCTGGCCGGCGGCGCCCTGGAACAGCACGGCCGGCTGCTTCCGCACGATGTCCCACGCGGTCGAGAACTCCTCGCGCAGGCCGTCGTTCGCCGGGTGCGTGATGGCCGCGTGCGAGAAGTACGAGCGCCAGAAGCCGTAGTGCCACGCGGCGCCCAGCGTCAGCGGTTCGCTGCGGAAGCGCTCCTTGATGAGCTTGTCGAGATCGAACGACGTGATCTCGAGCTGCGGGACGTCGCGCGACACGCGCGAGAACTTGGACAGGAACAGCCGGCCGCGCTGCCCGCGCGACAGGCGCCAGAACGCGGCCTCGTCGATGCCGTGCCGCTCGAGCAGGAACGACAGCAGCGCGCGGCGCCGCTCGCGCTCGGCGACGCGCGGGCTGTCGGGATCGACGATGAGCGTGAGCAGGTCCTCCCACGCCTCCAGCTGGTCGCGCAGCGGCGCGCCGTTCGCGCCCGGGCCGGCGGCCGGCGCCGCGCCGTTCGTCGCGCCTCTCAGGTCGTCGCGAATGCGCTCGAGGCCGATGCTCAACGCGTCCTCCCCTTTTCGAATTCCTCGATCGCGATGAACCAGGCCTGCGTCGGCGCTTCCATCACGCGCAGCGTCTGGCCGCCGTTCGCCAGGTTCGCCGGGCACACTTCCACGCACGTGCCGCAACCGATGCACGCCGCCTGCTCCGTCGTGATCCAGCGCGGATCGGCGCCCTCGAACTCGTGGTTCGCGCCCGTCGGGCACACCGCGACGCACGCGCCGCAGTGGATGCACGCCGCCGCCGGCCCGGCGTCGCCCTCCGCGCGCAGCAGCACGTAGCGCGACGTGCCGGCGAGCGAGGCCGGCGTACGCTTGAGGTAGCCGCCCGGGCGGATGTCGAGGAACTCGCGCGTGTAGCGCGGCGAGCCGCGCAGCGCGGCCAGCACGGCCACGTGCCGCTCCTCGCGCTCCGGCGCTTCGCGCTCCGCGGCCGCCTGCATCGCCTCGTACAGCGGCAGGTGCGGGATGCCGGCCTGGCACACCTCTTCGCAGTTGCCGCAGCGCATGCACAGATCGAGCAGCGTCGCGCCGGCCGCGCCGATCGGCTGCCCGGCGTGCATCGCTTCGCCGACGTGCGTGAGCATCTGCGGCAGTCGAATCTTGGATTCGTTGAAGATCGGGCACACCGTGTTGCACTCACCGCAGTTCACGCAGTTGAGCGCGCGCGCCGAGGCCCGCTGCGCCGAGGGCGCGGGGTTCGCGGCCGCGCCCTCGAGCGGCGCCACCTGGAACGTCGCGCCGATCGTGGCCGGCTCGCCGCGCCCGCGCGCCGGACCGGCGAACGCGCCGAGCGGCCCGCGCAACGCGCGCACGACGAGCGACAGCGGGCTCGCGTAGACGCCACGCACGAATCCGATGCCGGGCGCGAACGTCGCGCCGAGCAGCGCGCCGAGCGGGCCCTTCAGGAGCAGCCCCAGCCGCACGCCGCGATTCAGCACGGCGTCGGGATCGAGCGAGCGCTTCATGTCGGCGACGCGACGCGCCTCGGCCGCGCCCACCTGGCGCGCGAGCCACGCCGACTGCCAGCGGCCGAGCACGTACGGCTTGCCGTGGAAACCGTTCATCGCGAGATCGACGAGCGCCGGCGCGAGCACGAGGTCGAGCGCGAATGCGCCCGTGCGATGGTCCGTGAGGTATCCGCCGATCACGAGCGCGCAGCCATCCGCGAGGAAGTACACCTCGGCGTCGAGTTCGCAGCCGGCGTTGCGCGCGAGCCGGGCCGCGGCCGGCAGGAAGCGTGCGACCTCGGCGCCCGGCATCACGATCTCGGCCGCGAGCAGCCCGGGGCCGAGGCGCTTCGTCTGCTGCGGGCGGAAGCGCTCGCCGGCGAAGCGCACGCCGTCTTCGCCAAGCACGCGCGGATGCCCAGGGCACTCGGCGAGGCGCGCCGCGAACGCGCGCGCGGCGTCGAGGTCGAGGAAGTCCACGAACAGGTACGCGCCGGCGTGCTCCGTGTCGGCCGACGTCGTCGCGCCCAGTTCCGCGGGTCCGACGATGCGCGTCCACGGCAACTGCGAGGCGTTCGACAGCGCGCTCGGCTGCGCGCGCCACTCGCGCGCCGCCTCGTCCTGCCACACGCGCCGCGTGTGGTGCATGTGCGACGCCGAGAACAGCTTCACGTTCGCGGGGCGCGCGGCGTCGCGATCCTGCGCCGCGGCGTCGCCACCGCCCGCGCCGCCACCGCCCACCCACTCCACCGCCGCGAGCGCGTCGGCCTCCGCATCGAACGACAGCAGGAACGCGCCGATCGCGGGTCGCGGCTCGATGGCCACGGCCACGTGCAGCACGAGCCCCATCACGCCCTCGCTGCCCGCGAGATCGGCGAGCGTCATCGGCTGGAGGCCGCGCGCGCTGAACCACAGCGCGCTCTCGTCGCTGGCCAGCGTGCGACGCTTGTGGCCTTCGTCCGGCACGTCGAGCCGGCCGTCGTCGTGGAAGCGCACGTGCTCGCCGTTCGGCAGCAGCACGTCGGCGGTGCGCACGGTGTCGAGCGCGCGGCCACGCCCGTACGCGTTCATGCCGATGCCGCCGGTCACGAACCAGCCGACGAGCGTGCCGCCCAGGTTCGACGGGTAGGCGCGCAGCGCGAAGCCGCGCGCGGCGAGCTTGGCGTGCACGTTGCGCATGCGCGCGCCGGCGCCCACCACGGCCACGCCGGCCCCGGGTTCGATGTCCACGAAGTCGAGCCGCGACAGGTCGAGCGTGAGCCCGGCGTCGTTCGGCACCGCGCCGCCCATGGCGGTCGACGCCGCGCCGCGCAGCGTCACCGGCACCTTCGCGTCGCGCGCCCAGCGCAGCGCCTTCGCGCACTCGCCGAGCGACGCCGGCTGGAAGACCAGATCGGGCACGGCCTGGGTCAGCGTGCGGGTGAACAGCGGACCCAGGTACACGTTCTGGTCGCGGTCCGCCTCGCCGCGCAGCAGCGCGTCGGTGACGATGCGCTCGCGCAGCGTGCCCGCGTCGGCGTCGGGCTCGGCGCTCAGCGCGGCGTGGAGCGCCTGCGCCAGCTCGCGGCTGCGCGCCGGAGCCTGACGCTTGCCGAGCGCGGCGCCTTCGTCGAAGAAGTAGTGGAGGTCGGGGATGCTTTCGCGCACCGCACCGGCGCGCTGATCGGGCGCCAGCTTGCGGAACGCGTCGAGCGGTTGGCCGATCGTCTTCTCGAGAAAGGAGTCGGTCATCCCGGTGGGTTCGGGGAGGGCGTGCGCCGCCGGCCGGTCTCTCATGGATCCGCCGCGTTCGGCGCTCGGTCGAGCCCTCGAGTCCCAACGAGACGCGAGGGCACCGCACGAACCGGGGGACTATAGCAGAGCTTGCCGGAAGCGGTCACGGCGCGGCGGAACGGGTCACGACGCCGCAGAACCGGCCGCGGCGCGGCGGTCGCTACCCGCCGATGATGGCTACGCTCTTCACGAACGACAGCACCACGCCCGCCGCGGTCGCGAGCAGGAACCCGATCGCCGCGAGCTGCATGCCGAGCCCCTCGCGCTTGTCTTCGTGGAAGCGCATGGCTTCGGCCACGACCCAGCCGCCGGCGAAGCCGCCGAGATGCGCCCACACGTTGACGCCGGCCATTCTGAAGCCGATCACGAAATTGAGAATGACCCACGGCCACAGCTGGAGCGTGAGCGCGCTGTTCCCCGCGCGCCGCCCGTACACGATGAGCGCCGCGAACAGACCGAACACGCTGCCCGAGGCGCCGATCGTGGGCGCGCCGCTCACCAGGTCCGACAGCGCGAAGCCGACGACGCCCGCCACCATGAACAGCACGAACGCGCGCGCCGGGCCGTACACCGAATTGACCGCGGGCCCGAGCTGATACACGACGAGCAGGTTGAAGAAGATGTGGAGGAGGCTGCCGTGGAGGAAGATCGCGGTCAGCAGCGTCCACCACCAGCCGTGTCGCAGCAGCGGGCCGCTCGTCATGCCGAGCGCATACAAAGCGCTCTGCCCGGGCGACAGCATGTTGAACAGTCCGCCCGAGAAGATCGCACCCGGCTCGAGCGCGAGCGACGCGATGAACAGCACGACGCACCCCACCATGATCAGACGGATGACGTCGAACTGGCGGCCGAAGAAGCGCTGGATGAGCGGGGTGGCGCCGTACATCCCCGGCCGCCACGCGCCGCAGAACGGGCAACGCTCCTCGCCCACGCTGATGAGCTTGCCGCACGACGGACACAGCATCGAGCCACGATTGGACGACATGCCGCTCCTTTATCTCCTGGTATGGGCCGCGAGCCACGTCTCGAGCGTGTCGAGCGCGGCCGGGGCGAACGTCTCGTCGATCTGACCGTACTCCATGGGCAGCCCGCTGCGACAATTCTGGAACAGGTGGTTGAGCCCGGGCAGCTCGACGGTCTTCGCGCGCGCATTGCCGCCGCGCGCGAGCGCAGACCGGATCGCGGCCAGGTTTTCACGCGCCGGGACCTGCAGATCCTTGGAGCCGCCGAGCGCGAGCACCGGGCAGCGCACGTCCTTCAGGAAGCCGGACGGATCGGCGGCGAGGAAGTGACGGAACCACGGCGTGCTGATCACGTCGAACTCGGCCGCGAGCCCGCCGCCCTTCGCCTCGAGCTGGCGGCGCGTCACCGGGTCCAGCCGCGCGTAGCTGGCCTTGAGCGTCGAGTCCAGCGCCGCGCGCGCCTCGGCCGTCGAATGCGCGCGCAGCACGGCGTCGAACAGCAGGCGGTTGATCGCGCGCGCCCCGGCGATGGCCGAATCGCTCGCGCCGCTCGCGCGCATGAGCGCCGCGTTCTGATCGAGCATCAGCTGCTCGCCCGGCACGCCCGGTCCGGCCAGCAGCACGGCGAACGCGACGTCGCGTTCGCGCGACGCGAGCATGGCCGCGATGAGCGCGCCCTCGCTGTGCCCGATCAGGCCGACGCGCCTGGGATCGACCTCGGGCTGGCTCGCGAGAAAGCGGAATCCGGCCAGCGCGTCGTTCGCGAAGTCATCGCTCGTCGCGCCGGCGAAGCTGCCAGTCGAGCGGCCGACGCCGCGATCGTCGACGCGCAGAGTCGCCACGCCGCGCCGCGCGAGCGCATCGGCGATCACGCGGAACGGGCGGTGGCCCAGCAGCTCCTCGTCGCGCGTCTGCGCGCCCGAGCCGGTGAGAAGGAGCGCCGCGGGGAACGGCCCCGGCCCCTCCGGCACGGTGAGCGTGCCCGCCAGGCGCACGCCCGGCGCGCGATCGACGTCGAAGCCGACGTCGCGCGTGACGTAAGGGAACGGCGGCGCCGGATCCTGCGGCCGCCGGCGCGGCGCCGGCAGGGCCTGCGTGCTGTCGGCCGCGACCACGACCACCGCTTCGTCCCCGCCGCGCACGTAGCCGCTGCGCTCGGCCGCGTTGTAGACGACGGACACCGCGCGCCGTCGATCCGCGATCACCACGAGGCGCGCGTTCGGCAGCTCGACGGAGAAGCGTTCGAGCCCGCGCGGATCGCTCGCCGAGTCCGCGGCCGCGGCGCTCGTGCGCCGGACGCGCGCCACGCCCGCGGCGTCGGGCAGACCGACGATCGGGAGACTGTCGAGCGCGACCGCGGCGCTGGCCGGCGCCGCGCCACCGACCGCCGCGCCACTGACCGCCGCGCCCGCGCCCCGGTCCCATGCCTCCAGCAGCAGCGTGAACAGCGCCGGCGGGCCGACGAGCAGCGCGCCGTCCGCCGCGCTCACGAAGCGCGGCGCGGCGCCTGCGCGAGCGACCTGAAGCACCTGGCCGTTGCGCGCCACCCAGATCGAATCCCCGCCGCCCACGATCGCGACGTCGCGCCACACGCCCGCCGCGTCCCAGCGCACGCGCGTCGTGCGCGATTCGCTCCGCCCGTCGTGCTCTTCGACGTACGTGCTCGTGAAGTCGCCGGCCGCCGGCCACAGGAACTGCGCGTAGCCGACGCGGCGACCGTGCTCGAAGCGATAGAACGTGCCCGAGTCGTGCATGGGCTCCGCGCGGGCGATGCGCGCGCCGATCGCGGCCAGAACCAGCGCCGCGATCGCGACGGCCGCGCGCCCGCGAGTTCGCGTCACGACGCGGGGAATCCCGGGCGCTTGCACACCTGCCGTGCCTGCCACACGTGCCGCCGATCGTGGGCGGCGATGACGTGGAGCCCGACGCCCACCGGGAACGGAATGCCGAACGCCAGTGGATTGCGGTAGCGCGCGCGGTTGAGATCGACGTCACCCGCCGTGCGCGCCAACGCGCGCACCCGATCCTGGCTCGCCACGAACGCCGCCCACGTCGCGTCCTTCGCGCCGCGCGACGCCGGAATCGTGTCGGGCCACGCCGGCAGGCGAAGCCGCGGCGGCGCGTCGAGCGAGCGAATGAACGCGCGCATCGCGAAGCCGAGCGCGATCGGGCCGCGGCGCGCGAGTCCGGCGCGGCGCGCGCGCTCCACGGCCGCCTCCAGCGCCGCGAGGTAGAGCGTGTTGATGCGCGCCAGATGATCGAGGCATTGCGCCACGCTCCACGCGCGATTCGGCACGGGCTGCCAGTTGAATTGCGCGTCGTCGAGCGGCTCGATCAGCGCGCGGGCGTCGCGGTCCACGTCGTCGAGCGCGCGCACCACGGCGGCCAGATCGTCGGGGAGCGTCGTCTGCGGATTCAAGGTGACCGCCACGCCGGCGCTCAGGCGCCGAACTTGCCGGCCATGACCACCGGGCCGCCCGGCTTGTGCTTGTCGGCCGAGCCGCCCGCGGCTTCGAGCGACACCGCGAAGCCGGCCAGCGTGTCGGGCTCGCCCACGTTCTCGAGGCGGATGAGCGCGTGGCCGTTCGCATCGACCTTGATGACGCCGAGGCTGGTGACGCCCCTGGCCTCGAGCGCCCATAGCTCGTAGTCGTGGCCGCTCGGCGCCGTGAAGTTGTCGAACGCGATCACCGCGCTTCGCGACTTGGGATCGTACGTGGCGTGCGCCTTCAGCTCGGCGACGCCACCCGGCGTCAGCTGCATCTCGGCCACCTTGACGCCCGGCGCGCCCAGCACCTCGAGCAGGCGCCGGTCGTCGGCGAGCCGGCGCTGGAGATCGGTGAGGTGACCGCGATTCTGCGCCAGCTCGCTGCGCATCGCCTCGCCCTGGTTCCACAGGACGACGCTCGCGATCGCGAACGCCGCGGCCGCCGCGGCCCATACCCACTGGAACGCCGGCGCGCGGCGCGGCTCGAGCTTGACGACGCGCCCGCGCGAAGGCTCCGCGCCCGCGCGCCCGCGGCCCGGCTCCGCGCCTCCGCGCTCGCCGGCCGCGCCGGGCGCATCATCCGCCAGCCGCTCGCCCGCCACCGTCGACCGCTCGGCGCGAGCCGCCTCGAGCACACGCGCGCGCAGCATCGCGCTCGGATGCGCCAGCGGCAGCGAGCGGGCGAGCGCGGTCGCGCCGCTCGCGAAGTCGGCGAGCGCCGCCTCGCACTGCGGGCAGCCTTCGGCCAGGTGCGCCTCGAGACGACGGCGATCGCCGTCGTCGAGCGCGCCCAGCGCGTAGCCCGCGCACAGGTCGAGATGTTCTTCGCGATGCTCGCTCACGCCCACTCCTCTTGCGGCAGCAGTTCCTTCAGGCGATTCAGCGCCTGACGGGTCCACGATTTCACCGTGCCGAGCGGCGCCTTCAGCCGTTCGGCGATTTCGCTCTGCGACAGCCCTTCGAAATACGCGATCTCGAGCACCTGGCGCTGCTGCGGCTGCAGCTCGGCCAGCGCCTTGCGCACGCGATCGCCCACCTGAACGCTGGTGGCGTGGGCGGAGGGATCGACCGGAGGCGTCACGGGCTCGGGATCCACCCGGGCCTCGGCGTTGCGGCGCGACGCCACGCTCCGGTACCGATCCAGCGCGCGGCTGCGCACCACGGTGACCAGCCACGCGGCGACGGTGCCGCGCTTGGGATCGTACGTCGCGGAACGCTTCCACACCTGGAGCCAGGCGTCCTGTAGCGCGTCCTCCGCGTCGGGCCCGCTGCGCAGGATGCGCAGCGCCACCGGATAGAGGAGCGGCGTGTACTTGTCGTACATCTCCGCCAGCGCGGCCTCGTCACCGCCCTGCAGTCGCTGTAGGCAAGGAAGATCGCGCTCCTGATCCTTCATCGGCCCCGCACCGTCCCGAAACGAACATTCGTCATCTGGAATACGACTCCCGATCCGAAATGGACGAGCGCGCTCGTCGGATTCCGACGTTGGGTGCGCGGCCCCGGCGCCGGGCGGGCTACGTCGATCGGCGCCGCGATCCTCGCGGGCTCCCGGTGAATTCGCGTGCCGCGCCGACCTTAGCGGCTCCCGAGCCCGCGCCACAAGGGCCGCGGCGCCTCGGGCGGATGTGCACGGCGCATGCGCGAGCCCGGCCTCATCCGATCGCCGGCGCGCTCCGTAGAGTGTCGGGTGACTCGCGTCCTCCATCGGTCTCTGGGGGAGTCGTGGGGTGGCGTGCGTACCGTGGCGGAAGTCCATTCGATTCCGGCACCGCCTGCGGGGGTCCCGCATGCGTCGGGGCCCCCGGACTCATCGGTGCTAGCATCCCGCGCTCGTGAGCGAGACCCACGCAATGAGTCCCGCGGCTCAGCGGTCCCCCACGGTGGCGAACACTCCCGCCGCGCGTGGCGGCTGGCTCGTCGTCGTCCTGCTCGGAGTCGCGGCCGCGCTCAGGCTGCGCGAGGCGACGCGCTCGCCGCAGTGGTTCGACGAGACGTACTCGCTCTGGGTGGCGCGTCTCGGCTTCCCCGGAATGATGCGGGCGATCGCGGCCGACATCCATCCCCCGCTCCACTTCATGCTGCTGTCGTGGTGGCGCGCGCTCGGCGGCGAGAGCGACGTGTGGCTGCGCGGCTCGTCGGTCGTGTTCGGCGTGGCGACCGTCCTCGCGACCTGGTGGCTGGCGCGCCGCGCGTTCGGCGCGGAGGCCGGATGGGTCGCGGGCGCACTGCTCGCGTTCCATCGCACGCACATCCATTTCTCGCAGGAAATTCGCTTCTACGCGATGTTGTGGCTGTTGTACACGCTGGCCGTGACGGCCGCTCTGCGCTGGCTGGAACGCGGCCGGCGCGGCGACGCGGCGCTCTACGTGACGGCGGTCGCGCTGGCGTTCTACACGCACTACCAGTCGCTGCTCGTCATCGGCTGCGTCGGACTGTGGGGCGCGATCGTGCTGGCGCGCGAACCGCGCAGGCTCGCGGCGTGGGTCGGGCTGCACGCGATCGCGCTCGTCGCGTTTCTGCCGATCGCGCCCATGTTCTTGCATCAGTTCACGCAGAACCGCGACTCGCACTGGATCCAGCCGCCGCACCCGAGCGACGTGCTGACGCTGCTGCGCCACCTGTCGTTCGGCGCGATCTACCTCGTGCCGCCGCTGCTCGCGCTCGCGGCGCTGCCGCTGTTCCGCGGCGACGCCGTCCACCGCCGGCGCGCGTCGCTGCTGTGGACGTTCGCGTTCCTGCCGATCGCGATCTCGTACCTGCTGACCGCGCGCGGCGGACACCTGTACGCCGAGCGCTACATGTTCTTCGCGCTACCCGCGTGGTGCGTGCTGATCGCGGCCGGGTTCGCGTCGCTGCCCTGGCGCCAGCTCCGTGTGGTGGCGGCGCTCGGGCTCGTCGGACTGGCCGCGCGCTCGTGGGCGCTGAGCGAGCCGTACGCCGAGGCCGTCGAGCTGGGCCGCGCGGCGTCCGGCGTCGCGGCGCGCGTCCAGCCCGGCGACGTCGTCTTCAGCGCCGACACGCACAGCCTGTTGTTCTTCATGCAATACCTGCCGCACGCCGCGCGCTATCGACTGCTGCTCACCCAGCCGGGCCTGCCGTACTACGAGGGCGCGGTGTTCATCCCTGACTCGATTCGCGCGACGCCCGCGCAGTTCGACAGCGTGCGTGCCGCCGGCCGCGCGTGGTGGGGCGTCCACGCGCGCCATGCCGGCATCGACACGCGCCCGGCGCTCGAGCTGCTCAAGACCCACGCGACGACGATCGAGCACCCGGGGCGGATCGTGACGGTGGTCTACGGGCAGGGCGACTCGAGCGCTGCGGGGCCCTAGAGGTGGATGAGCCTGCGCAGCGGGATCTGCAGCAGCGCCGCCAGGAATCCGGCTCCCATTGGCAGGTACACCCGCATGTTGAAGCTTCGCTTCTCGAGCGGGAGCTTGAGGGCCAGCGCAGACCCAAGGACGACGCTCATCGTCACGACGAATGGATCGCGGGTGAGCAACCACCATCCCGCGCCCACGACGACCGAGGCCAGCAGCGAGAGTCCAAAATGTCGGTTGATCATGGTGTCGACGGATATGGGTGCGTAAACATGTAGTGAAGGACTCCTTCCGTGAATCCCGAGAACGCGCCCCAGCCGACGCCCGCTGGAAAGCCCCCGGGGCCGGTGGTGCAGAGCCCAATAACGCCGCCGATGCCCCCGCCGGCGATCGCGGACATCGTTCCCTCCTCCAGGTAACCATCCCACCATAGCTTCTCTTCATTCGTCTTTCGACCCTGGTGGCTGCTGACCGCGCTGACGTTGGCCCACTCCTGCATGGAGTACGCGGCCAGATAGGCGTGGCCCAAGTCCATGACCCCGAGTTGCGGGTCGGTGAACGATTGTCCGGCGATCGCGACCACGGCGACCGGCGGCTCGCCGGGCAGATCTTCGCGCACCGGGACCCCGGAGGAGTCCTTCGCCAGACCGCCGATGATCATCGTCGCTGGCAGCCAGCCGTTTTCGTCCTGGCGAAAGATCGCGCGCGATTCGACGATGATGAACGGCTGCTCGACGCCCATATCGACGCCCGGTCTTTGAAACGACAAGATGGCGACGGAGCGGCCGGTGCCCGTGAACGCGGTGTCGTGATCGGCCCGACGGATGTAACCGCGCGACAGGAACTCTTGGATGACGATGTCGACGCCGGCGAGGGCCCGCGCCTGATTGACGATGGTCGCTGGGTCGAACATGACGTTGTACGAGAGACTGTTTGGCCCTCCGCCCCAGGCGGACGTGATATACGGCAGCGGCGCGACCGCCGAATGATCGAGCGGCGGCGGATTGTCGACGCCGATGCGCGCGACCGCGGCGTGAGCGGCGCCGGCATACAGTGCGAGCGTGAGACCGACGACTCCGAGTTTCGAAAGCATGAAGACTCCCCGCGGTGTTCGGGGTCTGTCGGGGGCGCGGCCCGCCGATCGTGCGGCGGCGCTCGCGAGAGACGCACGAGCCATGCCCGGCGTGCGGCGCCGTCAAGGCGCGGGGAAACGCGGGGGCGGCGCGGAGGCGCGACGGATGCGGCGGCGGTCGGCGACAACGCCGGCGACGCAGCGTCAATGTCGTTGACGCAACTCGCCACAGGGCGAGTTGGGCGGGCGCCTCGGCGGACCGGCCGTCGATGCCGACGCGGGCGCGGCGCCTCTACGGCACGGCCACCCGATACAACTCCGCCACGCGGTGCCCATCGACTTCATACGACCAGGCGTGGCTGAGGTACCGGTCCAACTCGAGCCGCCAAGGATGCTCGCGCGACTCGTAGTTCGCGGGCCCGATCACCTCGTAGTCGAACTGCGGGATCTCGGGGAAGCGCATGGCCGGGTCGACCCAGCTGTGCACCGGGAGCACCGCGACGCCGGCGCGGCTCATCTCGGAGTCGGCCTCGGCGCTCGGGAAGTACAGCATGGGATCGACCGAGAGCACGTTGCCTGCCGCGTCGCCGCGGAACTCGCTCGGCACCCAGTCGAACGTCCACAGCACGTAGCGGACGCCCCATTTCTTCAGGCGATCGCGGCGCAGCGCCTCGTCGTGACCGTAGAGAATCAGCGCCGCGTCGCGGTTGCGCACGTCCATGTCGAGGAACGCGTCGTTCTGCGCACGGCGCGTGACCAGCGTCTTCCGCCCGGTGAGCGCGCTCCACGCGAAGCTCAGCTCATTGCTCGACAGCACGACGTCGTCGGGTTTCGTGTGCGCCAGCACCCAC
>DATJGS010000020.1:0-45204 GCA_035494735.1 Saccharimonadaceae bacterium (SeqCode)
CGGCGACATCACCCTGCGCTTCTTCCCCGACCTCGCGCCGGGGCATGTCGACAATTTCGTCGCGCTCGCCAAGTCGGGCTTCTACGACGGCACCGTCTTTCACCGCGTCATCCCGGGCTTCATGATCCAGGGCGGCGACCCGAACACCAAGAACGCCGACCCCAATGACGACGGCATCGGCGGACCGGGCTACACGGTCCCGGCCGAAATCAAGCTCAAGCACCTGCGCGGCTCGGTCGCGACGGCGCGCACCGGAGACCAGGTCAACCCGCAGCGGGCCTCGAGCGGCAGCCAGTTCTTCATCGACGTCGCGCCGCAGGCGTCGCTCGACCAGGGCGGCTACACGGTGTTCGGTGAAGTGATCTCCGGCATGGATGCGGTGGACAAGATCGTCGCGCTCGGCGCCGATCCGTCCACGCCGCGCGGCCCGGGCGGGCCGAACCCCGGCAAGAAAGCGCTGGTGACGAAGGCCACGCTCGAGCCGTTGTCCAAGTGGGAGAAGTCCGCGGCCGCGGACACGACGAAGAAGTAGCGCGCGCATCGACGAGAGGGTCGGAGCCTTCGGGTTCCGGCCCTCTTTAGCGTTTGATCTCGATCGGGTGGAATCCCAGGTCGTCGCGGCGCGTGCGGCGCAGCGCCGTCGGATCGGTCACGATCATGACCTCGCAGGTCACGCTGACCGTGCCCTGGAACAGGTGCCCGGCCGTCGCCGCGAAGGTCCGGTCGCCGAGCACCACGTGACAGTGCGGGAACGGTTTGCCTTCCATCTCGGTGAGGTTGCCGGTCAGGGCGCCGATCTCGAACTCGCCTTCCATCCGGCGCTTCTCGTACGACTGGGAATCGCGCAGAAAAAAGCCGAGCTCCGGATCGGTGACGGACCCGAGCCCCGAGATCCAACCGGAGCGGACGCCCTGCTCGGTCGCGAAGCGCGCCAGCGATTCGAGGATGTCCTCGCCGCGGTCGAGCCGCAGCACGTAGCCAAAGCGCGTGCGCTGGTACTCCACGTCAACCTCCCCCGCCGATCCACTCCGAAGCCCCGAGCCGTTCCGTCCAACCGAAGAACCGGCCGACGGCGTCCCCCGCGTCGCGGCCGTTCTCGTCGGCCACCAGTGCGCTGATTTCGTCGACCGTGCGCCGGCCGTCGCACGCGAACCACGCGAGTTCGAACGCGCCGGCCAGCGAATCCGCGCCGCTTTCCAGTCGTCGCCACGCATCCCGCTCGGCCGCCGGCAGCGCATCGTACCCGTCGATCAACCAGCGCTGGTAGTGGAGCGGCGCGGCGAGCCGTCGACGCGGCACGTGCCCGTCGCGCGCGGCGCGCGGCCCCGCCCCCGGCGCGACTGGCGGGGCGAGGCTCGCGGCGCGCTCCTCGAGCCGCCGGCGCCACGCGACGTTCTCGCGATCGAGTCGGGCGAGGCTGAGCACGGCGTGGGACGCGCGGCGCCGCTCCCTCCGACTGCGTTCGGGCGACCCTGCGGCCGCCGCCGAGCGGCGCGCCGCCTCGTCCTCGACCTGCCCCAGCAACCAGGACGCGTCGTCCGCGCCGGCCGCGGCCAGGAACGCGGCGTAACCCGCCGCGCAGCGGGCCGCGAGCGCGAGTGAGGCCGGGTCGCAGCGATCGAGCGTGTCGTGCGTCGAGTGATAGAAACGGTCCGGCCACTGGATCAACAGCGGACACGGCACGCCGAAACCTGGATCCACGAGCACCGAATGGTCGCTGCCCCCGGAATACGGCACGTCGTCGAGACGCACGGCGCCGCCGCCGGCGGCCGCTCCGCCGCCCAGACGAACCGCGCGCTCGCGCACTTCCGCGACGAGCGTCTCGCTGAACGAGGCCAGGAAGTGCGGCGGCCGTTCGAGCAGGAACGTGCTGCCGCACTGGCTCTGGTCCTCGCCCACCATGTCCAGGTTGAGTCCGGCGACGAGCGAGTTCGCGCGTCCTTCGCGCGCGGCCAGCCACGCGTACGTGCCGGTGAACTCCGGCATCCACAGGAAGTGCACGCCGCGCGCGAACGCGGGAAGCGCGCCGCGGCCGGACAGCGCCGCGAGCGCCCGGGCGGTCTCGAGGTTCGCGGCGACGCCGGACGCGTTGTCGTTCGCGCACGGCGCGGGATGGCACAGGTGCGACAGCACGATCACGTCCTCCGCGCGCCCTGCGCTCGCTCCCGGCAATGACGCGCTCACCAGCGGGATCGTCGTGTCGAACGCGCGCGCCTCGAGGTCGACCTCGAGTTCCAGTGTCGCGCCGTCCGCCAGGCGCTCGCGCAGCGCGCGCCCGACGCGCGGCGCGACGACGAAGCCCCAGCCGCGCGGTTCGCGCTCGCCCCACCAGAACGACGTGTAGTTGACGGCGTCCAGCTCGTCGTCCGCGTCGCGCACGCCGGGCAGCAGTCGGCGCCCGAACACGAGCAGACCTGCGGCGCCGCGCTCGACCACGCCCAGGCGATGCGCGCGATGCACGTCCGCTTCGGTGAGCAGCACGCGGCCGCGCACGTCCAGCCCGGCATAGTCCTCGGTCTCGTTGCCGCGCGGCAGCCACATCAGCGGCCAGCGCCCGTGCGCCTCGGCGCTGCGCAGTACGACGGACAGCGGCACGGCCGCGGCGTCGCACAGGCGCGTCGTCGCGGTTCCGTCGTGCAGCGTGGCGCTCGCGCGCGCGCACGCCCAGCCCTGCGGCATCAGCTGGCCGAAACAGCGCGTGCGCCCGTCGCCCGGCACGTGCTCGACGACGGGCGCGAGGCCGGCGCGCTCCAGCGCGCCGGCCAGCCAGTCGGCGGCCGCGTCGAGCCCGGGGCTGGCCTGCACGCGATGGAAGCGTGAGACCGCGCTCACGTCGGCGAGCGCGCGCTCGCCCGAGACTTCCGCGCCGATCCTGGTCATCAGGTCATCGAGCATCCAGCTCCTCCTCCGGGCGGCGCGCGCGCCACGCGCGGCGCAGCGCCAGCACGAGCGCGAGCGCGGCCGGCGCGCCCCACTCGAACGCGCGCACGGCGAGACTTGGGTGGTGCGTCGCAGGCGACGCGGGCGCCGCGAACACACCATAATTGAGGAGCACGGTGAACGACAGCAGCAGCCACGGCGCCGAGAGCGCGACCGGCTCGAACACGAGCGTCCAACCCAGATACCAGGGATGCAGCACCGGCCCGAGCGCGGTCAGCGTGCGCAGCACGGCGCGGGTCGAGCGCGCCGCGGAGTCCGAGCGAATCCACCACCACGCGGCGACCGCCGCGCCGGCCGCCAGCGCCGCGGCGCGCGCCGCGCGGAAGCCGCCGAGCGCGCGCTCGAGCCCGAGGAACGCGAACTCGTTGTTGCGCCAGCTCGACCAGTACGCGCGCGCCCCCGAGGCGGCGCCGCGCGTCTCGAGCGCGAACGCCGTGAGCCCCACGCCGATCGCCACCAGGGCCACGACGCGCGCGCGCCACGGCCAGCGTTTGAGCAGGAACGGCAGCGCGGCGAGCGGCGCGAGCTTGACGAGCACGCCGGCCGCGAGCGCGAGCGCCGAGCGCGCGGGGCGGGCGTCGGCCCACATCAACGCGAGCGCGAGCCACAGGAGCGCCGTCGGGTCCTGATGCGCGCTACCCGCGTATTCCAGCACCACGAGCGGATTCCACGCGTACGCGATGGCCGGCGCCGCGCTGCCGGTCTTGCGCTCGCACCACGCGCACAGCACGGCGACGAGCGCGAGGTCGTGCGCGATGACCCACAGCTTCATCGCCCACACCGTGGGCGACAGCGCCGCGACGAGCGCGAAGCCGGCTTCGGCCAGCGGCGGATAGATCGTGCTCAGCTCGGGGTGGTTCACGCGCGGAAAGATCGCGGCGTCGCGCAGCGACGCGAGCGCCGGGTCGAGCGGCGCGAGGCGCCACGGGTCGAAGCCGTGGGCCAACACGCGTCCCTCCCACACATAGCGGTAGAGGTCGTCCGAGAGGAGCGGCGGCGTGACCACGAACGCGGCGCGCGCCGCGAGCGCGACCGCGAACACGAGGAGCGAGACGCGCGGCACGCCCCGGTAACGGTCGAGGCGCAGCAGCGCGAGCGCGAGGAAGACGAAGCCGGCGGCGGCCAACGACTGTAGCGCGCCGAGCGCGTGCGCGCCGCCGGGACGCCAGGCCGCCAGCGTCATCGTCAGCGCCAGCCCGGCGCCGAGCGCGACGAACTCGGCCAGCACGACGCGCGGGTCGGGCGGCGCGGCCCCGGCCACCCCGGGGACCAGTTCGAGCCGGGGCCGCGCTCCTGCCATGGCGCCCTAGCGGCCCTTGGTCACCGTGACCTGCGCGGCCCGGGTGGCGCTGTTGCCCGCCTGGTCGATCGCGCGCACGGCCAGCGTGTGCGTGCCCGGCGCGAGGTCGGTCAGATGCGCCGAGAACTCGGCCTCGCGCGCGTCGGTCAGCCCGCCTTCGGGCGTGAGCGGGCGCCAATCCCCGTCGTCCACGGCCAGGTCGAGCCGCGACAGGGGGCCGAATCCGTCGCGCGCATGACCGTGCACGCGCGCGCCCGACGGCTCGGCCGCCGCCTCGAGCGCGGACACCTCGGGCGGCGTGTTGTCGATCGTGAACGGCTCGCTCACCGCCTCGGCGGTGCGCTCCTCGCCGACCGCGTTCGCCGCCGCGTCGCTGGCGACGACGCGCACCCGATAGCGCCCGTCCGGCAGCGAATTCGTGTCCCAGGTGAACGCGGTGGCTTCACTGTTCTCGACCACCTTCATCCACGGGCCGCCGTCGGCGGCGCGCACGTCGACGCGGAACTTGAGCGCGTCGCCGTTGGGATCGCTGGCGCGCCACTGCAGCGTACGCAACCCGCGCGCCCACGCCGGCAGGTCGCGCAGCGACTTGGGCGTCCCCGACGTCTGCAGCGAGAACTCGACCTTCTGCCCGCTCGGCAGGGTCTGCGTCACGGGTTCGGTGCGCGGCAGCAGTTCGCCCTCGCGAAAGCCCTGGCCCTGCGGCGCGACCGCGAGATCCTCGATGCGCGGCGGCAGGTTCGTCTCGCGCCACGCGGCCTCGACCGACTCGATCACCGGATCGCCGCCACTCAGCCGGATGCGCCATTGCAGATATCGCGACGCCGGCGACGTCACGCGCGCGCCGCCGTCCTCGGCCCGGCCCGCGCTCCACGCGCTCCACGTCGTGTCGGGCGGATCGCAGTTGCCGCTGCGCGTCTCGATCGCGACCTTGCCGCCGCCCGCGGCGCCCCGCCACAGGACCCGCCCGAAGCGCGCGATGCGTTTGGCATCGAGCGTCGCCGACAGCACCTCGCCGCTCGCCGCGCGGCCCGGCCCGAGGCGCCACAGCGTTCCCGGATTCGACGTCGCGGCGAAAACGCGCCCGTCGCCGAGCGCGGTCAGGGCCGTGACCTGACCCTGCGGCACCATCAGCAGCGGCGACGCGCCGCCCGCTTCCACGCGGTAGATGCCGGCGCGATTGCCGGTCGCCACCAGCACGCCCTCGCGCGTCCCGGCCAACGCGAAGATCGCCGGCTGTGGGGACTGCCAGACCTGGATCACGCTACTATCGGGCACGATGCGGTACACGACCGCGCGCGTGCCGCTGGCCACGCCGAGCGTCGAGGCGGCGCGTTCGTCGTCGTCGCCTTCGCCGCCGCCGGCGCTTCCGCCCGCGCTCACGCTGATGCCGAGCCCGGGAGCCGCGCCCGCGCCGCTCACCACGTTGCCGCTCAGCGCCGACGCGTACAGCGCGTGGTCGGGACCGAACGCCAGGCCGCGCACTTCGTCCTCGCCGGCGTCGAACACCGTGCGCGCCCCCTCGTCGGTGACGTGGAACACGCGCCCCTTCGAGTCGCCGCCCACGTACACGCCGCCCGAGCCATCCGCGAGCAGCGCCACGAGGTTGCTCTCGTCGCTGTCGAGCACGATGCGCTTCTCGCCGCGCTCGATGCGGAACAACCGGCCGCGCGTGCCGCTCGCCGCGTACCACGCGCCACCCTTGCCGGGCGCCAGCGCCCACACGTAGCGCTCGCCGGTGCGCACGACCACGCTGGTGTCGCCGCGCGCGCCGACGTGGTAGACGATGCCGTTCGGTCCGGTCCCGGCCATGAGTCCGTCGCCGTCCACGGCCAGCGACAGCACCTGTCCGACCGGCAGCCGCACCCATGGTTTGACGCCACCCGACTCGGTCCAGCGATCGATGCGCCCGCGCTCGCCGGCCAGCGCCACCGAGCCATCCTTGAGCGGCGCCACCGCCCAGATGACGCCGAGGCTCTCGGCGCTCCACGACTGCGTCGCCGGACCCAGCCCCAGACTGCCGTCGGGACGCACGAGCACGCCGCGCGCCTCGGCCAGGCGATAGTCGGCCGGCGAGTCCGAGATCCACCACTGCGTGTCCGCGGCCGAGGCGGCGCGCGGCGTCGCCCACGACATCATCACCAGCCCGGCGATTCCTCCGGCACGAAGCAGCGTTCGCATGCGCGTCTCGTCTCTCCTGGCGCCCTTAGGGCGCCTTGGGGTCCACGTTGATTTCGAGCACCTGTTCGCCGCGCAGCACGCCCTCGACGGGCACGCGCGCTTCGTCGAGGAACGCGGTGTCACCGGGCCGCCCGCGCTCGCCGGCCGACGCGCCGCTCGCCAGCACGAGCAACGCCGACAGCGGCAGCTCCGGGTAGTCGCGTCCTTCACTCGTCACTTCCGGAGCGCGCGCGATGAGGAACGCGTACAGCGCGTCCGACGAACGCAGCGCCGCGAGCCGCCGCCACGCGTCGTCGAGCGACGTCGGCCGGTAGCGCCCGGGCACGCGCTGCGCTTCGAAGCGCATCCATTCCGCGCCCCCGCCCACCCACACGACGTAGCGCCCCGCCGGCAGTTCCTCGGGGATGCGCAGCGTCACGTCGCGCGTGTCGCGACCGCCGCGCCACGGCTCGAGGTCGCAGTGCACGGTGACGCGCCCGCCCGGGCGCACCGCCGGCCCCACCGCGAGGCGCGCGCCGCGCAGCGACCACTGTTCGCGCCGCGGCGTGCTGCCCAGGTCCAGCGCCAGGCTGTCGAGCACCAGGCGTTCGAACGGATTGTTGAACAGGAAGCGCAGAGGCGCGCCGATGCCGCTGAGCAGCTCGGACGACGCGTTCTCCCCGGTCGCCACGTCCGCGAGCACCAGCGGCCCCGCGCCGTGCCGGTGCAGCGTCAGCTTCCAGCGCAGCGTCTGGCTCGCTCCGGTGCCGCCCGATTCGAGCAGCGCGTTCAGCGCGGCGACCGGCACCAGCGACGGCGCGAGCGCGCGGTCCTCGAGCATATCGAAGCGGAAGCGCTGCGCGCGCGCGCCGGCCGCGGTCACGTCGATGCCGAGCGGCAGCATGCGCGGCGCCGCGCCCAGCAGGCCGCCCACCGCGGTGCGCCGGTCCTCCGTCGCCGTGCCGGCCTCACGCCCGGTGACGCCCAGCTTGAACGACGACACGTCGCTCGGAATGATCGTCGTGATCTCGGCGGTCGAGAGCGGCATGCGCACCTCGCCGCTCTGGAACAGCGGGTGGCCGAAGATCAGGATGCGATTGCCGTCGCGGTACGTCACGGTGCCGATCGCGCTCATCTGCAGGTCGCCGCGCATCACGTCGACCGCGACCGCGGCGCCCGGCGCGAGCGCGTCGGCCGGCGGGCCGCCGTCCTGCGCCCTGCCCCCGGGCACGACCGCCAGGCCGAGCGGCTCGAGCGCGCGCCGCACCGGATCGAGTGCCGCCGCGTTGAGCCCGGCGCACGACAGCGGCAGCGCGAGCGCCTTGAGGCCCGAGGCTTCCGCGAACCCGCGCGCCGCTCCCGTGGGGCCCACGGAGGACACGAGGTCGACGGCGTCCGTGTCGTCGCCCGGCCACGAGAACGCGCCAAAGCGCGCGCCCACCGCATAGCCCGGCGAATCGACGCCGCTCGGCCCGGCCGTCCCGTCGTCCACGCGCGACGCGGGCAGTTCCAGGATCGGCAGCATCTCGGTGATCGGGGTGATCCCGAAGATCGGCTCCTTCGAGAACTGCCAGCCCGAGGACAGCGCGCCGATGAGCTTGCCGTCGACGTAGACCGGCGAGCCGCTCATGCCCTGGGCGATGCCGGTGCGGATCACGCGCTCGGACGTGGCGCGGGCCAGGATCATGTCGCCTTCCGCGCGCCCGCCGCGCAGCAGGCCGAGGATCTCCGCGTCGAACGACTCGATGCGCGTGCCCTGGAACACCGTGCGCACTTCCGCGTGCGCTCCGATCGGAACGTTGCCGGGCGCGAGGATGGGGACCGAGGGTGCGAGCGCGGCGCCGTGGGCCGCGGGCGCGACGAGCAGCGACAGCGCGAGGGCCAGCGCGGAACGTGGGGTCACGCGCGCGACTCTAGCAGAGCGCCCGGGCTCCGGGCCACCTCGCGGCGCCGCACGACGGACCGCGGACCGCGCCCGTTCCGGCCTGCGCGCGGCCGGCGGGGCGGGGCCGTGGCGCGGGCGCCCGCGCCGGCCCTGGCCGCCTTGAATGTGCGCGGGACAGCCCGTAGATTCGCGCGTCCATGCCCTCACCCTTCCTCGAGCGACTGAAGCAGGGTCCCGTCCTCGCCGACGGCGCGACCGGCACGCTGCTGTACGAACGCGGCGTGGCGTTCGACCAGAGCTTCGACGAACTGAACCTCAGCCGGCCCGAGGTCGTCGAGGCGCTGCATCGCGACTATCTGGTGGCCGGCGCCGAGCTGATCGAGACCAACACGTTCGGCGCGAACCCGGTGCGCCTGGCGGCGCACGGTCTCGAGGACCGCGCGCGGCTGATCGCACGCCAGGGCGTCAAGATCGCGCGCACGGCGCGCGAGATCGTCGGCGTCAACGCGTTCGTGGCCGGCTCCGTCGGACCGCTCGGCAAGCCGCTCGAGCCGTTCGGCCAGATCTCGGTGACCGAAGCCGAGACCGCGTACCGGGCCGCCGCGGAGGGCCTGCTCGAGGGCGGCTGCGACTGCTTCATCCTCGAGACGTTCCAGGACCTGAACGAGATCCTCGCCGCGCTGCGCGCGGTGCGGCGCGTGTCGCTCGACCTGCCGATCGTGGCCCAGATGTCGTTCGGGCTCGACGGCAAGACGCTGTACGGCCACACACCGGCGCTCGCGGTGCGCGCGCTCAAGCAGGCCGGCGCGGACGTCGTCGGCCTCAACTGCAGCGTCGGCCCGCAGCCCACGCTGGAAGTGCTGGAAGAGATGCTCGCCGCCGCGGACGGCACCCCGGTCTCGGCCATGCCGAACGCGGGCCTGCCGCAGTGGGTGAACGGGCGTTTCCTGTACCTGGCCAGCCCCGAGTACTTCGCGGACTACGCGGCGCGCGCGGTCGCGCTCGGCGTGCGACTGGTCGGCGGCTGCTGCGGCACGACGCCGGCGCACATTCGCGCGATGCGCGAGCGCCTCGCTTCCCACATGCCGGCCGAGACACTGGCGCCGGGCGCCGAGGTGCGCGTGCTGGACCGCGGGCCGGCGCCGGTCGTGAGCGCCGGCGAGACGCCCGAGCCGGTGCTGCTGCGGCGCATGCGCGAGAAGTTCGTGGTCAGCGTCGAGATCGATCCGCCGCGCGGCATCAACACCGCGAAGGTCATGGAGGGCGCACGCCTCATGGCGCAACGCGGCGTCGACGCCATCAACATCGCCGACTCGCCGATGGCGCGCATCCGCATGAGCGCGATGTCGCTCGCGTACCAGATCCACACCCACTTCCCGCGCATCGAGCTGATCCTGCACTTCACGACGCGCGACCGGAACCTGATGGGCCTGCAGAGCGACCTGCTCGGCGCGCACGCGCTCGGCCTGCGCAACATCCTGTGCCTGACCGGCGATCCGCCGAGCGTCGGCGACTATCCGAACATGACGGCGGTGTACGACACGGACTCGATGGGCCTGATCCGCATCGTGCACCAGATGAACCACGGCACGGACCTGTCGGGCACGTCGATCGGCGCGGCCACGCAGTTCGCCGTGGGCTGCGGCGTGAACCCGACGGCCGACGACCTCGCCACCGAACTCGAGCGCTTCAAGAAGAAGCTCGACGCCGGCGCGCAGTACGTCATGACCCAGCCGGTCTACGAGCTCGAGTGCTGGCAGCGCTTCCTGGATTCGCTCGGCGGCGCGCCGCCGATCCCGATCCTGATCGGCATCCTGCCGCTGCAGTCGTTCCGGCACGCCGAGTTCCTGCACAACGAAGTCCCGGGCATCCACGTGCCCGATTGGATCCGCGAGCGGATGCATGCCGCGGGCAACGCCGGGCAGCAGGTGGGCGTCGAACTGGCGCGCGACCTGCTGGCCCAGTGCCGCACCCTGGCGAACGGCGTCTACCTGATGCCGTCGTTCGGGCGATACGAGAACTGTCTGGACGTGCTGGAAGGAACGCTGCCGGCGGTCTGACGCCGGCGTCAGGAGGGACCATGCTGAACCTCATCCTCTACTTCCTGGTGATGGCGGCGGTGATGCTCGGCCTGTCGCGCGTGCTCAAGGGCTTCGAAGTCACGGGCTGGGGCCCTGCGCTGCTCGCCACGTTCGTGCTCGCGGTCGTCAACGTGATCGTGAAGCCGATCCTGTTCATCCTCACGCTGCCGTTCACGATCCTGACCCTCGGGTTGTTCCTGCTGGTCATCAACATGATCTGCTTGTGGCTGACGGCGCTGCTCGTGCCCGGATTCCGCATCCACGGATTCTGGACGACGCTGCTCGCCTCGCTGATCCTGGCGGCCGTCGGGATGGTGTGGAAATCCGCGACGAAGTAGGCGGACCGCGCCGCCTCGCCGTGCCGTTCCCCGCGCGGCTCGGCGGCGCCGCGCTCACGGGCGCGCTGCTCGCCGCGCTGCTCATGGTCGCGGCCGGATGGGCGATGCACTTCGCGCACCTGGACCACGCCGCCTCCGCCTTTGCCGCGTACCTCGCGCGCGGTGGCTGGGTCTGGATCCCGCTGTGGGGCGCCGCCGCCGACGTGGCCGCGGCGTGGCGCGACGCGAAGCGCCCGGCGCATCGCGTGGCGGTGGTGGCGCTGGCAGCGGTGCTGGCGCTGTTGCCGCTCGCCTGGCGGCCGGTCGTGGTGGACTTTGCGGAGCGCGTGGAGCATCCGAGCACGCCGCGCGACAAAGCGACGGCCATCCTACGCTGGGCGTATCGCGATCCCTCGTCGGTGGCGCGGATCCTTCCATACGCGAGCGACGCCGATCCGATCGTCCGCGAGCAGGCCGTGCTCGCGCTCGGCCGCAACTGGGTGACGAGCGCGATCGAGAACCGCTCGGACGCTCACGCCGATCAACTCCTGGCGAGTCCGATCCGCGACAGCCTGCGCATGCGACTCCTCGCCGCGCTAACTGATCCTGTCCTCGACGTCCGCGTCGAGGCCGCGCGCGCGCTGTGGCTCGCGCCGCGCACGTTCGGCGCCTGGCCTGCCGCGGCAGAGACGCTCGCCGTGGCTCTCGATCACCAGACTTCGCTCGCCCCTGCGGGCCGCGCGGCTTGGCTCGCACTGGACGCGTCGGCCGGCCCTGCGGACTCGTCACTGCGAGCCGCGGTCGTCCGCTTCGCGCAAGCCGCCCGTGACACGGACGTACGCATCGTCGCCGGCGACGCGGTCCGGAGATGGACCGCGCCGCCCGGCACGGTGCCTCAGTTCGCGACTCCCTCGCTGTCGATTCCCGGCCTTCGCTACAAGTAGCCGGCGCCCCCGCCTACCCTCCGCCCCACTCCTTCTTCCAACGGTCGATCAGGGCCAGCGCCTCGAGCGGCGTCATGCGCTCGGGTTGGCTCGCGCGCAGCGCGTCGAGCAGCGGATGCTCGGCGGCCGCGAACAGCGGCAGCGGCTCCGTCGCGCGCGGTCCGGCCTCCGCGCGGGGCGCGGCCGCATGCGCCGCGGCGGCCGAGCCCGCAGCCGGCGCATGCGCCACGCCCTGGCTCAGATGCTCCGCCGTGCGCTCGCTCTCGAGTTCGTGCAGCACTTCTCGCGCGCGCGCCAGCACGGTCTCGGGCAGCCCCGCCAGGCGCGCGACGTGGATGCCGTACGAGCGGTCGGCCGCGCCTTCGGCGATGCGGTGCAGGAACACGACGTCGTCGCCCTTCTCGCGCACCGTCACCTGGACGTTCGCCAGCCGCGCGAGCCGACCGGCCAGCTGCGTCAGTTCGTGATAGTGGGTCGCGAACAGTGTGCGCGGCCTGGGGCCGCGCCCGTCGTGCAGGTGCTCGGTCACGGCCCAGGCCAGGGCCAGGCCGTCGTACGTCGCGGTGCCGCGACCGATCTCGTCGAGCAGCACGAGCGAGCGCGGCGTCGCCGAGCGCAGGATCTCCGCGGTCTCCTTCATCTCGACCATGAACGTGCTCTGTCCGGCGCCCAGGCGATCGGCCGCGCCGACCCGCGTGAACAGGCGATCGACGCGTCCGATGCGCGCGCGCGTCGCGGGCACGAAGGATCCGGCCTGGGCCAGCAGCACGATGATCGCCGTCTGCCTCAGGTACGTGCTCTTGCCGCCCATGTTCGGGCCGGTCAGGAGCAGGATCTGGCGCGTGCCCGATTCCAGCGTGAGGTCGTTCGGCACGAACGTCCCGGCCGGCGCGAGGCGCTCGACGACGGGATGGCGAGCGCCCTCCAGCACGAGCGCGTCGCCGTCGTCCATCGACGGGCGCACCCACGCGTAGCGCGACGCCGCCTCGGCGAGCGCGGCTTCGGCGTCGAGCCGGCCCAGCGCGTCGGCGGCCGCGAGCAGCGCGGGCGCATGCGCGGCGCACGCGTCGCGCAACGCCACGAACAGTTCGTGTTCGCGCGCCTTCAACTTCTCTTCGGCGCCGAGCACTTCGCTCTCCTTGGCCTTGAGCGCCGGCGTCACGAAGCGCTCGGCCGACGTCAGCGTCTGACGGCGCTCGTAGTCGACGGGCACCTTGTCGAGGTGCGCGCGCGTCACCTCGAGGTAGAAGCCGAACACGCGGTTGAATCCGACCTTCAGGCTGCCGATCCCGGTGCGCGCGCGTTCCGCGCTCTCCAGCTCGGCGATCCAGCGCTTGCCGGAGTGCGCGAGCTCGTTCAGGTGATCGCGGTGCGCGTCGTGGCCGTCGCGGATCACGCCGCCCTCGCGCGACACGGGCGGCGGCTCGTCGCTGAGCGCGCCGCGCAGCAGCGCGAGCAGCGACGGCTCCACCGCGAGCGCGGCGCGCGCTTCGCCCGCCGCGGCGTCGGGCCGCGCGCCGAGCGCCGTCGCGATCTCGGGCAGGCGCGCGAGCGTGTCGCGCAGAGCGCCCAGGTCGCGCGGCGTGGCGCGCGACGCCACGAGCCGCGCCGCGAGGCGTTCGAGATCGGCCAGCCCGCGCAGCGACTCGCGGAACGCGCTGCGCCCGGCGCCGGCCCGGCCCCAGGCCTCGACGGCGTCGAGCCGGGCCTCGATCGCGCGCAGCGACGTCAGCGGGCGTTCGAGCCACGCGCGCAGCCGGCGAGCGCCCGGCGCGGTCACGGTGAGGTCGAGGTGGTGCCACAGCGTGTGCTCGCCTTCGCCGCCGGGCTGCGGGCGGAACAGCTCGAGATGGCGCGCCGTCGCGTCGTCGACGCGCAGCGCCTCATCCTCGCTCCAGCGCTCGACGCGCGTGAGCGCGAGCGCCGTCCCGCCCTGAACGCGGTCGAGATATTCGAGCGCGGCGGCCGCGGCGCGCGCGGCGTCGGGCAACGCGTCGAGCACGCCGCGCGCGTCGGGCCAGCGTTCCGCGGCGCGCCCGCTCCCCGAGAAGCGCTCGGCGACGAGCACGGTGCGCGCGCCCGGCAGCCCGGCCAGCGCGGCGCTCAGGCGGGCCTCGAGTTCGGGAGCGACTCCGACGCCCTGCGGGATCAGCCATTCCGCGACGTTGAGGCGCGCGAGCACGCCGCCGGCCTCGTCCCACGTCGGCTCGGCGAGTTTGACTTCGGCCGTCGACACGTCGAGGAAGCACGCGGCCGGCCCGCGCGCCGTCGGCCACAGCGCGGCCAGGAAGTTGTTCGCCGCGGGCTCCAGGAACGAATCGCCGACGACCGAGCCCGGGGTCAGCACCTCGGTCACGCCGCGCTCGACGAGGCCGCGCGCCTGAGACGCATCCTCCAACTGGTCGCAGATCGCGACCTTGTGGCCGAGGCGCAGCAGGCGCGCGACGTACGCGTCGCGCTGGTGCCAGGGGATGCCGCACATCGGAATCGGCTGAGGGTCCTGCTTGTTGCGCGACGTCAGCGTGAGACCGAGCAGGGCCGCGCCCTTGATCGCGTCCTCGAAGAACATCTCGTAGAAGTCGCCGAGCCGGAAGAACAGGAACGCGTCCGGCTGGTCACGCTTGACGCGCAGGTACTGCTCCATGAGCGGCGAGCGCGCGGCCGCGCCGGCCGCGGCGCCGGGGGCGCGAGCGCGGCTCATGGCCGCGCGACCTTCGCGGTCACGCCCAGGGCCAACGCCGCGCGTTCAGCTTCGCCGCGGGCTTCGGCGGCGCTGCCGAAGCGCCCCAGCACGACGACGTGCGTCCAGTTGGGACCCGGCCCGCGCGTCACGACCGCGGCGTCACGGAAGCCCGCGCGATGCGCGGTGGCGGCCAGGCTGCGCGCGCGCACTTCGTCCGCGAATCCGCCCAGTTCGACCGTCCAGCCGCCCTGCAGGTCGACCACCGGACTCGCCGGCGTCAGGCGCGCGCCCGCGGCTTCGAAGCTCGCCGGGTACTCGCGCATCAGGCGCTCGCGGGCCTTGCGCGCGACGTCCGGTTGCTGCGCGGCGTCGGCCAGCGCCGCGAGTCGCGACAGCGCGGCCGGCCCGGCTTCGCCCGGATCGGAATCGAGGAGCGAGGCGAGCGTGAATTGCGCGCGGTCGGCGCGCCCGGCCAGCTCCCAGGCCTCGGCCACGCCGAGCTGCGCGAGCGCGCGGCGCGGCGAATCGCCGGCGGCGACGTCTTCCAGCGCGGCGCGCGCCTGATTCGGATCGCCGAGCCCGAGCCAGCTGAGCCCCATCCAGTACCTCGCCTCGGGCTTGCGCGACGGATCGAGGCGCGCCGCGGCGCGCGAGAACGCTTCGGCGGCGAGCCGGTATTCCCCGCGCGCGTAGTGGAGCTGGCCGAGGACCAGCGCCGCGTCCGCGCCCTGCTCCGGAGTCCCCGATTCGAGGCGGCGCAGGGCCACGACCAGGCTGTCGCCCGAGCGCACGACGGAAGGGGCGCGCGCGGCGGCGGGCGCGCGCGGCGGGGCTCCCGGGGCCGCGGCGGCCGCCGAGACGAGCGCCGTCATGAGGATCGCGAGTCTCGTCACCATGGAGCGCAGCATACGACCCGCTTCCGGCAAAGAAAAACCGGGCGGAGCTTTCGATCGGCTCCGCCCGGCGGCGTGCGGCGTCCGGACGCGACTACTCGTCTTCGGCGGGCTCGCCCTTCTCGCGCGGACGAACCTCGGCCGGCGGTTCCACCGGAGGGTTCGCCGCGATACGTGCCTTCACCTGATTGCGCTTCGACGTCCATTCGGCCAGCGCGATGTCGTCCTGCTCGGAGAGCCAGGCCTTCACGCTCAGGATCAAGCGGTGGTTCGGAACGTCGACGCGCGTCACCTTCATGGTGAGCGCTTCGCCCACCTCGAACGCGTCGTTCGGCCGCTTGAGATCGTCGATGCCGAGCTGCGACAGGGGCACGAAGCCCTCGATGCCGTCACCCAGGTCCACGATCGCGCCGCGATCGAACAGTCGATTGATGCTGCCGCTCAGCTCGAGGCCCGACGGGAAGCGGTCCGCCAGCTGCGGCCACGGATCCTCGCTCACCTGCTTGAGGCCGAGGCTGATGCGACGGTGCTCCTTGTCGATGCTCAGGATCACGACCTCGACGGTGTCGCCCTTCTTCAGCACTTCGCTGGGGTGGGCGACGCGCTTCGTCCACGACATGTCGCTGACGTGGACCAGACCGTCGATGCCTTCCTCCAGCTCGACGAACGCGCCGAAGTTCGTCAGGTTGCGGACCTTGCCCTTGACGCGCATGCCGCTCGGGTACTTCTGGTCGAGCGTCAGCCACGGATCGGGCTCCACCTGCTTCAGGCCGAGCGAGATCTTCTCGTTCGCCTTGTCGACCTTCAGCACCACGGCCTCGATGATGTCGCCGATGTTGACGACCTTCGACGGATGGCGCACGTGGCGCGTCCACGACATCTCGGACACGTGGATGAGGCCCTCGACGCCCTTCTCCAGCTCGACGAATGCGCCGTAGTCGGTGATCGACACGACGCGGCCCTTGATGCGATCGCCGACCTTGTACTTCTCGTCGACGCCTTCCCACGGATACGCGTCGAGCTGCTTCAGACCGAGCGAGATGCGCTCCTTCTCGGGGTCGAAGTTCAGCACCTTGACGCGCACGCGGTCGCCGATCTTGACCATCTCGGACGGGTGCGACACGCGGCCCCACGACATGTCCGTGATGTGCAGCAGGCCGTCGATGCCGCCCAGGTCCACGAACGCGCCGAAGTCGGTGATGTTCTTGACCTGGCCCTCGCGGATCTGGTCCTTCGCGAGGTCCTTGAGGATCGACGCCTTCATCCGGTCGCGCTCTTCCTCGAGCACGGCGCGGCGCGACACCACGATGTTCCGGCGGCGCTTGTTCAGCTTGATGATCTTGACGAACACGTTCTGGCCGAGCAGCGCGTCCACGTTCTGCACCTGACGCAGCGCGATCTGCGAGCCGGGCAGGAACGCCTCGACGCCGTACAGATCGACGACGACGCCGCCCTTGATCTTGCGCACCAGCTTGCCTTCCACCACCTGGCCCTGGTCGTGGGCCTCCTTCACCCGGTCCCACACGCGCACGAAGTCGGCGCGCTGCTTGGACAGGACGACCAGACCGTCCTGGTTCTCCATCTTCTCGAGGAACACCTCGATCGTGTCCCCGACGTGGATGCTGCCGGGGTCGGAGAACTCGGACAGCGAGATGATGCCCTCGCTCTTGAAACCGACGTCGACGAGCACGTCCTTGTCGTCGACGGAGAGCACGATGCCGCGTACGATTTCGCCTTCGCCGATGGAGCGCAGCGACTCTTCGTACTGCCCGAACATCTCGGCGCGCATCTCGGGCGAGAGGTCTTCCTCATCGTCCGCGTTGAACGGCAAGAGCGGCATCTGGGGTGCCCGCTTCGGTCGCTCCGGCGCGGGGGTGAAGGTCTTTTCGGTGGTTTCCAGCATGGGAATGAACGCCTCCTGAATCTATCGAGATAGGGCGCGACGGTCAGGCCGCGCCGCGTGAAGCCGATCTTTGTTGTCCCGCCCGGAGCTCCGCGACGTCGCGCATCACGCCGTCGCCGATGCTCTGGTACAACGCGCGGCCAGCGCTCAAGTCCTGCTCCGGATCCGCGTACTCCGACCACGGCCGCGCCGCGCCAAACGAGATGCGCACGCGCGCGCCGCGGTACCACCACTTCCCCGGCCGTCCGCTGCCCGAGATGTAGCAGGGCAGGATGGGCACGTCCGCGTGCATCGCGATCATGCCCACGCCGGGTCGCGCGGGATGGAGCTCCCCATCCCGCATACGGCTGCCTTCCGGGAACATGAGCAGTGCCGAGCCCCGCTTCAGGATTTCGATCGCGCGCGACAGGCCGGACATATCGGCCACGCCACGCCGGATCGGAATCGCATTCACGCCCCGGATCAACGGACCCAGGATCGGAGTCTCGAACAGCTCTTCCTTGGCGAGGAAATGCGATTCCCGGGGAAGGGCCGCGCCCACCAGGGGTGGATCCCAGAACGAGATGTGATTCGAGGCGACGATGACCCCGCCTGCGCGAGGGACATGTTCCCGCCCCGTCACCTCCCATCCGGTGACGACACCCATGACGGCACCGACGACAAACCGGGCAGCACTATAATACGCGGACACCGAATCTCCTAACGGGTACTGCCCTCACGGGGTCCGGGGACCGGACCCTCCCAAGAGAGGCGCCTTCCCGCCCCCTCCCTCGCCGCTCGAAGCGGGCGCCGGAAGCGCTTCCCGCTACGCCCGCTCCCGCGCCGCCGGGCATGCCGGATGCCGCCGGACCACGTCGAGCACGGCCGCCACCTGGCTGTCCACGTCCATGCCCGAGGTGTCGACCACGATGGCGCCGGCGGCGGGCTTGAGCGGGCTGTCCTCGCGCGTACGATCGCGCGCGTCGCGTCGCTCGAGTTCGACGGTGACCTCGTCCACCGACATCGGGATGCCGCGGTCGTGGAGTTCGCGGCTGCGACGCCGGGCGCGGGTCGCGACGTCGGCGTCGAGGAACACCTTGATCTCGGCATCCGGGAACACCACGGTGCCGAGGTCGCGGCCCTCGGCGACGAGCGGCCCGTGCTCGCGCAGCGCGCGCTGGATCTGCACGAGGCGCCGGCGCACGACCGGCCGGGCCGCGAGCCGCGACGCCATCTCGCTGACGGCGGGCGTGCGGATGCGGTCCGAGACGTCCTCGCCATCCAGCCACACGTGCGCGTGATCCGGCGAGCCCGAGAGGTCGAGCGACGTGCCCTCGAGGCAGCGCTCCATCGCCGCGTCGTCGTCGGGCGCGAGTCCCTGATCGAGCGTCTTCCAGGCCAGCGCTCGATACAGCGCCCCCGTGTCGACGTAGCGGAACGCGAGCGCGGTCGCGACGGCGCGCGCCGTCGTGCTCTTGCCTGCGGCGGCGGGACCATCGATCGTGACGACGAAGCTCATGCGACAGGTGACTCCCTCACAGCGTTTCCACGTGGCCGCCCAGCGCGGCGAACGTGGCAAAGAACTCGGGGTAGGATGTCGCGATCGAGGCCGTGTCGTCAATGCGCACGGGGCCGCGCGCGCGCGCACCCAGCACGGCGAACGCCATCGCGATGCGATGGTCGTACGCGGTGACGACGTCGCCGCCGCGCACCTCCCCTCCCGTGATTTCGAGGCCGTCCGGATGCTCGCGGACGTCGAGCCCGAGCGCGGCGAGGTTGCGTCCGAGCATGGCCAGCCGGTCGCTCTCCTTGTGACGCAGCTCCGCGGCGCCGCTCACGCGCGACGTGCCGCGCGCCGCGCTGGCCGCGACGGCCCACGCCGGGATCTCGTCGACGAGTCGCGGCACGAGATCGCCGTCGATCGCGCACGCCGTGAGCGCGTCGGGGCCGGTGACCGTGACGTCGCCCAACGCCTCGCCGGCGCGCAGCCGGACGTTCGCGCGCTCGACACGCGCGCCCATGCGCTCCAGGACTTCGAGGAAACCGCTGCGCGTCGGGTTGAGGCCGACGTTGCGCGCCGTGACGCGCGAGCCGGGCGTCGCGGCGGCCGCGGCCAGGAAGAACGCGGCCGCCGACGGATCGCCCGGCACCTCGATGTCGAGACCGTGGGGCCGCGCCGGACCGCGCAGCGCGACGCGCCGGCCGGCCCCCGCCAGCGGCTCGATCGCGAGCTCGATGCCCGCCGCTCCCAGCATGCGCTCGGTGTGGTCGCGGGCCGGCCCGGGGACCATGACCGTCGTGCGTCCGCGGGCGCCGAGCGCGGCGAACAGCACGGCGGTCGCGACCTGGGCGCTGGCCTCGCTCAGCGTCCAGTCCACGCCGACGAGATTCGCGCCGTGAATCTCGAGCGGCGGCAGGCGGTCGCCGTCGCGCGCGGACACGGTCGCGCCCATGGCCCGCAGCGGCGCGACGATGCGCGCCACCGGACGGCGCCTGAGTGAATCGTCGCCCGTCAGTTCCGAGCGGAAGTGTTGCGTGGCGAGGATGCCGGCGAGCAGGCGCAGCGTGGTGCCCGAATTGCCGCAGTCGATGGCGCCGCCCGGATCGTCGAGCGCGAGCGCGCGGCCCTCGAGCACCGGCGCGTCCGGCGGACCGGAGACGCGGACGCCGAGCCGGCGCACGGCGTGGAGCGTGCCCTCGCAGTCGGCGCCGCGATTCGCGCCCGAGACGCGCGTCGGACCCTCGGCGAGGAGTGCGTGCATCCACGCCCGGTGCGTGATCGACTTGTCACCGGGCGGCGTGAACGTGCCGGACAGCGCGGCGCCCGGCACGATGGTCGCGGGCGCGAGGCTCACGATCCGGCCCCGCGCCCGCATGGCCGCGTCTTCGCGGCGTCCCGAAGCCGCCCGAGGGGCGGCGCGTTCAATGAACCGTACGGCGGCGCGGCGCGGCCTTGCGCGTCTTGGTGCGGGCCGCGGTGGCGGGCCGACGGGCCGGACGGCGCGTGCCGTTCGCCGAACTCGCGGCCGCGCGCAACGACTGCAGATTGCGCCACGTGACGAACTCCTCGAGCAGCAGGCGGCGTCGATCGTCGAGCCCGGAGAACATGCAGGCCAGTTCGAAGTTCTTCTCGCGGCCCTTGGCGCCGACCGCGTCGCAGCGCACCACGATGCCGTCGCACTTGATCAATTCCTTGGCCCCGCGCGAGCCCGGCAGCTTGGGCAGCACGATGGTCAGCGCGACCTTGGAGAGCGGCGCCAGATAGTGCGAGGCGGTGCAGTACACGCCGCTCGCCGAGATGTTCTGGCTCTCGGTGACGATGTGGGCGTGGTCATCGCTCTCCGCCAGCGCACCCTCGACGCGCATGCTGAGGCGTGCGTCGGCGCGTGGATCGATGCGGCGCTCGGCTCGGCGCGTGGATCGTTTCTGCGGCATCAGCCCCTCCCGTGATCGCGGCGGCCCCGCCGCGGCGGCGCTTCCAGCGCGAAATCCGCCTCCCGCGCCGGCACGTCGACTCGGGCCACGGTCACACGCACGTCGTCGCCCAGCGTGAAGCGCCGGCGCGTGCGACGTCCGACCAACCGGATACCCGAGCTGTCGAGAACGAAGTGGTCGTCGAGATCCCGCGAGACGCGGACGAAACCTTCGACCGGCACGTCGTGGAGTTCGACGAAGAAGCCCTGCGGAATCAACCCCGTGATAGTACCCGAGCCGACCTCTCCAAGTCGCCCCTCAAGATGACGCAGCGCTTTCACGCGGAGACCCTCGCGTTCCGCGTCCGTGGCATTTTGCTCGGTGCCGCTGCACGCGAGTGCCAGTTCGGCGAGCGTCGTTTCGTCCCACGCCGCGTCCGGGCGGCGCTGGACCCATTCGCGAACGCGGCGGTGGTTATGCAGATCGGGGTATCGGCGGATGGGCGACGTGAAGTGGCAATACGCATGCGCGGCCAGGCCAAAGTGTCCGAAATCGCGCTCCAGGTATCGGGCGCGGGCCAGCGAGCGCAGCACGAGGCGATGCAGCAGCCGGCGATGCGCGTCGTCCAGGGGAACGGCGAGCAGGGCCTGCAGCGCGCGCGCCGGATCGCTCGGCGTCCCGAGCCGCGGCAGGCCCAGCGTCTTCAGCATGAGGTCCAGGTCCGAGAGCTTCGTCGGGGATGGCGGCTCGTGCACGCGATAGAGAACGCCCGAGCGTCGCCGCGCACCCTCTTCGCCCACGCAACGATTCGCCAGCAGCATGAACTCCTCGATCAGGTCGTGGCTCTCGAGGTGCTGGCGGCGCTCGATCTTGACCGGCACCCCGTGCTCGTCGACCCAGGCCTTGACCTCCGGCACGTCCAGTTCCAGCGCGCCCGCCGCGCGACGTCGCGCCCGCGTCGCGCGCGCCAGATCGCGCAACGTCTCGAGCACGCCCTGTAACGGCTCGGCGCGGGGCGAACGGCCGTCGAGCGCGTCCTGAACTTCGCCGTAGTGCAGGCGATGCCGGCTGCGGATCACGGTCTCCGCCATGCGGTAGCCGTGGAGCCGTCCTTCCGCGTCGAGTTCGACCATCACCGTCAGCGCCAGGCGGTCCCGGCCTTCGCGCAGCGAGCACAGGTCGCTCGACAGGCGCTCCGGCAGCATGGGCACCACGCCGCCCGGCAGGTAACAGCTCGTGCCGCGCGCCAGCGCCTCGCGGTCGAGGGCCGAGTCGGGCGTCACGTAGTGGGACACGTCGGCGATGTGGATGCCGACCTCGAAGCGCCCGCCGTCGAGCTTGGCCAGCGACAGCGCGTCGTCGTGATCGCGCGCGTCCTCGGGGTCGATCGTGAAGACGAGCAGCTCGCGCAGGTCGACGCGCCCGTGCCGCTCGCGCGGACCGGGCTCGCCGAATTTCGCGGCCTCGTCGTCGGCGGCCTGCGGGAAGCGGCGGCGCAGCCGGAACTGGGACGAGACCGTGTCGTCGTCCCACTCGGGCCGGTCTTCGGCGCCCAGCACCTCGACGAGGAACGCCGGGCCCTCGTTCGGGACTTCGGCGATCACCCAATCGCCGTCGTCGGGCGCGTGCGCGCCCTTCCACACCAGCTCGCGCACGCCGCCACGCCAGCGACGTGCCGGATCAAACGTCCAACGGCCGCGCGCACGATGCGCGCGGCCGAGGAGGCGTGGAGCGGACTCCGGAGCGGAGGGTGTCCTAGCGGATGCGCTTCTTATGGCGATTCTTCCGAAGGCGCTTCTTCCGCTTGTGCGTGGCGATCTTCTTCCGCTTGCGCTTCTTTCCAGACCCCATTCCGTCTCCTTGTTGAGATCACACCGGCCCGGCGACCGCCTCGGTCGCCTCGGCCGCTTCCGTCGCTTCCGTCGCTTCCAGGACCTGCGCCTTCAATTCCTTGCTGGGCTTGAACACCGGCACGAGCTTGGCGGGTACCATCACCTCGGAGCCGCTGCGCGGGTTGCGCGCGCGGCGCGCCCGGCGCTCGCGCACCTTGAACGTGCCGAAGCCGCGAATCTCGAGGTGGCGGCCCTCGCTCAACGCCCGACACACCGCATCGAGCACGCCGTCCACGATCGACGCCGTGTGCTGTTTCGATACCCCTGTCTGGGTCGAGACTTCCTCCACCAAGTCCGCTTTCGTCATCGGCTTCCTCCTTGAAAGACCGACCGGGCGCTCACGCGCTCCGCCGGCACGCGCAATCGTCCGAGCCGCAGGGGCCCGGACTTCGCTCCGCCGAGGGGTGGGTCACCGCAAACGTGGACCACAGCCGCCGCGCCTGGCCGGCGCCGCACCGAGGGCAGGGCGGGGACGGCTCTGCCGTCCGCGCCACCAGCGCTTCGAATCGCGCCCCGCACCCGCTGCAGGCGTATTCCAGGATCGGCATGCACGGCCTCCGTCGTTGCGGCCGTCAATCTAGCACGCGTCCGGCACGCGGTGGAACGACGTTCCCACGTTCACGCGCCGGACTCGCGCACGTCGACCGCGTCCACCACGCCGACGATGACGGTCCGCACCGCGCCCCGCGCGCGCCGCAGCACCTGCGCCGCGCCGTTGCCTTCGTCGGCCACGAGCACGTGATCCCCAGGACCGGCCTGCGCGGCGTCGACCGCGATCGCGACCTTGCCGGTCGGCTCGCCGGCCGGCGTCAGCGGCTGCACCAGCAGCAGGGCGCGGGCCGACAGATCCGGGTGCTTGGTGGTGGCCACGACCTCGCCGACGACCCTGGCCAGGAACACGCTTCAGACCTTCGCGGGCTCGACGCGCGCGTAATCGACGATGCCGACGATCGCGGCGTCCGCGGGATTGTCGGCGTCCGGCAGGGCGTTCGCGGCCTCGCGGCCGCGCACGTAGAACACGCGCTGGCCGGGCGCGGCCGACACCAGGTCGATCGCGACGAGCGGACGGCCCGACGCCGTGCCCGCGGGGTCCGTCGGCTCGAGCAGCAGCATGCGCTGGCCGCGCCACGACGGCACGCGCGCCGTGCACACCACGGTGCCGATCACGCGCGCGAAGTGCATCAGAGCACCCGCGCCTTCATCTGCGCGTGCAGGCGCGGGATGACGACGGCCCGCGTCAGCAGCCCGCGCGCCAGCGCCTCGGCGCGCCCGGCCTGGATCGCGGCTTCGACGTTGCCGACGTCGCCGGTCAGGTACAGGACGCCCTTGCCGCCCAGCCCGTTCGCCAGGCGCAGATCGCGCAGCCGGACGTTCGCGGCCTTCGCCGCGCGATCCGCGGCCACGATGGTCGCCGCCGCGGTCAGCGTCTCGATGACGCCGAGCGCGTCGTGGTCCTCGGCCGGCGCCGTGCCGCGCAACGCGGCGAGCACGCCCTCGTGGAGCTGGGGAATCATCAGCGAATCGAGCAACGTCTCGGCGGCCACGTCGACACCGCGCTGGAACGCGGCGCGCACCGGCGCCACGTCGCCGCCGATGAGCACCCAGAACTTGCCCGGGGAGACCGCGCAGGCCTCGATCAGGTCGACCTCCGCGGTCTTGACCATGGCGTCCGACGCGACGACGCCCTGCGCGATGCTGCTGGTCTCGAGCGCGGCGACCGCGACGTGGGCCATCACACGATCCGGAAGTTGTCGACGAGCGTGCAGCGGCGCAGCCGGGTGAACGTGCGCGCCGTGGTCATGCCTTCACCCGTCGGGCTGGCGATCGTGAAGCTGGTCGGACCTTCCCCGCCCCAGCCGAGGCCGGCAAAGTTCGGGCCGTTCTTCACGAAGATCGAGCAGTTGCACGCGCGGGCCATGCGCGACAGCTTGTCCACGTTGCGCGAATGCATCGACGCCGTGTGCCGGAAGCCGTGCTCGACGAGCACCGCGAAATCGATGGCGTCGTCGACCGTGCGCACGCGCGTCATCGGCAGGATCGGCATCATCATCTCCGTCCACAGGAACGGATGATCGTTGTCCACGTCGCACAGCGCGAGGCGCCGCGACGGGTCGCACGGGATCCCGGCGTCGCGCAGGATGACGTCGATGTTCTTGCCCACGTACTTGCGGTTGATCACCGCGTACTTGCGCGGGCCGTTCTCCTTCTCGAGCACGACGCGGCGCAGCTGTTCGATCTGGTGCGCCGCGAGCACCACGGCCCCGGCGCGCGCGAACGCCTCCTTGAGGCGATCGGCGATCAGCGCCACGGCGATGACTTCCTTCTCGTCGGTGCAGATGATGTTGTTGTCGAGCGACGCGCCGGCGATCAGGTCGCGGGCGGCCTTGTCGAGGTCCGCGGTCTCGTCGACGACGGACGGCGGGTTGCCCGGGCCGGCGGTGATGGCCTTCTTGCCGGCGTTCAACGCCTCCTTGACGACCGCGGGGCCGCCGGTCACCACGTTCAGGCGGATGCCGGGATATTTCAGCATCTGCTGGGCGACCTCGATGCTCGGTTCGAACACCGAGTGCAGCAGCGGGGCCGGGGCGCCGCCTTTCTTCGCCGCGCGATTGATGAGGTCGACGACGAGATTGGACACGCGCTTCGCGTTCGGGTGCGGGCACAGCACGACGGTATTGCCGCCCGAGATCATCGAGATGCCGTTGTTGACGACGGTCTCGGTCGGATTCGTGACCGGGGTGATGACGGCGATCACGCCGTACGGGGCGCGCTCCTGCAGCGTGAGCCCGTGATCGCCGGTCCACGCCGTCGGCTCCAGGTCCTCGGGGCCGGGCGTGAGATCGGTGACGATGCGGTTCTTCGTGATCTTGTCCTCGACGCGTCCGAGCCCGGTCTCCTCGACCGCGACTTCGGCCAGCGTGCGCCAGCTCGCGCGCAGCGCCTCGCGCACGGACGCGACGACCGCGTAGCGCGTGCTGAGCGGCACCTGGTCGTAGGCCTCGAACGCGGCGCGCGCCGCCTTGACCGCCGTGTCGAGGTCGGGATGCACGCCGAGCGGCGCGGTGGCGTCACGCGGGCCCGGCTTCGCGCCCGAGTCGAGCCGCTCCAGGACTTCGGAGACGATGGACTCGATGCGCCGCGCGTCCAGGGTCATCGCCCGGCTCCCGCGCTCCGGCGCGCGCGGCTCATGTCGTCACGCCCGCGCGTTTCGCGTACACCTCGCGACCGTCGCGTTCCACGGTGTCGACGATGCCGCAGATCACCGCGTCGACCGGGCGATCGCGCGACACTTCCGTGAGCCGCGCCGAGGAACCGGCCGCGACCAGCACGACCTCGTCCACGCCGGCGCCCACCGCGTCGGCGGCGACCACGTAGTTGCCCGTGGCCTTGAACGTGGCGTCGAGTTCGCGGACCAGCAGCAGCTTCAGGCCGAGCAGCCCGCGGTCCTTGCGCGTGGAGACGACGGTCCCCAGCACCTGCGCCAGGATCACGCTACTTCTTGCCGCCGGCGGTCTCGAGACGGCGGATCGGCAGCGCGTCCTCGAGCATCGCGTGCGGACGCGGGATGACGTGCACCGACACGACCTCGCCGACCTTCGCGGCCGCCGCGGCGCCGGCCTCGGTCGCGGCACGCACCGCCGCGACGTCCCCGCGCACCACCGTGGTCACGTAGCCGCCGCCGATCTTCTCGTAGTGCACGAGCGTCACGCGCGCCGCCTTCACCATGGCATCGGATGCCTCGACCATGGCGACGAAGCCACGCGTCTCGATCAGACCCAGAGCCTCTTCCTGCATGGAACGCTCCTTCACGACTGCGGTGGATGGCGGGCGAACCGGTCAGCGACCGGAGCGCTCGATGGATTCCTGAAGTTGCGGATCGGGTGCGGGGATGACGAGCCGGGCGACGAGTTCGCCCACCCGCGTCGCGGCGCGGGCTCCGGCTTCGACGGACGCCTCGACGTCTCCCAACTGCCCTTGGATCAGCACCGTGACGAGCGCGTCGCGGGTGACTTCGTAGCGGATGAGGCGAACCCCGGCGGTCTTGCACATGGCGTCGGCGGCTTCCACCGCCGCCACCCAACCGCGGGTTTCGATCAGCCCCAACGCCTCACGCCCCACCGGCGATCGTTCCCCTTGAAGGTGCCTGCGGCCACGACACTTGTCCTTGCGGACAGTCGCGGCACGCTAGCAGGGATGTCGCGGTGGGTCAACGACCTGCAGTCGATGATCACGGCGTCATGGCCACGCCGCGGGAGCCTCGCGCGACGTGCGGGCTCGCGGGGCGCGAACGCGTCGGGGGAAACGTCATGGGCCCCGCCGCGGCGATGAGACAGGCGCTGGTGCGTTGGGCCGCGGGCAGGGCCCCAAAATGGTTCCCCGCCTCGACCGTGTACCAGGCCGTAAGACTCCTTCGCTCGCGATAGGGGGATCAGCCCAACAGCCGGCAAAGCACGCGTCGCGCAGGGAACACAGCGTATTCGGTTGTGTGGGTCGCGGCGCGCCCCGATGCGGGCGGTGCGTTCGCGGCCTCATGGGGAATGTTCCGCAAGGCCGGTGCCATGCGGTCCCGGGGCTGCCGCGAGGTGGGAGTCGCGAGCGTGAACGCGGGGCCGATCAGCGGGTTGCGCGATCGCGCACGGGCACGAGGCGATCCCCGGTGGGAGCGTCAGAACCCGACGAATGGGGCGCGCGCGGGGAATCTCCCCCGCGCTCGGGAACGCGCTGGGGATTCCGCCCCGGCGCCGCGATCTCCGTGGGACCGAGCGCCGCGAAAGCCGGCGCCGCCGGGGTCGGCTAGCGCGAGGCGGGCGCCGCGCCGGCGGCCGGCGCGCTCGCCAGCTCCTCCGCGAAATGGCACGCCGACCACTGGCCGGGGCGCACCTCGCGCAGCAGCGGGACGCGCTCCGCGCACTCGGGGCGGGCCATGAAGCAGCGCGGATGGAACGGACACCCGGACGGCGGATGCGCGGGGCTCGGCACGTCGCCGGCGAGCACGATGCGCTTGCGGCGCCGCGCCGGATCGGGCATCGGGATCGCGGACAACAGCGACTGGGTGTACGGGTGCAGCGGCAGGCGGTACAGCGCCTCGCTCCCGGCCAGCTCGACGATGCGCCCGAGGTACATGACGGCGACGCGATCGCTGATGTGCTCGACCACCGACAGGTCGTGGGCCACGAACAGGTACGTCAGGCCGAGGCGCTTCTGGAGGTCGCGCAGCAGGTTGATGATCTGCGCCTGGATCGACACGTCGAGCGCGCTCACCGGCTCGTCGGCCACGATGAGCTTGGGGCCGACCGCCAGCGCACGCGCCACGCCGATGCGCTGGCGCTGGCCGCCCGAGAACTCGTGCGGGTAGCGGCTCGCGTGGTCCGGCGACAGCCCGACCAGCGTCAGCAGCTCGGCGACGCGCGCGCGCGCCGCGGCGCCGTGGACGATGTCGTGGATGGACAGCGCCTCGCCGATCATGCTCCCCACGGTCAGGCGCGGGTTGAGGCTCGAATACGGATCCTGGAACACGATCTGCATGTCGCGGCGCAGCGCGCGCAGTTCGCGGCGGCCCATCGCCGTCACCTCGCGCCCTTCGAACTGGACGCTGCCCGACGTCGGCTCGATGAGTCTGAGGATGCAGCGTCCGGTCGTGGTCTTGCCGCAGCCGCTCTCGCCCACGAGGCCCAGCACTTCGCCGCGCCGGATCTCGAACGACACGCCGTCGACGGCCCGCACCTGACCCTGCACCCGGCCGAACACGCCGCGCCGGATCGGGAAGTGCTTCGTGAGGTTGCGAACCTGGAGCAGGGCGTCGCTCACGGGCGCGCCTCGAGCGCGGGCGCCGCGTCGATCGCGCCCCGGCCGATCTCGTCGGCGCGGAAGCAGCGCACGCGGTGCCCGGAATCGGGCTCGGTGAGTCCCGGTTCCTCGCGCGCGCAACGTTCGATCGCGACCGGGCAGCGCGGATGGAAGCGACAGCCGGTCGGGAAATGCGCGGGATCGGGCACGCCGCCGGGAATGACGCGCAGGCGTTCGCGTTTCTCGCCGAGCTTGGGCAGCGACGCGAGCAGGCCGGCCGTGTACGGATGGAGCGGCCGCCGGAACGCCTCGGCCACGTCGCACGACTCGACGAGCTGACCGCCGTACATCACGGCGACGCGGTCCGCGACTTCGGCCACGACACCGAGGTCGTGCGTGATCAGGATGACGGCCATCCCCAGGTCGCGCTGCAGCTCCTTCAGCAGTTCGAGGATCTGCGCCTGGATCGTGACGTCGAGCGCCGTGGTCGGCTCGTCGGCGATCAGGATCGAGGGCTTGCAGGCCAGCGCCATGGCGATCATCACGCGCTGGCGCATGCCGCCCGACATCTGGTGCGGGTACTCGTCGACGCGCTGTTCGGGCGCCGGGATGCCGACGCGGCCCAGCATCTGGATGGCCCGCGCCCGCGCGTCGCGGCGCGACAGCCCCTCGTGCAGCGTGATGGCTTCGATGATCTGCTCGCCGCACGTGTAGACCGGGTTCAGCGACGTCATCGGCTCCTGGAAGATCATCGAGATCTCGCGCCCGCGGATGCGGCGCAGTTCGCGCTCGGGCAGCTCGAGAAGGTTGCGCCCGCGGAAGCGGATCGAGCCCGAGACGATGCGCCCGGGCGGCGTGGCCACGAGGCGCAGGATGGACAGCGACGTCACGCTTTTGCCGCTTCCCGATTCGCCGACGATGGCCAGCGTCTCGCCGGCGTTCACCTCGAACGACACGCCGTCGACCGCGCGCACCACGCCCGACTCCAGGAAGAAGTGGGTGTGCAGGTCGTCGACCACGAGCAGCGGTTCCGCCATGCCCCTCATCCCCTTCGCGACGCGCGGCGCGGGTCCAGCGCGTCGCGCAGCCCATCGCCCAGCAGATTGAACGCCATCACGGTGACGAAGATCGCGACCCCCGGGACCGCCAGGAGCCAGGGAAAGTCGTGCAGCGCGCGCAAGCTGCGCGCCTGGTTCAGCATGTTGCCCCACGACGCGCTCGGCTCCTGCACGCCCACGCCGAGGAACGACAGGAACACCTCGGCGAGAATATACCCCGGCACCGCGACCGTGGCGGCAACGATCACGTACGACACGGTGTTCGGCAGGATGTGGCGCGTCAGCACGCGCCAGCGCGGCAGGCCGAGCGCTTCGGCCGCGGCGACGAAATCGCGGGTGCGCAACGACAGCACCATGCCGCGGATGACGCGCGCCAGGCTCGCCCAGCCGATGAACGCGAGGATGGCGACGATCGCCAGGTACGCCTGACGGCTCGACAGCGACGCCGGGAAGACCGCGCGCAGGCTGATGAGCAGATACAGCCCGGGGATGCTGAGCAGCAATTCGCTGAGGCGCATGAGCAGCGCGTCGACCCAGCCGCCGTAGTAGCCGGCCAGGCCGCCGAGCAGCAGGCCGAACGTGAACGAGATCACGATGCCGACGATGCCGACGGTGAGCGAGACCTGGGCGCCGAACAGCAGCCGGCTCCACTCGTCGCGCCCGTAGCCGTCGGCGCCCAGAAGGAAGACGCTCTCGCCCGCCGGCTCGACGCCGAACAGGTGCCGGTCGCTCGGAACGAGCCCGAACAGCCGGTAGCGGTCGCCCTTCACGAAGAAGCGGATCGGGAGCGGCCGTGCGCGGTCCTCGCGATACCCGGCGCCGGGCCCGGTCGGCGTCGTCGCGTACACGAACGGACCGCCCGCCCAGCGGCCCGCCGCGTTCAGCCAGTGGAGGCGCTGCGGCGGATGGTAGAAGCGCGCGCGGTCCATGCGGTCTTCCGCGTAGGGCGCGAGGAACGGCGCGAGGGCCGCGAGCAGGTAGAGCGCGACCAGCGCCGCCAGCGCGGCGACGCTGAGGCGGCTGCGCGTCAGCTCGCGCCATGCGCGCCGCGCCGGGCGATCGGCGTCAGGCATCGACGATCCGCGGATCGGCCGCGACCAGCATCAGGTCCGCCGCCAGGTTGCCGGCCACGAGCACGACGGCCGCGAGCAGCACCGCGCCCATGACCAGGTACGGGTCCTGCGCGAGCAGCGCCTCGACCGTGATCCGTCCGAGCCCCGGCCACGAGAAGATCACCTCGGCCACGAACGAACCGGACACGAGCGAGCCGAGCGTGTAGCCGAACAGCGTGATCATGGGATTCAGTGCGTTGCGCAGCGCGTGCTTGAACAGCACCTGGCCCTCGCCGAGGCCTTTGGCGCGCGCCGCCGTGACGAAGTCGAGGTGCAGCACGTCGAGCAGGCTGCCGCGCATCTGGCGAAAGCGCGCGGCCAGCGGGACGAGCCCGGCGACGAGCGCGGGCAGGGCCAGGTGGCGCAGCAGATCCCAGACGCGCGCGCCCCACGCCATCTGCTCCCAGTCCAGCGAGCGCATACCGCCGATCGGGAACCAGCCGGTGCGCGCCGCGAACAGCAGCAGCAGGAGCCCGGACAGCAGCTCGGGGACCGACAGCGTGACGAACGCCGCGACCGACAGCACGCGATCCGCGGGCCCGCGCGCGCGCGCCGCGGCCCACACGCCGAGCGGCACGGCCAGCCCCCACGTCACGCAGGCCGCCGCCCCGGCCAGGAGCAGCGTATTGCCGAGCGCGGGGCGCAGCACGTCCGCGACCGGGCGGTGATGCGAGAACGACTGCCCGAGGTCGAAGTGCAGGATCACGTTCCTCAGGTACAGCAGCATCTGCACGGTCCACGGCCGGTCGAGCCCGAAGCGGTGGCGCATGGCGTCGAGCGTGGCCGGGGAAATCTGCGGATCCTGGGCCAGCGTGTTGAGGAAGTCGCCGGGCGCGAGCTGGAGCAGCAGGAACGTGAGCACGACGAGCCCGAGCAACAGCGGAATCGTCTGCAGGATCCGCTTGAGGACGTACGAGCGCATCCGAACCGGCCGCCCGGACCTAGCGGCGTGCGCGCTTCACGAACACGCGGTCGATGTTCCAGAGCAGGTGGTGCGTGAGCAGCGTCGGGTGCACGTTGCCGAAGCCGTCGCGCACCGGGAGCTTCACGGTCTGCGACGGCAGCCACACGACGAAGCACGGCTCGTTCAAGCGCTCCTGCATCTTCACCCACAGCGCGTGACGGCGCGCATCGTCGGCGGTGCGCGTCATCTCGTCCATGAGGTGGTCGATGTCGCGCTCTTCCGGCGTGTCCGGCGTCGTCTGGCGAACGTGCCAGTAGTGCGACTGGCCCGTCGAGCGGAAGAAATTCTGGTACATGCCGGGATCGGCCGGAACCGCGGAACCCAGCCCCAGCAGCATGGCCTCGTACTGGAAGTCCTCGCGGTAGTTCGTGGTCAGGGCATTGAAGTCGAGCGACGTGAGCGTCACGCGGATGCCGACCTTCGCCAGGTCGTCGCGGATCAGCGTGCTCATGGCGACGCGCAGGTTGTTGTCGCTGTTCGTCTTCAGATTGAACTCGACGTCGTGGCCGTGCGCGTCCTCGAGCACGCCGTCGCCGTTGCGATCGCGCAGGCCCAGCCCCGCGAGCAGGCGCTTCGCGCCTTCCGGGTCGTAGTCGTCGTGCGGCAGGTTCGGCGTGTACCACAGGGTGCTGCCCGGGGTGAGCGCGGACCAGTTCTTGACGGCGTTGCCGAAGAACGGGCCGCGGATGATGGCGTCGCGATCGATGGCCTTCGACACCGCGCGGCGGAACTCCCGGCGGCTGAACCACGCGTACTTGACCGCGCCGACGACCGGCTCGCCCTTCTTGCGCCCGTCGACGTCGCGGTTCAGGGGATTCAGGTTGAACCACAGGAACGTGGACGTGAGGGACGTGCCGACGTCGTACAGCTTGTAGTGCTGCGCGCGCGAGCGCGTGGAGTCCGCGTACGTGGCGTAGTCCTCGGGCTTCACGTTGTCCACGCCGTCCACGTCGCCGGCCTGGAACTTGAGCGCCGCCGTGTTCTGGTCGGGCACGATCACGAACACGAGCTCGTCGAGATACGGCAGGCGCTGTCCGGCGCGGTCCACGCCCAGCCACCAGGGATTCGGCTCGAGCACCGTTTCCTCGCCCTGGCGGAAGCGCTTGAGCTTCCACGGGCCGCTGGTCACGAGCTTCTCCGGCGCGGTGTCCACGCCGTAGGCCGAGGCCAGTTGCCCCGCGCGGTACAGCGGCTCGAGCACGTGGCGCGGCAGGATGCGCACCGCGCCCACGGCGTCCACGAGCAGCGGGTAGGGCCGCGGGATCTTCATCACGACCGTGTACGAATCCGGCGCGCTCAACTCGAAGCGGCGGCCCTCGAGCATGACCAGCTCGCGCGTCGACACGTGCAGCGATTCGTCGTAGACGACCTCGAACGAGAACAACACGTCGGCCGCGGTCAGCGGATGGCCGTCCGAGAAGCACGCGCCGCGCCTCAGGTGCCACGTCCACGTCAGCCCGTCGGCGCTTCCCTCCCACGACTTGGCCAGCTCGCCGTAGTCCTTCTGCGTCGAGTTGTCCATGTTCGTGAGCGCGGCGAACAGCAGGTTCGTCACCTCGCGCGACGACTGCTCGGTCGCGATCATGGGGTTGAACGTGCGCGGGCTCGTGGTCTGGGCCACCGTGAACCGGCCGCCGTACGTGCCGACGTCGTCGGCTTCGAGGGCCAGCGGATCGGGGGGCAGCGGCGGAAACACGCGCGCGGCGTGGCCGGGCGCACGGCTACAGCCCGCGAGCGCGACCGCCAGACACGCGGCGCCGATCCAGCGGAGATTCCCTGCTCGCAACATGACGCGGCCTTTCACGAGCGCCCGGGCGTGGACGTTCAAGCGCGGCCGCCAGTATAGGGACGCGTTTCCGAATCGCGCAATGGCGCCCGGCGGGGCCCGCCGTCGCGGCCGCCCACCCCGCCGCCCGCGCCCGCGCCGGCCTCCGCGCCCCGGCCCGCGCCCTCCTGCGCCAAAACTGCGCGCAACGCCGCCGCCCAGCGCTCGAGCGGCGCGCCCGCGCCCAGCACGTCTCCCAGATCGGCGCTGGCCGCCGCGAGCGCCGCGCGCCGCTCCGCGCGCGACGCGTCGGGGATCGCCAGGTAGTCGACGAGCGCGAGGTGACCGTCGCTCAAGAGCACGCTGCCCTGCTGCAGCAGCGCGTGTGCGGTGCGGCGCTGGGCGCTACCCACGACCTTCCGGCCGTCGCGCACGATCTCGTGACGCGCCGTGGACGCGAAGCACGGCGCGGCCGCTCCCGCGCCGCCCGCCCGCTCGCGCGTCTCGCCCGCCGCCAGGGCGACCGGCGCTCCCAACGCCACGAGCGACGCGCACACCAGGTGCGACGCGCGGTCATAGCTCTCGGCCAGGCCGCCGCCCCACTCCGGGTCGGCGATCGCCGCCGTCAGCGAGTACGTCCACTCGGCGGCGTGGAAGATCGCGCGGCCTCCGGTCGGACGCTTCGCGTGCCCGACGCCGTCGCGCGCGCAGCGCTCGAGGTCGAGCTCGCGCTCGGCGTGCTGCGCGTGCCCGAGCGTGATGCCGGGCGGGTCGAAGCGGAACAGGCGGAGCACGGCCTCCCACGACTCGCCCGCGGCGACCCGCGCGTCCGCCTCGGCGAGCAACTCGGCATCGCGCCGCATGTGCTCGGCCACGCCCGCGCTACCGTCGATCCGGAGGATCATCGGCGCCGCGCAAACGACGACGCCCCCGAACGGCAGGTCGGGGGCGCGAGAGGGTTCGGGAGGCGGCCGCTCACTTCATGCCCAGCCAGTCCTCCAGCAGGAACTGGAAGCGACCGATCAGGAGCGAGATGCGCGACATCACCGTGTAGCCGTAGCCGGCCCCGAACGAGACCATGAGGAAGTACACGCCGATCTTCGACGCCACGCCGAGGGCGCCCTTGTGCTCGCGGCTGAAGAAGAAGAACAGCAGCGAGGTGATGAGGCCGATCGTGAACAGGATCACGCTCACGCTTTGCCAGACGTGGCCGTTCCACAGCGGCTGCAGGCTGGCCTGGGCCTGGGCCACGAGATCGCTCTGCGCGAACCCCGTGGTCTTCAGCCCGGCGTAGACGCCGATGATGACGGCCAGCGACCAGCGCGACAGCCAGCCGATCTTGCCGAACAGGCGCGTGAACAGCAGGACGCCGAGCGCGCCCGGAATCAGCAGCCACAGCCGGTAGTCGCCGAGCTGCGCCGAGAGCGGATGCGGCGCGCGCGTCGCGTGCACGAGCGGGTCCCACAGGTTCGTCACGATCACGGTCCAGAAGTTCAGCACGATGTAGTAGCCGGCCGAGACGCCGACGAACAGGTGCTCGGCGAACTTGTAGAGCGGGTTGTCGCGATAGAGGAAGCTGAAGATGCACAGCGTGAGCAGCGCCGCCACCCACAGGCCGAAGTCGTGCGTCACGTTCACGCCTCGCCTCCCGTCCGCTTGCGCGCCTGCACCACGTTGCCGAGCAGGATGCACAGGGCCACGAAGCAGTGCGCCAGCGATTGCGCGTCCATGCCCTTCGTCGCCGCGCCCTTCACCCCGTACGCCTTCTCGTATTCCGCCGCGCCGGCCATGCCGCCGAGCAGCCCGCGCAGCTGCCCGGATTGCAGGTACGGGTAGTACTCGGGCGCGCTCACCGCGGTGCAGCCCGACACCATCGGCAGGTGGAAGCGCGACTGCACCTGCTGCACCCACTCCTTCGTGCCCGGATAGCCGGCCGAGATGTTGACGAGCAGCGGGAAGCTCGAATAGTCACGCACCCGCGCCATGATCGGCAGCGCGACGAGATCGGCCGTGGAGTGGTTCGTGTAGTCGACCGGGAACGCGTTCGCGACGCCCTGGCCCATCAGCACCATGACCGCTTCGTTGCCGGCCTTGTAGCCGAGGTTGACCCAGTCGACGCCGTAGCGCTTGTTCGGATAGTCGCGCATGGACTCGCGCCACGTCTGGTCGACGATGCCGGGCCCGCCGTTCCACAGCACGGTCACGACCACCTTGCAGTCCTTGTCCATGAGCTGATGGATGGCGGTCTTCGTCATGGGCACGAGTTCAGGCCGCGACGCCGGGTCGTAGTCGCACGACATCAGGATCGTGCTGCCGTTCGGCACCTTCGCGATGGCGTCGTAGAAGCCCTGCACCGGCGGCGTGACGACGAGCGGGCAGCCGATGGGCGCGATGAGCGGCCCGAGCACGAGCAGGCCCATCAGCAGGAACAGCCAGCGCCGGTCGAGCTTTTCGAGCGAGGAGAGGTTCATGCGCTCAATCCTCCCCGCTCAGGTACGAGCGCTCGATGCCCAGGATCACGCGCAGCCCGGTGGCCATGACGCCGAGCGCGGCGCCCATCAGGATGGCGCGCTTCGCGGCGTTCTGCGGGTAGTTCATGATCCAGTCCTGGATCGCGCCGAGCTGTGCCCAGTGCGGCAGGAAGCCGGTCATCCAGTTCCCGACCGGCACGCGGCCGAGCATCACGATGAGCGCCGCCGCGGCCAGCAGCCCGGCCTCGACCGTGCGCACGCGGAACGCGCGGAACGCGGCCGACGCGATGAAGAACGCGAGCAGCGCGAACATCGTGGCCTGCATCGGCGAATACAGGCGGTTGTAGATCCACATCGACAGCGTGCGCTCGTCCTGCCAGTTGCGCCCCTCGGCGATCCCGGCGGCCACCGTGCCGACGAGCGCAACGACGAGCACGATCTTGTACGGCCAGCCCGGCTGGCGCTTGTAGATGCCGTCGAAGTTGACGCGCAGCGTGTTCGCGCCGCCCAGCACGTAGCCGAACGCGACCACGATGATGGCGCACTGCTGCAGGAAGTCGGCCGGCACGCTCACGAACTGATGCGGCACGAAGAACGACAGAATCATGTACAGGCCGATGGCGGCGGTCAGGAACAGCGGCAGTTCGCGTTTCAGGCCGGGCCTCCTACTGGGTATTCATCCAGATCGAGAGCCCGTGCAGGTTCAGGGTCTCGAGGACGCAGCCGACGAGGATCACGAGGATGACGGCGACCTTGAGCAGGTCCGCGCCCTTGAGGCTGCCGACCAGCTTGGGTTCGCCCGAAAGATACGCGCTCGCCGCGTACAGCTCTTCGCCGAGCAACGTGTAGTCGCACGCGACGACGAAGAACGGCAGCTGGTGCACGTTCGCGGTGCCCGCCACCTGGATCGCGCCGGTCGCGAATCCGGTCTCGGCCAGCATCAGCGATTCGGCGTAGAACGAGCCCATGAAGATGTGCGCCGCCGGCTTGTCGCGCAGCATGATGCCGGTGATGGCGGCGACGTACGCGAACTGCTCGGGCGACACGAAGCGCACGCTGTTCGGATCGTAGCGGTCCGGCTTGCCGGCGTTCAGGTAGCCGCTCTTCACCATCTCTTCGGCGATCGTGTAGGGGATCGGGTACGACACCGGCACCGTGATGGGCGTCTCGTAGCGCGCCGCGATCTTGGCCACGCTCTCGAGGATCACGAGACCGGCCACGGTCTGGATATCGTCGATGTCCTGGACGCCCGGGATGTACAGCACCGAGCGCCCCATCTCGGTGGCGCGGCCGATGGCCTCCTCGATGGCGTCGATGCCGGCGATGCGGCGCACGAACGGCTTGCGGCCGGACTGCGCGCTGGCCATGAAGTACAGGACGAAGCCGAAGAACAGCACCATGAACACCAGAACGCTCCAGCGCGTCTGGTTGATCCACTGCGACGTCGCGCGCACCGGGCCGGTGACGCTCAGGGCCGGCGTGCGGCCGCCCGGGCCTACCGTGGTCACGCGATAGAAGTAGTCGGTGTTGCGCACGACGCTCTGGTCGGTGCGCGTATTGATGCTGAACAGCGTCGAGTCCACGAGCTGCCACGGGCCGCCCGGACTCAGCGAGCGCTCGATCTCGTAGCCGCTGACGAGCCCCGTGCCGTTGTCGTCGGGCGAGAGCTTCCAGGTCAGGGTGACCGCACGTCCCGCGTCGTTCGCGACGTCGGCCCAGGTGAGGCCCGAGGCGGGCGCCGGGGCGTTGACCGTGGGCGCGGCGGGGGCGGTCGTCGTCGGAGCGGCGGCGGCGGTCGTCGCCGGCGCGGCGGCCGGGCGGGCGGGCGCGGCAGAGGCGGGCGCCGGGCGGACGGCGAAGGCGACAGCGAGGAGAACGGGAACGGCGAAGCGCATGCGGCCTTTCCGGCTGCGGATCGCGGTTCGCGTCAATGGACCCCCCTCGACCAGGCGGTGCGCGTTCCCAGAGTCGGGGCGGCCTCGAACGGTCCGGGAAGCCACCCACGCTACGGCGAAGCTATGCGGTGCGTCGGGCCCAAGTCAACGAAATAGCCACCACTGCTTCAGCCCGCGATCAGCTCGACGTTGGCCCGCGGCACCGTGGCGCGCGAATGATCGTCCGCGAATTCGACGACGAGCACGCGCACCATGGCTTCGCTCTCCAGCTTGTGCAGCTCGGCCGGAAGCCCGACGACCTGCCCGATGCGGCCGAAGTACGGCTGGCGGATGACGCGGAGCAGAGACCCGATCTCGAGTCCATGTTCCTCGCCGCCCGCCGACGACTCGGCCCGGCCATGCGCGATCAGGATCTCGGGGCGCATGACGCCGGCGCGGATCTGCGTCGCGCCGCTCACCGAGGCGGCCTGGCCCTGGTGGCGCTGGAGCAGCGTCCAACTGCGCTCCGCCATCGGGATGCGCCCGAAGCCCTCGGTCAGCACCAGCGTGATGCCGAGATCCTCGGAGCCGGTGATGGCCACGCCCAGGTCGCGGCCCAGCAGCTGGCGCAGGTCGCGATCGTCGAAGCCGCCGACCACGACCGCGGTGGCGCCCACTTCGCGCGCGCGCATGAGCGCGGCGTGCGACACGTACGCGCCGCCCACGACGACCTTGCCGCGATGCTGCGGGCCGAGGTGCGCTTCGGTCAGGTCCTCGCCCGCGGCGCCCACCGCGATCGCGATCTCGCCGAACGTCTCGCCGCCGACGCCGAAGATGCCCTGCAGGAACGCGGCGCGCGTCTCGACGACGACGCCCTCGTCCGCGATCACCTCGACGACGACGCCGTCCACGAACGCGTTCACTTCGACCGGCAGCGGCGGCTCGCGCAGGATCAGCTGCCCGGTGATGCTCGAGACGTTCTCGATGACGCCGTCGGTCGGCGCCGTGACGCGGTTCGTCATGAGGCCGAACAGCGCCTTCGCCTCCGCGATCACCTCGCCGCGGCGCACCGCCTCGCCGACGGCGCGGCGCAGCGTGCCCGTGACCTGCGCCGCGTCGACGGACAGGCGCGACGCGATGTTCAACGTCTGCACGTTGCCCGGCAGCTCGCAGCGCGCCACGATGTCGGCGGCCTCCACGCGATCGCCCTTGGCGACGCGCACCGTGCCCTTGAGCGGCAGGCGGCGCTCGCGGCGCAGCGTCGCGGAATCCGTGACCCTCAGCCCCGGCGTATACGCGTGCGCCACGTCACACCTCCCGCGCGTACAGGCCGAGCGCGCGATTCCACGCGCGCAGGCGTTCGATGCGCTGGCGCGGATCGTGCGGCAGCTCGAACGGCTGCCGCCCGCGCGTGTCGACGATGAGGCCGACGACGCCGCCCAGCACGTCGGTCGTGAACGTGCGGCCGCGACCCTCGCCGAGATCGAACGAACGCTCCGGGATCGCGGTGAGGTGCGCCGTGCCGTCCGCGGGCAGCGGCAGCACGACGATCTCGCCGAACGGTACGCGCTGGGTGATCGGCGGGCGGCCCTTCGCGGTCAGCTCGATCGTGAGGCACGGCTGGCCGGGCTTGCCCGAGCCGAGCGGGGCCAGGACGCCGCCGAGCCGGATCAGGCAGTCGCGCTCGAACACCTGGGTCGCGGCCTGTTCGTGCACGGTCGACAGCACGCCGAGCTGTGGCGCCATGAAGATGCTGTCCACCGCCAGGTTCGTGAAGCCCTCCGGCAGGAACGCGTCGATCATCATGAGCGCCGACTGCACGCGGCGCGGCGCGTGCGACAGCACGCCGCCCGAGCCGACGAGCAGCCCGAGATCCTGCAGGTTCACGAGCGTCGAGCCGCTCTGCGATTGCGTCACGATGTCCGAGATGTCGCGCGACGTCTGGATGCCCTTGAGACCCACCGCCAGCGACTTGTGCTGCTCGAACGCCAGGCGCAGCGCCTCGCGCGCGATGGCCTGCTCGATGACCAGGTCCTCGAGATCCTGCGGGATGGTCGTCGGGCGAATCATCTTGTTCTTGATGCGATTGCGCAGCTCGACTTCGTCGACCTCGAACGGCACCCAGCGCAGGATGTTCTCGATGCCGGCCTCGGCCATCACGTTCGAGACCGAATAGCTCATGCCCAGGTTCGCGGACACCGTGCGATTGAAGATGCTCTGGAACACCGAGAACACGTCCGTCGTGGCGCCGCCGATGTCCACGCCGACCACGGCCATGGCGTCGCGCTTCGCGACCTTCTCGATGATGAGCCCGACCGCGCCCGGCGTCGGCATGATGGGCACGGGCGACCAGGTCATGAGCTTCTTGTAGCCGGGGGCGTGGGCCATCACGTGTTCCATGAACAGTTCGTGAATGGCGTCGCGCGCCGGGCCCAGGTTCTCGTGCTCGAGCGAGGGCCGCAGGTTCGGCACCACGGACAGCGCGGTGCGCGATTCGAGGCAGTCGCGCACGATCTGCGCGGCGTCCTTGTTGCCGGCGTAGATGACGGGCAGCTCGTACCCTGCGCCGAGCCGTGCCTTGGGGTCGGCGGCCACCAGGATCTCGGCCATCTCGGCGACGCGCTTGATGTCGCCGCCGTCCGTGCCGCCCGACAGCAGGATCATGTCGGGGCGCAGCTGGCGCAGCCGCTTGATCTTCTCGTGCGGCCGCCGTCCGTCGTTGAGGGCGATCACGTCCATCACGATGGCGCCGGCGCCGAGCGCGGCGCGCTGCGCGCTCTCGCCCGTCATCTGCAGCACGAGCCCCGAGACCATCATCTGCAGACCGCCGCCCGCGCTGGACGTGCTCACGTACAGGTCGACGCCTTCGTCGCCGTTCTGCGGCGTCAGGATGCGGTCGCCGTCCAGCATGCGCCGGCCGGCCAGCTCCTCGACTTCCTTGACGGCGTTCAGCACGCCGCGCGTCACGTCCTCGAACGGCGCTTCCACGGTCGTCGGCGCCTCGCCGCGCACGATCAGCCGATATTCCCCGTCGCGCTTCTCGATGAGGATGGCCTTCGTCGTCGTGGAGCCGCAGTCGGTGGCGAGGATGGAACGGATGTTCTCGGGTCGAATCTCCATGATCTCCGAAAGGGCCGGCCGGGCTACGAGGAGCGAGGAGGGGTTCCGCTCTCCGCGCGCGGCTTGGCGCGACGCGACTCGGAGCGGGCCTCGATGGACTGGATGAGCGCCTCGACCGCGTCGCGGCGCTCGATCAGCAGCGCGAACTTGCGGTAGTCGGCGAGCGGCAAGAGCGCGAGCACGATGGGCTCGAAGAACACGAGCATCTGGCTGGCGACGAGCGACAGCGGCTTGCCGCCTTCGAGCGTCAGAATCGCCGGGATCTCCAGGTGCAGCTCGACGAGACGCTGGGCGATGCGATCGAGCAGCGCGCGCTCGTCTTCGGCGAGGGGCCGCGCGTCAGAGGCCACGGCGATCCAGGTGCCGGCGCAGGGTCTCGACGATCTCGGCGCGCCCGTCCCGCGGCAGCGGCAGCACGAGCCCGCGATACGTGTCGAGCCAGTGCGCGGTCGCGTACGGGGACAGCAGCACGGCGCGGGCTCCGACCGTGGCGCGGCGCAGCTCGCTCCACTGGCGGCGCTGCCAGCCGAACGGCCCGCGGCGCGCCACGCCGTCGTCGTCGACGCGGCAGCGGCTCGGCGACAGCAGCGGCGCGAGCGCGCCGACCGCGGCCAGGGACAGCGCCAGGGTCAGCACCGCGCCGGCCTGGAAGCGCGCGACCGCCGTGCACAGCGCGAGCGCGGCGATGGCCGCCACCCACGACTCGCGCGCGCGTTCGCGCCAGGGGTTCACCGTCCACTCGACCGCGTCGGCAGCCGCGGCCTCGGGCGACGACGGCGACATCGGCTCGGCCTCGATCGCCGACGCCGCGCTCATCGCGCCACCGGCTCGGCGTTCGCCTTGGGCGTCGTGTGCGCCGCCCCGCCCCAGCGCAGCTTCAGCTCGCGCGCCGCGCGGCCTTCGTCCAGGCGCCGCACCGGCGTCGTGTGCGGCGCGTCGTGCAGGCGCTCGGCGTCCGTGCGCGCTTCCTCGGCGATTTGCTCCATGGCCTCGGCGAAATGCTCGAGGCGATCCAGCGTCTCGGTTTCGGTGGGCTCGATCATGAGCGCCTCCTCGACGATCAGCGGGAAGTACACGGTCGGCGCGTGCACGCCGAAATCCAGCAGCCGCTTCGCCACGTCCAGCGTCTTGACGCCGTACTTGCGCAAGCCGCGTCCGCTGAGGACGAACTCGTGCATGCACGCTTCCGGGTATGGGAGATCGTACGTCCTGGCCAGACGGCGCATCAGCCAGTTCGCGTTCAGGATCGCGGTGCGGCTCACCTGGCGCAGGCCCTCCGGCCCGAGGCCGAGGATGTACGTGAGCGCGCGCACCAGGATGCCGAAGTTGCCGTGGAACGAATGCACGCGACCGACGCTGTGCGGCCGGTCCGACGTGAGGCTCAAGCGCCCGCCCTTGTCTTCGACGATTGGCACGGGCAGGAACGGCACGAGGTGCGCGGCCACCGCGACCGGCCCCGCGCCCGGCCCACCGCCGCCGTGCGGCGTCGAGAACGTCTTGTGCACGTTGATGTGCATGAGATCGAAGCCGAGGTCGCCGGGCCGCACGAGCCCGACGAGCGCGTTCAGGTTCGCGCCGTCCATGTACACCTGCGCGCCGGCTTCGTGCGCGATGCGCGTGACGTCGAGGATCGACGGCTCGAACAGGCCGAGCGTGTTCGGCACGGTGAGCATCACCGCGGCCGTGCGCTCGTCGAGCGCTGCCCGCAGCGCGTCCACGCTGACGGTCCCACGCTCGCCGGAGGCGATCGTCACCGTCTCGTAGCCGACGAGGTGCACGCTCGCCGGGTTCGTGCCGTGCGCGGAGTCGGGCACGATGACGCGCGTGCGTTTCGCGCCCTCGCCGCGCGAGCGGTGCCATGCGCGGATCATCAGCAGACCGGTCATCTCGCCCTGCGCGCCGGCCGCCGGCTGCGTGGTGACGGCGGCGAATCCGGTGATCTCGGCCAGGATCTTCTGCAGCTCCCACATCACGCGCAGCGCGCCCTGGCTGTCCTCGTCGGCGGCCAGCGGATGGGCCTGCGCGAAGCCGGGCAGCGCGGCGATTTCATCATTGATCTTGGGATTGTGCTTCATCGTGCACGAGCCGAGCGGATAGAAACCCCGGTCGATGTGATGATTCAGCGTGCTCAGCTCGATGAAATGACGCACGACTTCCGGCTCGCTGACCTGCGGGAACGCGAGCGTGTCGCGCAGCGACGCGGCGCCGAGCAGCTCGGCGAGCGGGCGCACCGGCACGTCGCACGCGGGCAGCGACGGTCCGCGATGTCCGGGCCCGCCCTGCTCGTTCAACAGCCGGCGTTCGAGGTTCATCGCGCCACCTTCGTCCCGTCGCTCGCGCGGGCCGCGTTCGGCGCGGCGGCCGCGCGCAGCGCGTCCAGCCAGCGCTCGATCTCCTCGCGGCTCCTCTGCTCCGTGACCGTCACCAGCAGCCAGCGCTCCCATTCCTTCTTGAAGCGACCGAGATCGACGCCGGCCAGCACGCCCTTCGCGCGTCCGGCGGCGATCACGTCGCGCGCCGGCACCGGGCACTCGAGCGCGAACTCGCGGAAGAATTTCGCGGCGTGCGCGAGGCGATAGCCGGGCAGCTTCGCGGCTTCGGCCGCGGCCCAGTGCGTCTTCTGCACGCACAGCGTCGCGACGTCGCGCAGTCCTTCCTTGCCCATCAGCCCCATGTACACGGTGGCGCGCAGCGCGAGCAGGCCCTGGTTCGTGCAGATGTTCGACGTGGCCTTCTCGCGCCGGATGTGTTGCTCGCGCGTCTGCAGCGTGAGCACGAAGCCGCGTTTTCCGTCGCGATCCACGGTCTCGGCGGTCAGGCGGCCCGGCATGCGGCGCACGAGCGACTGGCGGCACGCGAAGAAGCCGAGCGCGGGCCCGCCGAAGCTCGGGTAGTTGCCGAGCGGCTGCCCCTCGCCCACCGCCATGTCGGCGCCGCTCGAGCCCGGCGGCTCGAGCAGGGCGAGCGCGATCGGATCGCACGCCGCGATGGCCAGCGCGCCCGCGGCGTGCGCCGCCTCGTGCAGCGCGGCCGGCGACTCGATCAGGCCGAAGAAGTTCGGGTACTGGTACACGACGCACGCCACGTCCGGCCCGAGCGTGGCGCGCACGTCGTCGACGGACGCGACGCCGCCGCGATCCGCGACCACGGTGAGTCCCTGGCCGTCCAGGTACGTGCGCAGCACCTCGATCGTGTGCGGATGCAGCGCGCCGGCCACCACCACGCCCGAGCGCCCCGTCTGCGTGCGCGCCAGCAGCACGGCTTCGACGACCGCGGTCGCGCCGTCATAGAGCGACGCGTTCGCGACGTCCATGCCGGTCAGCTCGGCGATCATACTCTGGAACTCGAAGATCGCGGTCAGCGAGCCCTGCGCGACTTCGGGCTGGTACGGCGTGTACGCGGTCGCGAACTCGGAACGCATGGCGATGGCGTTGACCGCGGCCGGCACGAAGTGGTCGTAGGCGCCCGCGCCCATGAACGACACCGCGCGCGCGGCCGTGTTCTCGGCGGCCCACGCGCCGAAGGTCCGGCGCTGTTCGATCTCGGAGAGCGGCCCGGGCACGGCGAGCGGACGCTCGAGCCGCGCCTTCTTCGGCAGCGCGCCCAGCAGCTCGTCGAACGACGCCACGCCGATGTCCTTCAGCATCCGGGTTTCTTCTTCGGGACCGAGACCGACGAAGCTCATGCGTGCTGTTCCTCGACGAGCTTCTCGTAGTCCACGTGGCTGAGCAGCGCGTCCATCGACTTGGGATCGGACGGCTTGATGCGGATCATCCAACCCTCGCCGAACGGCTCCTGGTTCACGAGCGCGGGATTGTCGGACAGCGCGGCGTTGACTTCGATGACCTCGCCCGAGACCGGGGCGTACAGGTCGCTCACCGTCTTGACCGCCTCGACGACGCCGAACGGCTTCCCGGCTTCGACCTTGCGGCCGCTCTCGGGCAACTCGACGAACACGACGTCGCCCAGCTGCTCGGTCGCGTAGCTCGTGATGCCGACCGTGACCACGCCCTTCTCGAGGCGCGCCCATTCGTGCTGATCGGTGTAGCGCACGTCATCCGGAAAGCCCACGTCATCCTCCCTGCGCGTTTCGGCTCTGGCGGCGCGGGCGAGAGCCCGGCGCCGGCCCCGGCCGTCCAGGCCCGGAGCGATCGTTGGATCGTGTGCTGCGCCTAGCGGTGCGAACCCTTCGTGAAGAATGGCCGGGGCACGACGCGCGCCTTGAGGCGCGCCTCGCCGGCGCAGATGTCGAGCGCGGTGTCGTTCGCCGCGAACGCGCTCTCGACGTAGCCCATGCCGATCGGGCGTTCCAGGCTCGGGCTGAACGTGCCGCTCGTCACCACGCCGATCGTCTTGCCGCCGACCTCGATCGGCATGTCGTGGCGCGGCACGCGGCGCCCTTCCAGCAGGAAGCCGACGAGCTTGCGCCCGAGTCCCGCCGCCTTCTGCGCGACGAGCGTGTCGCGACCCACGAACTCCGGCTTCTTCAGCTTCACCGTCCAACCGAGGCCCGCTTCCAGCGGCGACGTCGTGTCGGTGATGTCGTTGCCGTAGAGCATGTACGCCATCTCGAGCCGCAGCGTGTCGCGCGCGCCCAAGCCCACGGGCTCCAGGCCATGCGGCTTGCCCGCGGACATCAGTCCGTTCCACACGCGCGCCGCG
>DATJGS010000021.1:0-40737 GCA_035494735.1 Saccharimonadaceae bacterium (SeqCode)
TCGCGGCCCCGGCGCGCGACGCGGTGGCCGCGGTGGCGCGCGGCTACTGCAGCCTCGAGTACGACCTCGCCGCCGGCGCGCGCGGCGATCGCGGCGCCGGCGTGGAGCGCTGGCTGACCCGGCTGACCGGCGCCGAAGCCGCCCTGGTCGTCAACAACGGCGCGGCCGCGGTGCTGCTCGTGCTGTCGAGCCTGGCCGCCGGCCGCAAGGTCGTGGTGTCGCGCGGCGAACTGGTCGAGATCGGCGGCTCGTTCCGCGTGCCCGACATCCTCGAAAAGAGCGGCGCCACGCTGGTCGAGGTCGGGACCACGAATCGGACGCACCTGAAGGACTACGAACGCGCGCTCGAGCGCCACGACGACGTCGCCGCCATCCTGCGCGTGCACCCCAGCAATTACCGGCTGTCGGGCTTCACGGCGCGCCCCGGCGCGGCGGACCTGGCGAAGCTGGCGCGGCGCCGCAGGATTCCGCTGCTCGAGGACCTCGGCAGCGGCGCGCTCGTGGACGTGGCCCGCTTCGGGCTCGAGCACGAGCCCACCGTGTCCGAGTGCCTGGCGGCCGGAGCCGACGTCGTGACGTGCTCGGGCGACAAGCTGCTGGGCGGCGCGCAGGCCGGGCTCGTGCTGGGCGGCCGGCGCTGGATCGAGCGCGCCCGACGCGACCCGCTGGCGCGCGCGCTGCGCCTCGACAAGCTGGCGCTGGCCGCGCTGGAGGCCACGCTGCCGCTGTACGCCGACCCCGAGCGCGCGCTTCGCGACGTCCCGACGCTGGCCATGCTGGGCTCGAGCGCCGAGCGCGAGGAGCCACGCGCGCGCAGCCTGGCGGCCGCGCTCGAGGCGCGCGTGACGGGCGCCAGCGCGCGCGTCGTCCCGGGCGACGGCGAGGTCGGTGGCGGCGCGCTGCCGCTCGAGAAGCTGCGTGGCTGGGTCGTCGAACTCGCGGTGCGAGGGGTGAGCGCGTCCGAAGTCGAGCGTCGCGCGCGGGCCGCCGAGCCGGCCATCGTCGGGGTCGTGCGCCGCGACCGCTTCCGCCTCGATCCGCGCACGCTCGCCGACGCCGAACTCGATGAACTGGCGTCCGCGCTCGCGGCCGCGCTCGCCGGAGCGGACGGCGCGACGCGACGCCCCCAAGCACAAGAGAGTGATTGACCCTCGGGCAGGCTGCCGCTAATTTAACGCGTTAAGGCCAATCCAGCCGCAGTTCGACCGGCGCCGCACCGCCCTTGATCACGGGGAAACCCTAGGGCGGCGCGCCGGAAATGCCGCGGGCGGGGCCGCCGGGACAGCGCTCGACATCGAAAGCCAACACATCGGAAGTCTCGGCTTACACCTCGGACGTGCCGGCCGCAGCACGATTGCCAGCGGCCGCCAGACGAGAGGGGACAAGGATGTTTCTCCACAAGCTCGAACTCCAGGGCTTCAAGTCGTTCGTCGACAAGACCACGCTGCTGTTCAGCGATGGCGTGACCGGCGTCATCGGTCCGAACGGCTGCGGCAAGACGAACGTCTCCGACGCCATCCGCTGGGTGATGGGCGAGCAGAGCGCCAAGCAGCTGCGCGGCGACTCGATGGAAGACGTGATCTTCAACGGCTGCCCGTCGCGCAAGCCGCTCGGCCTCGCCGAAGTGCACCTCACGTTCAAGAACGATCGCGGCATCCTCCCGACCGAGTTCAGCGAGGTCACGATCTCGCGCCGCGTGTTCCGCTCCGGCATGAGCGAGTACTTCCTGAACAAGACGCCGTGCCGCCTGAAGGATATCCGCGACCTGTTCTTCGACACCGGCATGGGCAGTCACGCGTACTCGGTGATCGAGCGCTCGATGGTCGATCACGTGCTGAGCGACAACTCCGGGCACCGCCGCTTCCTGTTCGAGGAGGCGTCGGGCATCACGAAGTACAAGTCGCGCAAGAAAGAGGCGCTGAACAAGCTCGACGCCACCGAAGGCGACCTGACGCGCCTCAACGACATCGTGTTCGAGATCGAGCGCGAACTGCGCTCGATCGCGCGCCAGGTCGGCAAGGCGCGGAAGTACCAGCGCCTGCGCGACGAGATCCGCGACCTCGACCTCGCGCTGACCTCGGGCCGCGTCCAGGCGCTGCGCGCCAGGGAAGCCGAGTCGAAGGAACAGTGGCAGGAGGAGGCGGTGCGCCGCGAGGGCATGACCGCCGCGCTCGACACGCTCGAGGCCACGCTGAACGATCGCAAACTCGCGCTGCTCGAGGTCGAGCGCGAACTGGCGACGGCGCAGGGCGGTCTCCGCGATCGTGAAGAGGCGCGCACGCGCGCCGAGCATCAGGTCGTGCTGCTGCGCGAGCGCGCCTCCGGCCTGTCGCAGCGCGCCGCGGAGAACGATGACGACGTCGCCGCGATGCGCGAGCGGCACGCCGAGGCCGGGCAGCGCGAGCGCGAGGCCGACGAACGGCGCTCGGCGACACGCGAGGGCCGCGACGCCGCGCAAACCGCGGCCGAAGACGCCGAGCGCGTGCTCGAGGGCTTCGAGGGCGAGCTGCGCGAGCGCCGCCTCGTCGTCGCCGACCACAAGCAGCTCTCGCTCGATCTGTTCTCGGCGGAAGCCGACAAGCGCGGCGCGTGCGAACGCGTGCGGGAGCGGCAGACGGCGCTCGACGAGCGTCGGGCGCAGGCCGAAGCTCGACGCGCCGAAATCGTGTCGCGCCTCACGGAGCTCGAGACCCGAGTGCGCGGCGCCGGCGAACGCCGGGCCGGCCTCGAGCTGGAACTCGACGAAGCCCGGCGCATGCTCGCGGAAGTGGACCGCGGGCTCGAGGCGTTGGCCGCCGACGTCGAGCGGCTCGGCGCGTCGCTGTCGGGCGAGCGCCAGTCGCGGGCCGCGGCCGAGTCGCGCCTGGCCACGCTGCTGGAACTGAAGCGCAACTTCGAAGGGGTCTCCGAGGGCGTGAAGGCGCTGCTCGGCGACGGCGTGCGCCCCGACGGCGTGCTCGGCGTCGTGGCCGACGTGCTCGAGGTTCCGGCACGCTACCTGGACGCGCTCGAAGCGTCGCTCGGCGAGGCCGCGGCGTTCGTGCTCGTCGAGGATCGCGCGGCGCTGGATCGGGCCGTCGAGCGCCTGCGCGGCTTCGAGAGCGGCCGCGCCACGCTCGTCGACGTGTCCACACTCGGCGCCGGTGCGCTCGCCCCCGCGCCCGAGGGTGCGGGGGTCGTGGGTCGCGCGTCCGCCCTCGTGCGTTGTCCCGATCGCTTCCGCATCGTCGCCGACCGGCTGCTCGGCTCGGTGATCGTGGTCGAAGACCGCGCGACGGCCGCGCGGCTGGCCGGAGAGTCCGAGAGCGGCCAGCGCTTCGTGAGCCTCGACGGCGAAGTGTGGGAGAAGGGCCGCGTGCGCGCCGGATCGTCGCGCAACCTGGGCGGGCTGCTCCATCGCGAGACCGAGATCCGCGAACTCGCCGGACAGATCGCCGAGTTGTCGCTGGCCATCGAGGGCCTCGAGCACGAGCGCGGCGCGATCGAAAGCCGACGCGCCCAGGCGCAGGGCGACCGGACGACGGCCGAGCGCGAGGTCGACGTGCGCCGCGAGGCGCTCGAGACGCTGCGTCGCGAACTGGACGCGGCCGAGCGCGAGCGCCAGTGGGCGACGACCGAAGCCACGGAACGCGAGCGGGAGATCGAGCACACCGACGTCGAGCTCGCGTCGCTCGAGCGGGCCCGCGCCCAGGCCGAGGCCGACCTGGCCGAGTACCAGGGACAGCTGGCGCAGGCCCGCGCGCAGCTCACCGACCTGGACGGCGCGCTGAACGCGCTGCAGGGTCGGCGCGACGAGGCCGCGGCCGCGGCGCACGCCGCGCGCGAGACGCTGCTGCGCCTGTCGCGCGAACTCGGCGAATGGGAGAGCCAGTGGGCGCGCGCCGAACAGACGCGGCGCGAGCTGGAGTCGGGCATCGCGGAGCGCCAGGAGGACGCGCGCGGCGCGCGGGCCCAGGTCGCGGAGATCGAGGCCGAGGTCCACGGGCTGTCGTCGGGACTCACCGGGCTCCTCGAATCCGAAGGCTCGCAGCGGACCCGTGTCGTCGAACTCCAGACGCGGATGCAGGGGCTCAAGGCCGAGGTGTTGGCCGGCGAGGACGACGCGCGCCAGCGCCGCTTCGAGCAGACCGAGCTCGGCGAGCTGCTGCACCAGATCGAGCTGGACCGCCTGCAGACGCACTCCGAACTGGAGCTGACGTTCGAGCGTCTGCGCACCGAGTACCAGATGTCGCCGGCCGACTGGACGCCCTCGGCGCCGCCCGAAGGATTCGATCCGGCGGAGGCCGAGGCGCGGCTCGGCGATCTGCGCGGGCGCCTGCGCGGTCTCGGCGCGGTGAACCTGCTCGCGCTCGAGGAGTACGGAAAGAAGAAGGAGCGCTGGCAGTTCCTCACGCAGCAGCGCGAGGACCTGACGCGCGCCAAGGCGCAGCTGCTCGAGGCCATCGAGAAGATCAACGTCACGGCCAGCGACATGTTCCGCGAGACGTTCGCGAAGGTGCACGAGCACTTCCGCGACATCTTCAAGACGCTGTTCGAGGGCGGCGACTGCGAGTTGCGCATGGTGGGCGAGGATCCGCTCGAGTGCGAGATCGAGATCGCCGCGAAGCCGCGCGGCAAGCATCTGCAGAGCATCTCGCTGATGTCGGGCGGCGAGCGCGCGCTCACCGCGATCGCGCTGCTGTTCGCCATCTACCTGGTCAAGCCGTCGCCGTTCTGCCTCCTCGACGAGGTGGACGCGCCGCTCGACGACGCGAACGTCGAGCGCTTCCTCAAGATGCTGCAGCGCTTCAGCGACCGCACCCAGTTCGTGGTCATCACCCACAACAAGAAGTCGATGGAGTCGGCGCACTGCCTGTACGGCGTGACCATGCAGGAACTGGGCGTCTCGAAGCTCGTCTCGGTGCGCTTCGACGGAGCCGAGTCCTCGGCGCCGCGCGAGCGACGCGAAACCGAAGTGCTGGCCGGCGTGGCCGGCGACTGAGTTTCGCGGGGAACCATTGCGCTCCCGCCGGTCCTTCCACGGGCCGGCGGGAGTTTTCGTGAGACGCGATTGAGCCTGTGGAATCGATTCCGCCAGGGCCTCGAGCGCACGCGCGAGCGGCTGACCGCCGGGCTCGGCGCCGTGCTGACGCGGCGCGGCCCGCTGGATGACGCGACGCGCGTGGCGCTCGAAGAAGCGCTGCTCGGCGCCGACGTCGGCCCCGCCACCACGGACGCGCTGCTCGAGCGCGCTTCACTGCGCGTGCGCCGCGGCGACGTCGACTTGCGCACGGCGCTGGAGGCGGCGGCGCTCGAGACGCTCGGCGCGAGCGCGCGCTTCGAGCCCGGCGCCGAGAAGCCGTGGGTCGCGCTGCTCGTCGGCGTCAACGGCGTGGGCAAGACGACGCTGGCCGGCAAGCTCGCGGCGCGCTTCGCGCGCGACGGCCGGCGCACGCTGCTCGTCGCCGCCGACACGTTTCGCGCCGCGGCCACCGAACAGCTCGAGGTGTGGGCGGCGCGCGCCGGCGTCGAGATCGTGACCGCGGGCTCGGGCTCGGACCCGGCTTCGGTCGTGCACGACGCGTTGCGCGCGGCGCTGGCTCGCGGCGTCGACGTCGTGCTCGTCGACACGGCGGGGCGGCTGCACACGAAGCAGAATCTGATGGCGGAACTTGAGAAGGTGGGTCGCGTGTGCGCGCGCCTCGTGCCGGGTGCGCCGCATCACGTGCTGCTCGTGCTCGATGCGACGCTCGGGCAGAACGGCCTGGCGCAGGCCCGTGAATTCCAGCGTGCGACGCCGATCACCAGCCTGGCGCTCACGAAGCTGGACGGCACGGCGCGCGGCGGCGCGTTGCTCGCGATCGCGGAGCAACTCGGCCTGCCGATCAGCCTCGTCGGCCTCGGCGAAGGGGTGGACGACTGGGAACCGTTCGACGCGCCGGCGTTCGCGCGCGGGCTGTTCGAAGGCGAACCGGAGGCCGGCTAGGACCTGCGGCCCAGGGACGCGCGGGCGCCGGCGCGTCCGGCGGACGTCCCACCTCTCAGCGGCGGAACGTCAGCGCTTCGCGCCCGGCGTCGTGCGCTTCGTGCTCGACAGCGCGGGCGTGCGCACCGCGGCGGCCGCGCCGCGGTCCTGCTCGGCCAGGGACTTCCGGAACCGCTCGGGCACGACGCCGGCCTTGTAGTCGTTGCCGTAGCCGATGAGCAACGACCTTCCGGACGCGCGGTCGAGGATGTTCATCGGCGCGTCCTGCGAGCGGCCCACGAGCCACGTGCGGCGCCCGATCTGGTGCACGATGTCCTCGATGACCACGCGCGTCAGCGGGATCTGCTTGGAAACGTACACGTCGCGCGATTCGCGAACTTCCGTGAACACGGTGCTGTCGCGCTGTTCGAGCGAACTGCCGATACCCTCGTTGATCCGGACGTGGCGGCACTTGAACTCGCCCTTCGCGGCCTGGATCGTCGTGTCGGCGGCCAGCGTGTCGATGCGCATGGGATCGTTGCGCGTCGCCTCGCCGCGCGTGGTCAGCGTCGTCGGCGGCCGGCGCATGACGACCATGATCGGCCGTCCTTCCTCGTCCACCTCGCTGCACACCTTGCGCATGTAGTACTTCATGTTCTTGGTCGGGTTCTCGTCGCTGAAGATGTCGTAGGACATGAGCTGAGCGACGACGCTCGGCGAGCCGTCGCGCGGTTCCGTCACGGTCTCGACCCAGAAGCAGTCCTCGCCCCAGAAGCGCTCTTCCCCGGCGATCGCGACGACCACCGTGTAATCGTCGTGCATCCCCATCTGGCTCTGGCCGGTCACCTGATACTTGCACCACGTGCCGAGCTTGCACGCCGAGCGGTCGGTGTAATCGATGAGGCCAACCCCGTTGACGGAGGTGGCTTCCTTGGGCTCACCGTCGCCGCGGACCGCGAGGACGGTGCTGAGGATCGCGGTGAACGCGAGCGCAACCATGGCACGACGCATGCTGTCGATTCTCCGTTCGATGCCCGGGAGGGACCGGGTGACTCGCGGCCGCCGGAACCGTACCGCCGTTTCGCGACGGGAGAGTATCGCAGAGCCGTGCCCTCGCGCCAAAGCCCCGCCGGAGGTCCATTGCCGAGCCCGGAGCCCTGGGACGCGCGTCTCGACGCGACGCCGCGCCCGCCCGCCGCACCCCGCCTGCCGCGCGAAAAGCTGGACGCGCTCGGCACGACGGCCCTCAACGACGAGGAATTGCTGGCGCTCGTGCTCGGGTCCGGTTCACGGGGCCTGAGCGCGCGGCGCATCGCGCGGACGCTGGCCCGGCGCACGCTGGTCGAGATGGCGGGTTGGAGCCTTGCGCGCTGGACGCGGGTGCGGGGCATCGGACGCGCGCGCGCCGCCGCGCTGATGGCGACGTTCGAGCTGGGGCGCCGCGCGCGTGAGCATCGCCTTCCCGGCGGCGCGATCCGCGGGCCGGACGACGTCCTGGCCGCGGTTCGCGACCTGACGAGAGCCAGGAAGGAGCACTTCGTCGTGCTGCTGCTGAACGCCAGGCACGAGATCGAGGCGAGGGAGACCGTGTCCATCGGCAGCCTGAACGCGTCGATCGTGCACCCGCGCGAGGTGTTCCAGCCGGCGATCGTGCGCTCGGCGGCCAGCGTCGTGCTCGTGCACAACCATCCGAGCGGCGATCCCGAGCCGAGCGAGGAGGACCTGAGCATCACGCGCCGGCTGGTGCAGGTCGGCGACCTGGTCGGAATCGGCGTGCTCGATCACGTGATCGTGGCGGAGCGCGGCGTCGTCAGCCTGCGCGCGCGGCAGCTGCTGTAATCCGTGCCCGAGCGAGCCGCCTCCGGTCCGGAAACGCTGAAGGCGGCGCTGGGGGCGCCGCCTTCATTGCGCGAGGTGGTACCTCGGACGAACTAGGCCTTACGGACGTTGCTCGCCTGCAGACCCTTCGGGCCTCGGTTGACGTCGAAGTCGACGCGCTCACCCTCGGCCAGGGTCTTGAAACCCTCGCCCGTGATCGCGGAATAGTGAACGAAAACGTCTTCGCCACCTTCCTGAGAGATGAAACCGAAACCCTTCGCCTCGTTGAACCACTTCACGGTTCCACTAGCCACTGCATGCTCCTTGGATTACCCGGGTCCGGAGACCCGCTGAACGACCGTCAGATCGCGACGGCGGCGCCCGGTCACCATGACCGGCCGTCCCGGAAACTCCGATGCGCGGCCCTATAACGAAAACGCCGCCCTGGAAACGGTCCTGGGCGGCTTCAAAGGCTTTGAGCACATCCACAGCTACCGGAGACGAAAGCAATATGGGTCCGCCCCTCCGGGAATGCAAGCCCCCGGACGTGAAATAGTTGTTCAGCATCTTCCCCTCGCATCAAACGGCTTCGGGCCAACGCGCTAGCTCGAGCAGCCGATCGTCCGCCGAGCAGCGCGTGAGCCGTCGGCGCGGTCCTTCAGGGCCCGGGTCGTGCGGATTGACGGCTCTTGGGAGAGCCCCTAGCGTGTGCCGTTCATGATTCAGCCCCCGATTCGACCCGCCGCCGGACGCCGGGCGGCCTTGCCGGTACGCGCCGGCGAGGGCGCCGCGTGACGGACCGCGCCTTCGCTCCCGGCCATCCGGCACGGACGCCCGACCAGATCGCCGAGGCGACGCGGGCCGCGAGCGAGTTCGTCGCCCGTTACCGCTGGCTCATCCTGCTCGGGCTCATCACGGCCGCGATCATGGAGGTGCTCGACACCACGATCGTGAACGTCGCGCTGCCCGAGATGGCCGGCAACCTCGGCGCGACGCACGAAGAGATCGGCTGGGTCAGCACGGGCTACATCCTCTCGAACGTCGTGTTCCTGCCCATGACCGCGTTCTTCACGGAGCGCTTCGGGCGCCAGCGCTACCTGACGTTCTCGATCATCCTGTTCGTGGTGGCGTCGTTCTTCTGCGGCACGTCGGGCACGCTCATCGAGCTGGTGTTCTGGCGGATCGTGCAGGGCGCAGGCGGGGCGGCGCTCCTGTCCACGGCGCAAGCCACGCTGCGCCAGATCTTCCCGCGCGAGCAGCAGGGCATGGTGCAGTCCATCTTCCTGCTCGGCGTCATCGTCGCGCCCACGCTCGGCCCCACGCTGGGTGGCTGGATCACGGACAACTACCAGTGGCACTGGTGCTTCTTCATCAACGTCCCGATCGGCATCGCGTCGACGTTCCTGGTCGGCGCGTTCCTCAAGGATCCGCCGGACCACAGGCGCAAGGAGGGCGATGTCGACTGGCTCGGCATCTCGCTGCTGACGGTCGGCGTGGGCTCGCTTCAATACGTGCTCGAGCAGGGCAATTCCAAGGACTGGTTCGCGAACGTTTGGATCACGCGGCTCGCCATCCTGTCGGGGTTCTCGCTGGTCGGGCTCCTCGTGTGGGAGCTGTCGCCGCGCAACCGTCATCCGGTGATCGAACTGCGCGTGCTCAAGAACCGTGACCTGGCGGCGTGCCTGTTCCTGTTCGTGGCGCTCGGCTTCGCGCTGTACGGCGGCACGTTCATGTTCCCGCTGTTCACGCAGACCATCCTGCACTACACGCCGACGAAGACCGGCCTGTCGCTGATGCCGGGCGGACTGGCCACCGCCGCGACCGCGCTGCTGTGCGGCCGGCTGCTGACCGGCGCGAAGCCGCTGGCCGACCCGCGCGTGCTGATCGGCGCCGGCGTCGTGCTGATCATCGCCGCGATGTGGCGGCTCGGGCACTTGAGCGTACTGGCCGGAGACGACGACGTGCGCATCGCGCTCATCATCCGCGGCGCCGCGCTCGGGTTGCTGTTCGCGCCCATCAACAACGTGGCGTTCACCAGCCTGAAGCCGAGCGAGGCGCAGCAGGCGTCGGGGCTCATCAATCTGTCGCGCCAGCTGGGCGGTTCGTTCGGCATCGCCGTGCTCGCGTCGTTCGTGACCACGCACACGCAGATGCATCGCGTCGATCTCGTGAGCTCGCTCGACGCGGGCAATCCGCTCGTCCAGGAGCGCCTGCGCGGCATCGCCGCGAACCTCATGGCGCACGGCTATCCCGCGACGGCCGCGCGCCAGGGCGCGCTCGCACTGCTCGACGGCCAGGTCACGCGCCAGGCCGCCATGCTGAGTTACAACGACGCGTGGCGGCTGCTGCTCATGACGTTCGTGATCGTGGCGCCGGCGATCCTGATCCTGCGCAAACCGCGGCCGCAGAGTTCCGGCGCGCCGGCCGGCGCCCACTAGGTCGATGGATTCGGCCCACGTCCAATCGCCGCGGCCCGCCGGCACGTGGCCTCGCGTCGCCATCCTGCTCGGCCTGTGGCTCGCGCTGGCGCTGCTGCTCGGCGCGAGCGGCCGGCTCGCGACGTTGCGCCCGCCCGCGCCGCAGGAGCTGGTGCTCTCGCTCACCGTCGCCACGCTCGTCGCCTGTCGCATGGTGCCGTGGCTGCAGGCGTGGGCGTTGTCCGTCGATCCGAGGTGGCTGCTCGTGCTGCACCTGTCGCGCTTCGTCGGGATCGTCTTCCTGAGGCTGTCGGCGAGCGGCGCGCTGTCGCCGGCGTTCGCCGTGCCCGCGGGATGGGGCGACCTCGTGGTCGTGCTCGGCGCCGTCGCGCTGCTGCTCGCCGGCCGGCCCCAGGGCGCGGCCCGCCGCGTCGCCTATGTTGCGTGGAACGTGATCGGGCTGATCGACATTGTCGGAGTCGTGCTGACCGCGGCGCGCGTCGGCATGGCGGACCCGGGCGGCGTCGCGCCGCTCCTCCACCTGCCGCTGTCGCTGCTCCTGACGTACTTCGTGCCCCTCATCATCGCCACGCACGTTCTCCTGTTCGTGCGGCTCGGCCGATGGCCGGCGGCCTCCGGCGCATGAAAAAAGGCTCCGGTCCGACTTCGGACCGGAGCCTCAGAAAACTTTCGGCTTCGGTGGCGCTGGGTTACCCCCGTCCTGGGGATGCACCTCGCGCACCAGCGCCCAGAGTTCCCCTACGAGGACGCCACCTCCACCGAACCACAGCGTTTACTGTCCAATGGATCACCTCCTTTTCGGGGCTCCCACACACGGAGGGACCCAACCCTCCCGATTCCTTCGAGCCGCCCGAGCCCTGGGAACCGCGCGCGAGTGAAATCGCGCGAGCGAACTGGCGCGTAGTTTCGAGGAAGCGCCCGGCGCGTGTCAACGGGAACGTGCGCGCGTGACGCTGCGCCCGACTCGAGGCGAGGCGCTCGGCACCGACTCGGCGACCTGTACCTCGTCGAGGGACTGAAGTAGCGTACCGACTGTCATGAAAGTCGAGACGTTCACTCCGGCCGGTGTGATGAAGCCGATCGGCCCGTACAGCCACGTGGCGCGGGCCGGGCCGTTCGTCACGATCTCCGCGACCGCCGCCGTCGACCCCGCGACCGGCGAAGTGGCCGCGCCCGACGCGTACGCGCAGACGCGCCACATCCTGAAGGCGTTCCGCACGCTGCTCGAGATCGCGCGCTCCGGCATCCCGCAAGTCCTCCACGTGCGCGTGTACCTGAAGCACATGGAGGATTTCGACGACATGAACCGCGCCTACGCCGAAGAGATGGGCGAGCACCGCCCGGCGCGCACCGTGATCGGCGTGAGCGACCTGCCGAAGAAGGGCGCACGGCTGACGATCAGCCTCGACGCGGTGGTCAACGAGGTGACGCGCGAGCTGTGAGGGATCGATGAACGTGCTGTTCCTGTGCAGTCAGAATCGCCTGCGCAGCCCAACTGCCGAGCGCGTGTTCGGCTCGCGGCCGGGTCTCGAGGTCCAGTCGGCCGGACTCGACCGCGACGCCGAGATACCGGTGACGCCCGAGCTTGTCGAATGGGCCGATGTCGTCTTCGTCATGGAGAATCACCATCGCAACAAGCTCTCGAAGCGCTTCCGACCCTACCTGAGATCGAAGCACGTCGTGTGTCTCGACATTCCCGATGAGTACGACTACATGCAGCCTGAACTCGTCGCGCTGCTCGAAGCGCGCGTGACGCCGCGGCTCGGGACGCACGGCTGAGGCCGGCGGAGAGTGAGGCGCCAGCGGTGATGGAGCGAGACGACACGAAGCGCGCGACGGTCGACGTCCGACATGCCACGCCTGCCGACGTGCCCGAGCTCGCCGCGCTCGGCGTGCGCACGTTTGCGGCCGCGTTCGCGGGCCGGGTCGGGGACGACGCACTCGCCCAATACCTGGCGTCGGCGTTCAGCGAGGCGCAGATCGCGAGCGAGCTGGCGGCTCCCGGCTCCGTCTTCCTGATCGCCCGCGACGGCGACACGCCGGTCGGCTACGCGCGCGTCCTCGCGGACGAGCCGCATGCGAGCGTGCCGAGCCGGAAGGCGATCCGCATCGTCCGCATCTACGTCGAACACGATCGCCTCGGCACCGGCCTCGGCGCGGCGCTCATGAACGCGGTGGTCTCCGAGGCGCGCCACATGGGCGGCGACGCGTTGTGGTTGCGCGTGTGGGAGAAGAACCATCGCGCGATCCGCTTCTACGAGCGCGCGGGATTCCGCACCTGCGCGACGCTCGAGTTCGAGATGATGGGCAGCCCGAAGACGGATCTCGTGATGTGGCGGAGCCTCGCGTAAGGAACGGCATGTTCGCACTCGTGCGGGCGCTCGTGTACGCCGTGCTCTTCATGGGCTTCACGCTCGTGTTCCTACCCGGGCAGGTCCTGCGCTGGGCGGGCGTCACGCGTCCAGCGCATCTGGGCGCCGCGCAATTCGCCGGCGTGGCCGTCGAGATCGTGGGCGTCGCGCTCGCATTGTGGTGCATCGTGACGTTCGCGCTGATCGGCCGCGGCACGCCGTTCCCGATCGATCCGCCGCGCCGCTTGGTCGTGGCCGGGCCGTATCGGTACGTGCGCAATCCGATGTACTGGGGCGCCGGCCTCGCGCTCGCGGGCGCGGCGATCTTCTATCGGTCGATCGCGCTCGCCGGCTACGCGCTGCTGTTCGTCGGTGTGATGCACCTGTTCGTCACGCTGATCGAAGAGCGCGTCCTCGGCCGGTCGTTCGGCGCGGAGTACGCCGAGTATCGCCGCCGTGTGCGACGCTGGTGGCCCAGGCGCCCGGAAGAGCGGGAGAGCCGGCACTCGACCCAGGCTTGAGATCCAACTTCACGGGAGCCCGATGTCGCTGACCGACCTGATTCCGATGCTGCAGCTCTCGATTGGCCCGGTGATCCTCATCTCCGGCGTCGGCCTGCTCCTGTTGAGCATGACGAATCGCTTCGGAAGAGTCATCGACCGGTCGCGGCTTCTCACCCGGGAATTGCATGGCGCGCCCGATGCGGATCGGGCACGGCTTATCGCGCAACTGAGGATCCTCGCGACCCGGGCCCGGCTCGTGCGAGCGGGGATCGCGCTCGCCGCCTTCAGCGTCCTTCTCGCGGTGCTCCTCGTGATCGGCCTGTTCCTCAGCGCCCTTCTCCATTTCGGCGCCGCGATCCTCATCGCCATCCTCTTCATCTCTTCCATGCTGTGCCTGATCGTCTCGCTGCTCTTGTTCATCTCCGACATCAACCTTTCTCTCCGAGCGCTCTGGCTCGACATGCCGGCCGAAGGGCGCGACCGAGCGTGAACGATGGCCTCCAACTGCGGCGACCATCGCGCGCGGCGAGAGTGACGCGTCGCTGACCGCGGGAGGACGACGATTCCCAATTCCAACGCCCTGCCGCTCGATCCGTTCATCCCCGACGCGGATGTTCGCGAGCGCTTTCACACGACGATTCGCGCGCCCGCGGACGTGGTCATGGACGTCGCCGGCAACTTCGACTTCCAATCCCTGACCGGCGTCCGCGGCCTCATCTGGCTGCGCGAGCGGCTCCTGCGTGCCCCACGCACCACGACGCGCCAGCCGATGGGGTTGCTGGCCGAGACGGGCAAGACGGGTTGGGGCGTGCTCGCTGACGAGCCGGGCCGCGTGATCGTGCGCGGCGCGGTGTGTCAGCCGTGGCGCGCCGACGTCGTGTTCACGCCGATCCCGCCCGAGCGTTTCGCGGCTTACGCGGAACCCGATCTGGTGAAGATCGCGTGGACGCTCGAAGCCGAAGCGCTCGGCCCCGAGACGACGCGCTTCGCGCACGAGACCCGCGCCGTGGCCACGGATGCCGCGGCGCGCGCGAAGTTCATGAGGTACTGGCGCTGGGCGCGCTTCGGGATCGTCGGCATTCGGCTCCTGCTCATGCCCGCGATCCGGCGCGCCGCCGAACGGCGCTGGAGCGGACGCACATCGCGTTGACTTCGCGTGGCGCACTCCAGACTATCGCGCCGCAATTCGGCCGCGCGCGGCGAGGGGGCGAGCGATGGACGGAGTGGACGCGGTAGTCCTCGAGCAGTTCTGGAAGCAAGTCCGATCGAGGCGCAACCATTACTTCCTCTGGTGGATGGGCTGGCCCATTGCGGGCATCGCGTGTTGGGTGGCTTACCGCGCCGCATGGCATGCCGACGCTCCGGAATGGCTGATGCTTCTGGTTCTGGCTGTGTGGTTCGCCGTGTGGCTTCTCATCAAGCGCCGCCTCCGGTCGCTCGAGTGTCCGCGCTGTCATGCGCCCGCCATTTCGAACCCGTTCTTCCTCATGAGAAACGCGCGGTGTCGCCACTGTGACTTGCGCCGCGCGGTGTCCTGACATCAGTCTCTCGGAACCGAGCATGACTTGAGGGCACAGTGTCGAGGCCGCGCGGCGCCGATTCGGACCAGGAGGCAACGATGGCGGAGATCCACGGGAACCCCGGTGAAATTCACGAGCTCGCGCGCTACGAGATCCGCGAGGAGGCGATGGACGAGGTGCTGCGCGCGATCCACGAGTTCGTCGCCTATGTGCGGACGCACGAAGACGGCGCGCTGCGCTACGAGGTGTGGCAGGAGGAGGAGCGTCCGACGCGCTTCGTGCACATCTTCGTGTGGCGCGACGAAGCCGCGAACCGACTCCACGGCGAGTCGGCCGCGGTCAAGAAGTTCGCCGGGACGCTGTACCCCAAGTGCCTCGCGCCGGTCGAGTTCGTCACGTATCGGCAGGTGGATGCGAACGCCACGTTCCGGCGGGTGTAGAGGGGCTGGATCCACGACACGAACACGGGAGGAGCGATGTCGCAGACGAAGATCCTCGTCGTCGAAGACCAGGCGGATCAGAGGCTGGCGGTCGGCGGGCGGCTGCGCTCGGAGAAGTACACGGTCGTGTTCGCGAGCGACGGCGTGTCGGCCATCAGTGCGGCACAGCGCGAAACGCCGGATGTGATCGTGCTCGACCTCGGTCTTCCGGCCGGTGACGGCTTCGCCGTGCTCGAGCGGCTGGGCGCCATCCCCAAGTTGGCGGGGATCCCGATCATCGTGCTGACGGGGCGCGATCCGGCGACGACCCGCGACCGCGCGCTCGCGCTCGGTGCGCGAGCCTTCCTGCAGAAGCCGGTCGACGTTCCGCAGCTGTTGGAGGCGGTGCGCGCGGCGGTGGGAGAGGGAACATGAAGAAGAGCTGCGAAGCTCGATTCGCCATCAAGAGCTGGGATGAAAAGCCCTACAGCGAGGGCCAGGCGCAGCCCAAACTCACGCGCGCGAGCGTTGGCAAGACCTACACGGGCGACATCGAGGGGGAGGGTCAGGTCGAGTACCTCATGATGTATCGCCACGACGGCTCGGCGACGTTCGTGGGCCTCGAGCGGGTCGTTGGGCGGGTCGGCGGCAAGACCGGCAGCTTCGTGCTGCAGCGCACCGGCGTCTTCGAAGACGGGCAGGCGAAGGAGTCCTATTCCGTCATCGCCGGCTCCGCGACCGGAGACCTGGTCGGCCTCTCGGGCGAGGGAAGCTCCGCCGTCGGGCACGGTCTCGAGCATCCTTTCACCCTGAGCTACGAACTGACCTAGCGCACGCCTGAGCGCGCCGCCCAGCTTGCCCGTGGGCGCGCTCGCTCACCTCGTGACGACCCTCCGCGCCTCGTACGCCCGATACTGCAGTGCCTCGGCCAATCTCAGCGCGCAGACGCCCGCCTCGCCCGCGAGATCCGCGATCGTCCGTGCCACGCGCAACGCGCGGTGCACCGCACGCGCCGACATTCCGCCGCGGTCCACCGCATCGACGATCAGCCGCCGCGCCGCGTCGTCGAGCGCGCACAGCGGTTCGAGCGCGGCGTCCGGTAGCCGGGCGTTGAGCGCGCCGCGCTCGCGCTGGCGTGTCCGCGCCGCGAGCACGCGTTCGCGCACCGCCGCGCTCGACTCGCCCGACGCGGGGCCGAGCAGGTCGCGCGAACCGACGGCCGGCACCTCGACCTGGAGATCGAGCCGATCGAGCACCGGGCCGCTGACGCGCGCCGCGTACTGCTGGAGCTCGGGCGGCGTGCAGCGACAGCCGCGCTTGGGATGTCCGAGCCAGCCGCAGCGGCAGGGGTTCATGGCCGCGACGATCAGCGCCCGCGCCGGGAAGCACACGCGCGACGCGGCACGCGCGATCCACACGTCGCCGGTCTCGAGCGGTTCACGCAGCGCGTCCAGGAGAGTGCGCGGGTACTCGGACAGCTCGTCGAGGAAGAGCACGCCGTGATGCGCGAGCGACAGCTCGCCGGGCCGGGGCGGCGTGCCGCCGCCGATCAAGCCGGCGCGCGAGATGGAGTGATGCGGCGCGCGGAACGGCCGCGCGCGCATCAGCCCGAGGCCGGGCGCGCGCATGCCGGCCGCCGAGTGGAGCCGCGTCACCGTCGCGGACTCGCGCGATTCGAGCGCCGGCAGGATGCCGGGCAGTCGGCGCGCGAGCATGGATTTTCCGGCGCCGGGCGGGCCGACGAACAGCACGTGATGCCCGCCGGCCGCGGCGATCTCGAGCGCGCGCCGCGCGACGAGCTGTCCGCGCACGTCGGCGAGGTCGGGCCCGGCGTCCTCGAGGCGGTCGGGTGGGGCCGGCGACTGGCGCTCACGATCGGCGCCGCGCAACCACTCGACGGCTTCGCCGAGCGTGGCGATCGGGATCACGCCCAGCGCCTCGACGAGCGCGGCCTCGGGCGCGCACGCCGCGGCGCACAGCAGCGTCGTCGCGCCCGCCCCGGCGGCCGCCTCCGCCAGGCTCAGCGTGCCGCGCACCGCGCGCAGCGTGCCGTCCAACGCCAGCTCGCCGATCGCGGCGACGCCGGCGAGGCGCGCGGGCGGCGCCTGCAGCGTGGCGATCAGCAGACCGAGCGCCACCGCGAGATCGGCGGACGCGCCTTCCTTGCGCCGCTCGGCCGGCGCGAGGTTCACGGTGACGCGACGATCCGGCGTCTGGAAGCCGGCGTTGCGCAGCGCCGGCCACACGCGCTCGCGGGCCTCGCGGCCGGTCGCGTCGGGCAGGCCGACGAGCACGAAGCCGGGCAGTCCCGGCCCCAGGTCCACTTCGCACTCGACGGCGAATGCCTCGAGGCCCCACAGCGTCGCGGTGGGAATGCGGCACAACATGGCGGGCTCCCTTTTCTTCGAGGGACGCCCGGGAAAGGAAATCGGCTCCCGGGATCGGCCGTCGGGAGCCGCAAGGCCCGGGACGCTAGGGGATCGCGCGCCGGCGGGTCAACCCATTGGCCGCATGGCGACAACCCATCTCAAGCGCACCCCCCGCTCCGCCGATAACCTGCGACGATCCCTCACCTCCGGAGCCCTCTTGAGCCATTCCATCGTCCGCTTCTTCCAGCGCCACCGGCCGCGACTGCTCGAAGCCGTGGCGCGCGAGCTGACTCCGTCGTTCGGGGCCGAGCGGGCGGGCGAGGAAGCCGAGGCGCTGATGGGCCGCCTCGAGCGCGCGCTGCCCGACGTCTGGGGCGTGGTCGAGAGCGCGCACGAATCCGTGCGCGGCTGGATGGCGCAGGGCCTTCCGGCGTCGCGCGCCGGCCGCGCGGTGGCCGCGCTGCTGCTCCCTGGCGAATCGCTCGACGATGCGGCCGCTCCCGAAGTCGAGTCGGTGCTCGTGCCGCTCATGGAAGCGGTGCCGAGCCCGCTGCTCCTCGTCGATCGCGAGTTGCGCATCCGCCTCGGCAATCGCGCGGCGTCCGCGCTGTTCGCCCGGCCCGCGTCGGCGCTGACCGGCACGGCGCTCGTCGACTGGCTCGTGCCGGCGACGCGCGAAGGCATCGCGCGGCAGCTGCGCGAAGGCCCCAGCGGCCTGCGCCTCGTGCGCGCGCGCCTCGCGCATGCGCCGGACGAGGAACTGCTGTGCTCGCGCATCGAGTTCGCTCACGCCGGGTTCGCGGGCTGGTTCGTGACGCTGCGGCCGAATCCGGCATCGGCCATCGCCGACGACGAGCTGAGCGATCTGCTGCGCCGCGAGATGGCGCAGAAGGAGAAGTTCGCGGCGCTCCTGACGGTCAGCCACGCCATCGTCCACTCGCTCGAGCTGAAGACCGTGCTCACGACGATCGCCCAGCAGGTGCGTCAGGTCATCCAGACCGACGAGTGCACGGTGTTCCTGCTCGACGAGTCGGACATGCTGCTGAAGCCGGCCGTGTGCGAAGTGGAGAATTACTACGAAGAGATGATGGCGTGCCGGCTCAAAGTGGGCGAGGGCATCACCGGTACGGTGGCCCTGACCGGGCGCGGCGAGATCGTGAACGACGCCGAGAACGACCCGCGCGCCATCACCATCCCGAACACTCCGCCGGTCGAACTCAGCTCGCTCATGTGCGTGCCGCTCGTGCTGCGCGGGCGCGTGCTCGGCGTGCTGACGATGCTGCGCTACGGCGCCCGCTACTTCGTGGACGACGACCTGGAACTGGCCACGCTGTTCGCCGGTCTGTGCAGCGCGGCCATCGAGAACGCGCGGCTGTTCGAGCAGACGAAGCACGCCTACGACGAGTTGAGCGAGACGCAGGCGCAGCTCGTGCAGTCCGCGAAGCTGAACGCGCTCGGCGAAATGGCCGGCGGCGTTGCGCACGACTTCAACAATGTGCTGGCCGCCATCCTCGGGCGCACCCAGCTGCTGCTCAAGAACGTGAAGGACCCGGAGACGCGCCGCCAGCTGCGCATCATCGAGCAGGCCGCGCACGACGGCGCGCACACGGTGCGCCGCGTTCAGGAGTTCACGCGCGTGCGCCAGGACGAGCGCTTCGCGACGCTCGACGTCAACGACGTGCTCGTCGGCGTGCTCGAGCTGACGCGCACCGCATGGGAGGCCGGCGCCAAGCGGCGCGGCGTGAGCGTCGACGTCGACGTGGACCTGAAGGCGGCGCGGCCGGTCGCGGGCAACGCGTCCGAACTGCGCGAAGTGTTCACGAACCTGGTGCTGAACGCGGTCGACGCCATGCCCTGGGGCGGACGCCTGTCCGTCAGCAGCGAGAGCGACGACCGCGACGTCACGGTGCGTTTCCGCGACAACGGCGTGGGCATGGACGCAGCGACGTGCGGCAAGATCTTCGATCCGTTCTTCACCACGAAGGAGGTGAAGGGCACCGGGCTCGGCCTGTCCGTGGCCTACGGCATCGTCACGCGCCACCGCGGCACGATCGCGGTCGAGAGCCAGCCGAACCTGGGCACCGAGTTCGTGGTGCGCTTCCCGGTGGGCCAGGCGCAGGAATCCAACACAGGCGACGCCGACGCCGGCCCGTTGCCGCGACTGCATGCGCTCGTGGTGGACGACGAGGAGCCGGTGCTGAGCGTGCTCGCCGACCTGTTGCGCGCGCTCGGCCAGGACGTGCAGGTCGCGCTCGGCGGCGCCGCCGGGCTCGACGCGTTCATCCACGGCGGCTTCGACATCGTGTTCACGGATCTCGGCATGCCCGAAGTGAACGGCTGGGACCTGGCGCTCGGCGTCAAGTCGCAGCGCCCGCTCGTGCCGGTCGTGCTCGTCACGGGCTGGGGCTACCAGCTCGAGGGCAGCACGGCCCACGCCCACGGCGTGGACTTCGTCATGCCGAAGCCGTTCTCGCTCGCCGACGTCGAGCGCGTGCTGCGCCAGGCCGCCGACGCCGCCCCGCAGCGCGCCGCGTAGCCGCCGCGCGCGACGCCCCGCGGCCGCGTCGCGTCACCGCCACGCCGCGTCACCGCCGCCACGCCCCGTCGCGCGCGCCTCGAAACGCCACGAGCCCGCTCGGTTTCGAGCGGGCTCGCGCGTTTGCGACAAGAGGTCAGTGGGCGTTGGCGGGAAGCGCCAGGCCCTCGAGCGGCCGGGACAGCGCCTTCGCGGCCAGCGCCAGGTAGCCGTCGGTCGGTAGACCGCCGCGGTTGAGACCGCGGACGATGCCGCGCCGATCCACCACGAAGAACGAACGCACGGCCCGATGACTGCTCGGATCGAGCGCGTCGAACTGTCCCGCGATGACGGACCGCGGGTCCGACAGCAGGCTGTAGGTGACGTGCAGACGTTGCGCGATCGACCAGGTGGCGCCGTCGCCGCGGTCCAGGACCGCGACCGGCACGACGCCGGCGCTCAACAACGCGTCACGCTCCGCTTCGAGCGTGCGCACGTCGTCCTCCGTGACGCCGAACACCAGCATCACGTCGCCCTGCTGCAGCAGGTCGTGCAGGTGCACCCACGTGCGATCGTGCGATTCGTACGAGAAATCCGGAGCCGGATCGCCGACCGTGACGCTGGTCTGCGGCGGCTCGGGAGTGTTCGGGCCGATGGTCTGGAGTCGTTGCAGATCTTCGGCGAGTGACTGTGCTCGGTTGGCGCCATCCGTGGTCTGAAACGGTGCGGTCGCCACCAATGCAGCGGCCACGATGAGGCCGGAAAACATCACGTGAACCTCCGAAGCTTGATGGGAGTCGTCGTGGGGCGGAGGTGAGGCCCGAAGAATATCGGCGGCGCACGCGAAAAAATTGAGCCCGCGCCACGTTCATTCACGTTTCCGTGATGAGCGTCGGCGCGGGCTCACGCGCGCGTCGTGCGCTTTACGATCCGGTCACTGCAAATCGCGCCAGTCGCGTGATCTCGCCCACGGGAAGCTGCTGTCCGAGCACCGCCATGCGCACGATGCCGTCGCGATCCAGCACGAGGAATCCGGGCCGCGTGTTGGAATGCGCACGATCGAACAGGCCGTACAGCGACGCGATGTCCCCGGTGACATCGGCGAGCAAAGCGTAGGGCAGTGGAGTCCTCGCGGAGAACGCTTCGAGGGACCGCGCCTTCTCGTTGCACACGCCGACCACCTGCACTCCGAGCGGCCGCAACTCGTCCCAGCTCTGCTGGAGCGGCACCAGGTCCTCCTTGCGATCGGCGAAGACGAGCAGCAGCCAGTCGCCGCGCAGCGAGGAGAGTTTGACCGGCCGGCCCCGCGAGCCATCCAGCTCGAAGTCGGGCGCGCGTTCGCCGATGAACACCTGGCCGTTGATGAGCGCGCCGGTGCGCGAAGAAGCCTCGACGTTCGACGGGCCGCTCAGGGGCGGCGGCCGGCGCGGGGCGACGCCGGCGCCTTCCTCGGCGCGGGCGGAGAGGGGGGAGCACAGCAGCAGCACGAGCGCCACGCGGGCGGTCTTCATCTCGCACCTCCGTTGGGGGAAGAGGGCGAACTTGGTCTCGGCTACGTGCGGATCTCGTCCAGGCGCGTCGCCGTCACGGCATTGCGCACCGCTTCCAGATTCTCGGGAGCGGCCGCGGGGGGAATCGAACAGCCGGGTGCCACGAGCCAGCGCCGGCCCTGGGTGGCCTCGAGCCCGCGACGATACGCGTCGGCGAATCGATCGGGCGCCGCGACCTTGAGCGTGTCGTCGAACGGGATCCCACCCATGACCGCTCCCGGCAGACGCTTCAGCGCGTCGGCCAGCGACGGATTGGACGGCTCGAGCGCGTCCCACGAGAACGCGTGCACCGGATAGTCCGCGACTTCATAAAGCAGGTTGTGGCGTTTGCACACGTGCAGCACGTTGAAGCGCGCGCCCGCGGCCGCGGCGATCACGCGCAGGTCGCCGGGCCGCGCCCACGTGCGATACGCGGCGGCGTCGAGCAGGTCGCGCGACGCCCAATCCACCGTCGCGAAGTACACGCCGTCCGCTCCGGCCGCGAGGACCGCGCGCACGAACTTCTCGAACGTGCGCGTCACCGACTCGAGCGCGGCGTGCACGCCGGCCGGGTTCTCGTCGAGATGGCGGCGCAGCACGTCCGGCGTCTCGACCATCTCGCCGAGCACGGCGAGCGGCGTGAACACGGTCTCGATCATCGGCACGTCGGGGTCGAGCGACGCGCGCAGCATGCGCACGGCCTCGAGCTGCTCGGCGAGCGCGCCACGGTCGTGCGGCTGCTCGTGGATGCGGCGCCAGTCCTCGGCATCGCGCACCGGCCAGTCTTCGAGCGCCGGCTTCTCGTTCGGCCGGCCGCTGTAGCGGTAGCGCACGCCCCACGGCTCGACGTGATAGTGCTTGCGCGGGTTCAGCTTCACCCAATCCCACGCGTAGCGGCGCTGCGCCTCGAGCGTGGCGTCGACGAGATCCGGCGCGCTCGACTCGCGGTGGTACACGTGGCCCCAGAACGAGACCGGTGGGCGATCGAGCGGCGCGCCCGCGAGCGCGGCCGACACACGTTGACGCGGTTTCAAGGAGGCGTTCCTCGTGGGAGCGAAGGGGGCTTCCGGCGCGGCCTCGGGAGGGAAGCGATGACGAGCGCGAGTCTACGCCCGGGTTCGCGTGTCCGCCAAGGGTGGTCCGACCCGGATCTCGCGCCGGTGGGCGCGAGCCGCCGCGCTCGTCACGGCGCGGCGCGGGAACGTGCGGCCGGCGCCGCCCCTGCGCCCGTCCACGAACTCGCACGCGCTTGTCGGCGGGCGGCGCCAACGCGTAGCGTGCCTCCGTGTTCGCTCTTCCGCGCGTCCCGGCTCGCGCCGCCGTCGTGGCGCTCGTCGCACTCGGCCTCGCAGGCTGCGCGCGGCGCGAGCCGCCGCCTCACGCGGCCGTGCCCCTCGCCGTGCGCATCGCCGCCGACACGGCGCGCGGCGAGCGCCTGAGCGTCGCGCGACCGCCGGCCCGCGTGTGGCTCGAACGCGTCGGCCGCGACCGCCAGGCCCCGCGCGCCTCGGACGCGAACGCGGCAGCGCCGACCCCGGCGCGCGGCGCCGCGCCGGAGCCCACCGCGGCCAGCGACACGCTGAGCGCCGACTTCACGCCGCCCGCGCTCGAGATCTCGGACGATCTCAAACCGCCGCTCCTGCGCGACGCGCCCGCGCTCCAGGCGCCGCGCGGCGCGCGCCGCCAGTTCGTCGAGATCGACGTTCGCGTGGACGAGGCCGGCGACGTGAGCGACGCGCTGTGGGCGGAGGGCAGCCAGGACTCGAGCGTCGTCGAGGCGGCGCTGGTGTGCGCGCGCGGCATGCGCTTCTACCCGGCGCTGCGGGCGGGCCGGCCGATCGCGGTGTGGTGCCGCCAGCGCTTCGACTTCGGCGCGCGCTGACGCGCGCCCGGCGCGTTCAGCTTCCGGAGCGGGCCGCCATCGCGTCGAGGGCGGCTTTGTCCTCGACGTTGCGCAGGGCGGGATTGAACAGCTGCGCGGCGCCGAACGCGGCGCCGATCACGCCCATCCACACGACGGCGCGCGCCGGATCGAGCAGCCCGCCGATCGCGCCTCCGAGCCCGGTGCCGATCGGCATCGTGAACTGGGCGATGAGCCGGCGCACCGAGAACACGCGGCCCTGGAGTTCGCGCGGCGTCTGCGCCTGCCAGATGGCCTGGGAGTGCGCGTTGAGCGCGGGCAGCAGCGCGCCCACCAGGAACATCGCGACGCACGCCACGTCGATGCGGCGCGACAGGCCGAAGCCGACGAGACCGAGCCCGAGCAGCACGACGGGCACGAGCACGCCGAGCACGCGACGGCGCTTGAGCCCGCCCCACACGCTGACCGCGACGGCGCCGGCGATGCCGCCGATCCCGTTCACCACGTTCAGCGTGGCCAGCGCCGCCTCGAACGTCATGCCGCGCGCGCGCCAGTCGGCGGCCAGGTCGAACTTGAGAAACAGCGGCTGCAGCACGAGCAGCGGCGACCACACCAGGTTCGCGAACGCGAACGTCGCCAGCAGCCACAGCAGCGGCGGGCGATGCCGGATGTAGTCGGCGCCGACGCGAATGTCCGCGAGGAGCGGCGGTTTCGCGCTCGTCACGCGCTCGAGCCGCGGAATCCGCAGGCGCGTCAGCGTGAACGCCGCAATGAGGAACGTGGCCACGTCGATCGCGATCGCGAACGGCACGCCGCTCTCGAGCCGCGCCAGCCAGTCGTGCAGCGGCCCGGGCGCGCCGCCCTGTCGGGCCAGCGCGGGCAGGGCGATGAGCGCCGCCGCCGCCGCCGGCGACAGGATGCCGGACAGCGCCCACATCGACTGCATCATGCCGTTCGCGCGCGGCAGCTGATCGCGCGGCACGAGCATGGCGTACGCGGTGTCGAACGAAGCGACGTGGAACGCGCCCGTCAGGCAGTACAGCGCCATGATCGCGAGCAGCGCGGGCAGACCGAGCGCGTGGGCCAGGAGCAGCGTGACGAGCACGCCGCCGAGCGCCGCGGCCACCAGGTTCGCGAACAGCATGACACGGCGCCGGTCGTGGCGATCGGCCCACGCGCCGGCGATCGGCGCGGCGAGCACGGTGGGCAACGCGAACGCCAGGCTGTTCGCGGACAGGGCGAACGCCAGCGAGGCCTTCTGCTCGGGGCGCGGATACAGCCCCTGCGTGAGCCAGATGTTGATCGCGAAGAACGTCATCGCCGTGCCGAGGACGGACAGCGACTGGGTGATCCAGAGGACGAGAAACGTGCGCCAGCCGTCGGGCGGCACGTCGGGGAACCCGGGCGGCGCCCCCGGCGACGACGCGCCGCCCGTCGGGCCGGGCGCGCCGGACGGGGTCGCGCCCGGCGTCGCGTCCCGCGTCATGCGCGGGCCCCGGCGCGCGGCCGCGACCAGACCTCGCGGCGGCGTGCGACCGTGAATCCCTCGCCGACGTACAGCGCGAGCGCGCCGTCGTTCTTCCCGTCCACGAGCAGCGTGTGGCGGGTCGCGCCGGCGCGTTCCAGCCATTCCAAGCCCCAGCGCAGCAGTGCGCGGCCGAGTCCGATGCCGCGCGCCGCGCGCGTCGTGCCGAGCAGCGCGACCTCGCCGCGCTCGGGCCACAGTTCGGAGCGACAGAATCCGGCGCAGCGCCCGTCGCGATACGCGAGCAACAGTCCGTCCGCGCGGAACGACGGGCGTGAACGGATGAAGGACCGGATCGAGTCCGGCGTGTTCACCGCGAAATGATAGTGCTCGGCGAATGCGTCGTTGAGCGCCTCGCAGAAGTCCGCAAGATGCCGCGTGCCGCCGTCGAACGATTCCAGCGTCACGCCGGCCGGCCACTCCGGCGCGGGCACCGGCGCGCGCGGGCGATCCATCAACCAGTACCAGCGCGCGTGCGCGAACCCGTGGCGCGCCGCGAACGCCGCTCCCGCGTCGTTCGGCTCCCACGCCGCGCCCGAGTCCTCGACCCGTTCCGGAGCGTCGCGGTCGAGCGCTTCGAGCGTGCGGGCCAGCAGCGCGCTGCCGATGCCGCGGCGCCGCTCCGCGGCGACCACCCCGAGGCGCAGCGCCGAGAAGGCTCCCGTGGGGTCCGGCATCACGAACGCCGTGCAGAAACCCACCGCGCGGCCGTCGGCGAACGCGAGGTGGAGCGCGCTCGCGACGTGGTGCGTGTCGACGAGCATGCCGTCCGTCGCGCCGTCCGCCTGCAGCGGCTCGAACTCGACCGCCAGCGAAGGGTCGCGGACCAGCGCCTGGAGCGCCCCGGCGTGGCGCGGCGAGAACGCTTCGAACGTGAGGGTCATGGAGCGGGCACGCTACGCAGCGCTCGCGCGGGGCGTCAAGCCCCGAGCGTTGCTTCGCGGAGGGTGCGCGGTGTAGCGTCCGCCCCCATGTCGACGGCCACGTCCGACCGCACCACGCTGCGCAGCCTGATCGCGCGTTTCGAGGGCCGCCGCGTCGCCGTACTCGGCGACGTGATGATGGATCGCTACGTGTGGGGCCGCGTCGATCGCATCTCGCCCGAGGCCCCCGTCCCCGTCGTCGAGATCGAGCGCGAGGACTTCACGCTCGGCGGGGCCGGCAACGTGGCCGCGAACCTGGCCGCGCTGGGCGCGCGTCCCGTGCTGTTCGGCGTGCTCGGCCGCGACCCGGAAGGCGCCACGCTGCGCGACGCGCTCGTCGCCCGCGGCGTGAGCGTCGAGGGGCTCGTCGACGACGCGACGCGCCCGACCACCGTCAAGACGCGCATCATCGCGCATGCCCAGCAGGTCGTGCGCGCCGATCGCGAGTCGCGCGCCGACGTGACGGGCGACGCGCTCGCGCGTCTGCTCGCGGCGCTCGAGCGTGAGCTGGGCGCGTGCGACGGCCTCGTCGTCAGCGACTACGGCAAGGGCGTCGTGCACCCGGCGACGCTGGAACGCGCGCTCGGACTGGCGCGCGCGCGCGGCATCGCGGTCAGCGTGGATCCCAAGGAGAGCCACATCGACGCCTACCGCGGCGTCAGCATCCTGACGCCGAACCAGCACGAGGCCGGCTGGGTGCAGGGCCGGCGCATCGTGGACGAGGCCAGCCTGCTCGAGGTCGGCTGGGGCCTGCAGAAGCGCCTCGACGCCGACGCCGTGCTCGTGACGCGCGGGCCCGAGGGCATGAGCCTGTTCGAGCGCGGTGGCCGCTACACCGCGCTGCCCACGGAAGCGCGCGAGGTGTTCGACGTGACGGGGGCGGGCGACACCGTGGTGAGCGTGGTCGCGCTGGCCCTGGCCGCGGGCGCCGAGTTCCCGGACGCGTGCCGGCTCGCGAACCACGCCGCCGGGATCGTGATCCGCGAGGTCGGCACCGCGGCGTGCACGCGCGACCAGCTGCTGGCCGCGCTGGACGCGAACCGGTGACGGCGGTTCCCCTGCCCGCGCACGCGACGCGCGCCCTGGAAGCGTGGCGCGACGCCGGACAGCGCGTGGTGTTCACGAACGGGGTGTTCGACCTGCTGCACCGGGGCCACGTCGAGTACCTGGAGGAGGCGCGCGCGCTGGGCGACCGGCTGGTCGTGGGCGTCAACTCCGACGCTTCGGTGCGGCGCCTGAAGGGCGCGGAACGCCCGCTCGTGCCGGAGGCCGAGCGCGTCGAGCTGCTGGGCGCGCTCGCCGCCGTGGACCTGGCCCTGGTCTTCACCGACGACACGCCGCTCGACCTGATCGAAGCAGTGCGCCCGGACGTCCTCGTCAAGGGTGGCGACTGGGCGGTGGACCAGATCGTGGGCCGGGCGTTCGTCGAGTCGTACGGCGGGCGCGTGCTGAACGTGCCGCTGCGCGAAGGATTGAGCACGACGGCGCTGGTCGAGCGCGTGCGCGCCGGCAGGGGAGCGCTGGACCCGTGACCGATCGCGAACTGGCGCGCCACGCGGTGGCCGTGCTGGCCTATCGCGGCGCGAAACCGTGGCGCAACGCGCCCGCCACGTTCGCGACGTTCGACACCGGCGCCGGCCACACGCCGCTCGTCATCCTCCAGCACCTGGGCGACCTCATGGAGTGGGCGCTGCGCCATGTCGAGGGCGCGCCGCGCTGGCACACGGACGCGCTCGGCACGTGGGACAGCGAGGGTGCGCGGTTCTTCGCGGCGCTGGCCGCGCTCGACGCCCGCCTCGCGTCCGACGAGCCGGTTGCCTGCGACCTGGGCCGCCTGCTCGCGGGACCGATCGCGGACGCGTTCAGTCACATCGGCCAGCTCATGATGCTGCGCCGGATGGCGGGCTCCCCGGTGTACGGCGAGAACTACTTCGTCGCCGACATCGTCACCGGCCGCGTCGGCGAAGCCCAGTCGCCGCCGGTTCAGCCGTTCTAGCCCGGTTGCGCCGCACGCGGCCCCGGTGCCGCGCCGCGCGGCGGTAGATCCCACCTCCGGGCCTCGCGCGCTTGATTTCGCGGGCGCTCGCCTTTAACCTCTCGCGTCCTTTGCCTGGGGGGATATCTCCTCCCGGGACGCGGTCTCCTTAAGAAGAGAGCCGCGCGCGCGCCCCGCCTCGGGCGCTGGAGATTCCGTATGTCGCAAGCCTTCCAAAATTTCATCGGCGGGCGCTGGGTTTCGGCGCGCTCGGGCCGCACGTTCGCGAACCTGAACCCGGCAAACGGCGAGGACCTCGGCAGCTTTCCCGACTCCGACGCCTCGGACGTGGCCGACGCGGTCGCGGCCGCGGCCACGGCGCAGCGCGCCTGGCGGCTGACGCCGGCGCCCAAGCGCGCCGAGATCCTGTTCCGCGTGGGCGCTCTGATCGCGGCGCGCAAGGAAGATCTGGCGCGCGCGGCGACGCGCGAAATGGGCAAGATCCTGCTCGAGACGCTGGGCGACGTGCAGGAAGGCATCGACATGGCGTACCTGGCCGCGGGCGAGGGTCGCCGCATGTACGGCGTGACCACGCCGAGCGAGATGCCGGACAAGTGGGCCATGTCCGTGCGCGTGCCGATCGGCGTCGTCGGCGTGATCACGGCCTGGAACTTCCCGTTCGCCGTGCCGACCTGGAAGATCTTCCCGGCGCTCGTCGCCGGCAATACGGTCGTGTTCAAGCCCAGCGAGGAGTCGCCCGAGATGGGCGTGCACCTGGCGCGGCTGCTGACCGAGGCCGGACTGCCGGCCGGCGTGCTCAACCTGGTGCACGGCAAGGGCCCGAGCGCCGGGGCCCCGCTCGTCGCCCACCCCGGCGTCCACGTCGTGTCGTTCACCGGCTCGAACGCCGTGGGTACGGCCATCGCGACGGAATGCGCGCGCCTCGGCAAGCGCGTGTCGCTGGAAATGGGCGGCAAGAACGCGATCCTGGTGATGGAGGACGCCGATCTCGACCTCGCGTCGCGGGCCATCGCGTGGAGCGCGTTCGGCACGACCGGCCAGCGCTGCACCGCGGCGAGCCGGGTGATCGTGCACGAGAAGGTGTACGACGACGTCGCGCGGCGCGTCATCGAGCACGCGCGCGCGCTGCGCCTCGGCGACGGCCTCGATCCGGCCACGGAAATGGGTCCGATCGTGAACGTGCGTCAGCTGGAAAAGGTGCACGCGTACGTCGGCATCGGCGCCGGCGAGGGTGCGAACGTCGCGACGGGCGGCGAGCGCGCGACCGAAGGCGCGCTGGCGCGTGGCTCGTTCTACCGGCCGACCGTGCTGACCGACGTGCGCCCCGAGATGCGCGTCGCGCAGGAGGAGATCTTCGGACCGGTCGTCGGGTTCCTGCGCGCGAAATCCGTCGAAGACGCGATCGAGATCAACAACCGCACGCCGTACGGCCTGTCCTCGTCGATCTTCGTCGGCGACGTGCATCGCGCGTTCCAGGCCATGCGCGACCTCGACACCGGCATCGTGTACGTGAACCACGGCACGACGGGAGCGGAGACCCATCTGCCGTTCGGCGGCACGCGCGGCACCGGCAACGGGCATCGCGAGGCCGGCCACACCATGCTCGACGCGTTCACCGAGTGGAAGAGCCTCTACGTGGATTTCAGCGGCCGCCTGCAGCGGGCCCAGATCGACAACAACTGATCCCGGACCCGGGGCGCGCCTGCGGGCGCGTCGTGGCGTCCATGCCGCAAGGGGAGTGGTCATGAACCTTCACGAATACCAGGGCAAGGAGCTGTTCGCCCGCTTCGGCCTGCCCGTGTTGCCGGGCCAGGTCGCCACCACGCCTGAGGAGGCGCGCGACATCGCGGCGTCGATCGGTGGCATGGTGGTGATCAAGGCCCAGGTCCAGGCCGGCGGGCGCGGCAAGGCGGGCGGCGTGAAGCTGGCCCACAGTCCGGAGGAGGCGCACGCCAAGGCCGGCGACATCCTCGGGCTCACCATCAAAGGCCTGCCGGTGCGCAAGGTGCTCGTGACCCAGGCCGCGGACATCGCGCGCGAGCTGTACCTGTCCATCGTGCTCGACCGCAGCCGCAAGCTGCCGCTCATCATGTTGTCCGCCGAGGGCGGCGTCGAGATCGAGGAAGTGGCGCGCGTGAGCCCCGAGAAGATCGTGCGCCGGCCGGTGCCGCTGGATGGGCTGCGTCCGTACCAGGCGCGGGCGCTGTTCCAGCCGCTGTTGAAGGACGGCAAACAGGTCGCTCAGGCCGCCGACATCCTGCTCAAGCTGTACCGCGTGTTCACCGACGGCGACTGTTCGCTGGCCGAGATCAATCCGCTCGCGATCACGCCCGAGGGCCGGGTGCTCGCGCTCGACGCGAAGGTCATCCTCGACGACAACGCGGACTTCCGGCATCGCGAATGGGCGACGTGGCGCGACCCCGAGGAAGAGACGCCGGGGCAGCGGCTGGCGCGAGAGAAGGGGCTCTCGTACGTGAAGCTGGACGGCGACATCGGCTGTGTCGTGAACGGCGCCGGGCTGGCCATGGCCACCATGGACCTCATCAAGCACTACGGCGGCGAACCCGCGAACTTCCTCGACATCGGCGGCTCGTCGAACCCCGAGAAGGTGACGGCGGCGCTCAAGATCATCACCGGCGACGCGCGCGGGTCGGGCGCGGACGCGGGCGGCCGGGTGCGCGCCATCCTGTTCAACATCTTCGGCGGCATCACGCGCTGCGACGACGTGGCGAACGGCATCGTGCGCTCGCTCGAGACGTCGCCGCTCGACGTGCCGCTCGTGATCCGATTGACCGGCACGAACGAAGAGCTGGCGCGCAAGATCCTGGCCGATCACGGCCTGTCCGCGACCACGAGCATGGACGAAGGCGTGCGCGCGGTAATCGCCAAGGCTCAGGAGGTGCCGGTGTGAGCATCTTCGTCGATCGCAACACCCGACTGATCGTCCAGGGCATCACCGGCCGCGACGGGGCGTTTCACACCGAGCAGATGGTCCAGTACGGCACGCGCGTCGTCGGCGGCGTCACGCCCGGCAAGGGCGGCGAGAAGGTGCACGGCGTCCCGGTGTTCGACAGCGTCGTCGAGGCCGTGGCCGCGACGAAGGCGAACACGTCCGTCATCTACGTGCCCGCGCCGTTCGCGGCCGACGCCATCTTCGAGGCGGCGGACGCCGGTATCGGAACGATCGTGTGCATCACGGAAGGCCTGCCGGTGCGCGACACGCTCGCGGCGTACCACCACGTGGCCGCGTTGCGCGAGAAGAGCGGCAACGGCCGGCCGCGGCTCATCGGGCCGAACTGCCCGGGGCTCATCAGCCCGGGGATGTCGAAGGTCGGCATCCTCCCGGGGCACATCTGCAAGCCGGGGCCGATCGGCGTCGTGTCGCGGAGCGGCACGCTCACGTACGAGGTCGTGCACCAGCTGACCCGGGCGAATCTCGGGCAGAGCACGTGTCTCGGCATCGGCGGCGACCCGGTCATCGGCACGAACTTCATCGACGCGCTGACCGCGTTCGAGGCGGATCCGCAGACCGAGGCCATCGTGCTCATGGGCGAGATCGGCGGCACCGACGAGGAAGAGGCCGCGCAGTTCATCCGCAAGCACGTCAAGAAGCCGGTCGTGGCGTTCATCGCCGGTCAGACCGCGCCGCCCGGCAAGCGCATGGGGCATGCGGGCGCCATCATTTCCGGCGGCAGCGGCACCGCGGCCGAGAAGATGGCGGCGTTCGAGGCGGCCGGTGTTCCGGTGGCGCGCATCCCGTCGGAAATCCCGGGGCTGATCGGCGATGCTCTGGAACGCCGTCGCGCGCGCAGCAGGAACGGCGCGGCGCGCCCGACCGCGGGAGCGAAGTCGCGGCCCGCGGCGCGCAAAGCGCGCAAGGCCGCGCCGAAACGCCGCGTCGCGGCGCGCCGCGGTCCAGCCGCGAAGTCGCGGAGCGCGCGCAAGGTCCGTCCGGTACGCTCCAAGAAGGCGGCGCCGAAGCGGCGCGCACGCTGATTCCCCCTCACGACACCCGACCGGGACCGCCGCACCGGGGTCCGACAAGGCAGACACAAGGAGAAGATCCGTGGCTCTGGAACGCACGCTGTTCATCGTCAAGCCGGACGCGGTGGAACGCCGTCTGATCGGCAAGATCCTCGCGCACGTCGAGGAAAAGGGCTTCCGCATCCAGGAGGCCCGCTTCTCGCGCATGACGCGCGACGAGGCGCAGACGTTCTACGGCGAACACCAGGGCAAGCCGTTCTTCAACGATCTCGTCGAGTACATGACGTCGGGGCCGGTGATGCTGACTTGCCTCGAGCGCGACGACGCGATCAAGACGCTGCGCGAAGTGGTCGGGGCGACCGATCCGAAAGAAGCGGCGCCGGGCACGGTGCGGGCGCTTTTCGGTGAGAGCAAGCAGATGAATTCGGTCCACGCCTCGGACAGTCCGCCCAGCGCAGACCGCGAGGTCAAATTGTTCTTCGGCGTGGCCGCGCTGGCCCGCTGAGGGTCTGAGCGACGCCCTTCCGGGGCCCGGTCGAAGCGCCCAAGTGTTTCCAATTGGCGCGGCTAGACGTGGTTCTTCGCGCTGTGCTAACGTGCCGGGGCCTCGGATCCCGCCGCGGCGGGGTTCACTCGCATGTCCGGTTTCATTCTTGATCTGGCGACGTACCCCAAAGGGGCGAGCCAGGTACATCTCGAGTCCGAGGCGGCCGACCTAGGGTTGCCGATCGAGCAGTGGCCCTGGAAGATCCACGGCGACATCACCGTGGAGGTCAGCGGCGAGCAGGTCTCGGTTCGAGGGCGACTGGCGACGGTCGCCCAACTCGAATGCGCGCGATGCCTGCGGGATTTCGAACTCCCGCTCAGGACGCCTTTCGAGGCGTACGCCCAGCGGTCGGGTACCGGACGTCGTCCCGAGGACGAGGCCGATCTCGAGCGCGACAGCTACATGTTGTTCCATGATGGCCGGCGACTCGATCTGCGCGATCAGGCGCGCGAGGCCCTCTTGCTCGAGATCCCGATGGCACCCCATTGTCGTGCGGAGTGTCAGGGTCTGTGTCCGCAATGTGGCGCGGACCTGAACGAGGGCCCGTGCGGCTGTCCGCGCTGAACTAGGGGACGCCGAGAAGCCGAAATCAACACCGAGAGGAGTGTGGCAGATGGCGGTTCCCAAGCGACGTCACTCCAGCACGCGCGGCAAGAAGCGCCGCACCGGCTGGAAGCTGAAGCGGGTCGGTCTGAACTCGTGCAGTCATTGCAGCAGCCCGAAGCGCCCACATCGCGTGTGCGCCAACTGTGGCTACTACGACGGCGAAGAGATCACCCCGCCGCGTGACGAATAGCGGCCTCCGAGACTTCCCCGGATGAGCTCGCTCCCGCGCATCGGGATTGACGCGATGGGGGGCGATTTCGGCCCCTCGGTCGTCGCGGAAGGCGCCGCGCTGGCGTTCCGCGAGATGCCCGGCCAGTTCAAGGTCACTCTGGTCGGGGACGAGGCCGAGATCCGCTCCAGCCTCAAGCACGCCCATGCCCACAACCTGGGCATCGAGGTCGTGCACGCCCCCGAGAAGATCGAGATGGCCGAGAAGGCGGCGGCCGCCGTGCGTCGCAAGAGTCAGTCCTCGCTCGGCGTGCTCACGCATCTGCACAAGGAAGGGCACGTCGACGCCATCTTCAGCGCCGGCAACACCGGCGCGGTCGTCGCCGCCGCGACCATCGGGCTCGGACGCCTGGACGGCGTGTCGCGGCCCGCGCTCGCCGCGTTCTTTCCGAACGCGAAGCAGGGCGCGGTCGTGCTCGACGTCGGCGCGAATGCCGTGTGCAAGGCCAGCTACCTCGTCCAGTTCGCGCACATGGGCTCGGTCTACGCGCGCTATCTGCTCGGCCGCGAGAACCCGAGCGTCGGCCTGCTGTCGATCGGCGAAGAGGACACCAAGGGCAACGATCTCGTGCTGGAGACGCTGCCCCTGCTGCGCCGGGCCCAGCATCTGAACTTCATCGGCAACGTCGAGGGGCGCGACGTGTTCAAGGGCACGTGCGACGTCGTCGTGACGGACGGTTTCACCGGCAACGTCGTCCTCAAGACCGCGGAGAGCGTGGCCACGCTGCTCGGGCACAAGATCCGAGAGGAGATCGCGCGCGACCTGATGGCGCGCTTCGGCGTCGTGTTCATGGCGCCGGCGCTGCGCCGGCTGCGCGCGTCGCTGGACTGGGAGGAGCACGGCGCCGCGCCGCTGCTCGGCGTGAACGGCGTGTGCTTCGTGGGGCACGGCTCGAGCCGGGCGAAGGCGTTCAAGAGCGCGATCCGCACGCTCACCCGGTTCGTGCGCGAGCGCGTGAACGAGCACATCCGCGAGGAGATCCAGTCGGACCATGTCACCGCGGCCTGAGGCACTTCGCGGCGCGACCATCACCGGCACGGGCATGTACGTGCCCGAGCGGGTGCTGAGCAATCGCGATCTCGAGAGCATGGTCGACACGTCGGACCAGTGGATCGTCGAGCGCACCGGCATTCGCGAACGGCGGATCGCCGCGCCCGACCAGGCGTCCTCCGATCTGGCCACGGCGGCCGCGGAACGCGCGCTGGCCATGGCCCGTCTCCGAGCCGAGGACGTCGACCACATCGTGCTCGCCACGACGACGCCGGACCGCATCCTGCCGTCGTGCGCGTGCACCGTGCAGCACAAGCTCGGCGCGAGCCGGGCGGCGGCCTATGACGTGTTCGCGGCGTGCTCCGGGTTCGTGTTCGGGCTCGGCATCGCGCGCGGCCTGATCGCCAGCGGCACCGCCGACACGGTGCTCGTCATCGGCGTCGAGGTGCTGTCGCGCATCGTCGACTACACGGATCGCAACACGTGCGTGCTGTTCGGCGACGGCGCCGGCGCCGCGGTGCTGCGCCCGTGCGCGCCGGGCGACGGACTGCTGGCCGTCGAGATGCACAGCGACGGCGGTCTCGGCGAAGTGCTCGAGGTTCCGGCCGGCATCTCGCTGAATCCGGCCAGCGAGCGCACCGTGCAGGCGCGCGAGCACTTCATCCGGATGCAGGGCAAGAAGCTGTTCCCGTTCGCGGTGCGCTCGATGGAGGACAGCCTGCGCGCCTCGCTGGATCGCGCCGGGCTCGGGGTCACGGACCTCGACCTGTTCATTCCGCACCAGGCGAACCAGCGCATCCTCGACGCGGTGCGCGAGCGCCTCGGCATCTCACCCGAGAAGATCGTGGCGAACATCGAACGCTACGGCAACACGTCGTCGGCCTCGATCCCGATCACGCTCGACGAGGCGGTGCGCGGCGGGCGGCTCGCGCCCGGTGACGTGGTCGGTTTCGCCGCGTTCGGGGGCGGCGCGACGTGGGGCGCGAGCGTGATGCGCTGGACGATGCCGTCCCCGGTCGACGTCCGGCGCGACGGGGTGGCGCTGGCCGCGCGCGGAGGCGTCGCGTGAAGCTCGCGTTCCTGTTCCCGGGCCAGGGCGCGCAGGCGGTCGGCATGGGCCGCGCGCTCGCGGAGGCGCACCCGCTCGCGCGCGAGACGTTCGCGAGCGCGGACCGCGTGCTCGGCTTTCCGCTGTCGGCGCTGTGCTGGGAGGGGCCCGAGGACGAGTTGCGTAAGACCGTGCACACCCAGCCCGCGCTGCTGACGCACAGCGTGGCGGCGTGGCGTCTCGTCGACGCGGCCGGGCTGCGCCCCAGCTGGGTGGCCGGGCACAGTCTCGGCGAGTACTCCGCGTGCGTCGCCGCCGGGGCGCTCGAGTTCGAAGACGCGCTCGGCATCGCGGCGCGGCGTGGCGCGCTCATGTACGAGGCCGGCCTGGCCCAGCCCGGCGCCATGGCGGCCGTCCTCGGGCTGGCCCGCGAGCAGGTCGAGGCGTTGTGCGCGGAAGCATCGGCGGCCGGTGTCGTGCGCGCGGCGAATCTCAACGCGCCCGGGCAGGTCGTGATCTCCGGGACGGTGGCCGGCGTCGAGAAGGCGTGCGAGCTGGCGAAGGCGCACGGCGCGAAGCGCGCGATCCGGCTCGAGGTGAGCGGGGCGTTCCACTCGCCGCTCATGGCCTCGGCCGCCGAGGGGCTGAACGAAGCGCTGGACGCGGCGCGCATCCGCGACGCGCGCTGTCCGATCGTGGCGAACGTGTCGGCCGCGCCCGTGCAACGTGCCGACGACATCCGCGCGGCGCTCAAGGCCCAGCTGCTCGGCGCCGTGCGCTGGGAGGACTCGATGCGCGCGGTGGTCGCGGCCGGCGCCGAGGGCGCGATCGAGCTCGGGGCCGGGCGCGTGCTACGCGGCTTGTTGCGCACGATCGCGCCCGAGACGCCGAGCTGGAACGTCGAAGATCCGACGTCGCTGGCGGCGACGCTGACGGCGATCGGGGCGGCGACGCAGCCCGCGGGAGGCGCGTCGTGACGGACGCGCGCGGCATGACGGTGGCGGCGCCGCAGCGCGAGCTCGACGGCCAGGTCGCGTTCGTGACCGGCGGCGCGAGCGGCATCGGACTCGCGGTCGCGAGCGCGCTCGGCCGGCGCGGCGCGCAGGTCGCGATCTTCAATCGGAACGCCGAGCGCGCGGAGGCCGCGCTGGCCGAGTTGCGCGCGTCCGGGCTCGAGGGGCGCGCGTTCCCCGCCGACATCGCGAAGACCGAGTCCGTCGAGGCGGCGTTCGCCGCCGCGCTCGCGGCGTTCGGCCGGGTAGACGTGCTCGTCAACAACGCCGGACTCACGCGCGACGGATTGTTCCTGCGCATGACGGACGCGCAGTGGGACGAAGTGCTCGACACGAATCTCAAGGGCGCGTTCCGCTGCTGCCGCGCGGTCGCGAAATCGATGCTGAAGGCGCGCTACGGGCGCATCGTCAACATTTCGTCGGTGGTCGGGCTCATGGGGAACGCCGGGCAGGCCAACTACGCGGCCTCGAAGGCCGGGCTGCTCGGACTCACGAAGTCCCTGGCGCGCGAGTTCAGCGCGCGCTCGGTCACGGTCAACGCCGTCTGCCCGGGCTTCATCGAGACCGACATGACGGCTGCGCTGCCCGAGGCGGCGCGCCAGGAGCTGATGGCCAGGATCCCGCTCGGCCGCCTGGGCCGGCCCGAAGAGGTCGCCGAAGTCGTCGCGTTCCTGTGCACGCCGCGCGCCGGTTACGTCACGGGGCAGGTGTGGACGGTGGACGGCGGTATGGTGATGTAGCGAGACGCTGCGTTTCAGACCAGGAAACTCATACGGAGGTTCGCTTCAACCCCCCACAGGAGGTGAAATCAGTGGCCACGTTCAGTGAAGATCGTGTGAAGGAGATCATCGCGAAGGAACTGGAAGTCGACGCCAAGCAGCTCAACCCCGATGCGAAGTTCATCGAGGACCTGGGCGCGGATTCACTCGACATCGTCGAGCTCGTCATGGCGCTCGAGGAGGAATTCGGCCTCGACATCCCGGATGAGGACGCCGACAAGCTGAAGACGGTCGGCGACGCCATGAACTATCTCAAGTCCCACGCCAACGCCTGAGCCTTCCCGGTCACGGCGCGGCGATGGGTCCCAAGCTGCGCGCGCGCATCGTCCCCGTCGGACGATGTTCGCGCCGCGACGGAATCGGATCGCCGAACCAGGAGCTCCGCCTGCATGTCCAATAATCCCCGAGTGTTCGTGACCGGTTGCGGCGTCGTTTCGCCGCTCGGCAACCACACCGAGGAGTTCTGGAAGAATCTCGTGGCCGGCAAGTCCGGCGCCGGACCGATCACCCGGTTCGACGCTTCGACGTACGAGACGCGCTTCGCGTGCGAAGTCAAAGACTTCAGCTACGAAGGCGTTCTCGACCGCAAGGAGGCCAAGCGTATGGACCGATTCGTCCAGTACGCGGTGGTCGCCACCCACGAGGCGCTCCGCTCTTCCGCGCTCGACCTCGAACACGACGATCGTGACCGGATCGGCGTGATCATCGGATCGGGCATCGGCGGCATGGAGACGTTCGAGACGCAGCACCGGCAACTCCTCGAGAAGGGGCACGGGCGCGTCAGCCCGTTCTTCATCCCGATGATGATCTCGGACATGGCGGCGGGTCTCACTTCGATTCAGTTCGGGCTGCGCGGCCCGAACTTCTGCACCGTGTCGGCTTGTTCTTCCGGCGCTCATGCCATCGGGGAGTCGCTGCGCCTGCTGCGCGCCGGCGACGCCGACGTCATGGTCGCGGGCGGCGCGGAGGCCACGATCACCCCGATGTGCGTGGCCGGATTCGGTAACATGCGCGCACTCTCCACCCGAAACGATGACCCTCAGCGGGCCAGCCGTCCGTTCGACCAGGACCGGGACGGCTTCGTGCTCGCCGAAGGGGCGGGCATCGTGATCCTCGAGACCGAGGAGCATGCCCGCCGACGCGGCGCACCGCTCGTGTGCGAACTCAAAGGCTACGGTGCCAGCGGAGACGCCTACCATATGACCGCCCCCTGTGTGGACGGCGATGGCGCGGCGCGCGCGATGCGACGCGCGCTGCAGGACTCCGGACTGGCGCCCGAGGACGTGGGCTACATCAACTCACACGGCACCTCGACTCCCACCGGTGACCCGATCGAGGTCACGGCGGTGAAGTCGGTCTTCCGTGAGCACGCCCACCGCCTGATGATGGGTTCGACGAAGTCCATGACCGGCCACCTGCTGGGTGCGGCCGGCGGACTCGAAGCGGTCGTCACCGCGCTCGCGCTCAACCGCGGGGTCATTCCACCGACCATCAACCTGGAACATGCGGATCCCCAATGCGACCTCGATTTCGTACCCCATCAGGCCCGAACGCAGCACGTGCGGGCCGCCCTCTCGAACTCGTTCGGGTTCGGGGGTCACAACGTAACGCTGGCAATGGCGGCCGTGGCGTAGGCCGCTCGCGCCGGCGTGGAGGACGCGGACGCAGTCGCGGCCCGCGCCCGCCGCAGCCGCCGCGCAAACCGTTCTCGCTGTGGGCGTGGCTGAAGAGCTTGTTGGGCTCGGCGGTCGCCCCGCGGCCGCGCTCGCTCAGCGAACAGGAAGCCCGGGCCATCGCCGAATTCGGCCGGCACTATCAGATCGAGTTCAAGGACCCGGGGCTGCTCAAGCTCGCGCTCACCCACCGCTCGTACCTGAGCGTGACGGGGCAGGGGCCGCGCGAGTCGAACGAGCGCCTGGAGTTCCTGGGCGACTCGGTCCTCGGTCTCGTCACGAGCGAGTACCTGTACCTGCAGAATCCCACCGAACACGAAGGGCAGCTGACGAAGACCAAGTCCCTGCTCGTGTCGAAGGCGATCCTGTCGCGCCGGGCCCTGGCCATGGGCCTGGGCCGTTTCGTCCTCATGAGCCACTCCGAGGTCGAGTCCGGCGGTCGCCAGCGTCTCTCGATCCTGGCCGACGCGTTCGAATCCGTGGTCGGCGCCATCTACCTGGATCAGGGCTTCGAGGCGGCGCGCGCCTACATCCATCGCTGGCTGCTCAAGGACTCGCGCGAGATCGCGGCCGACAAGCGCCATACGAACTACAAGAGCCATCTCCAGGAATACGTCCAGAGCACGTACCACACGCACCCGGTGTATCGCATCCGCAGCGAGATGGGGCCCGACCACTCGAAGCAGTTCGTGGTCGACGTGATGGTCGGCAAGCGCTCGTTGGGCACCGGCCGCGGGCGCAACAAGAAGGAGGCCGAGCAGTCGGCGGCGCGCGACGCGCTCGAGCAGGTCGGAGCGCGCATCGACGACGAACGCGTGACGCCGGAAGTGCCGGAACCGGATGTCTTCGGGCGTGGCGATCACGAGACGGTCGAGCGTGAGCCGAGGGAACGTGAGCCAAGAGAACGCCTCGCGCCGCGCGAAGAGCGGAGCACCGAGCGCCGGCCGCGCCCGGAGGCCGCGCCGCCGCGGGCGCCCGAACCGCCGGCCGTCGGCGTGGACGACGAAGAGGGAGAGCGCGGACCTCGCCGGCGCCGTGGCCGGCGCGGAGGCCGCGGCCGCCGTGCCCTGGCTCCGGAGTCGACGGTGGAGCCGCGGCCCGACGCGGAGAGCGCGGCGCTGGAAGCCGAATGGGAGGCGGAGGCCGGGCCGCGCGAGGCCGAACCGGCTGCGCCGCCCCGGCTGCATGGCGGGGAGCGCGACGTGCCCCGGCGCCTCGAGTCGCGGGTGCACGTCCCCCGGCGCACCGAGGAACGCGTGGAGTCGACGCCGGGCGATGAGCTGGAGCCCGAGCCGCCGGCGCGTTTCGAGGACGAGTCCGAGGAGATCGGCCGACCGGAGGGCAGCGTCGAGGATCGTCACCTCGATCCGTTCGCGTGGGACGAGCCCGCGCGCCCGGCCATGCGGCCCGACGCGGGAGAGGCGGAGGAGCCGTGGCCCGTCGAGAGCGAGGCCGAGCGCCCCGAGGCCGCGCATGAGGACGACGAGGACTTCGAGGACGAAGCGCCCGCGCCCGCGCGCCTCGAGGAGGATCCCGACGACGCCGACGAGGCGCGGCCGGGCACTCTGTTCTCACACGAGCGCGAAGCGCCCGCGCCGCCTCAGGCCCAGCCGGCGCCGCCGGTCTTCGGCCGCCGCGGCAAGCGCCGCGGGCGCTGAACTCGGGTCCGGCCCGGGACGTTCGGCGCAAAAATGCAGAAGCGGGGAGCGTGAGCTCCCCGCTTCGAAACTGCCGCCACTCGATCGGGACAGGCCCCTCGGATCTTCCGTGCCCCTCTCGGTGTGTCGACAGAATCCCAGTTCGACTCGATCATCCTGATCGCCCTGCCTAGCGATCCCTCGCATTGCCTTCGTGGGATTGATAGAGCACGTCGAGTGCCAACGCGTCGTCGCGAGCGAAGATGAAATCGAATGCGTTCTCGCGTAACGCGTTCCGGCTGCGGATGCCGGGCACCGAGGGGTTGGGTTCGGGTCGGTATTCCGGAGTCGATGGGACGATCTGTCAGCCGACCGTCCGCGAAAAGGCTCCGAAGCTACTGTGCCTGAGTGTGATCCACGATGTGGGTCACTCTGAAGCCTCATGGGACATACTGTCGCTCATTTCGGCCGAAACCCGCTTCCTCTTCTCCATCCGGTGGAGCGTGCGCCGCGAGATCCC
>DATJGS010000022.1:0-29918 GCA_035494735.1 Saccharimonadaceae bacterium (SeqCode)
GTTCAGCACGCGGCGCAGCGACGGGCGCGCTTCGGCCCGGGCACGGGCGGCGGCACGCGCGGCCAGAGCCGGAGCGTCGGCCGGAGCTCCCGCGCGCTTCCGCAGCCGCGCGCGCTCCTCGGCGATCTCGGCGCGCGCCGCCTCGAGGACGAGCGCGCGCGGCACGTCGCGCGCCGCCGCGGCGAGCGGTTCCATGCCGAGCAGGACCTCGACCGCGGGCAGCGAGCGCAGCGCTCCTTTTCGGGGTGGCATGGCGGCATCCTACCGGCCCCGGCCGGCCGCGCCAAACCACGGCGCCGCGCGCGATTCCGGGCGTGGGCCGGGGGTGAGATCCGGCTCACGGCCGGCCGCCGCGTGGCCGATAACTTGGGGACGCCGCGGACCCCACTCCGCGAGCACGCACTTGCCCGGAGATCCGATGTCTCTCGCCCCAGCACGGACGCTGTGTCTCACGGTGGCCGCGATCGCGTGTGCGATCGCCTGGTCGGCGACTCCGGCACACGCCCAACAGGACGATTTCGACGCGCTGCGCGAAGCGAGCGTGGTGACGGGCCCGGCCAAGTACCCGCAACCGCTGTCGGAAACGCCGTCCTCGGTCAGCGTCATCACCGCCTCCGAAATCCGTGCGAACGGCTACCACACGCTGGGCGAAGCCATGCGCTGGGTGCGCGGCGTGTTCGTGACCGACGATCGGAACTACACGTACATCGGCGTGCGCGGCCTGCTCCGTCCCGGCGACTACAACGACAAGGTGCTGCTCGCCATCGACGGGCACACCGTGAACGGCAGCGTGTACGGCGACGCCCTGTTCGGCGAAGAGCTGGGCCTCGATCTCGAGGACGTCGAGCGCATCGAGGTGGTGCGCGGGCCTTCGTCTTCGCTGTACGGCAGCTTCGCCGCGCTCGCGCTCGTCAACGTCGTCACACGCGCGCCGCACGTCACGCCGGGCGCGACGGCGGCGGGACGCGTGGGCGGCGAAGGCGAGCGCCGCGGCTACGCGCGCGTCGCCTCGGCCGCGCCCGGCCGGCCGGAATGGGCGCTGTCGGGATCGTGGCTGGCTTCCACCGGCTCCGATCTCTACTTCCCGGCCTACGACTCGCCATCCACGTCGTTCGGCCGCGCGATGGGCCTCGATGGCGAGCGCGGCGGGGCCGCGCTGTTCTCCGCGCTGTGGGGAAGCTGGCGACTCGCGGCCAAACTCAACGAGCGCACCAAGGACATCCCGACCGGAGCGTTCGAGACCCGTTTCGGCGATCCCGAAACGCGCTCGGTCGACGGCCACGACTTCGTCGAGTTGTCCGGCGAGCACCGCCCGGGCCCGACGCTGCAGCTCGACGAGCGCGTGTTCTGGGACGGTTCGCGGTACCACGGGCGCTATCCGTACGGCCCGGACAGCGCGCGCATCGTCAACTTCGACGAGGGGAACGGCGACGCCGTCGGCGCCGAAGTCCGCGCGCACTGGGCGGTGACGCCGGGCCACCTCGTCACGACCGGCGCCGAAGGCCAGGACCTGGTGCGCGTCCGGCTGCTGAATTACGACGTCGCGCCGCGCGTCCTCTACACCGACGTGAACGCCCACTGGACGGTGGGCGCGTGCTACGCGCAGGACGAGATGCGCCTCGGCTCGGCGACGCGCCTGACCGCCGGCGCGCGGGTGGACGGGCAGGACGCCCGGCTGAAGGCGGTCGTGAGTCCGCGCCTCGACCTGGTCACGGACGTGGCGCGCCACACGCGCTTCAAGCTCCTCGGCGGAACCGCGTTTCGCGCGCCGTCCCCTTACGAGACGGAGGTGTCGGCGAACGGCGTGTCGCTGAACCCGGGGCTCCTGCCCGAGCGGCTCGGAACGGTCGAGGGCGTGATCGAGCACGAGCGCGGACCGTGGACGCTCATCGCCACCGGCTATCGCACGTCCATCCGCGATCGCATCGATCTCGTGAGCGTGGATTCGGCGGGCTACTCCCACTACGGGAACGTGGCGCGCGCCGCGTCGCACGGCCTCGAAGGCGAAGCGGATCGCGTCGCCAGCGCGGGCAGCCGTTTGCGGCTCGCCGTGGCCTGGCAGGAGACGTGGTCCGTGCCCGACGGCGCGCCGCTCACGAATTCGCCGGCCTGGAACGCGTTCGTGCAGTACACGCACGCGCCGCCCGACGCGCGCACGACGTTCGGCGCGGGCGTTCGCTACCTGTCGTCGCGACTGACCCTCGCGGGAAACCGCACGGCGGCCGCGTACTCGCTGGACGCGCGCGTGGCGCGCGCCGTCGCGCCGTCGTGGTGGCTGGGCGTGCAGGGCCTCAATCTGACGGATGCGCGCTATGGCGATCCGGCCTCGACCGAGCATCTCGAGGACGAGATTCCGCAGGCGCCGCGCCGCCTGTACCTGTCGCTCGAATGGCAGCGCCGATCCGCCCCATGAGACGCGCGGCCCTCGCGACGCGCGCCGTCCTGCTCGCACTGGCCGCGGCCGGGGCGTGCGGACTGACGCCGCGCATCGCCGCCGCCGGCAAGGTGGTCGTGCTGCTCTCGGGACACCTTCCCGCCTACGAGGAAGCGACCCGCGGCTTCGTCGCCGCCTATCCCCCGGGCGCCACGATGCTGTCGATCGAGGACGACGATCCCGCGAGGGTCGAGGAGCGCGTGCGCGGGCTGCATCCCGAAGCCATCGTCTCCGTCGGGCTGCGCGCCACGCTGTTCACGCGCGAACGTTTCCCGCGCACGCCGACCGTGTTCTGCGTCGTGCCCGACCCCGATCGCTTCGACCTGCGCGGCGACTGGATCACCGGCGTCGGCACGGACGTGCCGCCCGCCGGGCAGATCGCCGCGCTCAAGGAGACCGTGCCCGGCGCCACGCGCGTCGGCCTCGTGTACGGCCGCAACACCGGCGCCGCGCTCGTGCGGCACATCCGGATCGCCGCCCAGCAGGCCCACCTCACGCTCGTCGAGATTCCGATCGGCCAGCTGTCCGAGCTGCCGGCGGCCACGCACGACCTGGCCGCCCGCGTCGACGTGCTGTGGCTTCCGCCCGATCCGACGATCGCCACGGCCGAAGGCTTCCGCACGATCCTGCGCTGGTCGCTGACCGAGCGGCGGCCGCTGATGGTGTTCTCGGAATCCCTGGTGCGGGCCGGCGCGCTGTTCGCGGTGTCACCCGACTACGCATGGGTCGGCGGGCGCGCCGCGGAACTCGTGCGGCGCATCCAGACGGGCGAGCGCGCCGGCGACATCAACGTCCTGCCGCTCGAGCGCACGCGACTGATCGTGAATCCGGCCACGGCGCGAACGCTGGGACTGGCCATGCCTTCGGACGCGTTCGGAGCGGTCGAGGTGGCGCCATGAAGCGCTGGAACGCATCGCGCGTCGCGCACAGTCTGCACGCCCGCATGGCCGTGCTGCTCGGGCTCAGCGTGCTCGCGGCCGGCATCGGCTTCGAACTGCTGCTCGTGACGCTCGTGCACCGCAGCCTCGAGCAGGAGCTGCTCGCGCGCTCGCGCGCGATGGTGAGCCTCGCCGCCAGCCAGGCGTACACGACGCTCGCCGTGAGCGACACGCTGGAGCTCGGCGACCAGATCTCGCACCTGGCCATGGAGAGCGACGTGATCGGCATCGCCGCGTACCGCGCGGACGGCCGGCTGCTGGTGGCCCGCCTCAGCGACGAGAAGCGCTGGGACGTGGCGGGTCCGAAGCTCGATCTGCGCATGCGCGACGCGAAAGGCCTGCGCCGCGTGCACGCGCCCGGCTCGCCGCTGCTCGACCTCGTCGTGCCGGTGATCCGCCGCGCGCCGACCGCGGGTGGCCCGGTCGCCGAGGCCGCCGAAGTTTTCGGGCTCGCGCCGCCCAAGGGCGTGGGCTCACGCAGCGACCGAGGCATCGGCTGGATCCGTCTCGTCGTGTCGGGCGAACGCGTCGAGCACGCGGTCGGCATCGCGGCCCGTCTCGGCCTCATCGTGCTGCTGATCACGCTGGCCATCGCCGTACTGTCGCTGTCGGCGCTCGTGCGCATGGTCGTGCGTCCGCTGCGCGACGCCGGCGCGCTCGCGCACGAGATCGCGGAAGGTCAGCTCGAGCGCCGTCTGCCCGTGCGCGGCGAGGACGAACTGGCGGCGCTGGCCCAGGCCATGAACAGCATGGCCGTGGCGCTCGTCGACGCGCGACAGCTCGGTCACGACGAAGCCACGGCGCTGCGCAACGCGACGAGCGCCATGCAGGCCATCGCGCGCGGCGCGCACGCGGTTCGCGACGTGCGCGGCGTCTTCGCGCTCGTCGCCGAGCAGGCGCGGCTCGTCACGCGCTGCGAAGGCGTGGCGCTCGCCGTGCCGTCGGGTCCGCTTCACGACCTGGCGCTGTCCGAATTCGACCCGCCGGCCCCGTGGGGCGAAGTGCGGGCCGGGACCCCGATGACACGCGGGCTGCTGAATCAGTGGATCGCGCCCGGTCAGGCCGCGACGCGGCTCGCGCTCGAGCCGCCGCGCGACGCGCTGACGCGCAAGCTGTGGCTCGACGGCTACCGCTCGGCCGCGTTCGTCCCTCTGCTGACGCGCGGCGCGACGCCCGCCATGCTGCTGCTCGTGGCGCGCGACGCGAACGCGTTCGCCGAGCCGGAGACCCAGGTCGTCGCCGCGCTGGCGAGTCACCTGACGTCCGCGCTCGAGTCGGCGCAGCTGCAGGAGCGGCTCGAGCGCGCGATCGGCGAACTGCAGCGCACGCGCGATTCGCTCGTGCGCTCGGAGACGCTGCGTCTGGCCGGCGAAATGGCGACCGGCGTCGCCCACGAATTCAACAACGTGCTCGGCGCGATCCTCGGGCGCGCGCAGCTGCTGCGCCGTTCGGCCGAGAAGAACGACCTGCCCGCCGCCGAGCTGGACGCGGGGCTGCGCCTGATCGAGCGCGCGGCCGGCGACGGCGCCGAGACGGTGAGCCGACTGCGCCAGTTCGGGCGCAGCGCCGAGTCCAGCGAGAGCACGGCGGTCGACCTGGCCGAGGTGGCGCACGACGCGCTCGAGTTCACGCGCCCGCGCTGGTCGAACGCGGCGCAGGCCGCGGGCCGCACGCTGCACGTGTCCCTCGACGCGGAGGAGGGCTGCTGGGTGTCGGGCCGCCCGCACGAGCTGCGCGAGGTGTTCACGAACCTCATCCTGAACGCGGTCGACGCGCTGCCACGAGGCGGCGACGTCGCGATTCACGTGCACCGCGACGGCCCGCGCGTCGTCGCCGAGGTCAAGGACGACGGCGTGGGCATGGACGAGAGCGTGCGCCAGCACCTGTTCGAGCCGTTCTTCACGACGAAGGGCGCAGCCGGCGCGGGGCTCGGACTCTCGGTCGTGTACGGCATCGTGCAGCGCCACGGCGGCAGCATCCGCGTGTTCAGCCGCGTCGGCGTCGGCTCGCGCTTCGAGGTCGTACTGCCGCTCGGCGAGCCACGCGCCGCCACCGCGCCGGTGGCAAACCGCCCGACCGTCGAAGTGCGGCGCCTGCGCGTCATGGTCGTCGACGACGAGCCCGCCGTGCGTGACCTGTTGCGCGACATGGTGGCCGCGCTCGGGCACGACGTCGAGGCGTACGAGTCGGGCGTCGAAGCGTTCAAACATTACCGGCCGGGCAGCATCGATCTCCTGCTCACCGACCTCGGCATGCCCGGCGTGTCGGGCTGGAAGCTGTCGTCCAACATCCGCGCCGTCGACCCGGACGTCACGATCGTCTACGTGACCGGCTGGGGAGAGGACATGAACCTGGACGACGTGCGTGAAGCCGGCGCCGACCTGGTGATCGCGAAGCCGTTCACGCTCGAGGACGTGGTCGGGGCGACCCAGCTCGCCGCGCAGCGCGGCCGCAGCGATCGCGCGGCGTAGCGCGCGGCCCGCGCTCCCGCGCGCGCGGAGGTCGCCGCCCACTCGCCACGCGCAACGGAGCGCGCGGCTCAACCGCCCAGGTACGCGCTCCGCACCTGATCGTTCGCGAGCAGCTTCTCGGCCGAGTCCTCGAGCCGCACGTGCCCGGTCTCCAGCACGTAGCCGCGCTTCGCGACACGCAGCGCCATGTGCGCGTTCTGCTCGACGAGCAGCACGGTCACGCCGCCGCGGTTGATCTCGACGATGGTCTTGAAGATGTCGCGCACGAGCAGCGGTGCGAGGCCGCGCGACGGCTCGTCGAGCAGCAGCAGCCGCGGGCGCGACATGAGCGCGCGCCCGATCGCCAGCATCTGCTGCTCGCCTCCCGACAGCGTGCCCGACAGCTGCTTGCGGCGCTCGAGCAGTCGCGGGAACAGCGTGAAGACGCGTTCCCGATCCTCCGCGATCGCGGCGTGGTCGCGGCGGCGATACGCGCCCAGCTCGAGGTTGACCTCGACCGACAGGTTCGCGAACACCATGCGCCCCTCCGGGCTCTGCGAGATCCCGAGGCCGACGATCTCGTGCGCGGGCATCTTCGTGATGTCGCGCCCCTCGAACGAAATTCGTCCGTCGCGCGACGGCACGAGGCCGGAGATCGCGCGCAGCAGCGTGCTCTTGCCCGCGCCGTTCGCGCCGATCAGCGTCACGATCTCGCCCGGGTCGGCGTGCAGCGACAGTCCCTTCAGCGCGTGCACGGCGCCGTAATACACGTCGAGGTTCTCGACCGTGAGCTGGCTCACGACGCGGCCTCGGGGCTGGCGTGCACGTCCTCGCCCAGGTACGCCTCGATGACCTTGGGATCGGTGCGGATCTGATCCGGCGTGCCCTCGGCGATCTTGACGCCGTAGTCGAGCACGGCGATGCGCCGGCAGATGCCCATCACGACCCGCATGTCGTGCTCGATGAGCAGGATCGTGACCTGGAACTGGCGTCGGATCTGTTCGATCAGGTGCATGAGCTGTTCGCTCTCCTGCGGATTGAGCCCGGCGGCCGGCTCGTCGAGGAGCAGCAGCAGCGGCCGTCCGGCGAGCGCGCGCGCGATCTCGAGCCGGCGCTGCTGCCCGTACGGCAGGTCGCTGGCCGGCGTGTCGGCCCACTCGGTCAGCCCGAGCACCGCGAGCAGTTCGTCGGCCTTGGCGCGCATGTCCCGCTCGTCGCGCTCGAAGCGCGCCGTGCGCAACAACGCGTCGGCCAGCGAGGCGCCGCTGTGCTGGTGCGCGGCGATGCGCACGTTGTCGCGGCACGTGCGCGACGCGAACAGCCGGATGTTCTGGAACGTGCGCGTGATGCCGCGGCGCGCGATGGCGTGCGGGCGCAGCCCCTGGATGGCGCGGCCTTCGAGCAGGACGCGGCCGACCGTCGGCGTGTACACGCCGGTCACGAGATTGAACACGGTCGTCTTGCCCGCGCCGTTCGGTCCGATCAGCCCCACGAGTTCGCCGCGCCCGATCTCGAGCGACAGGTCGGCCACCGCCTTCAGGCCGCCGAACTGCATGGTCACGTGATCCAGCTCGAGCAGCACGTCCGGGTTCACGCGTGCTCCGCCTTCGCGCGCCTCAGGAAGCGCGGCCAGCCGATTTCGCGGCTGCCCATGAGACCGCCCGGGCGCGTGATCATGAGGACGATGAGCATCAGCGAGTAGATCACCATGCGGTAGTCCTTGACGGGTCGCAGCAGTTCCGGAGCGAGCGTCAGCAGGACCGCCGCCATCACCGCGCCCGAGATGCTGCCCATGCCGCCGAGCACGACCATGGCGATGACTTCGATGCTCTTGAGGAACGTGAACGAGTTGGGGTTCAGATACGACAGGTAGTGTGCGAACAAGCCGCCGGCGACGCCGGCGAAGAACGCCCCCATCACGAACGCCAGGACCTTGTACGACGTCGTGTCCACGCCCAGCGCCTCGGCCGCGACCTCGTCATCGCGAATCGCGAACAGCGCGCGCCCGTGCGTGCTCGCGGCCAGGCGCCGCGACACCACGATCACGATCAGCACCCAGAACCCGACCCAGAAGAAATTCACCCAGCCGGGGATGCCGGGCAGGCCGCGCGCGGCGCCGATCGCGTCGACGTTCAGGATGACGACGCGAATGATCTCGCCGAACCCCAGCGTGACGATCGCCAGATAGTCGCCGCGCAGGCGCAGCGACGGGAGTCCGACGAGATAGCCGGCGACCGCCGCCAGCGCGCCGCCGGCGAGGAGCGCGACGAGCAGCGCCGCGCCCTGCGCGATCACGGGCGGCACGCCGAGCGCGCCGAGCGTGGTCACCCAGCGCTGCCCGATTTCGAGTGAGAACATCGCCGAGCCGTACGCGCCGATGGCCATGAAGCCGGCATGCCCGATCGAGAACTGGCCGGTAAAGCCGTTCACCAGGTTCAGCGACACGGCCAGGATCACGTTGATGCCGCACAGCACGAGCACCTGGAACAGGTAGGGATTCAGCAGGCGCGGCAGCACGATGTCGAGCGCGACGAGCACGCCGAGCGAGACCACGATGCCGAGCACGTGCTTCACGTCACACCTTCTCGGCCGTGGCCTTGCCGAGGATGCCGGCGGGACGCACCAGCAGGATGACGATGAGCAGCACGAACGCGATCGCGTCCCGATAGGTCGGCGACACGTAGCCCACCACCATCACTTCGGCGATGCCCATGACGAGGCCGCCGAGCACGGCGCCCGGGATGTTGCCGATGCCGCCGAGCACGGCGGCCACGAACGCCTTGAGGCCGGGCATGATCCCCATGAGCGGCTCGATCTTGGGATTCTGCAGCGCGACGAGCACGCCGGCCGCCGCCGCCAGCATCGAGCCGAGCATGAACGTGAACGTGACGATGCGGTCGACGGAGATGCCCATGAGCGCGGCCGCCGTCGGGTTGTACGAAACGGCGCGCATGGCCTTGCCGACGCGCGTCTGCAGCACGATGAAGCGCAGCGCGAACATGAGCGCGAGCGACACGACGAGAATGATGATCTGCTGATTCGAGATCGTCACGCCGAGGCCGAGCGGGATGTTGCGGGCGGTGATGATCTGCGGGAAGAACTTGGGGTCGGAGCCGAACACCAGGATGCCGCCGTTCTCGAGCAGCAGCGACACGCCGATGGCAGTGATGAGCGCGGACAGGCGTGACGACTTGCGCACCGGCTTGTACGCGAAGCGTTCGATCACGATCCCCACGGCGCCGGCCGCGAGCATCGAGATCACGAGCACGAGCAGCGCCTTGCCCGGGTTGGGATCGGTCGCGGCGCCGAGCGCGCGGGACGCGAAGTACGCGAAGAACGCGCCCAGCATGTACACGTCACCGTGCGCGAAGTTGATGAGGCGCAGGATGCCGTACACCATCGTGTAGCCCAGCGCGATGAGGGCGTACACGCTGCCCCACGTCACCCCGTTGACCAGCTGCTGGAGGAACTCGGACACGCGGAGAGCCGAGCCTTCAGGGATTGATCGTGGAGTCGTAGACCTTCTTGCCACCCTTGATGGCGATCACCATCGCGGGCTTGGCGGCGTTCCGGTTCTCGTCCAGCGTGATCGTGCCGGTCACGCCCGGGTAGCCGGTCGTCGTCGCGATCAGGTCGCGCAGCTTCTTCTCGGCCGCCTTGCGCGCGTCCGTCCCGGCCTTCGCCGACGAGAAACCGGCGAACGTCTCGGGATCGGTCTCCGACAACTTCTGCAGCGCCTGGAACAGCACGTTCGCCGCGTCGTACGCCAGGCCGCCGATGGCATCCGGCTCGTTCCCGTACTTGGCCTTGTAGCGCCCGAGGAACTCCTGCAGCCGCGGGTCGGGATTGTCGACCGCGAAGTGGTTCGAGTAGTACGCGCCGTTCAGGGCGTCGCCGCCGATCTGGATCAGCTGATCGCTCTCCCAGCCGTCGCCGCCCAGCAGCGGGCACGTCAGCCCGAGTTCGCGCGCCTGGCGTGCGATGAGCCCGACCTCCGTGTAGTAGCCGGGGATGTAGATCGCGTCCGGATGCTTCGCCTTGATCGCGGTGAGCTGCGCGCGGAAGTCCTGGTCGCCGGCGCTGAACGCCTGCTCGGTGATCACGCTGCCGCCGAGCGCCGTGAAGCTCTCGGTGAAGAACTGGGTCAAGCCGACGCTGTAGTCGCTCTTCACGTCCTTCAGGATCGCGACCTTCTTGAGCTTCAGGTTCTGCGCCGCGAACTTCGCCATCACCGTGCCCTGGAACGGGTCGATGAAGCACATGCGGAAGATGTAGTCGCCGACCAGCGTCACCTTGGGGTTCGTCGACGAAGGAGAAATCATCGGGACCTGAGCGGCCTGGCAGGCCGGGGCGGCCGCGAGGCTGCGCGACGAGGCGACCTCGCCGATCACGGTGACGACGCGGTCCTGATTCAGCAGCTTCTGCACGACGGTCGCGGCTTCCTCGGCCTTGCCCTGGTCGTCCTCGGAGACGATGCGCACCGGCAGGCCGCCGATCTTGCCCTGCTTGTTGGCGACCAGCTCCTGATACGCCAGCTCCACGCCGTTCTTCGTGGACTGTCCGAACGTCGCGTCGTTGCCGGTCAGCGAACCGTATTCGCCGATCACGATCTCGTTCTTGGAGCCGGATCCGCCGCAGCCCGCCAGCGCGAAACCCAGCGCCGCGAGCGCCGCCAATCGAGAGAGCAGCCGTGACGTCATGAACGTCTCCTGTGCTGAGAGATGGGGTGGTTCTAGGGTCGCCGCAAGACGGCCAAGCGGCGCCGGATGGGCGCGGAGGGCCCTGCTCCATGGAACGCCGGACGAACCGGGACAGGTAGCACGCCCGCGCGCGACGAAGCAAGGCAAATGATTCTCGCGGCATGGGTTGGCGCGCGTGAAACGCGGGTGCTAGAGTGCGCGCGCAATGACTCTTACCGCGAGCGCAAGGACGCGCCGCCGTGTGTGGCGCTGGAGCGTCGCCGCGTGCGCCGCGGCGTCGCTGGCCGCGCTCACCGGCTGCGCGACCGCGCCCGTCCACCCCCCCGCGCTACGCCCCGCTCCGGGATACGTGTCGCGCGTCGACGAGCTGAACAGCGTCGACGCGTCCGGGCTGTCCGGCAAGCGCATCGCCCTCGATCCCGGCCACGGCGGATTCTTCAAGGGCGCGCTCGGCGTCCACGGCCTCACCGAGGCCGAAGTGAATCTGGGCGTGGCGCTGCACCTGAAGGCGCTGCTCGAATCCCACGGCGCCACGGTGTTCCTGACCCGCGCCGACGACCGCGACTTCACGACGCCCGCCGACAGCTCGCTGCGCTCCGACCTGGCCGAGCGCGCGCGCCTCGCGAACGCGTTCCATCCGGACCTATTCGTCTCGATCCACCACAACGCCGACGCGCGCGGCGCGCACGACGTGAACGCGACGCAGACCTATTACAAGCTCGGCGACGACGGCCCGTCGCTCGACGCCGCGGCCGACGTGCATCGCTATCTCGTGCGCAACCTCGGCATCACCGAGCAGCGCATCCTGCCCGGCAACTACTTCGTGCTACGGAACAGCGACGCGCCCGCGCTCCTGACCGAGTCCAGCTACCTGACGAACCCCGACGTCGAGGCGAAGTTGGCGCTCGACGAGAAGCGCAATCTCGAGGCGGAAGCGCTGTTCCTCGGGCTGGCCCGCTACTTCGCGCGCCGCGTGCCGCGCATCGCCAGCTTCGAAGCGACGCCATTCGGCGGGCCGCCGTGGATCGACGGCGGCAACGTCGCCGCCGAGCCACGCCTGACCGCGCGCATCGAAGGGACGTTCGACGACGCGGCGCTCACGGTCGACGGCGAGCGTGTCGACGCGATCGTCCGCGGCTCCGAGATCGAATGGAGTGCGCGCGCCCCGCTCGCGAGCGGCGTTCACGAAGCGGCGCTGGCCGTGCGCCTGGCGGGCGAGGGCACGTCGCGCACGCAGGTGCTGCACATGCGCGTCGCGGGCCGCCCCGAGCGCGTGCTCGCCGAGTTCCCCGGACAGGCGGCGTGGCGCGGCGACGAACCGCTCGGGCTGCGCGTGCGCGTGATGGGAGCGGACGGTCTCGTGCTGCGCGACACGCTGCGCGTGCGCCTCGCCTCCGTCGGAACGTTCGCCGTGGAGCCCGCGGACACCGAGGTGACGGTCGTCGACGGCGCGGCGTGGGGCTACTTTCGCCCGGCGCCCCGCGCCCGCCTGCGCGCTCCACGGGCGCCGCGCGAGGCCCGCATCCGCGCGCGCATCGCCTCCGATGGCGCGGGCAATCCCGCGGTCGCGGAGGCGACCGCGCATGTCGCGCTCCAGCCCGCCGCGGCCGCGGCCGTGCGCAGCGGCTTCGCGCGCGCCATGCCGGCGGACACGGTGCTGCGCGGCGCGCCGGGCACCGCGGGCTTCGCGCCGGCGCTCGACTGGATCAATCGTGACGGCTTCGTGCGGCTGCCGGTCGACGCGGGCGGCGCCGTGCGCGTGCCGGCTCTTCCCGGCTATCGCGCCTGGCCGACGCGCGACGACGCGGAACTGGCGCCGCGCGATACCGCGGCCGTGGATTCCTTCGTGCCCGTGCCGGCGACCGCACCGACGTGGCCGCCGCGCTTCGCGGCGATCGCCGGCGGCGCGTTGCACGGACGGCGCATCACGCTCGACCCGGCGGGCGGCGGCGAGGACGCGGCGGGCATGGGGCCGAGCGGCACGCGCGCCTCGTCCCTGAACCTCGAGGTCGCGCGCGCGCTGGCCGCGTTCCTGCGCGCCGCGGGCGCCGACGTCGCGCTCACGCGCTCGGGCGACGTGTCGATGTCCGACGTCGAGCGCGTGCAGGTCAGCGAGGCGTTCCATTCCGACCGCTTCGTGCGCATCGGCCACGCCGCGGAGCCGCCGATGCTCGGTTACTACTTCTCGAGCGCGGGCGGGCGGCACATGGCGGAGTCCGCGGCCGCGGCCTTCACGGCGCTCGGGCTCGCGGCGCCCCGGCTCGCCGAGGACGCGCAGTATCCGCTGCAGCAGACGTCGTGCGCCGCGCTGTACGTGTCTCCGGCGCGCGTCGACGTGGCGGCGAGCGAGATGGCGCTGCTCGCGCCGGGCGCGCTGCGCGCCGAGGCCTACGCGCTATTCGTAGGTCTGGCCCGCGAATGGGCGCCCGGCGCGGTGTGGCCGGCCGATTCGCTGGACGTGCGCGACGCCGCCGGCCAGCCGGTTCCGGGCGCGGCCGTCACGCTGGGCGGCGCGCTCGTCGTCGAGACGGACGCGCTCGGACGCGCGCGATTCGTGCGGACGGAGCCCGGAGCGATCGAGGCTTCGGTCGAAGATCCGCGCGTTCGGGGACGGGCCCTTCTGCTAGAATCTGCGCGGGGAATCACGCTGACCGGGTCGTCCGCAGGCCGCTGACGCGGTTCCTGAGCCCCCCGAAGGGCTTCACGATGATCCATGGGTCGCACGAGTACTTCGCCGAGCGCGCGCGCTTCGAGCGCCGCGTTTCCTTCCTCACGCTCGGCCTGTCCCTGCTCGGCTACGCGCTGCTGTTCCTGCTGACGCGTTCGCCGATCGGCGAGTCGCTGCGCCGCACCGACGTGCTCGAACACTTCGGCTTCGAGGGCCCCGAGCGCTTCGTCGAGCGCGTCGAGCTGCAGTCGAGCGGCGGCGTATTCGGGGCGAGCGCCATCCCGCTCAACGCCGTCGCCGTGCCCGACGCGCGCCGCGGCGGCCAGCGCGGGCGGTCCACGCCGCATGCCGAGCACGCGCCGCCCAAGCGTCCGAGCGGATTCGAGGGCCCGGGCGACGCGCCGAACGACCTGCTGGCGCGCGCGCTGCGCCGCGCCGGCAACACGCCGGTGTTCCAGTCCGAGGAACTCGTCGTCGAGCAACTCGTGCGTCCGGTCTATCCGGAGGAAGCGCGCGACCGCGGCATCGAGGGGCACGTCGCGCTCATGGCGCTCGTCGACACGTTGGGGCGTGTGGTCGACGTCGAGCTGGTGAACGGCGAGGACAGCGGCCTGCTCGAGCGCGCGTCGGCCGAGGCGGTGTGGCGCTGCCGCTTCCGGCCGTATCGGGTGGGCGGGGTTCCGCGCGAGGTCTACGCGGTCTTCCGTTTCGCGTTCCGGCTCACGGACCGGTGAGCGTCGGCTTGCCGCGAACGACCGTCCACACCGCGAGCGTCGCGCCGTCGGCGGACGGATCCAGGAAGCGCCGGCCTCCCGCCGCGTCCTCGGGCAGCGTCGCCTGGGCGAGCTTGGCGGCGATCTCGTTCGGCGCGAGCGCGCCGGCCTCGACCGCCGCGAGCAGGGCGCGCGCCGCCAGGTAGCCGCGCGTCTCGAGGCCGTGCGAGACCTCCGTGCCGGCGCGGTGCGCCGCACGATCGAGCAAGGCCAGCGTCTCTTGGGGCAGCCGCCAGTCCTCGTCCACGTAGCGCACGCCTTCCAGCCACTGCCGGTTCTCGGCGTGGAAGCGATCGGGCGCCAGGTTCTCGCCGCCGCACACGCGCAGCGCGACGTGGTCCGTCCCGAGCTGGCGGAGCAGGGCTTCCGCGTCGCGCGTCTCGCCCTCCCAGAACAGCACGTCGGGCTTCTTCGCGGCGAGGCGCTCGCTGAGACTCTCGAGCGACGCGCCCGAGTCCATCGGCTCGCGCCACACGATGCTGGCCCCGAGCCTGGTCGCGGTCTCGACGAATCCGCGCACGAACGCGCTTCCCGCCACCGAGGTGGCGGTCGCGATCGCCAGACGCGGATGCTGGGACGACTCGATCACGGCGCGGGCCAGCGCCGCGCCGCGCATGCGCCCGGGCGGGCCGACCGCGAACGCGCTGAGCGCGACCGAGCCGATCGACTCGTCGGTCGCGGTCGGCGACACGAGCACGAAGCCGTCGACGCGCGCGGCCGTGGCCAGCGCCAGAGTCGGCACGCTCAGGAGATCGCCGATCACGGCGTCCGCGCTGTCGAGCGCAGTGGCCAAGGCCAGCGCGGTGCGCGCGGGATCGTCGGCCCCGCTGGATCGGGCCATGGCCTGCACGCGACGGCCGGACGCGGGCGCCGCGGCTTCGAACGCGGCGTTCGCCCCGGCGCGCACGGCGCGTGCGTAGCCGCGATAATCTCCGCTGTCCGGCAGCAGCACGGCGACGCGGAACGGCGACGCATCCGGACGCAGCGCGCGCAGCGCTCCGGCGTCGAGCGTGCCCACGATCTTGCGCGCGTGCTTGGGCTCGGCCAGCGCGAGCCGCGCCGTCAGCTGGCGCTTGAGCGCCGGCCGCGTGTCCGCCGTGCGCGCGAGCGCGGCTTCGGCGAGCGGGGCCTCGAGCGCGCCGAGTTCGCGCGACGGGCGGCGCAGGAGGTAGACGAGGTCGTCGAGCGAGGCGCGCGCCGCCCAGCTGAGGACGTCGCGCTCCGCCGCCGCGTCGTGCCGGCCGGAGAGCCGGCGGTCCAGCTCCGCCACGCCGTCGGCATGGCGCGCGGCCTGCGCCGCGGGCGCGGTCAACGTGAGGAGCGCGGCGAGGGCCGCGCAGGCGCCGCGACGGCGGCCCGAACTCACAACTGGAACTTCCCGAAGTCCTCGGGATTCAGCTTCTCGAGGAAGCGGCGCAGCTGCTCGGCCTTTTCCTCGGCGGTCGGTTCGCGCGGCTCCTCTTCGCCTTCGCCGCCCTCGCCGCCTTCCATGGCCTCGTCGGCCTTGGGCGGCGCCTGGAGCAGCGTGTCGTTCACGAAGATCGGCGCACGCGCGCGCAGCGCGACCGCGATCGAGTCCGAAGGCCGCGCGTCGATCGACAGCACCTCGCTCTCGCGCTCGACGAACACGCTCGCGTAGAACGTGTTCTCGCGCAGGTCGGCGATCACGACGCGCGTGATGTGCGCCTTCAGGCCCTCCACGATCAGGTGCAGCAGATCGTGGGTCAGCGGGCGCGGGAACGGCTCTTCCGACAGGATGCGGCGAATCGCCTGCGCCTCGCCGGGCCCGATCCAGATGGGCAGGATGCGCTCGCCGTCGACCTCGCGGAGGATGACGACGTTCTGCTGCGTCTTGTGCTCGAGGATGAGCCCGTTGACGCGAACTTCGACGACGTTCAAGGCTTCCCGGACGAACCTGCCGCGGGCGCCGGCGTGCGTGCGGCCTTGCCGGTGCCGGGGTTGAGAGGCCGGCTCGTATCCGCCTCCTGAGTGATGAACGCGGGGACATCGTCGGTGCGCATGTGGTCGATCATCCACTGCGCCGATGCGGCCAACTCGGACTTCGGGTAGCGCTGCAGCAGGACTCGGAACGACTGCTCCGCCTCCGGATAGTTCTTCAGCTCCTCGGACTCGATGAAGCCGATCATGAACTGCGACTGCGCGGCCTTCTCGCCGTTCGGGTACTGCGCCAGCACCTCGCGATACGCGGCGATGCGATCCGCCGGCGCCGCGGTCTCCTGCGCGAGCTTGAACAGGTCGGCTTCGCTCTTCCGCTCCGACAGGAAGCCGCGGATCGCCACCGAGTCCGGCGTCACGCCCAGCGAATCGCGGGCCTGCTCCAGCAGCTTGCGGTAGAAGTCCTGCGACGACTGGGCGCCCAACTGGCGCACGATCATGGGCCGCACCTGCTCGAACGGCCGCGTCACCTCGGGGCGTACGCTCTCGACCTTGACGACGTGCCAGCCGCGATCGCTCTTCCACGGGCCGCCGAGCTGGCCGGCGCCGAGCGTGAACGCGGAATCGGCGAGCGACTGCTGGCGACCGATCGACGGGAAGTTGCCGTCGTGCGTCACCGAGCCGAGCATGCCGCCGCCGCGGCCGGTGAGCGTATCGGCCGAGTACTGTTTGGCCAGCGCCGCGAAGTCCTTGCCGGCGCGCGCCAGCTTGAGCACGCGCCGCGCTTCGGTCTCGGTCTTGAGCTGGATGTGGCGCACCGTGATCGACGCCGGCGTGCGGTAGTCGGCGAGATGGCCGTCGTAGTAGCCCTTCGCCTCGGAGTCGCTGGGCGCCGGGTTCGCCGCCATGCGCTCCGTCAGGTACGTGCGAATCAGGACGTCACGGCGCTGCTGCTCGATCTGCTCCTGGACCTTCGCGCGGTCGGCGACGCCGTGACGCACGGCCTCGTCGAGCCACACCTGCTCCTCGACCATGCGATCCAGCAGCTGGCGCTTGCCGTCCGGGGTGCCGTACATCGACTTGTACTGGTCGGGCGCGGAGTCGATGCGCGCCTGCAGCGTGGCGCGCGTGATCGAATGCCCGCCGACGCGCACCAGCACGGCGCTCGTGTCACGCGCCGACGACGCGTGGGTCAGGGACGCGGGCGACGCGGCCCCGCCGCCGTGGGCGCACCCGGCGGCGAACCCCACCAACGCGACGGCGCCGCTCCACGCGAGGAGCGAGCGCTTCACGGACGCACCACCCAGACTTTCACGGTGGCGCTCACGCCCCCGAAGAACCGGACCGGGACGTCGTACTTGCCGAGCTGCTTGATGTGGTCCGTGAGCTCGATCTTGCGCTTGTCGACCTTGTGCCCGGCCTTGGCCAGCGCGTCGGCGACGTCGGTGTTCGTGATCGAGCCGAACAGCGTGTCCTCTTCGTTGGCCTGCGCCGGGATGTTGACCTCGACGCCGTCCAGCTTCGCGGCTTCCGCGCGCGCCTCGGCGATGCGGCGATCGTCCTGGATCTGCTTCTGCCGTTCCAGCTCCTGGAACAGGTTCGCGGCCTTCGTGCCGGTCGGAATCGCGAGCCGGCGCGGCAGAAGGTAGTTGCGCGCGTAGCCGGACTTCACGTGAACGGTCGCGCCACGCGCGCCGAGGCCCTTGAAATCTTCGAGCAGGATGACGTCCATCGCTAAGGCTCCTCTTTCGGGTCTTGTTCGGGCACCGGCTCGAGCCGGCGGTAGTCCAGCCACGCGTCACTCAATCCCACCGCGGCCGCGGCCATCACGAAGGCCGGCGTGGCGACGGTGAATACGAACAACAGGGTCAACACGATGACGGAGGCAGGGACGCCGCGCGCGAGCATCCAGGATTCTACGACCGCAATCCCCTGCACACAAAAGCCCAGCCCCGCGCTCAGCAACAGCGTCCAACCGGTCGGCATCCACGCCGGCCACTGCGCCACCAGCAGCGCGAGCCCGAGCAGGAACACCCACAGCGCGCCGTCCGGCAGGCGCCAGTCCCGCAGCCGCCCGCGCGACAGCGTCGGCCAGCCCATTACCCGCGCGGCGCGCGCCGACACCGCGCGACCCGCGCTGACGAGCACGGCCACCCACAGGAACAGCACGCTCGGCAGCAGGAGCGGCAGCACCTTGTGCCCGAGCGCCGTGCCGTCGTCGAGCGTTCGCTGCAGTTCCTGAAGCCGGGCCGTGGTGTAGCCGACCTGACGGCTCGTCTCGACGAGGTCGTGATTCAGCGCCTTGAAGAACGTCTCGACGCTCGCGACGAGCGGCGCGTACGCCTGAAGCCAGGGCAGCGCGGCCGCCAGTACGAGGAGCGGCGCCAGCATCCATGCCCGCTCGCCCGACGTCGGACCCCCGCCCTCTTCGCGCAACCCCATCCACATGCCGCTCAGCGCGCCCGCGGGCAGCCACCACGCCCACGGACTGCCCGCGCGCCCGAACGCGACCGCGAACGCCGCGGTCAGCACGGGCACCACGATCGACCAGGCGCCGAAGCGCCAGGCCGTGAGCAGCGCGATCGCCGTCGACAGCGGAACGAGCAGCCACAGTCCGCCCCACGGCAGCGGCATCTGCAGCGCCAGCGCGGCGAGCAGCAGAATCAGCAGGACGGCGCGCAACCACGCGACGCCCCGCCCCGCCGCCGGACGCTCAGCGATAGAAGTCACTGGTGAACGGCAGCAGTGCCAGCACCCGCGCCCGCTTGATCGCGGTCGTCAGCTGCTTCTGGTGGCGGGCGCACGTGCCGGAGACGCGGCGCGGCACGATCTTGCCGCGATCGGTCACGAACCGGCCCAGCCGCTTCTCGTCCTTGTAGTCGACGAAACCCACCTTCTCGAAGCACAGCTTGCAGTACTTGCGTTTGATGCCCTTGCCTTCACGTTCCTTGGCCATCTGGATCCATTCACCTCCCCGAATCGTCTAGGGCTCGAGAATCTCGCCCTCGTCGGGTGTTGTGGCGTCCGCCGCAGCGACCGCCGACCGTTCCAGGAAGTGCACCGACTCGGCGCGGATCTCGAGGCGCGTGCGCCGCTCGCCGCCCGGAGTCGCCCACTCCCGCATCTGCAACCGTCCCTCGACCAGCACCGCGCTGCCCTTCTTCAGGAACTGCGCGCAGACTTCCGCGAGGCGCTGGTACGTCATCACCGTCGCGTAACCGGTGTGCTCCGTGAAGCGCCCGTCCTTGCCGCGATAGCGCCGGTGAAACGCCAGCGCGAGCGTGGTGACGTGCGTGCCGTCCGACGCATAGCGACCGTCCGGGTCGCGCGTCAGGCGCCCACTCAGCATCACCCGATTGACCTCGGGCAGCCGGAGTTCGCTCACGTCGCGTCGCGCTCCTCAGCTACTCGTCGCCCGCGTCCTCGGCCGCGGCCAGGGCCTCGGCGTCGATCTTGGGCTGGGTCAGCTCCGGCGGCACGTGCATCACGGTGAGCACGCGCATGACCTGCTCGTTGAGACGCAGGCGCCGCTCGATCTCCTTGACCACCGTGCCCGGTCCCTCGTACAGGAACAGCGTGTACACGCCGTCGCGCTTGCGGCCGATCTCGTACGCGAGGCGCCGCTTGCCCCAACGCTGCACTTCGATGAGCGTGCCGCCCAGGTCCTTGATCCACCCGGAGACGCGCTCGACTTCCTCGCCCACCTTGGCCTCGTCGAGGCCCGGCTCGAGGATGAACGTCGTTTCGTACTTGGTCACGTTTCGGACTCCTCCTCGCTCTTCACCTTGCGATTGAATCGATTCATGGCGGACCGCATGCCCTCGTCCGCCCAGCACTCCACCGCGTCCGCCGCCAGGGCGATGCTCGCTTCGACCGCCTCGACTTCGTCCGCTTCGAACGTCTCCAGCACGTGCTCGCGCAACTCGGCCGCGGCCGCCTGCCCCACGCCGATCCTCAGGCGCGCGTACGTCTCACCGCCCAGCGACCGCTCGAGGCTCTCGAGCCCGCGATGCCCTCCCGACGAGCCGCGCTCTCTCAGGCGCAGCGTGCCGACCGGCAGATACACGTCGTCGCTCACCACCAGCAACTCGCCCGGCTCCAGCGCGTGCGTCATGCGCCAGTCGTCCAGCGCCTCGCCGGACAGGTTCATGAACGCGAGCGGATACAGCAGGTCCAGCGTCCGGCCGCGCCCTTCGATCCGCACCGCCCGCCAGCGCTCGCCGCTCTCGGAGCCCACCCGCCGCCAGCGCCGCTCGAGCGTCGCGAGCACGCGCCAGCCGACGTTGTGCCGGGTCGCCGCGTAGCGCGCACCCGGATTGCCGAGGCCGAGCACCAGTGGCACCGGTTACTTCTTCTCCTTCTCCTTGCCCGCCGGCTTCGCTTCCTTGCCTTCCTTGCCGCCCTCTTCGCCTTCCTCGTCCTTCTTGCCCTTGGCGATGACTTCGGGCTCGGCGGTCGTCGTCGCGGCGACCTCCTCGGCCGGCTTCTCCTCCATGACCGTCGGCGCCACCACCGTCGCGACCGTCGCGTCGCCGTCGGTGAGGATCGTCACGTTCGGCACGGACAGATCGCGCACGTGGATCGAGTCGCCGATGTTCAAGGCGGACACGTCCACGTCGATGGACGCGGGGATCGCCGTCGGCAGACAGCGCACCTCGACCTGACGCAGGATGTGCTCCAGGATGCCGCCGCCGTCCTTCACGCCGACCGCGAGGCCGGTGACGTGCACCAGGACCTCGACTTCGACCGTCTCGGTCAGCGAGATGTGCTGGAAGTCCAGGTGCAGGATGTGGTGCGTCAGCGGGTCGTACTGCGCGTCGCGGATGAGCGCGGTGTACTCGCTCCCGCCCAGCGCCAGGTTGACGAGCGGATTCGCGCCCTTGTGATGGCGCAGCGCGAGTTCGAAGTCGCGCGCGCCGACGGAAACCGGAATCGGCGTCTCGCCGTGGCCGTAGAGCACGCCCGGGATCCGGCCGGCGGCGCGCGCCTTGCGCGCACCTCCCTTGCCGAGACCCTCCCGGCGCTCGCCGGTGAGCGGAATGACGGACATGAGTTCCTCCTCTGCGTGGGGGCCATCAGGCCCCTGGGAATCGCGGCGCGACGGGCGCGCGTTCGGCGCGCGTCACCCCGCTCAGGGTTCGTGACTCAGATGAACAGGGAGCTGAGCGACCGCTCCTCGTGAATGCGCTGCACCGCCTCGCCCAGCAGTCCGGCCACGCTCAGCTCGGTGATGTTGGGCGGCAACGGCGCACGCTCGTGACTCACCGTGTCCGTGATCACCAACTCGCGGATCGGCGACTTCGTGATGCGTTCCAGCGATTCGGGGCTGAACACGCCGTGCGTGACGCCGGCGTAGATTTCGCGCGCGCCCTGGGCGCGGATCGCGATCGCCGCCTGGCACAGCGTGCGCGCGGTCGTGACCACGTCGTCGAACAGCACCACGTTCTTGCCTTCGACGTCGCCGATGATGTTCATGATCTCGACCGCGTCGGCGCGCGGCCGGCGCTTGTCGACGAGCGCCAGGTCGCAGCCCAGGCGCTTCGCGTAGGCCCGCGCCATCTTCACGCTGCCGATGTCCGGCGCGACCACGATCAGATCCTTGATGTTCTTCTGCGCGAAGTGCTCGACGAGCACCGGCGCGGCGTACAGGTGGTCGAACGGGATGTCGAAGAAGCCCTGGATCTGCGCGCTGTGCAGATCCATGGTCAGCGCGCGATCCGCGCCCGCCGTCGTGATGAGGTTCGCCACCAGCTTCGCGGTGATCGGCGCGCGCGGCTGGTCCTTGCGGTCCTGGCGCGCGTAACCGAAGTACGGGAGCACGGCGGTGACGCGCCGGCACGAGGCGCGCTTCGCCGCGTCCAGCATCACCAGCAGCTCCATCAGATTTTCCGCCGGGGCGCCGGTCGCCTGCACGATGAACACGTCGCTGCCGCGGATGTTCTCGTTGAACTTGACCGAGACCTCGCCGTCCTCGAAGCGCGACACGTCGGCGTCGCCCATCGGCACCTTGAGCTTCTCGCAAATCGACTGCGCCAGCTTGCGGCTGGCATTGCCTGCGAATATGCGACACGCGTCCAAGCGTCGAGTCTCCGCTCTGCTGAGTGCACCGCGAACCGCACCGCGATCGCCGATCGGCGACCACGGCCGGCGTGGTCGGACGTGGAACGCACCCGGTCCGGCCCATGAGGCCGGACGCGGCGCGCAATGACCTCGGGTCCCGCGCGAAACGCGCGGAGCGAGGGGCCTGCACCATGTCGAACGACTGCGATCCGGGCTGGCTCCACCAACAGAACGGGATTTCCGTTGCGGTCCGTTCGCCGTGACAGAGGCGATCGGGGTGGAGGCGACAGGCCGAAAGAGATAGGGACTGCTGAAAAGAGCCTGCGGAGATTAGCCGGAGGCGGCGCTCCCCGTCAACTTCCCGGATGCGCGAGCGAGGCGGTCCGAGGGGGCGCGGCGGCCCTCAGGTTCGGGCGGCGGGCGGCTCAGTACGCGGTGCGGGCGTGGGTCTCGCCGCTGGGGGTCGGCACCGTGGGATTGGCGAGCTCCTTCTCGTACTCGGCCATGACCCTCTCCGTCAGATACTTGCGGGTCTGGTCGTTGATCGGGTGCGCCAGATCCTGGTGCTGGCCGTCGGGCCGCTTGCGGCTCGGCATCGCGACGAACAGCCCTGAGTTTCCGCGGATGATCTTGAGCCCTCGGATGACGAACGAATCATTCAAGGTGATGCTCACGAACGCCTTGAGCTTTTCGTCGTTCCTGAGGGAAACCCTGACCTCGGTGATCTCGATCATGAGATCTTCACCTCGGACCTTCCTTGAGCGGGTTCTTCCAGCTCAACATGGGTGCTGATGAGGGGCCCATGGCCTCGAGCTACCTGCATCCGTGCTAACGCTCGAGTGACGTCGATCGAATCAGTCGCCATCCGACCCGAGTGGAGCGCACGGTGAAGATCCGTTCACTCCCGGCGAAGCGGCGCGCGACAGTCCTAGCGGAGAGTCCCGGCCCGAGGATGCCGAACAGCGCCGACCCACTGCCGGTCATGCGCGCGTTCGCGACGCCCGCCGCGACGAGACGCCGTCGCAACGAGAGAAGATCCGACCGCCGGTTCTCCAGTGCCTGTTCCAGCGTGTTGCCAAGCGCCAGCGCCCGCTCGGGTTTCAAACGCCCGCGCCTAAGATTCCGCGCGTATCGTAATTTGGTCGCCCACGCTGTCAAGCCATATTTATTTTTGTCGATCTGACGGAAGGCCTCCGCTGTCGAAACGCGCCAGCGCGGCACGATGACGACGGCGCGAAATGCCCCAGCGAGCGTGAGGCGCTCGAGTCGTTCGCCTCGACCGAGGCCGAGCGCTGTGCCACCGAGGCACGCGAATGGGACATCGCTTCCCAATTCGGCTGCCAGTTTCATGCGGAACGCGGTCGAGAGGCGCAATCCGTAGAGCGCGTCGAGCGCCGCGATGGTCGCGGCCGCATCGGCGCTCCCGCCGCCCATTCCCGACTGCGAGGGGATGCGCTTCGTCAGGCGGAACGCCGCGCCGCCCGGAAGCGCGTAGCGCGCCGCGACGAGCTGCGCCGCGCGCAGCACGAGATTCGTCCGACCGACCGGGATGCGCTCGCGGCGCGCGGGCCGTGGAACGAGCGACGCGTCTTCGTGGCGGATGGCGAGCGTGAAGCCCGCGCGGCGCGGGGTCGCGACCAGCGTGTCGGCGAGGGAGATCGACTGGAACACGGTCGCCAGCTCGTGAAAACCGTCGGCGCGCGCCGGACCGACCGCGAGCCCCAGGTTCAGCTTGGCGTGCGCCTCGACGCGAACGCCGCGCGCACGTGGCTTCACAGTCGCACGTACAGGATGAGAACGACCGCGACCAGGTACAGCAGCACGCAGATGCCGATCGGCCGGTCGCTGAGCAGCACGTGCGACGGATCTTCGGTGTTCTCGGAGACGCGCACGAGATACAGGTAGCGGAAGATGCCGTACGTGACGAACGGCACGGTGTAGAGCAGCGCCTCCGTGCCGAACTTGGCGACGGTCGCGGGCCAGATCGTGTACAGCGCGTAGCCCATGATGCTCGTGGCCGCCGTGATCAGCAGCAGACCGTCGAGCAGCTCCGGCGAATAGTGGTCGAGCACCGCGCGCCGCTCGGACGCGCCGTTGCCGGAGTTGGCCAACTCGCGGCGGCGTTTGGCGAGCCCGAGGAACAGGGCGCCGAAGAACGTGCACACCAGCAGCCACGGCGACAGCGCCGTGGTCGGCGCGACCGGCAGCAGCAGCTCGACGCCGGCCATGGCGCGCAGCACGAAGCCGAGCGCCAGGATGAACACGTCGATCAGCACCTGGTGCTTGAGCCCCAGGTTGTAGGCGATGTTGAGCCCGAGGTAGATGGACGCGACGATCACGAAGCCCGTGCCCAGCCAGATCGCGATCGCGATGGCGACGGCCAGCACCGGCGCGAGCGCCGCCCACGCCATGCCGACCGGCAGCCGGCCCGAGGCGATCGGTCGATGGCGCTTCTTCGGGTGCAGGCGGTCGGCCTTCACGTCCATCACGTCGTTCAGCAGGTAGACCGAACCCGACAGCAGCGAGAACGCGGCGAAGCCCGCGGCCGCGCGCAGCACGAGCGACCCGTCGCCGAACTGCCGCGAGAACAGCACGCCCGCGAACAGCAGCAGGTTCTTGGTCCACTGCTTGGGGCGCAGCGCCTCGACCAGCGCGAACATCAGCGCCCGCCCCGGCGCTTGCCACCACGCTTCGCCGCGCCGCGACGCTTCGCGCTACCGCGCGCTCGCTTCGCAGCACCGCGCTTCACCGCCGCGGGGCGCTGCGCGAACAGCGCGCGCTCGATCAGTTCGCACAGCGCGTGGCCCATGGCGATGTGCCCTTCCTGGATGCGCGGCGTCGACGCGGTCGGGCTGACGAGCGCGTGGTCGCACGAGGCGGCGAAGCGCGTGCCGCGCGCGCCGGTCATGCCGATCACCGTCATGCCCCGCGCGTGCGCGACCTCGACCGCGTGCGTCACGTTGCGCGAGCCGCCGCTGGTGCTGATGGCGACGAGCACGTCGCCGGGCGTGGCCAGGCCCTCGAGCTGCCGCGAGAACACCTGGTCGAAACCGAAGTCGTTGCCGATCGCGGTGAGGGCCGACGTGTTCGTGGTCAGCGCCACGACCGCGAGCGGCGGGCGATCCATCAGGTAGCGGCCCGACAACTCGGCCGCCAGATGCTGCGCGTCCGCGGCGCTGCCGCCGTTGCCGCAGAAGAACACGGTGCCGCCCGACTCCAGGCATTCGATCGCCGCGTCCGCGGCCGCGGCCAGTGCGCGCGACGCGGCGCGCTCCAGGCGCGCCATCGAGCGGGACGAGTCGGCGAGCAGCGCGCGCGCGGCGCGCTCGAGGGGACCGCGTTGCGAACGGGACGCTGGGCTCACGAGGCTTCCTTTCCGGCGGGCGCGGCGACGCCCGCGAGATAACGCTGCACGGCGTCGCGCCACTCCGGCAGCGCGGCGCCCAGGACCTGGCGAACGAGATCGTTGCTGAGCACGGAATAGGCGGGGCGCGCGGCGGGCCGCGCCAGCGTCTTCGAATCGGTGCGCGCGAGCGCGGTCTTCACGCCCGCGGTCTCCAGCACGTGGGTGGCGACGTCGAACCACGTGCCTTCGCCGGCGCTCGTCATGTGGAACGTGCCGACGTGGCCGCCCTCGGCGAGGCGCACCAGCGCGTCGGCTAGGTCCGCCGTCCACGTCGGGGCGCCGCGCTGGTCGTCGACGACGCGCAGCGATTCGCCGGCGCGGCCCTTGCGCAGGATCGTGTCGATGAAGTTCGCGCCTCCCTTGCCGAACAGCCATCCGGTGCGGACGATGGCGTGGCGCGCGTACAGCTCGCGGATCGCCTCCTCGCCCGCCCATTTCGAAGCCCCGTACACGGAGCGCGGACCGACCGCATCGTACTCGCGATACGGCGTTCGCGCATCGCCCGAGAACACGTAGTCCGTCGAGATCGCGACCAGCAGCGCCTGCGCCTTGGCCGCGGCCAGCGCCACGTGGCGCGAGCCGAGCGCGTTCACGCGATGCGCGTCCTCGGCGTGGGTCTCGCAGTCGTCGACGCGCGTGAACGCCGCGAGATGGAACACGACGTCCGGGTGAAACGTCGAAAGCGTGTAGTCGAGCGCGTCCGCGCGCGTGACGTCGGCGTCGGCGCGCGTGAGCGGCAGCACCGCGTGCCCCGCCGCTTCCAGCCGCGGAACCAGCGCGTGGCCCAGCATGCCGCCCGCGCCGGTGACCAACGCCTTCACGCCAGCTCCACCCGGCTCGAGTCGCCGAGCACGAGGCGGTGCGTGCGCGGGCGCGTGTCGCTCGCGCACACCACGGCGTCCTTGCCGATCAGGCTCGACTCGAGGCGCACGCCGAGGTCCGACAGCCGGCTCCTCTCGAGCACGATCGAGTGCTCGATTTCGCAGTGGATCAGCGTGACGCCGTCGCCGATCGCAGTGAACGGGCCGACGTAGGCGTCGCGAATGATCGCATTCTCGCCGATCACGAGCGGCCCGCGCAGGCGCGAGCGCTCGATCTTCGCGCCCTTGCCGATGCGCACCGGCCCCTCGACCACGGTGGCCGCGTCGATCTCGCCCAGGTTCTCGCTCGGCATGTCGGAGAGAACGATGCGGTTCGCTTCCAGCATGTCCTCGACCTTGCCCGTGTCCTTCCACCAGCCGGTGATGACGTGGGAGCGCACACGCTTGCCCGACGTGATCAGGTGCTGGATGGCGTCCGTGATCTCCAGCTCGCCGCGCCGGCTCGGACGGATCGCGTTCACCGCTTCGAAAATGCTCTTGTCGAACAGATACACGCCGACGAGCGCGAGATCGCTCTTCGGCTGCTTCGGCTTTTCTTCCAGGCGCACGACGTGGTCGCCTTCCAGCTCGGCGACGCCGAAATCCTGCGGCGTCTTCACGTGCGCGAGCAGGATCTGCGCGTTCGGCCGCTCGGCCTCGAACTCGCGCACGAACGGCGTGATGCCGTCGCGAATCAGGTTGTCGCCGAGGTACATGACGAACGGCTGCCCGGCCATGTACGTCTCCGAGATCTTGACCGCGTGCGCGAGGCCGAGCGGCGCCTCCTGCTCGATGTACGTGACGTTGAGCCCGAAGCGCGAGCCGTCGCCGACCGCGGCACGGATCTCGGCCTGGCTGTTGACGAGCACGGTCGTCATCTCGCCCGTGCGCCGATCCGGCTCGAGCATCTCCTTCGGGTCGCTCACCACGATGCCGACGTCGGTGATGCCGGCGGCGCGCAGCGATTCCAGGCCGTAGAACAACACCGGCTTGTTCGCGACCGGCACGAGCTGCTTCGCGCTCGTATGCGTGATCGGGCGCAGCCGCGTGCCGCGACCGCCGGCCAGGACCAGTGCCTTCACGCGAGCGCCTGCCGGATCAGCTTGCGCGCTTCGTCGAGCGCCGCGTCCAACTGGCTCGCGTCCTTGCCGCCGGCCAGCGCGAGATGCGGCTTGCCGCCGCCCGAGCCGCCCGTGACCTTCGCGACCGCGCGCACCAGCTCGTCCGCGCGCAGCTTCTTCTCGGCGACGAGATCATCGCTGACCGCGGCGACGAACGTGAGCTTGTCGCCGCTCGCGAGCGCCAGCACGAGGGCGCCGCGCTTCAGCTTCAGGCGCAGCGCGTCCGCCGCCTCGCGCACCGCGTTCGCGTCGGCCTCCGAGCCGATGCGCGCCACGACCCAGCTCCCGCCCGGCGCGTGCTCGGCCGAGTCGGCGAGCTTCAGCATCTCGGACGCGAGGCCGCTCTTCTTCGCGTCGGCGTCGGCCTTGCGCAGGCCTTCCAGCTCCGATTTCAGCTTCTCGACCGCGCCCGGCAGCTGCGCCGGCGCGACCAGCAGGCCGTGCGCGGTCGCGTTCAGCCACTCGCTCTGCTGCGCGATCCAGCGCAGCGTCTCGAGACCGCACAGCGCCTCGATGCGGCGCACGCCGCTCGCGATCGCCGACTCGCCGACCAGCTTGAACGCGCCGATCTCGCCGGTGCGGCGCACATGCGTGCCGCCGCACAGCTCGCGACTCGGCTCGATGCCGGCGCCGTCCACGCCGTCGACCGTGACCATGCGCACTTCGGCTCCATACTTCTCGCCGAACAGCGCCATCGCGCCCTGGGCCTTGGCCTCGGCGATCGGCATCACACGCCACGACACCTCGCGATCGGCCAGCACCCACTCGTTGACCGCGCGCTCGATCGCGTCGAGCTGCTCGCGCTGCGGGGCTTCGAAGTGCGTGTAGTCGAAGCGCAGGCGATCCGGCGCGACCAGCGAGCCGGCCTGGCGCACGTGCGTGCCCAGAGTGCGCCGGAGTATCGCGTGCAGGAGGTGCGTCGCCGTGTGATGGCGCTCGGTCGGCAGGCGCAGCGCGGCGTCGACGCGCGCCGACAGTTGGCCCGCGCGGCCCGCCGCGAGCAGCGCGTCGCGCGTGCCCGAGCGCAGCGCGAGGCGGTGCACGATCGCGTCGCCTTCCTTGTACACGTGCTCGAGCGTCGCGACCGCGCCGCCGCCCTCCAGCGTGCCGCCATCCGCGACCTGACCGCCGGATTCCGCGTAGCACGGCGTGCGATCGAGCACGAGCTCCAGGTTCTCGCCCGCTTCGCGCCAGCGACGGAGCGTGAGCCCGTCCGCCGCGACCGCGTCGTAGCCCAGGAACTCCGAGTCCGCGCCCTTCGTCACGTCGGTCCACGGCGCCGCGTCTCCGGCCGCCGTCTTCGTGAACTTGCTCGCGGCGCGCGCGCGGTGGCGTTGCTCGTCCATGGCGCGCTCGAAGCCCTCGCGATCGACCGCGATGCCGCGCTCGGCGGCGATCTCCTCGGTCAGCTCGATGGGGAATCCGTACGTGTCGTGCAGCTTGAACAGCAGATCGCCCGCGAGCGACTTCGGCTTCTTGTCGAACTCGCGCTCGAGCAGCGTGAGGCCGGCTTCGAACGTCTCCGAGAACTGCGCCTCTTCCTGCGCGAGCACGCGCTCGATCAGCCCGCGCTGCTCCTTCAGCTCGCGATAGTGCCCGCCGAAGTCGGCGATGATGCGATCCGCCGCGCGCGACAGGAACGCCTCGCGGATCGCCAGACCCTGCTTCGAGCGCCCGCGCGTCACGGCGCGGCGCAGCAGGCGGCGCAGCACGTAGCCCGCGCCCTCGTTGCCCGGCAACGCGCCCTCGGCGATCGCGAACGTCAGGCCGCGCACGTGATCGGCGACGATGCGCGCGTCGCGCACCGCGGCATTCGCGTTGCGTGGCGCGCGCGTCGCCAGCGCGCGCACTTCGTCGACGACCGGCGCGAACAGGTCCGTCTCGAAGATGATGCTCTTCCCCTGCATGATCAGCGCGAGGCGCTCGAGGCCCATGCCGGTGTCGATGCCGGGGCGCGCGAGCGGCGTGAGCGTGCCGTCCTTCTGCGCGTCGAACTGAGGGAACACCAGGTTCCAGAACTCCATGTAGCGATCGCCGTCGTCGCCCGGCTTCTCGCCCCAGAACGCGCCGTCGGCGAGGTACGCAGGGCGCTTCTCGCCCAGGTCGAAGTAGATCTCGCTGCACGGGCCGCACGCGCCGGCGCCGCCGGCCGGGCCCCAGAAGTTGTCCTTCCGCCCGAGCGCCACGATGTGGTTCGCGGCGAGGCCGTGCTTCTTCCAGAGCGCGGCCGCTTCGTCGTCGCGCGGCAGCTTGCCTTCACCCTCGAAGATCGAGACGTAGAGCCGCTCGCGCGGAAGACCGAGCACACCGGTCACGAACTCCCACGCGTAGGCGATCGCTTCTTCCTTGAAGTAGGCACCCTTGGCACGCGGCCCGAACGAGAAGTTGCCGAGCATCTCGAAGAACGTGTCGTGCCGCGGCGTGAGGCCGACGTTCTCGAGGTCGGTGAGCCTCAGGCACTTCTGGACCGACGTCGCGCGCGAGTACGGCACGTCGCCGGTGGCCGAGTAATAGGGCTTGAACTGCACCATGCCGGCCGTCGTGAACATGAGCGTCGGGTCGCCGTGCGGGACCAGCGGCGACGACGGCACCTCGGTGTGCCCGTGGCGCAC
>DATJGS010000023.1:0-140848 GCA_035494735.1 Saccharimonadaceae bacterium (SeqCode)
GGCCCGCGCCCTTCAGCAGGACCATGCGCGCGGAAGGCACACCGCGCCGCGTGGCGGTGGCCAGCGTCATGGCGTCGACTTCGGGGAGGCGCGCGCGCCGCGCGGCGCGGTACCAGCGCTCGAAGACGGCGAACGGATCGAGACCCGCGCGGCGCTCGAGGAGCGGCCGGGGTCGCGCGCGTCGGATGGGCGAGGGCACGGCGTGGGACGGCACGGCCGCGAACTCTAGCACGTCGGCCGCGGCCCGAGGCCGCGTTCGCTCGACGGTGCGTCAGGCCGCGGCGTCGATCTGTTCGACGGCCTGCAGCGGCAGCCGGATGGTGAAGCGGCTGCCCACGCCCGGCTCGCTCTCGAGCCCGATCGTGCCGCCGTGCGCGGCGACGATACCGGACGCGATCGACAGGCCGAGTCCCATGCCGGCGGAGTTGAATTCCAGCGAGCTCGACGAGTGGTGGTGCAGCGAGTCGCGCATGAGCGACGCGCGCTCGAAAACGTGGCGCTGCTTCTCGAGCGGGATGCCGACGCCGTCGTCGCAGACCTGGATCACGAGCAACTCCCCATCGCGACGCGCGTCGACGTCGACGTGACCGCCGTCGGGCGTGAAGCGGATGCCGTTGCGCACCAGGTTCGAGACGGCCTGGCGCAGGCGCGGGCCGTCCACCCAGCCGGTGCCGAGTCCGGCCGCGAGCGTGCAGTTGAGGTGCACCTGGCGGCGCGGCGCGTCGGCGCGCGCTTCGGCCACCGCGGCGTCGATCACGTCGCCGAGCGTCACGTCGGCGCGGCTCAGCGTCATGCGCTCGCTCGCGATCTGGGCCATGCGCGTCGCGTCCTCGGCGATGCGGCCCAGCGTCAGCACGCTGCGTCCGATCGCCTCCAGCGCTTCCTTCTGCTCGCCCGCCACCGGTCCGAGCGAGCCCTGCGCCATCAATTCCTGATAGCCGCGGATCACGCTGATCGGCGTGCGCAGCTCGTGTGACGCCACGGTCAGGAACTCGCTCTTGACCCGGGCCACTTCCTCGAGGCTGCTGACGTAGCGGCGCTGCTGCTGGCGCATGTCCTGGAAGCGCTCGGTGAGGTAACCGATCTCGTCGTGGCTTTCGACCTCGAGCGGATAGTCGTAGTTGCCGCGCTCCATCTCCTCGGCGCCGCGCACCAGACGCTGGACAGGCATCGTGATGCGTTGCGCGATGAGCGCGCCGGCGATCAGCGCGACGGCCAGCGCGACGACGCCCAGCTCGATCAGTCCGGTCTGCGTCTCCCGGAGGAACGCCGTTTCGAGGTCGAGCGGGCGCTGCATCAGATAGGCTTGCGTTCCGGCCTGCGACGCGTGCGGCAGCGGGCGCACGAGCGTCAGGTAGATGTGCCCGGGGGTGCGCACCTCGAGCAGCGCGCGGTGCGGCAGGACGCCGCGCGATTCGTCGCGCGTGCCGGCGAGCACGGCGGCGCGATCCTCGTCGGACTCGAGCGTGCTCGCCGTGAGACGACCCTCGGACAGGAACGTCACCTCGCTGCGCGTCAGACGCTTCAGCTCCGCGGCCAGCGCGGCATCGATGCGCGCGCCGAGCAGCAGCGTGCCCACGACGCGACCGCCCGCGAACACGGGGAGCGCTTCGACCTGCCAGTGCGCCCCGGTCTCGGCCAGGAGCCCCGAGACGGGATGGCCCGAGACGGCGCCGGCCACGAGGGGCGCGCGGCCCTGTTCGTCCGAATTGGATTCGCCGACGGACGCGAGCAGGTGGCCTTCGGCGTCCGTCACTTCGAACAGATCGGCCCGGGTCAGCACGTTGAAGTCGCGGGCCACGCCGGCCACGGTCGCGCGCAGCTGCGCGTCGTGGAACGAGCCGGGGATGGTCAGCGTGGAGAAGAACTTGGGATCCTGCACGATCACCTGCCCGGCCAGCGCGAGCGCGGCGCGGCGGGCTTCGAGCACGTTCTCGACGACGGCCGAAGCGCGCTGCAGGTCCTCGCGGATGCCGTCGTCGACCTGCTGGCTCACACGGTGGTTGACGGTCCACAGCGTGGCCAGGGTCAGCGTCGCGATCGGCAGCGCGGTGAAGATCACGATGCGGGCGCGCAGCGCGAGGCGCAGCTGGAAGCGTTTCACTAGTAGCTCAGATCCAACGTCGCGTCGCCCTGCTCGGGCACGTCGACGTCGCGGTTCAGCAGCCCGAGGTCGGGGTGCCACACCTTGACGCTGTAGTGACCGGCCGGCAGATCGGGGAACGCGAAGTCGCCGGCGGCATGCGGCTGGGTGAACGCGTGATTCGGCAGGACGACGATGAACGCCTCCATGCTCGAGTGGATGTCGCAGTACACGTTGATCACGCCGGTGCGCGGGAACGTCACGGACTTGGACTGACCCTGCGGGTACTTGCCGAGGTCGAAGCGGCGCAGCGGCGACAGGCTGAATACGTTGTGATAGATCGGGTCCATGTTCGGAAAGTCCACGACGCCGCGCACCGCGACCGGCACGACGCGCGGCACGAACGACTGGTCCTTCTGCGCGAGTCGGGGCCGCGAGGCCGAGGACGCGAGCGTGGACTCGGCGTCCGCCGGGATGCGTTCGATCGACAGCACGGCGTCACCGACCAGCCCGTGCACGACCATGTGCATGCCGGGGAGCGCGCTCGCGCGACCGGGATAGGCGTTCGCGGCGGGAGCGGGCGCGGTCACCGAAGGGACGTGCAACGTGCCGCGGATCACTCCGGCTTCCGCGGGCGCGCCGATCGAGAGCAGCGCGAGCGCCGGCAACATCCAGTGTTTCGAGGTCAACGTGCGTCCATCCTTGGGGAAGAAGCGCCGGGGTCGAGCGGGAGCGGCCGTTGGCTCGGTTTTCGGCATGTTTCGCCGCCGGCTTGAGGGCGAGCGAGGCCGTGCGCGGTCCCCGGCCCCGTTCGTTGCGGCCCGGCTATCGCACGTGTACAGAACGCACTAGCCGATCTGTTCTCACCTGATGGATGAGACACCGGCCACAAGCCGGGCGTTGCGCGACGCGCCATGCGCCTTCATGCTGCGCGCGGACCGGATGCCGCTCCCTCTCTCCAGGAGGATCCGATGCGCTTCGCTTGTGTGCTGCTCGCCGCGTCGCTCGCGTACGCCGCCCCCGCCTTCGCCGGAACCACGTTCGTCGGGACGAATCTCGGACTTCAGGTGGTGAGCCCTGCGGAAGGCAACGGCGACTCGGTCACGCTGTTCGAAGCGCCCAGTTCGACGAACCTGTTCTTCGGCGGTTTCGTGCCCGGCATCCGCATCGGCCAGATCACGTCGGGCGGGCACGACGAGGTCGCGCTCGACACGGGCTTCTCGATTCTGAGCGGGAGCGGGTCGACGTTCTCGAGCATCGCGGGCACGATCAATTTCCAGCACGACTTCGGCTCAACGGGCGCGCTGCCCTACCTCACCGGCGGGCTCGGACTCAACGCATTGAGCGGCGACGGCACGACGCAGACGAGCACCATCTTCGGCGCGGGCATCGGGGTGCGCACGAAGATGGCGAACGGGCACGGCGGGACTCGGATCGAAGCGCGTTACGACCGTGTGGTGTCGGGAGACACCGGCGGAGTCGACCTGAACGTCATCGGCTTGAAGTTCGGATTCGACCTGTTCGTCGACTAGTTCGCCGTCGCGTGGGCGCGGGGGGCGCGTGCCGCTCCCGGCGCACGCGCGTCGAAACCCGGCTTCAGCGGTACGCGGCCAGCCCGGTGATGGTCTCGCCCAGCACGAGCGTGTGGATGTTGTGCGTGCCCTCGTACGTCTTCACCGACTCGAGGTTGCACATGTGGCGCATCACCGGGTACTCGGCCGTGATGCCGTTCGCGCCGAGGATGTCGCGCGAGCGGCGCGCCACCTCGAGGGCCATCTCGCAGTTGTTGCGCTTGGCCATCGAGATGTGGTGCGGCTGGACGACGCCGCGCTCCTTGAGCCGCCCGAGCTGCACCGACAGCAGCTGGGCCATCGTGATCTGCGTCAGCATGTCGGCCAGCTCCTTCTGCACGAGCTGATACGAGCCGATGGGCTTGCCGAACATCACGCGCGTCTTGCTGTACTCGGCGGCGGCGTGGAAGCACGCCATGGCCGCGCCGACCACGCCGAACGCGATGCCGAAGCGCGCCTGCGACAGGCAACCGAGCGGGCCCTTCAGGCCGTTCACGTTCGGCAGCAGGTGCTCCTCCGAGACGTGCACGTCCTGGAGGATCAGTTCGCTCGTCACCGACGCGCGCAGCGAGTGCTTGCGCTTCTGCTCGGGCGCCGAGAAGCCCTTCATGCCCTTCTCGACGAGGAAGCCGCGGATCTCCTCGCGGCCCGAGTCCTCGCTCTTCAGCTTGGCCCACACCACCGCGAGGTCGGCGACGGTGCCGTTCGTGATCCACATCTTCGCGCCGTTGAGGACGTACTCGCCGCCCTTCTTCACGGCGCGCGTGATCATGCCGCCCGGATCCGAGCCGAAGTCCGGCTCGGTCAGGCCGAAGCAGCCGATGACTTCGCCCTTCGCCATCTTCGGCAGCCACTTCATGCGCTGCGCCTCGCTGCCGTACGCGTAGATCGGATACATGGCGAGCGAACCCTGCACCGACGCGAACGAGCGCAGCCCCGAATCGCCGCGCTCCAGTTCCTGCATGGCCAGGCCGTACGCCGTGGGATTCACGCCGGCGCAGCCGTACTTCTCGGGCAGCGTCGCGCCCAAGAGGCCCATCTCCGCGACCTCGGGGATCACCTCGGACGGGAACTTCGCGTCTTCGTACGCGTGCTCGACGAGCGGGAGGTAGCGCTCCTCGACCCAGTCGCGCACGTGGTCGCGGATCTGCCGCTCTTCTTCCGTGAGCAGCGAGTCCACGTCGTAGAAGTCCACGCCGGTGAAGCGGGCCATGACGGCTCCTTCTGGTCGAGAGCGCCCCTCGGCGCCGTGAGAGAAGCGGATGCGGAAAAGCGGCACGCAGTATAGGCGAGCGCTCGCGCGCGCGACAACCGTTGCGGCTCCCGCGCGTCCAGTCTAGGCTCGCGCGCATGTGCGCCACACGCCCTCTCATGGAGGTTCGCCCATGCCCCGCCTGCCCTTCGTCGCCCTGGCGCTCGGCGCCGGACTCATCCTGCCGATGACTCTCGACGCCTCGGTGCCGGCGACCGGACGCGGCGTCGCCACGCGCTCGGTCGTGTACGCGCGCCACGGCATGGTGTGCGCCGCGCAGCCGCTCGCGGTGCAGGCCGGACTCGAGATGCTGAAGGCCGGCGGCACGGCCGCGGACGCCGCGATCGCCATGGACGCGTGTCTCGGGCTCATGGAGCCGACCTCGTGCGGCCTGGGCGGCGACCTGTTCGCGATCCTGTGGGATCCGAAGGCGCAGAAGATGGTCGGCCTGAACGGCTCGGGCCGCGCGCCGCTCGCGCTCACCATCGACAAGGTGCCGGCCGACAAGGACGGGACGATCCCGCTGTACTCGCCGTACTCGTGGACGGTGCCGGGCTGTTGCGATGCCTGGTTCGAACTCCACGCCAAGTACGGCAAGTTGCCGATGAGCCGGATCCTCGCGCCGGCGATCCGCTACGCCGAGGAAGGCTTCCCGATGTCACCCGTGATTGCCGGCGACTGGGAGCGCGGGGCGCACGTGTTCCAGGACAAGCCGGGCTTCGCGGACGTGTTCATGCCCGGCGGCCACGCGCCGAAGGAAGGCGAAGTCTTCCGCAATCCCGCGCTCGGAAAGACGCTGCGCCTCGTCGCCGAGAAGGGCCGCGACGCGTACTACAAGGGCCCGATCGCCGACGCGCTCGTCCGCTACTCGGACGCGAACCACGGTTTCTTCGCGAAGGCCGACTTCGCGCAGCATCACTCGACGTGGGATCAGCCGCTGTCGACGAACTATCGCGGCTACGACGTGTGGGAGCTGCCGCCGAACAGCCAGGGCCTGGCCGCGCTCCAGCTGTTGAACATCCTCGAGAACTTCGATCTCAAGAGCATGGGCCGCAACTCGGCGGATTTCTGGCACGTGCTGACCGAGGCCAAGAAGCTCGCGTTCGCGGATCGCGCGCGGTACTACGCGGACCCGGCGTTTGCGAAGCTGCCGATCGCGGAGCTGCTGTCCAAGACTTACGCGAAGCAGCGCGCGCAGCTCATCGACATGAAGCACGCCGCGCGCACGGACTCACCGGGCGAAGTCGCCGCGCTCGATCAGAAGGAGACGACGTACCTGTGCGCCGCGGACGAGAGCGGGCTCATGGTCTCGTTCATCCAGAGCAACTACACCGGCTTCGGCTCGGGCTACGTCGTGCCCGAACTGGGCTTCGGCATCCAGGATCGCGGCGGGCTGTTCTCGTTGCATCGCGGGCATCCGAACGCGCTCGAGCCGGGCAAGCGTCCGTTCCAGACCATCATCCCCGCGTTCCTCTCGAAGGACGGGCAGCCCTTGATGGCGTTCGGCCTCATGGGCGGCGACATGCAGCCGCAGGGCCACGCGCAGGTCATCGTCAACCTCGTCGACTTCGGCATGAACCTGCAGGAGGCGGGCGACGCGATCCGCTTCCACCACACCGGCTCGAGCGAGCCGACCGGCACCGTGATGTCGGACGGAGGCGTGCTGCACATCGAGGACGGCCTGCCGCAGGGCGTGCTCGACGAGTTGAAGGCGCGCGGCCACACGCTGGCCGGCGAACCGGTCGGCGCGTACGGCGGCTACCAGGCGATCTGGCGCGATCCCGTGACCCACGTGTTCGCGGGCGCGACCGAGAAGCGGAAGGACGGATGCGCGCTCGGGTGGTGAGCGACGCGAGGAACGGCCCGCTCCCTTTACTGAATCGGGAACGGGCCGTTCCTCGTGCAACGCGGGGACGCCTCGATCACCGAACGATCGAGAGCCTCTCGACGACCGTGTGCCCCGCGGCTTCGAGGCGCACGAAATAGAGTCCGTCCGGCTCCGGCCGCCCGGCATCGTCCCGGAGATCGAACGGCAGCGCGTGGACGCCGGCCTCCAGCGGTCCGGCGCTCACCGTGCGCACGTGCCGGCCCGCCATGTCGTAGACCTCCAGCGAAACCGGCCCCGCGTGAGGCAGCGCGAACGACAGCAGGGTCGAGGCACGCGCCGGATTCGGTCGAGGCGTGGCCAGCGCCAGTTCGCCCGGCAGCGCGGCATCGTCGACTCCGGTCGTCGCGCTCGGCGTCACGAGGCTTGTCGCGCTCTCGTTGCCGTTCACATCCACCGCCGAGAGCTTGTAGTAGCTCCCGGCCGGACCCACGTCGGCGTAACCGGTGTCCGGCAGGTTCGCCACGAGGTTGCTCGCGCCCGGCACGAATCCGGCCGAACTGCCGCGATAGAGTTTGTAGTACCAGAGGTCGACTTCCCGGTTCGGGCCCCAGTGCAAGTGCGTCGCGCCTGACGCATAGGCCGCGGTGAACGGCGCCGGCGGCACGGGCGGTAGGTTGTCCACGGAGTAGCCCGAGTCGACCGCCGAATCGAAAAAGATCCCGGGCGTCGCCGTCGCCGCGCGCACGAACAGCGCGGTGCGATGGAAGCCCGTGCTGTTGGAGTCCGCGAGCGTCGGCACCACTGTCTGATAGACGTCGTCCGTGGTGGCCGGCACCGTCATCACGTAGTCCCATCCGGCGAGTTGCGCCTGATCGGGGAGCGAAGCTGGCCCCGGGACCGTCGACGTGAGCATCGCGAGCGCGATCGCTTCCCGACGATAGATGTAGTAGCCGAGGATCGGTGTCGGAGAACCGAGAGCGTCGAGCCGGGACGCCCCGAAGCTCAAGCGTACCTGGCGGCCCTGGTCGTTGCGCACGTCCGCGATGGCCATGATTTCCGGCGCGTGATCGGTGAACACCCAGGCTGCGCCGGTCGCACTGTTGTCACCGAATCCACCCAGCATGGCCGTCTGACCATCCGCCGACAGTGCGGCACTGGCCCCCTCCTCCGCCGCCCCGACGGCGCTACTGCCCACCACCTTCGGGCCCAACTGACTCCACGCACCGCCATGGCGCACGTAAACCCACGCCGCCCCGATGTTGGAATTGTCTCCATCCGCGCCGACGAGCGCGGTGTTCCCGTCGGCGGACAGCCCGACGGAACTGCCCTGGAACGCGCTGCCCGTAGCACCGGTTCCGACCAGTTTGCCGCCCTGTTGCGTCCAGACGCCGCCGCCGCGCGTGAATACCCACGCGGCCCCCGTCACTGAATTGTCGCCGTATCCGCCGATGACGGCCGTGTTCCCGTCCGCGGAAAGCGCGACGGAGGAGCCCTCGAGCGCGTTGCCAATCGCGCCGGAGCCGACCAGCTTTCCGCCCTGCTGGCTCCAAACGCCACCACTCCGGGTGAAGACCCACGTCGCGCCGCTAAAAGAGGCGTCGGTATATCCACCGACGATGGCCGTGTTCCCATCCGCGGACAGCGCCACGGACGTGCCTTGGTCGGCGCTACCAACCGCGCCGGAGCCAACCAGCTTGCCACCTTGCTGCGTCCACACGCCGCCGCTGCGCGTGTACACCCATACGGCGCCCGCGTTCGAGTTGTCGGTGTATCCGCCCACAAGGGCGGTGTTCCCGTCCGCGGAGAGCGCGACGGACCATCCCTGAGAGGCCGTGCCCACCGCGCCCGTGCCCACGAGCTTCGGGCCCTGCTGCGTCCACACGCCTCCGCTGCGTGTGAATACCCATACGGCGCCCGTGCTCGAGTTATCGAAGTATCCGCCCACGAGGGCGGTGTTTCCGTCCGCGGAGAGCGCGACGGACCAACCCTGAGCGGCCACGCTTGCCACGCCGGTGCCCACCAACTTGGGACCCTGCTGCGTCCAAGCGCCGCCGCTGCGCGTGTAGATCCACGCCGCTCCGCTGCCGTTGTCGAATGGCCCCCCGACGATGGCCGTGTTTCCGTCAGCAGAGAGCGCGACGGACGTGCCCTCGTGAGGTTGGCCCGAGGCGTCGGACGCCACGAGCTTCGGCCCCTGTTGGACGAACGCGGCTGAGGCGACGAGCGGGCACAGCAGCAAGACGACTGCGATCGCGAGCGGCTTCGCGAGCATGAGAGCGTCCTTTCGGCTGAGGGAGTCCACCTCGGCTCGCGGCTTCGATCGACCGTGGTGCGCGCGATCTACGCGCGCCAACCACTCGCATGTCGCCGCGAACCGATCCGATCCGAAAAGTCTATGCCCGCCCGAGAGCGGTCCGAAAGGGACATCGCGCCGGGTGACGTCAAATTCGCTCGGCGCGTCGCTCGGGCCGTGGCAGGCGGGAGCGCTGGGCAGGGACGAGGGTTGAAGGGCCGTCGCCCCTCGGGTAGGCTCTGTGCGCTTCCTTCCCTCGTGTCCCCTAGGAGACCTCCGCTGATGGCGGCCACCCGCACCACCGCGCCCGCTTCCGCCCGGCATCACGGGCTCACCTCCGACGACCTCGTCGCCATCTACCGGACCATGTTCACGTCGCGCCGGCTGGACGACGAGGAGATCCGGCTGAAGAAGCTGGACAAGATCTTCTTCCAAATCTCGGGCGCCGGGCACGAGGCGGTGCTGGTCGCGGCCGGGCGCGCGCTGCGCTCGGGTAGCGACTGGTTCTACCCCTACTACCGCGACCGCGCGCTGTGCCTCGAGCTGGGCATGACGCCGCGCGAGATGCTGCTGTCCGCGGTGGCGGCGGCCGAGGATCCGAATTCGGGCGGCCGGCAGATGCCGAGCCACTGGGGCCACAAGAAGCTGAACATCGTGTCGCAGTCGAGCCCGACCGGCACGCAGTTCCTGCAGGCGGTCGGCGCGGCCGAGGCGCTCGTCAAGTATCGCGACTTGGAGGCGGCGTACCCCGAGTTCAAGGGCAAGGTGCGCGGCGACGAAGTCGTGCTCGTCACGGCCGGCGACGGCACGACGAGCGAGGGCGAGTTCTGGGAGGCGATGAACACCGCGTGCAATCTCCAGCTCCCGGTGCTGTTCCTGGTCGAGGACAACGGCTACGCCATCTCGGTGCCCGTCGACGTGCAGACCGCGGGCGGCAACGTCGCGCAACTGGTGCGCGGCTTCCCGAACCTGCACTGGGTCGGCGAGATCGACGGCTGCGACCCGGTCGAGTCGTACGGGATCCTCAAGGAGGCCGTCGAGTACTGCCGCGCGCGCAAGGGCCCGGCGTTCGTGCGCGCCGTCGTCACGCGCCCGTATTCGCATTCGATGTCCGACGATGAGACGAAGTACCGCTCGAAGGCCGAGCGCGAGACGGAAGCGCAGCGCGACTGCCTGAAGACGTTCGCGCGCTTCCTCGTCGAGGAGGGCGTGCTCGACGACGCCGGGCTGGAGCGCCTGCACGCCGAAGTCCTGACGCAGCTGCGCGCGGCCAGCGACGAGGCGATCACGCGCCCGCAGCCGCCGACGTCGTCCGCCGCGATGTACGTGTTCTCGCCCGACGTCGATCCCACGTCCGAGCGTTTCGCCGTCGAGCCGAACGTCGATCCCGCGGCGCAGACCGAGACGATGCTGCAGAACATCAACTACTGCCTGCGCGACGAGATGAAGCGCAATCCCAGGATCGTCATGTTCGGCGAGGACATCGCGGACGCGTCGCACGAGGACGTGCTGGGCGAGACGAAGGGCAAGGGCGGCGTGTTCGGCGTGACGTGGGGGCTGCAGAAGCTGTTCGGCGCGAAGCGCGTCTACAACTCGCCGCTCGCCGAAGCGAACATCGTGGGCCGCGCCATCGGCCTCGCCACACTCGGCCTGCGTCCGGTCGTCGAGATCCAGTTCTTCGACTACATCTGGCCGGCCATGATGCAGATCCGCAACGAACTCGGTTACATGCGCTACCGCTCGAACAACGCGTTCTCGTGCCCGGTGATCATCCGCACGGCGTACGGCGGCTACTTGAGGGGCGGCGCTCCGTACCACAGCCAGTGCGGCGAGAGCATCTTCGCGCACTGCCCGGGCCTGCGCGTCGTGCTGCCTTCGAACGCGCTCGACGCGAACGGGCTGCTGCGCACGGCGCTGCGCTCGGAGGATCCGGTGCTGTTCCTCGAGCACAAGCACCTGTACCGCCAGCCGTACGCGAAGGGCGTGTATCCGGGCCCGGAGTACACGGTGCCGTTCGGTCGCGCGCGCGTGGTGCGCGAGGGCTCGGACGTGACGGTCGTGACGTACGGCGCGCTCGTCCAGCGCGCGTACCTCGCGGCCCAGGAGCTGGCCGAGCAGGGCCTCGACACCGAGATCCTCGACCTGCGCACGATCCAGCCGCTCGACTTCGAATCGATCGCGAAATCGGTGAAGAAGACCGGGCGCGTGATCGTCGCGCACGAGGACACGCTGTTCTGCGGATTCGGCGCGGAGATCGCGGCGAAGATCGCGTCCGAGTGCTTCATGGACCTGGACGCCCCGGTGCGGCGCATTGGCGCGCTCGACACGCCGATCGCGTACGCGCCGACGCTCGAGGACGTGATCCTGCCGCAGAAGGACACGCTGCTCGCCGCCATCCGCGAGATCGCCGGGTTCTAGCCGAAGCCACGCACGAAACGGGCGCCGCGAGGGCTCATCCTCACGGCGCCCGTCGTCCTTCCGAACGCGCTCAACGCGCGGGCTCGAGGTCGAGCGCGCTCTCGGCGACGCGCTCGATGCGCTCCCACGAGAGATAGAACGGCACGTACGCGTGGTGCGACCAGCGCGCCGCGAGGTTGCGATCCGGCGTGAGCGGCGCGCCCGCCGCGTTGTACGGCGGCACGACGCCCCACGAGGAATCGGGCGCGGCCAGGTCGACGACGTGGCGGAACGCGGGCCCGTGTGTCACGTCCGTGCCCCACGGCAGCGTGGAGCCGGTCGAAGCCGGCGAACTGCCGTCGCCGTCGACGGGTTCGAGCGGCGGTTCCCAGCGCTCGCGCGGATCCAGCGCCGAGAGTGCGTGCGCGAAGCGGGCGCGGTGCGCGCGGCCCCAGTTCCAGGTCGCGAGGTCCGGGCCGAGGCGCTTCTCCAGCTCGGCGAGCGCGAGTTCGAGTCCGGCGACCGCGGCGACGGCCGGCCGCTCGGGAGTTTCCGTCTTGGGGATGCGCAGCGCCTCGGGGGCGCGGCCGGCCAGCGCGGCCAGCGTCAATCCGGGGTGACCCTCGGTGCGCGAGCGGCGCTGCAGCGCGCTCAGCCACGCGCGGAACAGCGTGGGCGCGACGCGCCCGCGGCGCGCGTAGAAATCCCACGCGCGCAGCGTGTCGAGCGCCGCGCGCAGGCGCGGGGTGAGGCGCGACGGCAGCGAATCGGCGGCGGCCAGGAGCAGCGGCACGGCGCGCGCGCCCGCGCTCGAATACACGTCGTTCTGCACGCTCGCCATGTCGGCCGGCGTGACGCTGCGGTCGCCGGCCAGGCGCTGGGCGATGCGCCGCGCCCGATCGTGGATCCAGTCATACCGCGGCCACGCCGTGCCGGGACCGGGGCGCATCGGCCGATTGTTCGCGTTCACCACGAAGCCGTCCGCGGGCACGTTCCACGCCGGCATGCGCTCGGGAGGGATCATCGCGCCCCATTCGTGCCGGCCGTCGCCGGGCAACGGTCCGCGCCCGGGATCCGCGCGGCGTTCGGGCACCGTGCCGACGGTTTCGTAGATCACGTGCCCGGCGCGGTCGGCGGCGACGACGTTGATGCCGGGCGTCGAGAGGCTGCGGTAGCGCTTCGCGGCTTCCGCGGCGCTCGTCGATCGCTCGAGCCCGGTGAGGCCGGCCAGCGTCATGTGTTCGTCGTCGACCGCCCAGCGCACGCTGAGCGCGACGTGACGCTTGCGATCGAAGACCAGCACCGGCCCGTGCGGCGTATAGCGGCGCACCTGGCCGGGAATCGGGACGCGAAGGCCGAGCACCGTGAACGCGAGATCGAACGGCGCCTCGCGCACCGGAGCCCAGCCGCCCGCGTCGGCGCCGGCCCCGCGCCAGCGCACGCGGCGGCCGTCGTCCGACAGCGTGTCCGCGTAGACGTCGACGACGTCGGCGCTGAGCGCGGTCACGCCCCAGGCGCACGTGCGGTTGCGCCCGCTCACGATGGATGGCAGGCCCGGCACCGTGGCGCCGATCGCGTCGACCTGCCCGGGTACGCACAAGTGGATCACGTGGAAGGGACCCGGCGCAGTGAGTTCGAGGTGCGGGTCGTTCGCGAGCAGGGGCGCTCCGCTCGCGCTGCGCTTCGCGCCCACCGCGAATTCGTTGCTGGCGCGCCGGTCCTCGCCGTCCTGCACGGGCGGCCGGAACCACGCCAGCGCGCGCGCGGCGTCGCGCCACGTCGCGGGCCCGATCGCCGCCAGGGCGGCGTCCGCGTCGCGCGCGGCGTGCTCCGGCCCGTGCCGCGCGCTCGCGGGCGCCGCTTCGAGACTCGCCGCGCCGAGTCGCGCGGCCGCGCTGTCCGGAATCGTGTCGTACATCCATTGCCCCTCGAAGCGCTCGCGTGCGTCTTCCCAGGCACGGCCGTGCGCCGCGATCGCCGCGCCCTCGCGCAGCTCGGGCACGTCGAAGTCGAGCGTGACCCCGAGCCCGAACAGAGCGGCGACGCTGTCCTCGGGTTTCCAGTCTTCGGGACGACGGCCCACGCGCAGGAACTCGGGCGGCCACGGCGCGCGGCCCACGCGGCACTCGGCGAGATACGCGTTGATGCCGGCGGCGTAGCGTTCCAGCGGCATCGCCACCTCGGGCACGTGGCGGTCGCGTGCCCACACGCGATCCGCGCGCTCGGCGAGTCGCAGCAATTGCGCGCCGCCGTCTGCTTCGAGCGTCGAGTTGCCGAGCCATTCCCACAGGTGACCGCGCGCCGCGCGGCGCGTCATTTCCAGCTGCCACAGCCGGTCGCGCGCGGTCACGTAGCCCCACGCGAGGTACAGGTCCGGCAGGTTCGCGGCGCGCATGTGGGGAATGCCGTAGCGGTCCGTGACGATGCGCACCGGGGCCGACAGTCCGGCGAGGCGCAACGTTCCCGAGCGCAGCGCGCGCGGCGCGGCCGGCGGGGACCCGCCGGCGCCCAGCGCGAGCGCCGCCAGAACGACGCCGGCCACCGCACGCCCGCGCGCGCTCACGCGGCGTCCCGTGGGCGCGGCGGCGTCACGTGTCCGGCGCGTGGCGCGACGAAGCCGCGCATCACGAGCGCCGCGCCCGTCACCGTCACGAGGGCGACCACGAAGCCGCTCTCGCGCGTCCAGTGCGTGGCCTGGCCGGTGACCGGCTCGAAGCCGTCGAACAACACCGCGTTCCACATCGCGTGGGCCAGGGTCGGCGGCCACACGCTGCCGGTATCGAGGCGCAGCCGCGCGAGCACGAACGCGAACGCGGTGAGCGTGAGGACGATGCCGATCGTCGAGAGCAGCACGCTCGGGCCGGCCGGATAGTGCCCGAACAGCACCGCCGGCACGTGCCAGCCGCTCCACACCAGGCCGCTGAGGAGGAGCGGAAAACGCCAGCCGCTGGCCACGAGGCGCGGCACGAGATAGCCGCGCCAGCCCAGCTCCTCGCCGAGCGCGAGGAAGATCCACAGCGGCAGCCCCCCGAGCACGTGACCCGCGCTGGCGAGCGCGGGATGCAGCCCCTCGCGTGCCAGATCGGCCGGCGGCGCGAACGGCGCCAGGCCGAACGCCCACGACACGCCGTAGGAAACGCTCATGACTCCGAGCGGGAACAGCAGCGCGACGAGCAGCGGGCGCGGCGCGAGAGCCGGCGCCAGGCCGAGCGGCTGGTCGGCGAAGCCTTCGCCGAGCCGGCCGCGCGCGAACGTCGCGGCCAGCGCCGGGATCCACACCAGCGTCACCATGCACGCGAAATCGGTGCGTGGATGATCCGGCCCGCCGAACGCCAGGCGGAGCGGCGCGAACACCAGGGCCACCGCGCCCACCATGAACAGGAACACCCACACGCCGCGGCGGGCGCGGCGCGTAGGATCGGCATGCGCTTGCGGGGGGGTGAGGGCCTCTGACATGGTGGCGTGGATCCGAAGCGCATGGTAGCGGGGGGCGAGGGGATGATGCACTCGAATTTCGCGCTGGGGCTGGACATCGGCGGCACGTCGCTCAAGGCGGCGCGCGTCGCGCGCGACGGGAGCGTGCTCGAGTTCCGCGAGGCGCCGTCACGCGTCACGCACGGCGCGCTCGCGCCGCTGGACACGATCGAGACCGAGGCACGCGCGCTCGACGGTGCGCGCGCCGTGGCCGTCGGGATCGGCTGCCCGGGCGTCGTCGACGCGGAGCGCGGCGTGCTCGTCGGACGCACCGCGCACCTGCCGCACTGGACCGACGCGCCGCTCGCGGACTGGCTCGAGGCGCGTCTCGGCGCGCGTCCGGCGCTCGACAACGACGCGAACCTTGCGGCGCTCGCCGAGCACCGGATCGGCGCGGCCCGCGGCGCGCGCGCGTCGCTCACCGTCACGATCGGCACCGGCATCGGCTGCGGCATCGTGCTCGACGACCGCCCGTGGCGCGGCGCGCGCGGCGGCGCCGGCGAATTGGGTCACGTCCCGCTCGGACCCGGCGCCGAGCCGTGCGCGTGCGGCGTGCCCGACTGCGTGGAGCCGGACGCTTCGGGAGACGGCCTGGCCCGCGCCGGAGCGAAGCTCGACCCGCCGGCAAGCGACGCGCGCGCCGTGTTCGCGCGGGCCGCGGCCGGCGACGCCGCGGCTCAGGCGCTGATCGCGCGCTTCGTGGACCGGCTGGGCGCGTCGATCGCCACCGCGGTCCACCTGTTCGACCCGGACTGCGTCGTGATCGGAGGCGGGGTGGCGAGGGCCGGCGACGCGCTGCTCGCGCCGCTGCGCTCGAGCATCGCGCGTTACACGCTGGAGTCGCACCGCCGCGGACTGCGCGTCGTACCGGCCGAACTCGGCGAGCGCGCGGGCGTCGTCGGCGCCGGGCTGCTGGCTTGGGACGCCGCGGAGCTCAGCCGGCGATCGGCGCGACCGGCGTCGTCGCCGGTGCGCTCGGCGCTCTGAACGGCGCCGCGCCGAGCGTCAGCGTCAACGGCCGCGGCGCGTCGATCGGCTCGCCGAACAGCGTGATCGGCGTGGCGCCCACCACGCGGACGCGGCGCAACGTTCCGGGCGCGGTGCCGTCGTTCGGGAACACGACCGTGCGGAACTCGTCGCTCTTGCCGTAGAGCTGCGCCGGGTTCCTGCGCGCCACGCTCTCGACGAGCACCTCGACCTCGCGGCCGAGCGCCGCGTCGTTCAGCTCGCCGGAGACGCGGTGCTGCAGGTCGATCAGGGCCTGGAGCCGCCGGCCCTTCTCGGCCTCGTCGACGGTCTCGGGCCACTGGTAGGCGCGCGTGTCCGGGCGCGCCGAGTACTTGAACAGGAACGCGCTGTCGAAGCGCGTTTCTTCGAGGTACCGCGCGGTGGCCGCGAAGTCCTCGGGGGTCTCGCCGGGGAAGCCGACGATGATGTCGGTGCTGAGCCCGAGGCCCGGCATGGCGGCGCGCAGGCGCGCCACCACGGCGCGGTACTGGAGAATCGTGTACGTGCGGTTCATGGCCTTCAGCATCGTGTCGGATGCCGACTGCAGCGGCAGGTGCACGTGTTTGCACACGCGCGGGCTCTCGGCGATGGCCGCGATCACGCGTTCGCTCATGTCGCTCGGATGCGGCGACGTGAAGCGGACGCGCGCGAGTCCCGGCACGTCGTTCGCCGCGCGGAGCAGGTCCGCGAAGTCGTGCGCGCCGTGCCGGTACGAATTCACGGTCTGGCCGAGGAACACGACTTCGCGGAAGCCGTCGCGCACCGCGCCCTCGACCTGGCGCACGAGATCGTCGAGCGGCAGGCTGCGCTCGCGGCCGCGCGTGAACGGCACGACGCAATACGTGCAGAACTTGTCGCAACCGCGCTGCACCGTCACCCAGGCGCGCACGCCCGGCGTGCGCCGGGGCTCGAGGTCGCCGTACGTCTCGTCACGATCGAGGCGCACGTGCGCAACCGGCTCGCCGGCGGCGCGCCGCAGGAGATCCGGCAGGTGCCGGTAGCCGTCCGGGCCGACCACGAGGTCGAGCACGCGCGAGCGCCCGATCAGGCGCTGGCGCAGGTGCTGGGCCATGCAGCCGGCCACGCCGACCACGAGGTCGGGCCGGGTGAGCTTCAGGTGCGCGAATTCGCCGAGGCGGCCGAGCACGCGCTGTTCGGCGTGCTCGCGGATGGCGCACGTGTTCAGCAGCACGGCGTCCGCGTCTTCCGGGCGATCGACGAGCGTGAGCCCGGCGCGGACGAGCACGCCGGCCATGGTTTCGCTGTCGGCCACGTTCATCTGGCAGCCGTAGGTTTCGAGGAAGACGCGCTGCATGGGCCGCGAAGCCTAGCACGCACGCGCGCGCAGCGACCAGGACGGCGGGCCGGTGGATTCAGCGCTTCGGCGTCGGTGCGTCAGCGTGACGGGCGGAAGCGCAGCGCGAGCGCGACGAGTTCCTCGGCGGGGCGACCGCGCCCGACGTGGGCGAGGGCGGCGTCGAGGATGCGCTCGACCAGACGTTCCACCGGCACGTGGCGGCTCTCGTCGAGCAGCTCGGCCAGCACGTACTCCCCGAATCGTCGGCCGGCGCCGTCACGGGCTTCGAGGACGCCGTCGCTCACGACGACCAGCACGTCGCCGGGGAGCATGCGCACGTTCTCTTCGGCGTAGTCGCCCGGCATCTGTCCGCCGCAGCGCGGCCCGCCGCTCTCCAGACGATGGATCGCGCTGCCGTCGCTCGGCACCCAGAACGGCGGCATCGCGCCGGCCGCGCACGACGTGATCTCGCCGTTGCGCCCGATGTGCGCGAGCCAGATGCCGGCCGCGGCGCGACCGTGCAGGCGCTGGCGCAGTTCGGCGTCGAGTCGCGCGGCGAGCACGACGGGTGCGCGGCCGGGCGCGGCGCCGGCCACGAACAGGCCCTGCGCGAACGCGGCGGCGTGCGCGGCGTCGCCGTACGCGCCGGTCATGTCGGCGAACAGCAGGTCGAAGGAACCATCGGAGTGGGCGACGCGCTCGACGAGGTCGGCGCCCGGACCGTGGGCGCGGACGCGCGCCATGCCCAGCGTGTAGTCGCGCGATTCCTGCGCGCCGGGAGCGACCAGCGTGCCGCCGGGCGGCGGCCCGTCGGGCAGCGCCATGCCGTCGGCGATCTCGAGGCGCAGCAGACGTTCCAGCGTCTCGGCGGCGACGCACAGTTCGCGCTCCACCGCGGCGAGGTCGCCGTCGGCGAACACCGGCGCCGGCGCGGTGCGCGCCAGGTTCAGCACACCGATCGGCCCGTGCGCGGTGACCAGCGGCAGGCTCATCGCGGACTCGATCGCCCGACCGGTCTCGACGCCGGTGAAGCGCTGGTCGCGGATCTCGCCGTTCAGGATCAGACCGCGGCGCTGGCGCATCACCCAGTCGGAGATGCTGCGCGGGCGGGGTGGCACGTCCTGCCCCACGTACTCGCGGGCCAGACCGAGCGCCGCGTGCATGCGCAACAGGCCGGTGGCCGGGTTCACGAGCAGCAGCGAGGCGCGCGTGGCGGACGTCGCGGCGATGAGCACGTCGAGGATCTCGGCACTGGCGCCCGCCAGGGTCGATTCACGCCCGATGCGCTGCGTCACGGCCTGCAGCGGAAGCAGGGCCGAGGACAGATTGGGAGCGTCGGTGTTGCGTTCGATGGAGTGGATTCGGTCGCTCACGGCACACGTCTCCTGATGGGGTCCAGGAGGGGCCTGGCGGTACTTCAATTGTCGGCTCGGTCCGCGCCGGACTTGAGTTCGGTGGCCGCCGGTCAACACGAAGGCGGCCAGGCGATTGGCCCGGCCGCCTTCTCGTTTTGCACGAACTAGCCGCGCTGCTCCACGGGAACCCAGCGCTGGCCCTCGGGACCGGTGTACTGGGCGCGCGGCCGGATCAGGCGATTGTGCTCGTACTGCTCGAGCACGTGCGCCGTCCAGCCGGCGACGCGGCTCACCGCGAAGATCGGCGTGAACAGGTCGCGCGGGATGCCGAGCTGCGTGTAGACCGTGGCCGAATAGAAGTCGACGTTCGCCGGGAGCTTCTTCGCGGACGTCACCAGCTGCTCGATCTGGACGCTCATCTCGTACCAGCGCGTGTCGCCGCGCAGTTCGCTCAGTTGCTGCGCCATGCGCTTCAGGTGCTTGGCGCGCGGGTCGCCGTCGCGGTACACGCGGTGCCCGAAGCCCATGATCTTCTCCTTGCGCTCCAGCGCGTCCTTCACCCAGGGCTCCGTGTTCTCGACCGTGCCCACCTTCTCGAGCATCGCCGCGACCTGCTCGTTCGCGCCGCCGTGCAGCGGTCCCTTGAGCGTGCCGATCGCCGAGACGATGGCCGAGTGGATGTCCGACAGCGTGGCCGCCGTGACGCGCGCCGAGAACGTCGACGCGTTCAGCTCGTGGTCGGCGTGCAGGATGAGCGCCTGGTCCATCGCGTCGACCGCGACGGGCTCCGGCTCCTTCTCGTTCAGCATCCACAGGAAGTTGAACGCCGTGCTCTTTCCGGCCATCGGGTGCACCGGCTCGAGTCCCTGGCGCAGGCGATGGAACGCGGCGATCAGCGTCGGCATCTGCGCGGTCAGGCGCAGCGCCTTGCGATGGTTCGCCTCGGGGCTCATGTCGAGATCGTCGGGATCGTAGAGCGCGAGGAGCGACACCGCGGTGCGCAGCACCTCCATCGGCTTCGCCGAACCGGGGAAGCGGCGCAGCGCCTCGATGACCTGCGCCGGTACGATGGCGTTCGCGGCCAGTTCGTTGCGCAGCTTGTCGAGTTCGGCGCGGCGCGGCAGGCGGCCGTCCCACAGCAGGAACACGATCTCCTCGAAGTTCGAATGCTCGGCGAGATCGTCGATGTCGTAGCCGCGATACGTGAGCTGCGAGCCGACGATCGTGCAGATCGCGGACGTGCAGGCCACGATGCCCTCGAGTCCGGCGTCGGTGAGGGCCTTGTCCTGCTGGTCGAGTGGGGCCACGGCGAATCTCCTCGTGAGCGGGCCTGTGCCGCGGGCCCGGGAAGGTCGGGTCGGTTGCGTCGAACGAACGGTCGCGGAGTATCGCAGAGGGCGCCCGGCCGAGGCCAGGGCCCTTGACCGCACGGCGCCGAACTCGGCACACTCGCCGCCCTCTCGAAGGAGGCCCCATGCCGAGCCGGCCGAGCAAGAAGCTCGAGACCTTCGCCAACCCGGCGCCCGGTCGCGACTACTGGATTCGCCACGAATGTCCCGAGTACACCGCCGTGTGCCCGGTCACGGGTCAGCCCGACTTCGGCACGATCGTGGTGTGCTACGTGCCCGAGCGACGCTGCGTCGAGCTCAAGTCGCTCAAGCTCTACCTGTGGTCGTTTCGCGACGAGGGGCACTTCTTCGAGCAGGTCACGAACCAGATCCTGGACGACCTGGTGAAGGCGCTCGCGCCCCGGCGCATGGCGGTGATCGGGCGCTTCAACGTGCGCGGCGGCATCGCGACGCGGGTGGTCGCCCGCTACGAGAAGCCGGCTGGACGGCGCCGGCGCTGAGCGCTCCGGCCCGCTCTCCGCGCGAACCTCATTGACCGCGGACGCGTCAGCCCGCGACAATCAGGGTCGCCGTCGGTCGGCCGGGCCCGGCGCGTTCACCTTGCCGTTCGTCCTGGAGCGACGCATGCCCCGCCTGCCGCGTCTCGCGGCCCTCAGTGTCCTCGCGTTCGTGGCCCTGGCGACAGGCGCCCTGGCCGCGCCGCCCCCCGCGTACGTCCCCGGTGAAGTGCTCGTGCGCTACCGCCCGACCGCGCGCGCGGCGGAGCAGGCGGCGCTGCGCGCGGCGGTGCACGGTCGGGTGCTGCGCGACTTCGGCTTCATCCGCGTGGAACGGCTGGGCCTCGACGGTGTGTCCGTCGCGGACGCGGTGGCCCGCCTGTCGGCCGATCCGCGCGTCGAGTTCGCCGAGCCGAACTACGAGCTGCGCGCCGACCGCGCCCCGAACGATCCGCTCTACCCGCACGAGTGGCACCTGCACAACACCGGGCAGACGGGCGGCACGCCGGGCGCCGACATCCGCGCGCCCGGCGCGTGGGACCAGTTCACCGGCGATTCCACGCTGCTCGTCGGCGACATCGACAGCGGCATCGACTACCAGCATCCCGACCTCGTCGCGAACGTGTGGACGAATCCCGGCGAGATCCCGGACAACGGCATCGACGACGACGGCGACGGCTACGTGGACGACGTCCACGGCTACGACTTCGCGAACAACGACAGCGATCCGATGGACGACAACGGCCACGGCACGCACACGGCCGGCATCATCGCCGCGCACGGCGACAACGGCACCGGGGTGTCCGGGGTGTGTTGGCGCGCGAAGATCGTCGCCATCAAGTTCCTGAACGCGTCGGGCGTGGGCAGCATCGCGACGGCGGTGGAGGCGATCCAGTACTCGATCCGCGTCGGTTGCCGCCTCACGAACAACTCGTGGGGCGGGGCCGGGGATTCGCAGACGCTGCGCAGCGCGGTCGCGGCCGCGGGCGCCGCCGGTCAGCTGTTCGTCGCGGCGTGCGGCAACGCGAGCCGCGACGTGGACGTCGACCCGAATTACCCCTCGGGCTACCGCCTGCCGAACGTGATCTCGGTCGCCGCGACCGACGCCGACGACCAGCTCGCGATCTACTCCAACTTCGGCGCGACCACCGTCGACCTCGCCGCGCCGGGCAGCGACATCCTCTCGACGTTCCCGGCGGACCATTACGCGCTGCTGTCAGGGACCTCGATGGCGACGCCGATGGTGACGGGCGTGGCCGCGCTCGCGATGGGGCGCTTCCCGCAGCTCGACGCGCCGGGCATCCGCGATCTCGTGCTGCGCAGCGTCGTGCCGTTGCCGCAGCTCGCGGGTCGCGTCGCCAGCGGCGGGCGCCTCGACGCGTTTCTGACGCTGCTCGTGCCCGACAGCCTGCCGCCGGCCGCAATCTCCGATCTGGCCGCGTCGGACGTGTCGTCGAACGGCGTCACGCTGACCTGGACGGCGACCGGCGACGACAGCCTGAGCGGTCGTGCGACGCGCGTCGAAGTGCGCGTCGCGAACGGCCCGATCACGCCGGCGAACTGGGCGGCGGCGACGCTGCTGCCGGGCACGCCCGAGCCCGACGCCGCGGGCACGCCCGAGCGCTTCGACGTCAACGGCCTGGCGTTCCAGACGTCGTACTGGATCGCCGCGCGCGCGTTCGACGAGGTGGGCAACGCGTCGGCCCTGTCGAATCAGGTGACGATCACCACGCTCGGCATCCCGCGCGTCCAGGTCGCCCCCGACTCGCTGGCCGCGACGCTCGTCTCGGGGCGCGACACGCTCGAGACGCTGACGCTCACGAATGCCGGCGCCGGCACGCTGGACTTCACGATCCCCTCGCCGCAGATCGCCATCGGCACGTCGCACGCGTTCGCGCCGGTCGCGTTCGCGAAGGGCGTGGACGGCGACGGCGGCGTGCCGGTCGCCGAGGCGCACGGCGGCCCCGACGGCTTCGGCTACCGCTGGGCGGACTCGGACGACGCGGTCGGCCCAGCGTTCGCGTGGATCGACGCAAAGGCGCTGGGCCAGCCGCTCGCGCTGTCCGGCGACGACGTCCTGTCCGCGTCCGTCGACATCGGATTCGACTTCCCGTTCTACGGGCAGACGTTTCGCGGGCTGCGCGTGTGCACGAACGGCTTCCTGACCGTCAGCGACGTCCAGCCGCTGTACGGCAATCAGCCGTTGCCGAATCCGGCGGCGCCGTCCGGGCTCATCGCGCCGTTCTGGGACGACCTCGATCTCGGCGCCACGACCCACGTGTACGCGTGGGGAGACGGGTCGCGCTTCGTCGTCGAATACCTGGACGCGCCGCGCTTCCAGAGCGGCGGCTCGTTCACGTTCGAGGTGATCCTGGAGGCGAACGGCACGGTCCGTTACCAGTACCTGCGCATGAGCGGCGTGCTCACGAGCGGCACGATCGGGGTGCAGAGCCCGGATTTCCAGAACGGGCTCGACGTCGTGTTCAACGCCCCGTACGTGCACGATTCGCTGGCCGTCAAGCTCGCGCAGATTCCGCAGTGGTTGAGCGTGGCGCCGTCCTCGGGCCGGGTGCGTGCCGGCGAATCGCTGCCGCTCGCCGTGCACCTGGCGAGCACGACGCTGGAAGGCGGTCGTTATGACGCCCACGTGGCGGTGGTCAGCAACGATCCCGCCGATACGGTCCACGCGGTGCCGGTCGGCATGCGCGTCCTCGGCGTGCCGCGGCTCGCGGCGACGCCGCCGACCGTGGACTTCGGCGACGTGTTCGTCGGCGCGTCCGCGCTGCGGGTGATCACGCTGTCCAATCCCGGCACCGATACGCTGCACGTGGCTTCCGTCCGCGCCTCGGACGGCGCCGTCGCGGTGGACGGCGCCGGCTTCGTGCTGCCGCGCTTCGCGCACCGCGACGTGGCGTTGCGCTACGCGCCGTCCGCTCCCGGTGCGCTCGCCGCCACGCTCGACGTGGTCAGCGACGATCCGCAGGCGCCGCTCGCGCACTTCGCGCTCGCCGGTTTCGCGCGGCCGGCCCCCGTGCTGGCGATCGCCCCCGAGTCATTGGGCGTCGACCTGACCGCGGCGGACAGCGCCCGCCTCACGCTGCGCCTCACGAACACGGGAGGCAGCCCGCTCGCGTTCCACGCGGCGACCGCGCGCGTCGGCGTGCCGTCGCCGTTCGTCGCGGGCGACGCCGAGAACGTCCCGGTCGCCAAGGGCGCGGCCGACGTGCTGCACGGCGTGACGCCGTTCGCGGCCGGCGGCCCCGATGGCGCCGGCTACACGTGGCGGGACAGCCGCGAGCCCGACGCGGCGCCGTTCCAGTGGGAGGAGATCATCGATCGCGGCACGCCGATCGAGCTCACCGGCGACGACGCGGTGAGCGCGCCGATCCCGATCGGCTTCCCGTTCCCGTTCTACGGCTCGACGTTCGATTCGCTGCGCGTCTCGACGAACGGCCTGGCCAGCTTCACGAGCGCGAGCGCCGGCTTCTCGAACACGACGTTGCCGAACCAGGGAAGCGGCGTTCCCGAGAACCTGCTCGCCGTGTTCTGGGACGACCTCGTGTTCCAGGGCGCGGCGCGCGCGGCGTGGTGGCGCGACAACGGGCGGTTCATCGTCGAATACCGCGACGTGACCCGCTTCGGCGAGCCGGCCTCGCCCAACACGTTCGAGTTCGTGCTCGCGGCGGACGGCACGATCGAGTACCGCTGGCTCGCGCTCGGCGCCACGAGCCTGTCGAGCGCCACGGTCGGCATCCAGAACGGGGCGCGCAACGACGGGCTGCAGGTGGTATTCAACGCGCCGTTCCTCGCCGACAGCCTCGCGCTGCGCATCGACCCGCCGCTCGGCTGGCTCGCGGTGAGCCCGGATTCGGGCCTCGTCGCCCCCGGTGAGGCGGCCGACGTCGCCGTGCGCGTCGACAGCCGCGGGCTGCGCGCGGGTCCGTACCGCGGCGCCGTGCGCGTCGTCAGCAACGATCCGGTCGAGGGTCTGCGCCAAGTGCCGGTCGCGCTCCGCGTGCGCAGCGCCGCCGCGCTCGACGTGAGTCCCGGCGCGCTCGCGTTCGGGCGCGTCTCGATCGGCGAGCCCGGGCGTCTCGACGTGGCGCTCGCGAACACCAGCGCCGACACGCTGCACGTCACGAAGCTGGCGGGGACCGATGCGCACCTGCGTTGCGATTTCACGCGCGTGACGCTCGTGCCGTACGAAACGCGACACGTCGACGTGATCTGGACGCCGGACACTGAGGGGCCCTTCGCCGCCGAGTTCGTGATCGCGAGCGATGACGCGACGCATCCGGAGCGGCGATTGCCGGTGACGGGCGACGCGCGGTCCGCGCCGGACGCCGTGCTGCAGCCGGCGGCCCTCGACGTACCGCTGGCGCACGGTGCGACCGCGGGGATGTCGTCGGCGACGCGCCTCGTGCGCATCGTGAACGCCGGCGGCAACGACCTCGTGTGGCGCGCCGTGGCGCGACTCGGCATCGGTGCGGAGGGCGCGGTGCCCGCGGATTCCGAGGGGGCGAAGGGCGCCGTCGGAGTCCCCGGCGCGCTGGGGACCGGCGGTCCGGACGCCGGCGGCTATCGGTGGATCGACAGCGACGAGCCCGGCGGTCCGCCGTTCGCATGGATCGACGTCCGCTCCGTGGGCACGCGGCTTGCGCTCGACGGCGACGATCAGCTGAGCGCGCCCGTCGCGCTGCCGTTCCCGTTCGCGTTCTACGGCGCGACGTTCGACTCGCTGCGCGTGTGCACGAACGGCTACGCGTCGTTCACGAGCGCGATCGCGTCCTACGGCAACGTGCCGTTGCCGAACGCCGGCCCGGCCGTGCCCGAGAACCTGCTGGCCGCGTTCTGGGACGACCAGGACTTCCGGCCCACCAGCGGCGTCGCGGCCGCGTACGTGTGGGGCGATTCCCAGCAGTTCGTGATCGCATTCCACGACGTGCCGCACGTCGACCTGGGCGGGCCCTACACGTACGAGATCGTGCTCGGCCGCGACGGCTCGATCGAGTACCGCTATCTGCACATGCCGCTGCGCACGAACGAGGCGACCATCGGCATCCAGAACGCGACGCGCGACGCCGGGCTGCAGGTCGTATGCAACGCGGGCTACGTGCACGACGCGCTCACCGTGCGCCTGGCGCGCGAGGCGCCGTGGCTCGCGGTCACGCCCGATTCGGGGCGCGTCGCCGCGGGCGCCGCCGACACGCTGCGCGTCACGTTGTCCGCGGAGACGCTGCCCGACGGCGACACGGCGGGAGAGATCCGCGTCGCGACGAACGACATGGCCAACGCCGTGGTCCGGGTGCCGGTGCGGGCGCACGTCGGCCTGCTCGCCGCCGAGGCGCGCTTCGCGCCGCGCTCGCTCGGGGCGGTGCATCTCGATCACGACGTGCGCCTCGCGCTGCGCGTGCCCGGGCACGACGCGAGCGAACTCGTCGCCGCGAGCATCCTTCTGAACGGCGCGATCGCGCCGGATCGGGAAGTGGCTCCTCGGATCGAAGGCGGCCGGCTCGTCGTCGGCTTCGCGCAGCAGGACCTGCTCGCCACCCGGTTCGGCGGCGGCGCGCTGCCGTTCGTCGTGACCGGGCAGGTCGCGAACGCCGGCTGGTTCGTGGGCGGCGACACGTTGCGCGTGCCCCAGGCCACGCTGCGCGAGCCGGCCACGCTCGCGGCCTGGGGTGCGCGCCAGGCGCCGCCCGCGTTCGAGGCCCAGACCGCGCACACGTTCGCGTGGACCGACCCGGCGGACGCCCAGGTCGATCACTACGAGCTGTGGTGGTCGCGCGACGGCGGCGATTCCTGGGACGCCATCGCCACCGGGCTCCGGACGCCGGTCGCGAGCTGGACGCCCCCGGCCGACACGAGCCGCGCGGCGCTCGTCGAGATGACCGGCTGGCACGGTGGCGACGTGACGAGCGCGTGGCTGTCGCAGCCGTTCCTGCTCGTGCGCCCCGATCTCGGCTCGCCGCCCGCTGTGCCGCGCGTCTTCGGCGTGCGGCTCGCCGGCTCCAACCCGGTGCGCGGCGACGTCGCGTTCGACGTCGCGTTGCCGGCCGCGGCGCGCGTCACGCTCGACGTGTTCGACGTGAACGGCGCGCGCGTGACGCGGCTCGTCGACGGCGCGTGGCCGGCCGGAGTCCATCGCGTCGCCTGGGACGGACGCGACGCGGGGCGGCGTCCGCTGGCAGCCGGCCTGTATTTCGCTCGCGCCACCTCCGGGCGCGAGCGCGCCGTGGCGCGGGTCGTGCTGCTGCGCTGAGCGAAGCGCCATCGGCCCGCGCGACGCGATCGGCCGCGCCGGTGCGCTCGGGCCCCGCGCCGGTCGGCATCGCGCCCGCCGGCCGCCCGCCCCGGCACGCCGTGCTCAAATGTGCTTGACGCCCCGCGCCTCAACTCCAACACTCGACGCTCGGGATCGCACGGGCGTCGATCCCTGGACTCCGCCGTTCGAATCGCAACGAATCCCGCCGTCCGGCGTAGTAGCTCTCGACGCCCGGCGGCCCGGGCTCGCTGGTGAGCCGGGCACACCTTCCGAGGCCGATGAATTCGTTCCTGCTGCTCTCGACGCTCAACCTGTCCCTGGGCGGGCTCGTCTTCCTGCTCGGGCTGGTGATCCTGCGCGAGAATCCCGGGCAGCGCCTGAACCGCGTCGTGGCCACCATGCTGTTCTTCGGCGGCTTCGGCGCGATCCTGGCCGGTTTCGCGTTCCTGGCGGCGCGCCAGGTCGGCGCCGCCCATGGCGCCGCGCCCGACCTGCTGAAGAACGGCTCGTACCTCTGGGAGTTCTTCTTCCCGACGCTGTTCCTGTTCGCCAGCATCTTCCCGGAGGAGCGGCGCTTCGTCCGGCGCTTCGTGCTGTTCCCGGGCCGCTGGTGGACGCCGGGTTTCGGCACGCTCGTGTTCGCGCCGCACGCGTTCCACTTCGCGCTCACCGTCGCGCTCAGCATCTGGGCGCCGGACTTCACGGTGCCGGCGCAGGGCCTGCTCAAGTATCTGGCGCCCGTCGTCGGCATCGTCGGCGTGTTCCTGCGCATCTTCCTGCTTGTCCACCAGGCGCTGTTCTCGCTCGTCAACCTGGGCTTCGGCATCGCCACCATGGTGCTGTTGTTCGACAGCTATCGGAAGGCGCGCGTGCCGCGGCTGCGCCAGCAGCTGCGCGTCATCGCGGTGGGCCTGAGCGCCTGCCTCGTGTGCTACAGCTTCGCGAGCTCGATCCCGACGTTGCTGAACCTGCGTCTGGCCGAGAGCGTGCGCGCCGTGCTGACCATCGCCGCGCTCACGTTGGGGCCGGGCTCGATCGCGTTCTCGATCGTGCGCTACAAGTTCCTCGACGCGCGCCTGCTGGCGCGCCGGGCCATCCTCTACGCGTTGGTCTCGGGCACGCTCGTCGGCGTGTACCTGCTCGTGGTCGCGCGCCTCAACAAGATCGCGACGGCGTTCACCGGCGCCGACGCGCGCGTGTTCGAGCCGGTGTTCCTGATCATGGCGCTGGCCCTGTTCCAGCCCGCGGTGGCGCGACTCGAGGAGATGCTCGACCGGCTGCTGCTGAAGGATCCGAACGACTATCGCAACGTGCTCCGCCAGCTCGGCATCGACCTGCAGACCACGATCGACCTGGAAGTGCTGCTGACGCGCACCGTGCGCACCGTGTCCGAGGCGTTGCTGACGCGGCGCGCCATCATCGTGGCCGTCACGCGCAGCGGCCTCATGGCGCGCGGCGGCGCGGGCGAGGCGGTGACGTTGAGGGAAGTCGAACGCATCGGCGCGCTGCTGCCGCTGCTGCCGCTCGAGCCGGCCAGCGTGCGCATCGACGAGCGCGGCGCGGGCGGCGTCGAGCCGCTCGCCGAGCTGCACGACCAGTTCGGCATCTCGCTCGTCGTGCCCATGCGCTGGCGCGGCGAGCTGGTCGGCGCCCTGCTGCTGGGCGACAAGGTCACGCTCACCGACTGGACGAGCGAGGACGAGAACCTGCTCACGACGCTCGCGGCGCGCGTCTCGGTGTCGATGCAGAACGCGCTGCTCCTGGGCGAGCGCGTCGCCGTGGCGCGCTTCGAGGAGGAGATGAACCTGGCGCGGCAGATCCAGCGCACGTCGCTGCTGTCCGTGTTCCCGGTGCTGCCGCGCTGCGAAGTGCACGCGCTGTCGATTCCGTCCAAGCACGTCGGCGGCGACTTCTACGACGTCGTGGACGCGGGGGACGGGAGCTATCTCGTGGCGGTCGCGGACGTCTCGGGCAAGGGCGTCCCGGCCGCGCTGCTGTCGTCCATGCTCCAGGCCTCGCTGCGCACCCAGGCCGGTAGCGTGCGCGCGCTGCCCGAGATCCTGCGCAATATCAATACGCTGATGTACCGCAGCACCGAGATCCAGCAGTTCGCCACGTTCTTCCTCGCGCGCATCGACGCGGCCACGCTCCAGCTCACGTTCTCGAACGCCGGCCACAACTGGCCGGTGCTGGCGCGGCGCGGCGGCGAGCGCGTGTTCCTGGATCGCGGCGGCACCATCCTCGGGATCGAGGACGGGGCGCGCTTCGACGAAGGCCACGTCGCGCTCGGCCCCGGTGATCGCCTCGTCCTGTACACGGACGGCATCAGCGAGGCCATGAACGCGGACGGCGAGATGTTCGGCGAGGAGCGTCTCGTGGACATGATCGAGGGCCTGCCGCGCAACCTGAGCGCGCGCGAGATCGCCGAGCAGCTGCTCGCCGAGCTGCACGAGTTCCTGGGCCCGGTCGAGCCGCAGGACGACATGACGCTGCTCGTCCTGCGCGCGCTCGACGCCGTGCCGACGCCGCTGCGTGCGACGCCGCTGGGCGAGGCGGTCGCGGCGCGGTAGCCCTGCGACGCTTCTAGCCGCGCTCGCCCAGCGCCCGTTCCTCGCACGGAATCCGCAACGCGAGCGCGAGCGCGTTCCAGGCGCCGGCGACGAGCGCGGTGCGCCACGCGCCGAACATCAACGGCGCGCCCAGCAGTTCGAGCGTGACCGCGACGTAGCTCGGGTGGCTGAGCCAGCGATAGATGCCGGTGCGGATCGGCGTCGCGCCGGGCGGCACCCAGACGCGTGCGGTCCAGCGCTCCCCGAGCGCGCGCATCGAGGCGACGCGCAGCGCGGCGCCCGCGAGCGCGACGCCGAGCCACAGCGGCCAGGTGGCCGGCGGGCGCGCGCCGAGCGCGAACACTTCCGCGACGAGCAGCAGCGGGAACGCGACGTGCAGCGCGACGAAAACGGGGAAGTGGCCGGCGCCGTATTCCACGGCGCCGGCCGCGCGCAGCGCGCGCTCGTGGCGCGCCGACAGTCCGAGTTCCGCGACCCGTTCGACCGCCAGCGCCACGACGAACGCGGCGAGCGGGGCGGCCGGCACCGCGGAGGTCATGCGCGCCCGCGCAGCAGCACCAGCTCGGACGAGAAGCCCGGCCCGAGCGCGGCGAGCATGGCGTATTCGCCGGGCGCGATGTCGCCGCCTTCGACGAAGCGCTCGAGCACGAACAGGCACGTGGGCGACGACATGTTGCCGCAGTCGCGCAGCACCTCGGTGGCGTGGCGGAACGCGGCAGGCGCGAGGCCGAGCGCCTCGCCGTAGGCGGCGATCACCTTCGGTCCGCCGGGATGGGCCACGACGTGGCGGAGGTCGGCGAGCGACAGCGTGTGGCGCTCGAGGAACTTCTCGACGTTCGGCCGCACCCAGTCGCGCACGATGGTCGGGATGTCGCGCGAGAACACGACGTGCAGTCCGTCGCCGTCCACGTTCCAGCCCATCACGTCCTGGGTGTCGGGCCACAGCGTGCTCTGCGCGCCCAGCATCTCGAGCGCGGCCGGCTCGCGCGGCGCGCGCGCCTCGGCGCCGAGCACGACGGCGGCCGCGGCGCCGTCCGCGAACAGCGAGGCGGCCACCAGGTTCTGCCGCGTCATGTCCCCGTGCTGGAACGTGAGCGAGCACAGTTCGAGCGCGACGAGCAGCACGCGCGCGTGCGGGTCGCCGAGCGCGAAATCGCGGGCCCGCGACATGCCGGCCGCGCCGCCCGCGCAGCCGAGGCCCCAGATCGGCGTGCGCCGGAAGTCGCCGCGAAAGCCCATGCGGTTCGAAAGCCGCGCGTCGAGGCTCGGCGTCGCGATGCCGGTCGAGCTGATCAGCACCAGATGATCGACGTCGCGCGCGGCCAGGCCGGCGCGCTCCAGCGCGCGCGTGGCGGCGCGCTCGGCCAGGTTCAGGGCGTGCTCGACGTACAGCGCGTTGCTCTCGCCGAACTCGTGCGCTTCGCGGAACCAGTCGAGCGGCATCACCGAATGACGGGTGGCCACGCCCGTGCTGTCGAACACGGCCATGAGCCGGCGGTCGTCGGCCGGCATCGCCGGGCCGAACAGCGCCTCGGCGAAGGCCTTGGCATCGGACTGACGGATGGCATGTTCGGGGAGGGCGGTGGCGACGGACGCGATGCGTGGGGCGTTGGCCATACGTGGGGTTAGATACCCCACGAGGCCGGCGGTTGCGCGGAGATTCTCACGCTCAACGCGACGCCACGAGGCGCCCGACGTTGCCGTCCAGCGTGACCACGTACAGTTCGCCGCTCGAATCCACGCCGAACGAGCTGACCGGCCCCGCGTGCAGCCACTCGCGCCGGTCGCTGACGCGGCCGTTCGCGTAGCGCAGGCTGCGCACCCAGCCGCTGCAATAGTCCGCGAAGACATAGCAGCCGACGAGTGCGGGCAGCGCGCGCCCGCGATACACGAAGCCGCCCGTGATCGAGCAGCCTTCGTCGTGGCCGTACTCCTCGATCGGCCGGGTGAGACCAGCGACCGGGCCCCGGCCCTTGAAGTCGTGCGCGCCCTCCATGCGATTCCAGCCGAAGTTCAGTCCAGCCGAACGCGCCGGGACGGCGTCGATCTCCTCCCACTTGTTCTGGCCGACGTCCGCGATGTACAGGAGCCCGCTCGGCGCGTCGAACGAGTAGCGCCACGGGTTGCGCAGCCCGTACGCCCAGATCTCGGGCGCCGCGCCCGCGCGACGCGCGAACGGATTGTCGGCGGGCACGACGTAAGGATCGCCGTGATCGACGTCGAGGCGCAGCAGCTTGCCCAGGCGCGAGCCGAGGTTCTGGCCGTTGCCGTGCGGATCGCCGCCCGAGCCGCCGTCGCCCATGCCGACGTACAGCATGCGGTCGAGACCGAACAGGACGAGCCCGCCGTTGTGGTTCGCGTACGGCTGGTCGATGTGCAGCAGGAGCACGGCCGAGTTGGGGTCGGCGCGGTCGGGATCGCTCGACACGTGGTAGCGCTCGATGCGCGTGTCGCCGTTCACGTCCGTGTAGTCGACGTAGAAGAAGCCGTTCTTCGCGTAGTCGGGATGAAACGCCACGCTCAGCAGCCCCTGCTCGCCGCCCGAACGCACGCGCGAGCGGATGTCGAGGAACGGCGCGGCGAGGAGCTTGCCGCCTTCCACGATGCGGATGCGCCCCGGCTGCTCCGTGATGAACAAGCGCGGGTCACCCGGCGGCGAACACAGCGCGAGCGGCCGGTCGAGATCGCGCGCGACCGGTTGCAGCGCGAGACCCGTCGCCGGCGCATACGCGCCGCGTGCGCCGGCCGGAGCCGCGGCGAGCAGCACGACGAACAACGCCGCCTTCACCATGGGGGACTGCTCCGCATCATCGAGTCCACTCGCGCCGCCGTTTCGACCCGGGCATGACCGTCGGGATCGTACAGCACGAACCAGGTCGACGCCGACTGCGGCGCGTACGCGTGCAGGAACGCGACGGAATCGACCTGCGGATGGAGCACGATCAGGCCGATGCCGCCGGCCAGCGCGGCGCGCACGTTGCGTTCCCAGTACGTGTCGCGGGCCAGCACCTGGTCGCGCGGAAAGCGCGCGAGGTCGACGCGGATGGACGACGGCGACCACAGCGCGAGCCGCGCGTGGGCGGGGAGGGAGGCCCGGTCGAGCGCCTCGCTCAGTCGCGACGCGATGAGTGCGCGATCCACGGTCGCGTCCGAGCGCAGGTGGGGGTCGGTGAACGGCGCGGTCTCGATGCGCCGGACGAGCGCCGCGCCGTTCCACGTGAGCAGCGCGCCGAGCGCGACCGCGATCGACCAGCCGAGAGGCGTGCCGGGCGCGCCGGGCGGCGGTTCGTCGCCGGTCGCCGTCGCGCGCACCGGGCGCAGCGTCGCGTCGGCGAGCGCGGCGACGCACCACGCCATGCCGATGAGCGGCGCCGTCAGGTAGTAGTGATACGTGTGGTGGCTGAGCGCGACGACGGGCAGCAGGAACCCCGCGAACAGGACGCCGCCCTCGAGCCAGCCGCTGGCGCGCAGGCGCGGCCAGGCGAGGCCGCCGAGCCACAGCGCGATCGCGGCGTAGGCCCAGGGGAAGACCGAGGCGTCGACCGCGTCGGCGACGCCGCGCACCGTGGGCCACCATGCGTTCGCCGCCCAGCCGGTCAGCGTCAGCGCGTTCGCGAGAACATGAGGGCCGAGTCCCGCCGCGTACGCGGCCCGCCCGCCCGCCGCGCCGCCGGGCGCGACGAAGTACGCGGGGTAGGCCGAACGCACGAAGTACACGGCGTACGCCGCGCCCACCACGAACAGCGCGATCGCGACCGGATCGAGGAGCGCGCGCCGCGCGCGGCCGGGCGAGAGCGCGGCCACGCTCAGCGCCACGAGCGGCAGCGGCAGCACGGACTCCTTCGCGAGCAGCGCGATCGCGAACGCCGGCACGGCGAGCCAGCGCGCGGCGTCCTCGCGCTCGAACAGCAGCAACGCGGCGAGCGCGGCGGCGACCGCCATGGGATCCGAGATCGCCGAGACCCAGTACAGCGCCGTGAACAGGGCCGGGTGCGTCGCGAAGAACGCGGCGCCGAGCCAGGCGGCCGGCGCCGAGACGCGCCGCGCCAGCCACGTGCGCAGCAGCAGGGTCGCGGCCACGTGCAGCGCGAGCGCCGCGGCGTGATAGGGCCACGCCGTCTTCCCGGCCACGACGCGCATCGCGTCCCAGAAGCCCTGATTCGCAAGGTAGCGCCACGGCGCGTGCAGGCGCGGCAGCAGGCCCGACGCGCGCGCCAGGCTCGCGAAGTCGTCCTGGGAGAATCCGTAGCGGAGCGCGCCGTGGAACACGACGGCGGCAGCGCCCGCGAGCGCGAGCGCGGCGAGCCAGGTTTCGGGGACCTTCGCGGTCGCGCCCGGGGATTGGAAGCGGGTCGAGGGCATGCGCGCGCGAGCCTAGCAGCGGCGCCGCGGACTCGCGACCCGGGCGGTCGCGCCCGCTAGAACTGGTGCTCTTCGGTCGAGTCCTTGAGCGCCGCCGTCGAACTCTCGCCCGAACTCACCGTCTTCGCGACCTCGTCGAAGTAGCCCGTGCCGACGAAGCGCTGGTGCTTGACGGCCGCGTAGCCGTCGTGCTTCTGCAAGTCGAACTCGCGATCCTGCAGCTCGGCGTACGCGGTCATGGCGCGCTCGCGATAGCCGCGCGCCAGTTCGAACATCGACAGGTTGAGCGCGTGGAAGCCGGCCAGGGTGACGAACTGGAACGCGTAGCCCATCGCGCCGAGTTCGCGCTGGAACTGGGCGATGGTGCGCGCGTCCAGATGCTTCGACCAGTTGAACGAGGGCGAGCAGTTGTAGGCCAGCAGCTTGCCCGGGAAGCGGGCGTGTACGGCCTCGGCAAAGCGTTTGGCCTCGGCCACATCCGGGCTGGACGTCTCGCACCAGATGAGGTCGGCGTAGGGCGCGTACGACAGTCCGCGCGCGATGGCGGCGTCGATGCCGCCGCGCAGTTCGAAGAAGCCCTCGGGCGTGCGCGCACCGGTCAGGAACGCGCGGTCGCGGGGGTCGACGTCGCTGGTCAGCAGCTTCGCACTGTTCGCGTCGGTGCGCGCGACGAGCACGGACGGCACGTCGAGCACGTCGGCAGCGAGTCGCGCGGCCTGCAGCTTCTGCACGAACTCGCGCGTCGGCACCAGCACCTTGCCGCCCATGTGCCCGCACTTCTTCGCGGACGCCAGCTGATCCTCGAAGTGCACGCCGGCGGCGCCGGCCTCGATCATGGCCTTCATCAGCTCGAACGCGTTCAGGTCGCCGCCGAATCCGGCTTCCGCGTCGGCCACGATGGGCGCGAACCAGTACGTCTTGTCCTGTCCGCCCTCGACGTGCGCGATCTGGTCGGCACGCTGGAACGCCTGGTTGATGCGACGCACGAGCGCCGGCACGCTGTCGACGGGATACAGACTCTGGTCGGGGTACATCTGGCCGGCGGTGTTCGCGTCGCCCGCGACCTGCCAGCCGCTGCAGTAGATGGCCTCCAGCCCGGCCGCGACCTGCTGCACGGCCTGGTTGCCGGTCAGCGCGCCGAGCGCGCGCACCGGGGCCGCCTCGTGCAGCAGCCGCCACAGACGTTCGCTTCCGACGCGCGCCAGCGTGTGCTCGACGTGCAAGGTCCCGCTCAGGCGCGCGACGTCCTCGGCGGTGTAGTGGCGGGTCAGCCCCGCCCAGCGCGCATCCTGGCTCCAGCTCTTCGCGATGTCGGCGGCGGCTCGGCTCCGGCTCATCCTGTGCTCCTTCCAGGGGAACCCCGACCGGCGGGACGGGGATGATGTACGCCCGGGCGAACGTGCGCCCCGGGCGTCGAGGTTTCTAGATCGGGTCGAACCAGCCTTCGCGGATCATCGTTTCGCTGCGCTCGCGCGCGGCGCGGACGCTGGCCTCGTCGCCGAGGTCGCGCAGGCGCGACCGCTCCGCGAGCAGGTGGGCCAGCGCTTCGTCGTAGCACTGCGTCAGGAATTGCGGCGTGTGCGTGACCGGCGCGCCGTCGTCGCCCAGGATCGGCACCGCGTCGCGATGGCGCACGCGCTGCGCGAGCATGAGGCGGTAGATGCGGTCGGTCGCGAGGTCCTCCATGTAACCGTCGAGCAGGCTCGCGCCGCGTCCGTTCAGCACTCCGTTGCGATAGCGCACCGTCGTGCGCGCGGCGGCGCGCGTGCCGCCCAGCGTCCGCCGCCCGACGCCGTGCGGCGGCGGACTGAGATCGGGCGCGGCCTCGACGCCTTGCGGGCGGCGCATGCCCTGGTTCGGGGCCGGGAACTGCGCGACCGCGATCGCGTTCTGGTCCGGGTGCCCGGTCCACGCGCCGTCCATCAGGCACGCGGCCTCGTTCTTCTTGTCGGCCTCGAGCACGGTGAGCGCGCGCGCGTTCAGCTCCGCGTCCTCGCGGCTCGGGTACAGCGCCGTCATGCCGCCGATCGCGAGCGCGCCGTGCCGGTGGCAGATGTCGACCATGCGATGACGCACGCGCTGGAAGAACGGCACGTCGTGCGGAATCGTGTTGCGATCCGGCAGCACCCAGTGGGGTTCGGCCAGGTGGAAGTGGATGAGGCTCGCCATGTAGTCCCAGCGCCCGAGGTTGAGCCCGAGGATGTGGTCGCGCAGCGCGTACAGGAACTCCTCCATCTCGAACGCCAGCGGATGCGCTTCGACGAGCGCCATGCAGCGGATCGCGTCGCGCGCCCAGCCGCGCGCCTCGGCCGTCGCTTGCAGCACGTCGCGCCACCACAGCGCTTCCGTCGCCGACTCCGACTTGGGGATGTACAGGCACAGCGGGTGGCGCAGGCGCTCGGGCCGCACCTGGTACACGAGCAACGCGAGGTCGAACAGCGAGGCGGACGTGATCGCGCCGTCACGCACGACGCCGGCCTGCGACAGATGCAGTCCGCGAACGCGGCTCCAGATCACGGTCTTCGAGGCCTCGATGCCGACGCGGCGCCCGCGCTTGCGGTCCTCGTACGTGAGCGTGCCCTCGAGCGCGGCGAGGATGTTGCGCACGCCGGTCATCAGGTTCGGCCACGCGTTCGCCATCGAGTCCTCGAGGTCGAGCATCACGCCCGGCGCGCCCGAGTTCAGCATCTTGACGACGAGCTCCGCGTCGTCGGCCGGCCCCGTCATCTGATTGCGCTGGTCCTGGCACCAATCGGGCAGCGCGATGCGCCACGCGTCGCGCGTGGCCGTCGACGGCGGCAGGTAGCGCGGCAGGTCGCCGGCGTGAGCGCGGGCCAGGGCTTCGCCACGCGCGGTGCGCAGGGCCTGCTGGCGCGACGTGAACGCGGCGTGCAGCGGCTCGTAGAACTCGACGAAGCCGGGCGCGAGGTCGCGCTCCGGATCGAGGTCGCGAGGGGCGGTATTCATCTCGAGTCGGTGCACGATGGAGAGGACTCCCTCAGAAGGGGCGTGCAGACTCCGTGTGTCTCACGGGCCGCACGGGTTATCGGCCGCGGCGCGGCCGGGACTTGAGTGGACCGCCATCGGCGGCCGGGGGAGCCGCCAGCTTGGCGCGGAACCTGCGAAATCACCATGAGGACCTTCCCGGGTGTCCGGGCCGGGCCGTTGCCGTGCTTCCTAACTCGTGCCCCAGGAACGCGCTGAAGGTCGGGTGCGCAGGCAATGGGTGAGGGGTGGCCGCGGCTCAGAGGACGTCCCATGCGCGCATCTCGCAACCCATTCATTGCAGGCTGGCGACATGTCGCCTTCGCGGTCGCGGCCGCCGCGTGCGTCGCCGGCTGTCGCGCGGAGCAGCCCCTCGACCCGGGCGGTGGCGGGGACGCGCGCTGGGACAACGACGTGCTGAACCCGGCGTTCGCGAGCCTGACCGCCGACGACTTCGAGGTCGTGCCGCTGGGGTGGAAGCCGTGGCGCTAGTGGCGAAGACGTTCGACGAGCGCGGCGAGGTTCTGGTAGTTCGCGTCGATGAACGGTCCGTGGTGGAGCAGCGCCACGCGTCCCTCGCGATCGAGCAGCAGCAGGTACGCGTCGCTGTCGCGGTCGAAACCGACGCGGCGCTTCCAGTCGCCCGTCCCGCCGTAGCGCATCAGCAGGCGCGCGCGGTCCTCGATCGGCGTGGAGCGCCGCAGCGATGCCTCGATCCACGGACGCAGCCACGCGCCCATGCCGCCGACCATCGACACTTCGTAGCAGGCGACGGCGCTGTCGCCGCCGAAGTCGGAGAGGAAGCGATGGGCCCAGGCCTGGACGGCGAGGCGCGACGGGTCGCCGAAGCCGAGCGCGAGCAGCGTGACGCGACCCTGGACCGCGGCCGGCAGCGTCAGCACGTGGCCGTTCAGGTCCGCGCCCGACAGCGTCGGCAGGACGTCGCCGACGCCCAGGTCGGCCAGGGCCAACGTGGACGCGGCCAACGCGAGGAATCCCGCCACCCACAGGCTCCGACACAGTGCGCGCACGGTGATGAGCATGCGCCCTCGCCGTCGCCCGCGGCAAGCCGCGCGGGCTATAGTGCCGGCGTGTCGGCCCCCTCGGAACACGAGTCGCGAACCTCGGTCGCCTTCGTGCTGCGTCTGGCACGGGCGCTCCACGCGTATGGCGCGCCGGCCCACCGCCTCGAGGAGGTCATGGCCTCGATCGCGCCCAAACTCGGACTGGAGGGCCGCTTCTTCACGTCCCCGACCGCGATCCTGGCGTCGTTCGGCGCTCCCGAGGACCAGCGCACCGCGCTCGTGCGCGTCGAGCCGGGCGGTGTGCATCTCGAGAAGCTGACGCGCCTCGACGGCGTGATCGACGACGTGGCGCGCGGCGCCCTGTCGCCGGCCGACGGCTCCGCGCGCATCGACGAGATCGTGAACGCGCCCGAGCGCTACCGCGCGCCGCTCACGCTCCTCAGTTCGGCGCTGGCTTCGGCCACGGCCGCCCGTTTCTTCGGCGGCGGCGCGCGCGAAGTGCTGGTGGCGGGCGCGATCGGCCTCGCCATCGGCGCGCTCGCGCTCTGGGCGGCGAACGTGCGCGCGCTGGGCCGCGTGTTCGAGCCGCTGGCCGCGACGCTCGCGGCCTGCCTGACCGCGGTCGCGGCGCGTGCGCTCGGCTCCCTGTCGATCTCGGTGGCGGCGATCGCCGGACTCATCGTGCTGCTGCCCGGTCTGACCCTCACGACCGCGCTCACCGAACTCGCGACGCGCCACCTGATCTCGGGCACGGCCCGGCTCATGGCGGCGTGCGGCACGTTCCTGGCGATCGGCTTCGGGCTGCTCATGGGCGCCGAACTGGGCCGCATGATCGGCGTGACGCCGCATGACGCATTGCCGCGCCCGCTGCCCACGTGGACGGAGTTCCTCGCGCTCGGCATCGCGCCGCTCGCACTGACCGTGTTGTTCCGCGCACGGCCGCGCGACGCCGGCGCGATCCTCGTCGTCGGCGTCGTGGCGTTCGGGGCGGGCCGGCTCGGGGCGCGCGCGTTCACGCCGGAGCTGGCCATGTGCCTGGCCGCGCTCGTGGCCGGCGTCGCGGCCAACGTGCACTCGCGCCTGCGCCGGCGGCCGGCCGCGGTCACGCTGCTTCCGGCGATCCTCATGCTCGTGCCCGGCAGTCTCGGCCTGCGCGGCCTGCAGTTCCTGGCGCAGCGCGACGTGGTCTCGGGGATCGCGAGCCTGTTCTCGCTGACGTTGCTCGCGGTCGCCCTGGCCGGCGGCCTGCTGCTCGCGAACCTGGCCGTGCCGCCGCGGCGGGCGCTGTGACGCGCCCTCGCCAGTCGTTCGTCGCTGTCGATGTCGTAAGACGCTCATCGCTGCAAGAAGTCCGTCGCGCGGCAAGCGTCGAGTCCGAGGTGCGGGCCCGACGCTCGAGCGCTCGAATGTTCGGAGGTCCCATGCGACGCCTTCCCCCGGCGCCTGGCCTGCTCGTCGCCTTTCTTGTGTTGCTGCTCGCGCTCCCGATTCGAGAGGCGCACGCCGCCGCGCCACACGCCCGCCCGTTCCGCACCACCCACGCGCTCGCCCCGACGCCGGGCCGCCTGCTCGTCGTGCTGGACCGCGGCGTCGAGGTGGGCGCGGGCGGCACGTTCGCAGTGCGCGACGCCGCGCTGGCCTCCGCGCTCGAGCGCGAGGGGCTGACGATCGAGCGCGATCTCGCCCCGCACCTGGGCGCCGGGCGCTTCCTGTGTCTCACGAGCGCCGCCGCGGACTTCGATCCGCAGGCGGCGGCCGCGCGACTGCGCGCAACCGGACGCTTCCGCGCCGTGGTTCCCGACGTGCACCTGCAGGTGTTCGACACCGTGCCGAACGATCCGTACGTCTCGACCCAGTGGTACGTGAACGACCCGGGCGGTGACGACGTGCACCTGACCCACGCGTGGGACGTGACGCACGGCAGCAGCGCGATCACGATCGGCATCATGGACACCGGCGTCGACCTCACGCATCCCGACCTCGCCGCGCAGATCTGGACGAATGCGGGCGAGATCCCGGGCAACGGGATCGACGACGACGGCGACGGCTACATCGACGACGTGCACGGGTGGGACTTCGGAAACAACGACAACGATCCGGAGCCCGAGCCCATGTTCGACGAGAACGGCATCGACATCGCGTTCCACGGCACGTTCGTGGCCGGGCTCGCGGCCGCGGCCACGAACAACGGCGTCGGCGTGGCCGGCGCCGGCTGGTCGTGCCGCATCGTGCCGCTCAAGATCGCCGATGCCGCCGGCAACCTGACGGCCGCCGCCATCGCGCCGGCGTTCGACTACGCGGCGGCGCATCATCTGTCCGTCGTCAACCTGAGCTTCGGCGGCCCCGGCGATCCCGGCGTGCCCGAGTACTTCCAGGGGCTGGTCGACGCCGCGAACGCGGCCGGCGTGCTGTGTGTGGCCGCGGCCGGCAACGACGGCGCGAGCACGCCCAGCTACCCGGCGGCGTGCAACAACGTTCTGTCCGTGGCCGCGACCGACGAGAACGGGCTGCGCGCCAGCTTCTCGAACTGGGGGAGCTGGGTGAAGGTCGCGGCGCCCGGCGCGAGCATGTGGGGCTGCATCGCCCAGAACTACGTGGTCGACGACTTCTCGCAGGTCTTCTACCTGTACCTCTTCCTGTGGGACGGCGAGAATCCGTACATGTACGGAGACGGAACCTCGTTCGCGTGTCCGCTGACGTCGGGGGTCGCCGGCCTCGTGCGCGCGCAGTTTCCGTCGCTGACGCCACTCGAGATCCTGCAGCAGATCGTGGTCACCGGCGACGTGGTGTCGTACGACCACCCGATCGGTCCCAAGGTGAACGCGTATCGTGCCGTGACCACGGCGCCGGTCAGCGTTCCGGTCGGCGGCGCGATGCCGATCGCGCTTGCGGCGATGCCGAATCCGTTCGTGCGCGGCACGGTCCTGCGCTATGCGCTCCCCTCCGAGGCTCGCGTCACGCTGCGTGTCTTCGACTGCGCGGGCCGCGAGGTGCGCGTCCTCGAGGACGGCGTGCTCGCGGCCGGCCCGCACGAAGCGCGCTGGGACGGCGCCGGCGACGGCGGGGCGACGCTCGGCAGCGGCGTGTACTTCGCGAAGCTGGAGGGCGCCGGCGTGTCGCGCGCGGCGCGCCTGCTGCTGCTGCACTGAGCGCGGACGGTCGGGCTCTTCGCGACGCGGCGCAGCGGCCGCCGCGCGAGGCAAACGAAACGGCGCACCGGAATCGCTTCCGGTGCGCCGTTCGATCTTCCGGCCGGCTACTTCTTGGGGATCGGCACCACGGCGGCCTGTTGCACCAGGCTCTTCGACAGCAGCGCGCTGGCCTTGGCCTCGGCGGCCGCGCGGCTCGCGTAGCTTCCGAGCAGCACGTGGTACGTCGCCGCGTCGCCTTCACCGTCCGTGATGACCTGCGCCGCGAGTCCGGTCGTGCCCTTCAAGGCGTCCGCGGTCGTCGTGGCCTGCGCTTGATCGAGGAACTGCCCGGCGTCGATCGCGTACGGACCCTTCTCCTTGGGCGGAGCCGGCTCGGCCGCTGCCGCGCCACCGGCCGCCGCTCCTCCGGCCGCCGCTCCGCCGGGCGCGGGCGCCGTGCCACCGCTCGCCGCCGCACCGGTCGCCGGCGTGCTCGTCGCGGGAGCGCTCGTGCTCGATCCGCCCGAGGCCGCGGCCTGGGCCTTCGCGCGCTCGGCCAGGATGCGCCGCTGCTGCGCCTTCGGCAGCGCCGCGAACGCGACGGAGTCGGCATGCGCCTTGGCCGCGATCGAGTCGACGCGCGCCTGCTCGGCCAGCGAGTCGGCGATGGCCGCCTGGCGCGTCGCTTCGGCCGCCTTCGCCGCTGCGGCCTTGGCCTTCTCCTGACTGTTGTGGACCATCCACCAGATGCCGCCGACCAGCGCCACGCCCACCACGATCGTCACGATCATGCCGACCGGGGACGACTTCTTTTTCAGAAAGTCGAAGTCGTCGTCGCCACCACCGCCACCGCCGGCGCCGCCGTCACCGAGCTTGTCGCGCAAGCGCGGCGGGAGCCACGCGTCTCCGGACTTCGGGTTGGAAGGACCTTCGGACTTGGGATCGTCGTTTGGGCTCACGGCTCGTTCCTCGTTCGTTCGCGTTTCGCCTTCGCCATCGGAAGGCAGGAGGTCGGGTTCCGGTCAGGCCGGGCAGTATGCCAGATTTGACGAGGGGAGTGCCCGTGGACGCGCGGGCACTCCCCGGAGGGAACCTCGAGATCGGCGGCGAGCCGATGGGCGAGCCGACGGCCCTCTCAAGGAGGCGGGAAGCAGAACGGGCCGGGCACGACGGTGCCGCCGCTGCCGCCGAAGTACAGGGCCACCCAGGCCGAGACGTCGAGCACGCTGATGTGCTCGTCGCAATTGAAGTCCCCGCGCGCCTGAAGATTGTTCGCGAAGAAGTCCGCGAGGAGGCAGGACACGTCGGGCGGCGTGACCTGGTTGTCGCCGTTGTAGTCGAGCGTCACGACCGTGAGATTGCCGAGCGCGACGGCCGGAGACACCGGCACGATGACCTGGCAGCAGCGGAACGGTGCACCCGGCGACGCGCCGCAGATCGGATTGATGGCCTTGCCGACGATGCGGAACGTCGCGGTGCCGGTCGCGTCGGTGATCTGCATCACCTGGTGCACCGGACAGTTGACGGCCATGCCCGGGAAGTTCTGCCCGGGGGGCGCGTCGAGTTGGATGTCGGGCACGCAGCCCGAGAAGTCGAGCACGACCGGCAGCCCGGGCATGGGGTTGCTGGCCGCGTCGCGCACCACGATCTTGAATTCGCCGTTGGGATCGGGAATCGGGGCGCCCGCGAACTCGCCGACGAGCCGGATCTGACACGGCAGCGTCGACGTCGCGGCGGACGGTTGTGCGAACGCCGGCGCGGCGAACGCCAGCGCCGAACCGAGCGCCAGGACGGAGAGCAGTCGCGATCGTTGCATGAAGTCCTCCCTTGGCGTGCCGGGGACGTGGCACGGCCGCGCCACACGGCGGCGGGGGCCGGCGCCGCATCGGCCGGTCACGCGCCCGTCGCCGGTCACGCCACCCGAAACAATGCCGGCGCCGGCGCGAAGCGCACAGGGATTTCGCGCGCGACCGGCTCGGGACGGCGGCTCGCGCGACGCCGGGTTGAGCGGACCGTCCATTCGATGCCAAGATGCGGCGCTCGGCCGTGCCGCCTCGCTCCTTAAGCCCACCCGAATCCGCGCCCTACGGACTCGATGCCCGACTCGCCGAAAACCTCCCCGATCGTCGCGCTGCGCTACCGCAACTTCCGCCTGCTGTGGGGCAGCCAGCTGGTATCGATGGCGGGCTCGATCATGCAGAGCGCCGCCATCCTGTGGCACGTCTCGCTGCTCGTGCCGCCCGCGCACCGCGGCGTGGCACTGGGCCTGGTCGGGCTCGTGCGCATCGTCCCGATCGTGGCGTTCTCGCTGATCGGCGGCGTCCTGTCCGACGCCGTGGACCGTCGTCGGCTCATGCTCGTGACCCAGAGCGGCATGGCGGTCACCGCGGGCGTCCTGGCCTGGGTCACGTTCTCCGGATCGCACCTGCTGTGGCCGGTGTATCTGCTGGCGGCGATCGGCTCGGGGTTCGGCTCGTTCGACGCGCCGGCGCGCCAGTCGCTGATCTCGAACCTCGTCCAGCGCGAACATCTGCCGAACGCGATCAGCCTGAACACGATCATGTTCCAGACCGCGTCCGTGCTCGGTCCGGCCCTCGGCGGACTCGTCATCGCCTCGCTCGGCGTGGGCTGGGCGTACCTCCTCAACGCGCTGTCGTTCCTGTGCGTCATCGGCGCGCTGCTCGCGATGCGCGACGTGCCCGAGCGCGCCGATGGCGCGCCGGCCACGGTCAGTTGGCACGCGGCGCGCGAGGGGCTGCGCTTCGTGTTCGGCGCGCCGCTCATCCGCTCGACCATGCTGCTCGACTTCGTGGCCACGTTCTTCGCGTCGGCCACCGCGCTGCTGCCGATCTTCGCGCAGGACGTCCTGCGCGTCGGCGCCGAGGGCTACGGGATCCTGTCGGCCGCGCCGTCGGTCGGCGCGATTCTGACGAGCGTGGCGCTGGTGCCGCTCGTCGAGCGCATCGATCGGCGCGGCGCCACGCTGCTGTGGGCGGTCGTGGCCTACGGTCTCGCGACCATCGTATTCGGCGCCTCGCGCAGCTTCGCGCTCACGTTCGTGTGTTTGGCCCTGACCGGCGCCGCGGACACGGTCAGCATGGTGATCCGCAACGTCATCCGCCAGCTGCACACGCCGGACCACATGCGCGGGCGCATGACGAGCGTGAACATGATCTTCTTCATGGGCGGCCCGCAGCTCGGTGAGCTGGAGGCCGGTCTGGTGGCGGGCGCCTGGGGCGCGCGCCTCTCGGTCGTGAGCGGCGGCATCGCGTGTGCGCTGGCTACGGCCTGGGTGGCGTGGCGAAGCCCGCCGCTCCGTCGTTACCGGCGCGACCACGAGGTCACGACGCCGCGCCCGGTCGCCGCGCGGCCCGCCCCGTAGGTCGCGCGGCGCGCACGCTCAACGCAGTACGACTGCCCGCGCCCGCGCTCGCTCTCCCGCGGATTCGAGGCTGAGAAAGTACAGCCCGGGCGCACGCGTCGCGGCCCACGTCACGTCGTGCACGCCCGCCGGCACCCAGCCGTCCACGAGCGTTGCCGTCACGCGACCCTGCACGTCGAGCAGCACGAGGCGCACGTGCCCGGCGTGCGGCACGGCGAGCTGGACGCGCAACGGCCCGGCGCTCGGGTTCAGGCCGAGCGTGCGGATGGCGAGCGCATTCGCGGCGGCGCTGACCTCGATCGGCCCGAACGTCACGACGCGGCCGTCCGTCTCGACCACGCGCAGGTGGTACGCGTAGCGCACGCCCGGCGCCACATCGCGGTCCAGCACGCGGAACGTGTCGCCCTCGCGCACCGGCGCCGCGGCCACCGCGCCCCACGGCTCGGTGTCGCCGCTCATTCGCTCCAGGGTGGACGTCGTGCCCACGGCGTCGGCGAGCTGCCACGTCACGGCGATGCCGGCGTCCGTGGCCTCGGCGTCGAAGCGCACGAGCGCGGTCGGCGTGGGATCGCCGACGATCGTGAAGTCGCCGTCCGAGACGTCGTAGAAGATGCTGCCGGACGCCGCGACCTGGATGCGACAGTGCGTCGACGTGGTGCCGGTCGCGTAGGCGACCGTCTCGGCACCGTCGTTCGGCACGTCGTGCGCGAGCGTGACCCACGTCGCGCCCTCGTCCGTCGTGAGCAGCACGTTCACGAACGGCGCCACGGACCCGCCGCCCACGGACCACGTGACGGCAATGGGCTGCCCGGACAGAGTCGATTCGCCGCCGTTCGGAGCGAGCACCGCGAACGGCGCGCCGCTCACCGTGATCTGCACGTCGTCCCACGCGTGACCGCCGCCACCTGCGTGCTGATCACGGGCCACGAGGCGGAAGTGCAGCAGCCGATCCACCGTCGGCAGCTTCTCGAGCGGATCGGCGACGCCCGACAGCACGGTCGCGAGCGCGGGGAAGAAGCGCTTCGGCTCGGGCGTCGGTTCGCGCCAGCGGAACAGGGGGCCGAGCGTGAGGTTGCCGGTGGTCGGGGCCGCATCCAGTTCGTCCCACGTGAAACTCAACACGTCACCCGGATCCGGATCGGTCGCGCCGCCGGCCAGCACGAACGGCGTGCCGCGCGGGATCGTGTAGTCCGGGCCGGCGTTCACGGTGGGCGGAGTGTCGCCGTTCGGCCCGCCCGTCGCGCAGCCGTTCGCGACGGTCAGGATCGTGTCCATCTGGTCGAGATTCGCGACGTGGAAGAACGGCACGCCGTACGCCGCCGGATCGCCCGGGCTCGTCATGATGCTCCAGCCCTGGCTCGGCTCGAACGCCGTCGCCGCCGTCCGGTTGCTGCCGCCGTCCTGGGTGTGCGTGGCGCCCAGCGTGTGGCCGATTTCATGACACATCACCCGCACGATGAAGAGGTCCGTCGTCGGGTCCGGACCCGTCACGGACGACTGGCCGGGGAACGTCGGATCGCAGGCGAAAGGTCGGAAGGAGCGTCCTTCGTATCCCAGGGTGATCGACAGCACCTGCGTCATGTCGTAGTTCCCGGCCCCGATCAGGGAATCGATCACGGCCTGGTTGCGCAGCAGGAGATTGCCGGTGTTGTTCGAGGGGTACGGATCGGTCGCCGGGTCGTCGAACGCCAGGAGCGAGGTGACCACGAGGCGCACCGACTCCTCGCTCTCGAAGATCGGGAGGATGCGATTCAGCGACGTCGTCATCTGCGCGAGCGCGGCGGCGTGGCCGCCCATGGTTTGCGTGTACTCGCCGGTCGCCGCCAGCACGAAGCGGAACGTTCGCAGCGTGCCGCCCGCGGCCGCCGACCGTAGGGCGCCGGTTTGCACCACGCGCGCCGCGGCGTCGCCCACGTCGTCGACGACGCACGTGATCGGCTCGGGCGCTTCGTCGCCAGCCCAGTGCGCCACCACCTCGCCGGTCGTGCCGCGCGACGCGGCGTCGATCAGCGCGCGGCGGCCCCGCGCGAACACCTGCGCGCGGACGCCGAACGGCGTCACGTCGAGCGTCGCGCGCAGCGCAGGGTCGTCGCGGCCGACCGCCTGGTACGTGCGCAGCTCCGGGTGTTCGCGCTGAAACGCGTCGCCGAAGATCGAACGCTCGCGCACCGAGAGACGCGCCGACGATCCGTCGGGCATGGGCAGGATCAGCTCCACGGCTCGCGTCGGACCGGCTTCCGCGAGCACGCCGCGCAGCGCGGCGAGATCGACGCGACACACGCGCGCCGCGTGCGAGGTCGGGGACGCCGCGAGCGCCCCGGCGGGGCGCGCCTCGTCCGTCCACCACGAGCGGGCGTTGCTGGGACGCGCCGCGGAGAACGAGGGAAGCACCGGCGCGAATGCGGCGCATGCGAGCAGGATCACGAAGGGATGGCGCATGGGCGGCTCCTGGTGGCGACCGACTCCAACGAGCCCCGCGAGTTTCGAGGGCGACACGCGAGTCTCGGCTGTGCCGCAGGAAGCTGGCGGGGGGTGGGCGGGCGCCAGGGTCCGGCGGCGCGGCCATACGTGACCGATGCGTCAAAGTCTAGCGCGAGCGGCCGGCGGATCCGGCAGGTTTTTTCGCCCCGGAGCCGGTTTCTAGCTCGCCGCCTCCGCCGGGGGGGCGCTCCGTGCGGCGAGCGCCTGCACGACGAGGAACAGCGCCAGCCCGACGAAGCAGAGCGTGGCTTCGGCGAACAACATGCCGGCCGGGCCCCAGCGCGTGTGGGCGGCGCCGTCGACGAGCGTCATGTACCAGATGGGCGTGTTGGACAGGGACGCGAACACGCTGTACTTGGTGGCGGCCGCGCCCTTGCCCATGGCTTCGAGCACGAACGCCGAAAAGCCGGCGTACGTGAGACCGGTGACGAACGCGTACAGCATCGTGAACACGACGTAGCTGGTCTCGGTGCGCGGCGCGAGCCCCATGCCGATCGCGCACAGAGCCTGGAGCACGCCGTAGAGCGCGTACGACATCTTTCGATCCATGCGGTCCGACAGCCAGCCGCCCACGATGCAGCCGCCCGCCATGACGAATCCGCCGAACACGCCGGTCACGAGCGCGACGGTGTTCGCGGACGCGCGCCAGTCGCCGGCCACCGCCGACCACAGGTTCGCGGCCGCGCCGCTGCCGATCGGCAGGAAGCACAGGAACAGGGCGAGGTATCCGAGCCGCGAGCGCGCGACGTTCCACAGATCGCGCACGACGTTGCGCAGCGACTCGGTGAAGCGCGCGTGCCGGTGCGCGGCTTCCGGCTCGGCGATGAACAGGATCGGGATCGCGCACAGCAGGCACGCGACGCCGAGGCCGGCGCCCGCCATCCACGGCGCGGGCAGCACCTGCGCCAGCCATAGACCGGCGCCGCCGCCGACGCCCTGACCGCCCAGGTTGCCGGCCAGGAACCAGCCGCCCGCGCGGCCCTTCTGTTCGTCGGACGTTCCGTAGGCCATCAGGCTCTCGACCGACATGCCGAGGAACGTGACGGCGACGTTCGCGATCAGCACGATGGCCGACAGGACCGGGACATTCGCGGGCGTGGCCGGCAGCGCGCCCATCAGCCACATGCCGGCGGCGCTCGCGACCGACCCGATCAGATACCACGCGCGTCGGCTCAGCGTCGTGTCCGCGATCGGCGCCCAGGCGAACTTCCACGTATGCGGGATGTAGCTGATGGCGACGAGGCCGGCGATGGCGCCGACGCTCAGCCCAGCCTTCGACAGGAGATACGCGAGGGCCACCGTGAGGTAGCCGCCCATGGCGCCGAAGGGAAGGATCAGGAACAGGAACGCGATGGGATGGGCGCGCCGCGTGGACATGGAGCGGCACACTAGCAGAGCGACCTTCGCGCGCGGAGTCCGCACGCGATCTCGGCGGAATTGTCGAGCCCATGACGGTGTGGCGGATCGGCCACGCGGCGGACGCGATCGTGCACCGCCCGCGCGATCTCACTCTGAAACACCGCACCGACGCGCCTGGGATCGCGGCGCTTGCGCGCCCGTGCCCCGCGTGGCACGCACCCTGCGACATGACGCCGCGGGACATCGATCCTATCGCGGGCCGCGCGTCTCGAAAACAGGAGGTGGCTCATGCTGCGACGCACGCTGAGTCTCGTGGCGCTGTTGCTGATCGCCGCATCGTGCGCACCCGAGATGATGGGCACGAATACGTATCTGGGATTCCGTCTCGACATCGCGAGCGCGCCGCCGCCGCCGCGCGTGCGCTATTACGATGAGGGGCCGCGGCTCGTGGCGATTCCCGACAGCCGCGTCTACTATGTCGACAACGCCGGCTGCGAGATGTACCAGTACGATTCGAGCTTCTACATCGTCTCGAGTGGTTACTGGTATCGCTCGGGCAGCGCGAACGGCCCGTTCGCGGTGATCGACGTGCACTCCGTGCCGGAGGAGGTCGTGCGCAATCCGCGCGGCCGCTGGAACCGGCATCCGCACGGCGGACCTCCCGGGCAGATGAAGAAGGACCGGGACCGCGACCACGATCACGACAACGGCTGGCACAACTGATCTCGCCGCGAGCGCGGGACCAGGGAAGGTCCCGTCGCCCGCGGGCGACGCGTGGTGACGGGCGCGATGCCCGGCCGGCGCCAGGCGAGAAGCGCCGTGGGAGGGCCGGCGCCGCGTGAGGAGCGCGCGGTGCTATGCTCCGTCGCGTGCTCGCGGGCGTCGTCGACGCCCCTCGAGGAGGAGCGATGCCTGCCTCACGACGCGATCGACGGTGCCCGCCACTCCGACGTCCGGCGCGGACGTTCGTCGCGACCCTGTGCCTCGTGTGCGTCCCAGCGTTCACGGGGCTACGCGCCGCGGAGATCCCGCAGGACGCGCCCGGCACGTCACCCGGTCCCTCGGCCCCCGGCCTCGCCTCGCGCGCGCCCGCGAGGACCCCGAACCCCCTGACACCCGTCGCGCCCGAGCCTCCGCCGGGCGGTCGCTCCGCCGATCCGCTGGTGCGCATCCTGAAGCGCGTCGAGCGCTTCCTCGCGGCGCACGAGGTCGACGGCGTGATGTTGGATTCGCGTTACGCGCTCGATCCCACCGAGGTCGTCCGCCTCACGGCGACGTGCCAGTTGCTCGGCTACGTCGAGCTCGACCGCACGCTGCCGCGCCCGCATTTCAAACGCGCCGTCGGGTGTGCCGCCGACTATCTCGCCGCGCGTTTCGACATCGTCCGGTCGGGCACGGTGTTCGACGGCATGCTCGGCTACGCGTTCCTCGAGGCGTACGAGGTGACGGGCAACGCGCGGGATCTCGAGTACGGCGCGCGCGTCGTCGCCGAGCTCGAGGGCATCCCGCGCTCCGAGTACATCCTGAACGGCGGGCTGATGGCGGCCATGGCGTTCGCCAAGTACGGGAAGCTGACCGGCGACGCGACGGCCACGTCGCTCGCGCACCAGATCCTCGCCGGCGTTCCGCAGTACCAGCACGTCGACGGCAGCTTTCCGCACTGGTGCGCGTGCTCGCGCGACGTGAGCTACACGGACTGGATGAGCATGGAGTTGATCCTGATCGAGCGCGATCTCTCCGACCCGGTCATCGAGCCGATGCTCGACGGAACGCGGCGCTTCATGGAGGAGCGCATCGATGGAAACGGCCACACGAGTTACGAGGCGCCGTGCGCCGACTATCCCGGGTGCGTGCAGTACTACTACAGCATCGCGACCGGCTGCGACATCGACTACGACACGCGCGCGTTCACGAACGAAGTGGGCTACAGCGCGCTGCTGTTCGACCACACGCAGTCGGCGCGCTACGCGCCGCTCATGGCGTTCGCCGACGCGATCGAGGACGGCGGCGTCTGGGCGGACAAGTGGGCCTTCTGGCCGCCGCCGAGCGATCCCTACTATCCGTGGACCGTCGCCGACACCTCGGTGAGCAACATCAGCACGAACTTCTGGTCGCTGGCGAGCACCCTGAGCGGCCGCGCCGACGTCGCGGCCAGCGCCCAGGCCTGGGACGAGGAGGATGCGAGCGACGACCCGTACGCGGGGCTCTCGCCCGAGCCGAGCGACGTGGCGCGCGCGCCGATCACGGGGGTGGATGCGAGACGCGCGACGCGTGACGAGGCGAACGCGGACGCGCAGTCCACCGCGCCCGCGCGGCGCAGCGCGGTCGATGCCCGGCTCGCGGCCGGCGAGCGGCCCGAGAATTTCTGCGACGGGGTCGACGCGGCGCCCGCGCTCACCTCGGCGGCGGCGGGGTCTCGCGCCGCGCGTCCGAGCGGCGTCGCATGGGCGGACGACGCGGCTCGCGGCGTCACGCTCGAGTGGACGCCGAGCCCGTCCCGGATCGCCCGGCTGCGCCTCTCGCTGTCGCGGCCACGTGTGGTCACGTGGTCGGTGTGGGACGTCGCCGGACGCCGCGTCCGCCGCCTGCCGGCCGCCTTGTTCGATGCCGGCGCCCACGACCTCACTTGGGATGGCCGCGATGAGGCCGGCCGCGCCTGCGCGGGCGGGGTCTACTTCGCCGCCGCCGACGCCGACGGTCGCCGCGCCGTCGCGCGGTTCGCGCTCGGGCGGTGAGCGGCATGGGGGCGCCGATCGCGCGGCGCGATTTGCCGCGTCAAGAGCCTGCCTCGCGAAGCCGATAACCTCACGAGGTCGTGCGCTCGACGCTCGGGGGCTTCATGAATTCCAAAGGACCGGCGCTTGCCCGCCTTCTCTCGCTCATCCTCCTCGGCGCGCTCCTGTCGCCCGCGCCCGCGCGCGCCATTCGGCGTTTTCGTGCGCCGCTGCTTGCTCAGTTGAGCGGTGGACAACCCTCCACGTCCAACCCAGAGGGCGTGACCATCGCCGACGTCAATGGCGACGGTGTTCCGGACCTCATCGCGCCCGGCGCCTCGGGGCTGGGCCCCGTCGTGCTGCTCGGGCTCGGAGACGGCACGTTTGCCCAGGCGGTCTCGGGCGTGAGCCCCGTCTTCGGCTCATGGACGGCGGTCGGCGACTGCGACGGAGATGGACACCTCGACGTCATATCCCAGGGCTTCCACTCGTTGGGTGTCGGATTCGGTGACGGGAGTGGCACCCACTGGACGCCGGCGGGTTTCACGCCATCGTGCGCGTCCGGTATGGCGGCCGCGGATTTCGACGGCGACGGCCGGACCGATCTCGCCATGGTCGGCGACGATCACCGGTTGCAAGTCCTGTTCGGCCGCGCGGACCGATCCTTCGACACGATCCCCGTGGAGCCCGACAGCATCGACGGGTTCGTCGACATGGTCCGCGTGGCCGACTTCAACCACGACGGCCATCCCGACGTTGTCGTGCTCACGGGATCCAACCCGGGCAGCGTGGTCGTCTTTCTGGGACATGGCAATCGGACGTTCGACTATCGACCGTTCCGTGGCGACCTCGCTTCGACGGCCTACGACCTCGCGGTGGGCGACGCGACTCAGGACGGTTCTCCCGACCTCGTTATCCACGAAACGACACAGGTGGGGTTGTTGCGCGGCAACGGTGACGGGTCATTCGCGCCCGAGCAGAAACTGTTCGACGTGCCGAGCCAGCTGGGAGGCGTCGTGCTCGGCGACGTCACCGGCGACGCCGTTCCCGACATCGTGGTTTCGGACTTCTCGGCGGGCCAGCGCAAGATCGTGACCCACCCCGGCACCGGCGGCGGAACGTTCGGCGCCGCGATCGTCAATGCCACGCATCGGCCGTTGGCTTCGCTCGCGCTCGCGGACCTCAATGGGGACGAGCAGACGGATCTCGTCGCCCTCGACCAGTCCGAGAACGGGGTGCGCATCGGGCTCGGCGATGGAGCCGGGCACTTTGGCGACACGCCGGTCGACCTCTTCTACAACGGCTTTGTTCTGGGTGTAGCGGCGTCGGACCTCAATCGGGATGGATTCGCAGACATCGTCAGCATCGTCGACGGGGCGGGACAAGTGCTGCACGTCGCGTTGGGCGGGCAGGGGCGGCTCTTCACGGACGTCGCTCCTCGCACGTTGATCCCGAATGAGCCCGCCGGAATGCGATTGGCCGGCTTGATGGATCTGGACGAGGACAGCGTCGCCGACCTCGTGATCATCCGGGGCGGCACACGATTGGGCGTCTTCCATGGAAACGCCGATGGCACGTTCGGCGCGGAGCACCTCGTGGCCGTTCCCACCGTGGGGTCGGCCTTCTCGTATGACGTCAACGGCGACGGCCATCGGGATCTGATCGTTCCTGCGTCCGACTCCGTTCGCGTGCTCATGGGAAATGGCGCGCTCGGCTTCGGGCCGGCGGTGTCGACGCCGGTCGGAGGGCTCTCCGTTCTGAGCAGTGCGTCCGCTGACTTCGACGGAGATGGTCAGCCTGACGTCGAATTGATCCGCATGAGAACCGAGTTCGGATGGCCGACGCCCATCGTCGAACGCGTACGGATGAAGGGCAACAGTGACGGCACGTTCGCCGCGTCGGCGCCGGTCGCGACGTCCTACCCGAGCGACGTCGAGAGCGCCGACCTGAATAGGGACGGCCGATCGGACTTGATCGTCGAGACGTACTCGGGACTCGACTACGAGCTCTATTCGGGTTCCATCGCGGCGCAGTTGCAGCAGTCGGATGGTCCTCTGGGGCCGATCGTGTCGGGGCCACGGCCCGCACACGAGTCTCCGCCGGCGGTCTTCACGATCGACGGCGACACCGCTCCCGATCGGGTGGCCGCGCTCTACGGAACGATCGACGTGTGGCGAGGCGATGGAAGCGGGGGCTTCGAGCCGGAACCGGGCTATTCGGGATTCGACGGCGAGTCGACCGTGCCCTTCGCGCTCGGTGACTTCGATGGCGACGGACACGTCGACATGGCCGGCGGCGATCAGAACTTCGGCGTGCGCGTGCTGTTCGGCCGCGATACGGTCGCCCCGGCCGTGCAATGGACGGAGCCGTATGCGAACGCGCTGATCGGGATCGGCATCGTCACGCACGTGAGTTGGACGGCGACGGACGCGAGCGGCCTCGCCGGCGCCGACCTCTTCGCCTCGCGCCATGGCGCGGCCGGCCCTTACCTCCCCGTCGCGCTCGGCCTCGGCAACGCCGGCTCCTACGATTGGACCGCGCCCGGCCCGCCCAGCGACAGCATCGTCCTGAAAGTCGTCGTGCGCGACAGCGATGGCAACGTGTCGATCGCGAAGAGCGCCGGGCTGCTGCGCGCCGTCGATGCCGCCGGCGTCCCAGGCGCCACGACGACGGTTCGTCGCACGGCGATTCGCGGCCTCGGCCCGAATCCTTCGCGCGGAAGCATCGCGCTCCGTCTCGAGCTTCCGGTGGCCGCGAGAACGCGCGTGCGGCTGCTCGACGTGCAGGGCCGGACGCTCGGCGTGCTGTTCGACGGGGAGCGCCCGGCCGGCGAGTCCTCGCTCGCATTGAACCTCGCGGGGCGCGTGCCTCTCGCGCCCGGCTGGTACGTCGTGCGTGTCGACGCGAATCACGAGGTGGCCACGGCGCGCGTCGCCATCACGCGCTGAGGCCGCGAGCCGCGAGCCGCGAGAATGCCGGCCGCTGCGCCGCTGTTGGTGATGGCGCGTCGCCGCGCTTAGACTCGCGGCCGCCGCCGCGCGCGCTAACGCGCGCCCGACCATGGCCGCGCAGAGTCCGCCCGCATGATTGCCTCCGACATCCTCGACATCGCCGAGATCCGCGCCGCGCAGGCGCGCATCGCCTCGGCGATCGTGCGCACGCCGCTCCTCAGGCTGCACCTCGACGACGGGCCGGGCGAGATCTGGCTCAAGCTCGAGAACCTGCAGCCGATCGGTTCGTTCAAGCTGCGCGGCGCGAGCAACGCGCTCGCCTTGGCTCCCCCCGAGCAGCTCGCGCGCGGCGTGTGGACGGCGAGCGCCGGCAACATGGCGCAGGGCGTGGCCTGGCAGGCGCGGCGCCTCGGCGTGCCGTGCCACGTCGTCGCTCCCGACCACGCGCCGGCCACGAAGCTCGAGGCGCTGGCCCGACTCGGCGCGTCGGTCGTGAAGGTTCCGTTCGCCGACTGGTTTCAGATCCTCGAGACGCGCACGTTCCCGGGGCTCGACGGCTTCTTCGTGCACCCGGTCAGCGACCGCGCCGTCATCGCCGGCAACGGCACGATCGGCCTCGAAATCGCGGAGGACCTGCCGGACGTCGACGCCGTGATCGTGCCATACGGAGGCGGAGGCCTGAGCTGCGGCATCGCGTCCGCGCTGCGCGCGCTACGCCCCGCCGCCAAGGTGTTCGCGTGCGAGGTCGAGACCGCGGCGCCGCTCGCCGCGTCGCTGGCCGCCGGCGCGCCGACGCGCGTGACGTACACGCCGACATTCGTCGACGGCATGGGCGGGCCGTTCGTGCTCGCCGACATGTGGCCGCTCGTGCGCCAATTGCTGGCGGGCTCGATCGTGGTCCCGGTCGCCGCGGTGGCCGCCGCGGTGCGCCTGCTCGCCGAGCGCCAGCGCGTGATCGCCGAGGGCGCGGGCGCCGCGGCGCTCGCGGCCGCGCGCACCGGGCGCGCCGGGTCCGGGCGCATCGTGTGCATCGTGTCCGGCGGCAACATCGACTCGCGGCGTCTGACCGCGATCCTGAACGGCGAGACGCCGGACTAGCCGCGCTTCGACGCGCCGGCCGGCGGTCGCTCGTTGCCGAGGGCGCGCCGGAACGGTAGCCTGCGACCTCACGCGCTGCTGACCCCGAACGCTCAACGCCTCACTGAGGAGACTCGCCCATGGCGGATGCCGCGACCACGACCACTCCCGCTGCCGTGCCGGGACTCGCGAGCCTGCAAGCGATCCTCGTGCGCGACGAGGTCATCGAAGCCACGGCGATCCAGCGCCGCCTGTTCGCACTGACTCACCGCCGCGTCGTCGTGGCCGCGACCACGAACCGCTTGATCGCGCTCAAGCGTGGACTGTTCGGCGGCTACGAGTATTCGGATCTGCGCTGGCAGGATCTCAAGGAAGCCCATGTGCACGTCGGCATCTTCGCGGCGACGCTGCGGCTGGTCGTCGAGAACACGAGCGACCTGGCGAGCGCGCAGACCCCGAACCGCGTGCTGGAGTTCACGGGGCTGGATGCCGCCGAGGCGCAGGCCGTGTACCGCGTGTGCCAGGCCCAGGACCAGGCCTGGCGCGAGAAGCGCCGCGTGCGCGAGATGGAAGAGCTGCGCGCGCGTTCGGGAGGCGTGCAGATCATGGGCGGCGCGGCGGCCGGGCTGGCCGCGCCGACCGGCGATCCGCTGCAGCGCCTGGAACAGGCGCGGCAGATGCTGGCGTCCAAGCTCATCTCCGACGCCGAGTACGAGGCGATCAAGGCCAAGATCCTGAGCGGCGCCTAGCCCCGACGCGGGCCGCCGAGGTGCCACCCCGGCGGTGGGTTGGCCGACGACCCGCCCGGCGCGCGAGCACCCGCGACGGTGCCAGGGTTGCCGGACCTCATCGTCTCGGGGGTTGCCCGGCCCGCGGCGCCGGCGCTAGGCTAACGGGCGGCGCTCCCCGCCACAGCAGGCCGCATGGCCGCAGACAAGGCATCTCGCCGCGCTTTCACATTGGGGGAGGATCGAGCCATGCACCGAATCGCGACCGCACTCGGCATTGTGCTCCTCGTCGCACTCTTCTTCGGTTGCTCCAAGAGTCCCAGCAAGCCCGCGATGGGCCAGGTCATCGTGCACATGACCGACGCGCCGGCCGCGTTCGACGCGGTCAACATCGTCGTTGACCAGGTCGCGATCCACGCGTCGAACGGATCGGGCGACGACGGCGAGCCGGGGGACTCGCTGGAAGTGGGTGAGCCCGAAGACTCGACGGACACGCACGAAGCGGACGACGACTCGACCGAGACGCACGAATCCGATCACGATTCGTCGGACGTGCACCAGGCGGGCTGGGAAGTCCTCAGCCACGACACGCAGACCATCGACCTGCTCGCGCTGCGCAACGGAACCACGACGCAGATCGGCGTCGGGATGGTGCCCGCGGGCCACTACACGCAGGTGCGGCTGCGCCTGGGTGCGGGCTCGAACGTGGTCGTCGACGGCGTGGCCCACCCGCTCACGATTCCGAGCGGCATGCAGTCCGGACTCAAGCTGATCGGGCCCTTCAGTGTTTCGGCCGGGGGGACCACGCAGCTTACGCTCGACTTCATCGCCGATCAGTCGGTCGTGCTGCAGTCCGACGGCACGTATCGCCTGCAGCCCACCATCAAGATGGTCCGCTGAGCCGCGGCCCCGGAGCGCCACTTCGGCTGGCGGCCCGACCGGGTCTCTGACACGTCGGCGGACGCCCCACAGCGTGGGGCGTCCGCCGCTTCACATCCACTCCTCAGCGAGGTCGCCATGGACATCGTTCGGATCGGAAAAACCCCGCGCATGAGTCGCCTCGTCATCCACGGCGACACGCTGTATCTCGCGGGACACGTCGCGAAGGAGCCAGCAGGCGACGTTCGCGGACAGACGTCGGCGATCCTCGCGCGCCTCGACGCCGCGCTCGCCGAAGTCGGCTCGAGCCGCGCGAAGCTGCTCTCGGTCAACATCTGGCTGGCCGACATGAAGTCGTTCGCGGAGATGAACGAAGTCTGGGACGCGTGGGTCGACCCCGCGCATCCGCCGGCCCGCGCCACCGTCGAAGCGCGCCTCGCCGACCCCGCGTACCTGGTCGAGATCGCCGCGATCGCGGCGCGCTGAGGCCGCGAGGGCGGAGGGCCGGCGCGACGGCCGTCGTGGCGCCGGAGTCCGTCTATTCTCTCGCGATGCGTGTGATCACGCCGAGCGTCACGCGTGCGGCGACGCGTTCGCCGGGCGCGAGATTCGCCGGACACTCCATCGCGCTGACGCGGCCCACAAGTGAGGCCGCGCCCGGCTCGTCGAGCACGATCACCACGTCCACGTAGCGATCGCCGTGGATGTCGACGTCCCGCGCGCTCTGCACGGTGCCGGTGCGCGTCTGCGGCAGGAGCAGGCTCAGGGCGTCGCCCTCCGTTCGCCGGGCCCCGACCTATTCACCGCTCGCGGTGAACGCGGCCCAGTAGAACGGCGCGGTCGGGCGACCCTGCCGGCGTCGCGCCGTGAGCACCGTGCGACTGGCCTCGCACAGCGCGGGGCCCGCCGTGAGACCGCGGGCGCGCGCTTCATAGAGCGCGTTCATCCACTCGCGCGTCGCGTCATCGGCGACCGGCCATTGGCTCGCGATGACGGCCCGGGCGCCCGCGAGCTGGAACGCGCGGCGCATGCCGAGAACGCCCTCGCGCGGCCACGGCGCCGCGAGACCCGACTGGCACGCCGACAACACGACCCAATCGGTCCCGCGCAGATCCAGTGTCGTGACTTCCTCGGCGGTCAGCAGACCTTCGTTTTCGTCGCCGGTGGGCGACGGCGGGCGATTCGCGCCGGCGAGGGCGAGCCACACCTGGCGACCGAGCCACGGCGACGTGGTCCGCGGCGGCGTCGGCGCTTCGACCGCCGCGCCGCTCGCGGGCGCAGCCGCCGACTGGGTGTGGCGCGGGTGGGCCGCGGCCAGGAGCGCGACACCGCCCACGCCGCGCGTGCCCGAGGCCGCGCGCTCCGCGCACGTGTCCGCCACCATGACGCCGTGCGTGGCGACGTGGATCACGCGGTGGCCCGGGGCGTCGCGCTTGAACGTGGCCTCGTCGGCCGCGCCCGCGACCAGGAGATCGACCGGTCCCGCGTCCGCCGGCCAGCGGCGCGCGATGTCTTCGGCCTCGGCGCGCGCTCCCGGCAATCGCTCGAGCCCGATCGGCCCGCCCACGCACGGCCACGACCGCGCGCGCAGCGCCGCGACGATCGCCGATGGGTGCGCGGCGGCGCCCGCGTCCGCGTCGAAATCGGGCCCGCCCACGGCCAGCAGCCCTCGTCCGACGCCGGTATCGGCGGCGGGCAGCAGGTCGCGCTCGGCGTTGATGACGTGCAGCGTGAACGGCTCCTCCACGAGATAGTGGCCGCCGGCCGCGGGCAGCGCGAGCCACGGCAGCTCGAGCACCGAGCCCTCGGGAACGATCCACACGTCGTGCGCGCCGCCCAGGGACTTCGCGATCGGATCCCACACGGCCTTGCGCACCTCGGCGCCGAGCGCGCGGGACGCGCGCTCGCCCGCCCGGGCCGCGCCCGCCGTCGCGGGCGGTGCGGCGAGGGCGCGGGTCCAGCCGCCGATCCGGTCGTCGAGCGCGGCCGCCGAGCCGAGCCGCACGAATCGCACGGTCGGGTCGCGCCCGGAAGCGACGAACGCACCGAGCCCGGGGTCGGGACCGCCATCGCCCTCGGACGCGAACGCGACGAGCGCCTGATCCGGCGCGAGCCGCGCCAGCACGCGGGCGAGCGACACCGAGTCATCGGGCGCGACGCGGCCGCGCGACGCGCGGATGTAGCGGCGCTCGGCGTCGTCCGCCGCCTGGTGCGCGGTCTCGAAGCGGGCGGCCGTGCCCGGGTCGTCGGGGTGCGCGGCGCCGCTCACCACGAGCTGGGCGAGCGAGTGCTGCGCCGCGACCCACTGCTGGTGCGCCGCGACGAGCGCGGTGTCGGAGGCGCCGCTCGGCGGCAGCCGGCGCCGCGCGATCTCGTGGCGGACCAGCCCGCGCCAGCGCACGACCCGATCCCATGCCGCCGCCAGGTCCGACGGTCGGTCGCGCTCGGCCAGGCGTACGAGCAGGTCGCACGGCGACCCGAGCTGCTGCGCGAGCTGCAGCGCCTGGCGGTCGGGAAGGGCCTCGAGCGAATACGTGAGACGCCGGCGCGCCGCGGACTCGGCGCGCAGCGCCTCGTCCCACGCCAGGGCGCTCGATCCGCCGCGCGCATCCGCGAGGGCCAGGGCATCGAGCAGCTCGTCCCAGTCCGAGCTCGCGCGCGCCTGCGTGCTGTCGCGTAGCCACGTCCAGTCGGCGCGCGCCCGCTCCAGGTACGCGGCTTCCGACGGGCCGCGCACCAGGCTCAGCTCCTCGAACACCAGCGTTCCGAGCCCGCTGCCCAGCGGATCGTGGCGCTTGCGCTCGAGCTGGATCGCGGCGAGCAGCGTCTCGCGCGCGGCCGCCGCATGCCCGCGCACGTCCTCGAAGTGCGCCCGCATGGCGCGGAACCCCGCCAGGTTGTCGTTCGCGAACGCTTCCTGCCGCTGCATGGCCGCCGCCACGTTGCCCAGTTCGCGCGCCGCGCCCACCGTGTCGGACACGGCCAGGAACTGGTTGATGAGTTCCAGTCGCGCATTGATCGTCTGCGGATTCGCCGCACCCGCCTTGGCGTCCATCACCGGCATTGCACGCGTGAGGTAGGAGACCGCGCCGTCGTGGTCTCCGAAGTTGCCGAGCCGGTAGCCGAGGACGATGCGGCGCCGCGCGGTCTCGAGGGACGCGTCGCCGGTGCGCTGCCGCGTCAGTTCGTACGCGCGCTCCGCGAGATCGACCGATTCGGCGAGATTGCCGGCGTTGTGCTCGAGCGTCGACAGGCGGGCCACGCAGCCTTCCAGATAGTCCCCGGCGGCCAGCGTCTCGGCCGCACAGTTGCGCACCGCGTGCATCAGGAGTTCGCGCGCCGCGTCGAATTCGCCGACGCGGGACAGGAACTCACCGTACTGCGCCAGCGTCGGCACGAGCTGCGGATGGTTGGACCCGAGCTTGGCCTCGCGCAGGGCGAGCGCGCGATCGAAGGCGGCGCGCGCCTCGGACGTGTGACCGAGCCGGGAGTGGGCGACGCCGAGCGCCATGTGCGCCTGGGCGGCCGTCAGCGTGTCGAGCACGGGGGCCGCGGCGAGGAGACGCAGGGCCTCTTCGCCGTGCGCGCGGGCCTCCTCGACGCGGCCGCCGTCGGGATAGAGCACGGCGGCCACGACGTGGGCGCGCTCGAGCACGGGGTCGCCCACCCGCGAATGCCGAGCGCGAATCGCCATGCCCCGCTCGAGCGCGTCATAGGCCTGGCCATCCGCGAACAGGCCGCGCTTGAGGCGCGCCGTGCCGATGGTGAGGAGCGCGCGCGAGTACTCGAGCGAGTCGGAGCCCGCCGTGGGCTCGACTCGGGCGAAAATGACGCGCCCCAGGCTCTCGGATTCGGCCCAGCGGAAGTGGGCCTCGAGCTGGCCTACGGTGTCCCACACCGCCGCCTGCGGCGCCGACACGGTACGCGCTGGAATCGCGGGCGCAGGGACGGCGCGGCGGGCCGCCGCCGGCGAGATGCCGAGGCCGGCGGAAAGCAGGACGGCCCAGAGCACGATCAGGAGGGGGCAACGCGGAGCGTTCATCGCGCCCATGAGCATGCCTTCGAACGCGCGCGCTCGCACGTCCTTTTCGTTCGCCCGATCGTCGTCGGCCGTCGGCGCGCCCGCCCGGCGCCGGCTCCGGTGCCCCAGCCTCGCCCAGACACCCATGCCCAACCCTTACGGCGAGCCTTCGAGGCGTGCCGTTCGGGGCGCCGCACGGATTGCGCGGGGTCGACGCAAACCCCATGATCGCGGCGCCGGACGTCCCCGAGTCCGGCGGCGCCACGACAGTCTTGACACGCAAGTCGTTGCTTGCATAATGCAGGCGGGTGGCACGGTGGACAAGATCTTCAAGGCTCTCGCGGACCCGACGCGCCGAAAGCTGCTCGACCGGCTCCATGCCGAGAGCGGCCTCACGCTCGGCGAGCTGAGCGAGCAACTCAGGATGACGCGACAGGCCGTGTCGCAGCATCTCGCGGTGCTCGAGGCCGCGAACCTCGTGAGTTCCGTGCGCCGCGGCCGCGCCAAGCACCACTACCTCAATCCGATTCCAATCCACGAGGTGTACGAGCGGTGGGTGAGGAAGTTCGAACGGCGCGGCTTGAAGGCGCTCGCGGATCTCAAACGCTCGCTCGAGGGAGACTGACATGGCGAAGTCCACGTTCGTTTACGTCATCTACATCGCCGCCAAGCAGCAGCAGGTGTGGGAAGCCCTGATCCAGCCCGAGTTCACGCGCAGCTACTGGGGCCACGAGAACGTGTCGGACTGGAAGCCGGGATCGACGTGGGAGCATCGCCAGGCCGACGCGTCGCGCGAGCTGAAGCTCGTCGGCAAGGTGGTCGAGTTCACGCCGCCGACGCGTCTCGTGCTGACGTGGGGAGATCCCAAGGACGCGGCCAAGCCGTCGGCGCAATCGCGGGTCGCCCTCGACCTGGAGCAGATCGGCGACATGGTGCGCCTCACGGTGACGCACGACGAGCTGGAGGCGGGCTCGGACATGTTGCGCGGCATCTCGTCGGGCTGGCCGCGCGTGCTGTCCAGCCTCAAGTCGCAGCTCGAAACCGGGAAGCCTCTGCCGACCTGGGCCACCGCCGCGCGTTAGGCCGGGCCCACGAACCTCTTCAGGAAAGGACGTCCCATGCCGAAGGCGGGCGAAGTCGTGCGTGAGTTCTACGAGGCGGTGCGCCGGAAGGACATCGCGGCAGCCAGGCCATTTCTCGGCGACGATCTCGTGTTCGTCGGACTGTTCGAGACGTATCGCGGCCCGGAGGCCTATCTCGCCGCGCTCACCGGACTGCTCTCGATCACGACGCGCCTCGACGTCAAGACCATCGTCGCCGAGGGCGATCAGGCCGCCATCTTCTTCGAACTCGAGACGGTGGCGCCGGCCGCCGCGACCACGTTGGTCGCGGAGTGGCACCAGGTGAGCGACGGCCGGATTCGCCGCGTTCAGTCCGCATTCGACGGCCGGCCGTTCGCCGCGATGTTCACGGGTGGAAGCTAGGCAAACCCCTTCAGCCTGCCCACGAATCGGCCGAGACCATGGACATGACTCGCGCTCGCCTGACGATGTTCCTTGCCGCCTCCGTGTTCGCCGTCGGATGCGCGACGGTGCCGGCCCCGGCGGATCCGTCGCGATCGTCCTCCGAGGTCGGCATGGCGTCGTTCTATGGCGCGGCGCACGAGGGTCAACGGACGGCGAGCGGCGGCCGCTATCATCCCGATCGCCTGACGGCGGCCCACCCGACGCTGCCGTTCGGCTCACGAGTGCGCGTGACGAACCTCGACAACGGCCGCAGCGTGATCGTGACCATCAACGACCGCGGGCCGTTCCGTAAGGGGCGGATCATCGACGTGTCGAAGCGCGCCGCGCGGCGTCTCGGATTCGTTCGGCAGGGCACGGCGCGCGTGCGCGTCGAGCCGCTGAGCGAAGCCGCGGACGCCCGCCGCTAGTCCTCTCCTCGTCGCTCGGATGCCGGCGGTCAGCGCAGCCGGATGACGCGCGCTGTCAGCGCTGCGTGCGCCCGGCGCTCGACTCGCGGACCCCGCGCCTCGCCGTACGAACGCGAGACGCCGGCCCGGCACAGAGCGGTGCTAGTCTCGCGCGCGTTCCCGTCGCAAACCGTCGATTTCGGGGAGGCCGCATGCAAGTGTCGGAAGCGCAGGGGGAGGTCCGCGCCGTGTACCTGAACGGCGCGGTCGGACAACTCGTCTCAGCCGCGATCTGGCTGGCATCGGCCACATTGGGGAGCGCGGTGTCGATCCGGGCGGCTGTCCTGGCGCTCGTCTTCGGCGGGATGCTGATCTTCCCGATCACGCAGCTCGTGCTGCGTGCACGCGGGCGCCGATACGAACTCGCGGCGGCGAATCCCCTTCGCCATCTGGCCATGCAGATCGCGTTCACGGTTCCGATGACGCTGCTCGTGGCCGGCGCGGCGGCGTTGCGCAACGTGGCGTGGTTCTATCCCGCGTGCGCCGTGATCGTCGGCGCCCACTACCTGCCGTTCGTGTTCCTGTACGGCATGTGGCAGTACGCGCTGTTGAGCGGCCTACTCGTGACCGGCGGCATCGCGTACGCGTTCCTGCTGCCGCACGCGTTCGCGCCCGCCGGATGGTTCACGGGCGCCGTGCTCGCTCTCTACGGCGCGTGGATGACGCTGCTGCCGGGATCTCGACGTAGTGAGCCCCGCACTTCGTAGAGGAACACGGTCTCGCGGCGGGCCACTCCATCGAGGTTGTCAGGGCTGACGAAGCGCCGATCGTGCAGGCGCTCCGTCAGCGCGAGTTCGTGCTCAGGACTCGAGGCCCAGCCCCTCGTCCTTCCAACCCTCGATGCCGCCGATCATCTTCTTCACCGGCCGGCCGAGACGGGCCAAGCGCAGCGCGGCGCGGTCGGCGCCGTTGCAGTGCGGACCACTGCAGTAGACGACGAATACGGTCTCCGGGGGATAGGTCGCGACGTTGCGCTCGATGATCCGCGCGTGTGGCAGGTTGACGGCGCCCGGCACGTGGCCCGCCGCGTACAGGTTCGGTCCGCGCACGTCGAGCACCACGAAGCCGGGTTCCTTGCCGTGGATCGCGTGGTTCACGTCCCAGCAATCGGACTCGTACGCGAGCAGCGCCTCGAAGTGGCGGGCTGCGTCTTCCGACGGCGCGGCGCGGCCGATGGTGACGGACGCGCCGGCCTCCGTGGTGGTCGCTTGGTTGAGTTCAGGCATCGTCTCCTCCAGAGAATCGAGCGGCGCCCGACGCGCCGTTCGCTATGGAACAGGATCGGCCGGGCGGCACAATTTCGCGATAGGCAGAAACGACATTGTTCGATAAGATTCCGTCATGCCCGTCCGAGTCTCTGTTCGCCCGCGTCGCCGCCGTACACCCCACCGCGTCGTCGCCGTCGCCTACGACCGTGTCGCGCTGTTCGAGCTGGCCATCGCCATCGAGGTGTTCGGGCTGCCACGCCCCGAGCTGAACGTACCGTGGTACGAGTTCGCGGTGTGCTCGCTGGACGCGGGGCCGCTGCGCGCGACCGGCGCGATCCACGTGCGGCCGGACCGCGGCCTCGGCGCGCTCGAGCGCGCGGACACGATCATCGTGCCCGGCTGGCGCGATCCCGCCGAGACGCCGCCGAAACGCCTCACGAACGCGCTGCGCAAGGCGCACCGGCGCGGCGCGCGCGTCGTTTCCATCTGCTCAGGCGTGTTCGTGCTCGCCGCGGCCGGCCTGCTGGACGGCAAGCGCGCCACCACGCACTGGCGCTACACCGAGCGTTTGCGCGCACGCTACCCGTCGATCCGCGTCGAGCCGGACGTGTTGTACGTCCACGAGGGGCGCGTGTTCACGTCGGCCGGCAGCGCGGCCGGGATTGATCTCTGCCTGCATCTCGTGCGGCTCGACTACGGCGCCGAGATCGCGAATCAGGTCGCGCGCCGCCTCGTGGTCTCACCGCACCGTGACGGCGGACAGGCGCAGTTCATCGCGAGCCCGGTGCCGGCCGAACCCGGACTCGGCCTGGCCCCGGCCATCGACTGGGCGCTCGCGCACCTCGATCGGCCGATCGGCGTGGAGGACCTGGCCAAGGCCGCGGCCATGTCGCAGCGCACTCTGGTGCGACGCTTCCGCGCCGAGCTCGCGAGTACGCCGCATCGCTGGCTGATCCGCCAGCGCGTGCTCGCGGCGCAGCGCCAGCTGGAGAACGGCGGGCACAGCATCGAGGACGTGGCCACGGCCGTGGGCTTCGGCACCGCGCAGACGCTGCGGCTGCATTTCCGGCGGATTCTCAGCACGTCGCCCACGGTGTACCGACGGCGGTTCGACACGCGGACGAGGCGGGTCGGCCGGGGGGAGAGGCGGCAGGCCGCGGGCTAGTCCGTCGAGGCCGGCCCGCGGTCCGGTCGGGCCGCGAACTTGCGCTGGCACGCGCCCACGGCCGGCCCTAGACTGCGCGCTCGCTTCGCAGAGCTTCGGACTTCTCTTTCCGTGGATTCTGTCGCGCGCTTCCTCCCATGGTTCGCGAACGCCATCGCGCGCGAGTGCCCGCCGCCCACGGATGAGCAGACCACGATGGATCGGAGAGCCGCCGTGAGACGATTCACGCTGACATTCGTGCTGCTGGCCATGATGTTCGTGATGCGATCCGCCTCCGCGACTCCTCAACACTTGGACGGCGACCACATCATGAGGGCCGCGGTGACCACGCTGCTCGCGCCGGCCGAGTGGGACGGCGTGTGGACGACGCTGGACTCGACGTACACCTGCGCGGGCGCGTTCCAGAGCACGAGCGCGGGCTCGGACACGATCTGCGGCGGCAAGGACTACACGCCGGGTGGATCGGGCTCGCCGTTCACGATCGACTGCACCGGAACCGCGGACGCGACGACGATCGACATGACGTGCACCGGCTCGGGCGACCTCTTCACGGACTGCACGGAGACGTTCACGATGACGGTCCACGGCACGCGCACCGGTGACACGTATCACCTCGTGAGCACGATCGACGCGACGTTCTCCGGGACCGCGTGCAGCTTCTTCCCTCCGTCGTGCACGCAGGTCGACAGCTGGGGCACGCGCACGGGTCCGGCGCCGATCGGCTACTGCAGCACGCCGACACGGGCGGCTTCGTGGGGGCGCCTGAAGACGATCTATCGCTGAGGCGGATGTAAGGCGAAACACCACATCGCCACGCAACGTATCGTGTGGGCACCGGGAGCCAGCATGGATCATTCTCAGTCATTGGTTAGGCGTAATGCCCTGCGCACCAGCACTGGATTCAGGCTCGTTCGGAGCGTTGCTGTAGGCTCCACAACGTTTCTGATCATGTGTCTCAGCGGAGGTTGTGATAGCTCGCATCTCCCACACGTAGATGTCAGAGCCAGATACAAGCTAATAGCGTCGGGGACCTCCACTACATACGCCGTGCAGCCCAATGGGACGATTGTTTGCTGGGGCGACAATACTAAGGGCCAATACGGAGATGGCACGACGGTCCTGATTGACAAGCAACGCCTGGACGGCGGATTTGTGGACACCATTTTCACTGCTGTCGATGTCGCCGGAGCCGACGGTTACGCATGCGCAGTGACGTCGGATGGCACGCTCTGGACTTGGGGTACCGGTCCACTAGGCACGGGTGATTCGCAGTCTCTGACGCCTAGCTCCGTGAGCTGGATTTCAGCGAGAACGGAACTCGCCTCCACCGTCGTTAAGGTCGCCGCAGGACATACTCACGCATGTGCCATTACTTCTCGTGGCGCTGTGAAGTGCTGGGGCGCGGGGGGCGATGGTGAGCTAGGAAATGGATCATCTCAGACGTCCGACACGCCCGTGTTCGTCAACGGCATCGGTACAGCCAAAGCCGTAGCTGTCGGAGATGGTCATAGCTGCGCGCTCCTACAGGACGGCTCTGTCATGTGTTGGGGGCGAAATCTAAATGGTCAGCTGGGGAACGGGACGACCGCGACTTCATTGGTGCCAGTAGTGGTGCCTGGAATCCACGCAAGAGCGATTGCCGCAGGGTGGAATCATACGTGCGTAATCCTGGAGGACGGCACAGTGGAGTGCTGGGGCGACGGGGACCAGGGGCAGGTCGGCAATGGACACAATGCCGTCGCCAACCCAATTCCCGTGCCAGTGCCCGGACTGGCCAACGCCGTGGCGGTGGCTGCAGGCTTTGGTCACACGTGCGCTGTGCTGGCGGACGGCACGGTTTGGTGTTGGGGTGAAAACTCTCATGGCCAGCTGGGCAACGGGACTATGGTTCGTAGCTTGCAGCCCGTGAAGGTGGATGGGATCACGAATGCCGTGTCTGTTACGGCAGGATTCAATCACACTTGTGTCCTGTTGAGCGATGGCTCGATGAAGTGTTGGGGGGACGACGCGTCTGGCGAACTCACGGATGGAACACAAAAGGATTCCGCCGTACCGGTGCCGTAGACCCGCAGGGCGCGAGGTAGCGCAATAGCACCGGGTACGTCGCGGCCGGATTCCCGCCGACCTGCTCGGGGTCGACGACGTCGTGGCTGAGATGGAGAGCGGCGGGGAATTCATACGTCTCGACCGCGCCGGGCGAGTTCCTGCTCCACGCGCGCGCCAGTGCCGCGGTCGCGCTGTTGTCGACCGCCGGGTCGTTGCCGACCGTGAGGACGACGAGCGAGCGCGCGGCCGGCGCCCGGTGTGCCGCGGCGGCGCGCACGGCGCCCCCCAGCAGCATGCACGCCGCCACCGAGCGCGTCGCGAAGCGTGGATACACGTGGCGCGGCCCGGCCAGGTTCTGCTTGCGTTTGTCGTCCCACCACACGAACGCGTTCGGCAGCACGCCGGCGAGGCGCGCCAGCGCCGCGGTACGCGCAGGTCCCGGTGCGCCGGACCAGCCGAACATCGGCACGATGACGACCGCGCGGTCGACGTCGCGACGTTCCTGGCCGGCCCACGCCGCCATGACGCCGCCGATCGACAGCCCCGCCACGGTCACGCGGTCGCCGAGGCCATGGGCGGCGTCCAGCGCGCGATCGGTGAACGCGCACAACTCGCCCGCGTCCATTCGCGCGAGTTCCTCCGTCATGTGGTCCGCGAAGCCGTGATGCGGGAGGCGCGGCACGAGCACGTTCGCGCCGCACGCGTACGCGATACGGGCGATCGAGTCCCACTGCGCTGGGCAGTTCGTGAGACCGTGAAACAGCACGACGACGCGGGCTGTGCGCACCCCGTGGCTCAGCAGTTCGGTCCGGCACTCGGGCGCGATCGCCGGGGTGTCGAGAGCGCGCAGCGAGTCGACGAGCCGCAACGCCTCGCCGAACGTCGCGACCGGACGTGGATGCGACTCGAGGCCGCCCGGCGCCAGCGGACGCAGGAGCCACACCGCGCCGAGGGCGAGCGACAGGAGGACGGCCAGCATCAGGCGCTTCATGCCGGGAGAACGTAGCGCATCGCGGGCCTGCCGTGGCCAGAGGATGCCCCCCCCGTCCCCCCGCGCCCGTCCGCCCATCCCGGCCGTCCGGTAACCTTTCCTCCGCCTCGGGCGTACTCTGCCCCGGCGTGGAATGGGCAATCGATAAGCTGGACCCCCTCATTGTGGAGATCGCCGAACGATGAAACGCAGGTTCATCTGGGCAGGCGTGGCGCTCGCGGTCGTAGTGGGCGCCGTATTCGTCATCGCGGCCAGGGGCCGTGACAGCAAGGCGCTCGAGGTCCAGACCGGCAAGGTCAGCCGGCAGGCGATCGTCCAAAAGGTCAACGCCACCGGCAAGATCCAGCCGAAGACCCAGATCAAGATCAGCGCGGACGTGAGCGCGAAGATCAAGAAGCTCGGCGTCGTCGAGGGGCAGTGGGTCGAGAAGGGCGCGTTCCTGGTCGGCCTGGATCGCGAGCGCTACCTCGCGGCCGTCGAGAGCGCCGAGGCGAACGTGCGCTCGGCGCAGGCCAACGCCACGCTCGTGAGCCAGAACGAGGAGCGGGCGAAAAAGGAATACGAGCGCTCGAAGGAGCTGCTCGCGCGGCAATTGGAGTCGCAGTCGGACTTCGACGCCAAGCAGACGGCCTGGCAGGTCGACGAAGCCAGCCACAAGGCGGCCAACGAGCAGGTGGAGCAGGCCCGCGCCACACTCAAGCAGGCGCGCGACGACCTCTCGAAGACCACGATCTACGCACCGATGTCGGGCACGGTGTGCGCGCTGAACAAGGAGGAGGGCGAGATCGCGCTCGGCTCCCAGTTCCAGGCGGACGTCATCATGGTGGTCGCCGACCTCTCGGAGATGGAAGCCCAGGTCAACGTCGACGAGAACGACATCGTCTCCATTCATCCGGGCGAGGACGCGGAAATCCAGACCGACGCACTGCTCGCGCAGCCGCTCAAGGGCAAAGTGTCGGAGATCAGCAGCAGCGCGAACACCGCGGCTTCGGGCACGACCGATCAGAAGACCGAGTTCGAGATCAAGATCGGCATCACGAATCCGCCGAAGACGCTGCGCCCCGGCATGACGACCACGGCCGACATCGTCACGAACACGAATCCGCAGGCGCTGAGCGTGCCGATCCAGTGCGTCGCGCTGCGGACCGTCGATCAACTGGTGCGCAAGGGCGAGAAGCGCAAGGACGCCGAGGCGCGCTTCAAGGCCGATCGCGACGGTTTCGTCGAGATCGTGTTCGTCATCGAGAACGGCAAGGCCGTGGCCCGGCAGGTCAAGACCGGCATCCAGAGCGACGAGTTGATCGAGATCGTCGACGGGCTCAAGGAGGGCGAGGAGGTCGTCACGGGCAGCTACCGCGCCATCTCCAAGGATCTCGACAACGGCGCCGTCGTGAAGATCAACAACGAGAAGAAGCCCGAGAAGACCGACAAGGACGCGCGCGCCACGTGAGGAGCCCGGTCGGATGAGATCGCTGACGACGATCGCCGAATCGCTGCGCATCGCGTTCGCCGCGCTCGTGGCGAACAAGATGCGTGGCGCGCTCACCACGCTCGGAATCGTCATCGGCATCGTCGCGGTCGTCACCACGATGACCGCCGTGAACGGGCTGCAAAATCGTTTCCGCGAGAACTTCTCCGCGATCGGCTCGGACGTGATCTACGTCTCGCGCATGCCGTGGGTGATCGTGAACGACTTCTTCCTCTACCGGAATCGCCCGGGCATCGACCTGCGCGAGGCCGACGCGCTCGAGGCGCGGCTGCGCGGCCGGGCGCTCGTGAATCCGTCGCTGGAGACCCGCGTGGACGTGAAACGCGGCGCCGAGACGCTGGAGGGCGTGTCGGTCATCGGCACGACCGAGAAGCAGTCGCAGATGTCGTCCGCGCAGCCCCAGACCGGGCGCTTCCTGATGCCGTACGACCTCATGAGCAAGAAGAACGTGTGCGTGATCGGCAGCGACATCCGCGAGCGGCTGTTCAAGGGGCTGGATCCGCTGCATCGCACGCTCAAGCTCGGCCGTAACGAGTTTCGCGTGATCGGCGTGATGGAGAAACAGGGCGGGAGCTTCCTGGGCGGTCCGAACTTCGACCTCCAGGTGTACATCCCGATCACCACGTTCGTGCGCGCGTTCGGCGGCCGTCGCGGGCGCGCCGACGTGAACATCGCCGTCAAGGCGCCGTCGCAGGAAGCCATGGCCGATCTCCAGTACGTCGTCATCGGCGAAATGCGCAAGGTGCGCGGACTGCGCCCGGTCCAGCCCGACAACTTCTCGATCAACCAGCTCGACACGCTCGTCGGGGCCTTCAACAGCGTGATGGGCGTCGTGCTCCTCGTCGGTCTCCTGATCACGAGCATCTCGCTGTTCGTCGGCGCGGTGGGCGTCATGAACATCATGCTCGTGTCCGTCACCGAGCGGACGCGCGAGATCGGCATCCGCATGGCGATCGGCGCGACGCGGCGCAGCATCCTGCTGCAGTTCCTGTTCGAGTCCTCGGCCATCGGCGTGCTCGGCGGGGCGATCGGCATCGTCCTCGCCGCCGGCGCGACCGCGATCCTGAACGCGACGGTCATGCCGGCCAGCCTGTCGCTGCCGATCCTCGGCATCGCGGTCCTCGTGTCGATCGTCGTCGGCGTGGTCGCCGGCGTGGCCCCCGCGTACCGCGGGGCGCGGATCGATCCGATCGAAGCGCTGCGCTACGAGTGAAGGAGACCCCGCGTGAATCCGCGTGACGTGCTGGCGATGTCGCTGGGCGCCATCCTCGCGAACAAGCTGCGCAGCGTGCTCACGCTGGTCGGCATCGTCGCCGGCGTCGCCTCGATCATCGCCGTGATGACGGCGATCTCCCTGATCCAGGGCGCGATGGAAAAGGAAATGAGCGTGCTCGGCGCGCAGACATTCCAGGTCCAGAAATGGCCGGCCGGCGGCTTCACGTCGGACGCGGAGCGGCGGCGCGCGATGCGCCGCCCGCCGCTCACGCTGGCGAACGCCGACGCGATCCGCGGCCAGGTGGCGTCCGTGGACCTCGTTGGCTCCGAGATCTGGGACTTCGGCTTCACCGTGCAGTATCGCGGCACGACGACGAACCCCAACGTCTCGATCTGTGGCGGCACGCCAGAGTACCCGCCCAACAACACGCACTACATCGGGCTCGGTCGCAACTTGTCGCCGCTGGACCTGCGCACGTCCGCCAAGGTCGTCGTGATCGGTTACGCGATCGCGAAGAAGCTGTTCCCGTTCGTGGACCCGATCGGGCGCGACGTGCTCGTCGACCATCGCAAGTACGAGGTCATCGGCGTTTTCGACGAGAAGAAGTCGGCGTTCGGCGGCAGCTTCGACAACTACGTGCTCATGCCGGTCACGACGTTCATCGGGGTCTACGGCCTGACCGATCGGCAGGGCTTCGGGCGCTCGGTCAACATCACCGTGCGCGCGAAGACGCCGGAGCAGATGAACGACGCGATCGACCAGACCCGCCAGATCCTGCGCCGCCAGCGCGGCGTGAAGCCCGGCGAGCCGGACAACTTCGACTTCTACAACAGCGCGAGCCTGATCACGCAGTTCAACAAGATGAGCATGGGCGTGAAGCTGGCGGGCTTCATCATCGGCATCATCGCGCTTGTCGTCGCGGGCATCGGCATCATGAACATCATGCTCGTGGCGGTGACCGAGCGGACCCGCGAGATCGGCCTGCGCAAGGCCCTGGGCGCGCGCCGCGCCAGCATCCGCATGCAGTTCCTGCTCGAGGCGGTCGTGCTGTGCAACATCGGCGGCGTCGTCGGCGTGCTCGTGGGCTTCGCGCTCGGCAACATCGTCGCGCTGTTCACGAAGTTCCAGCCGCACGTGCCGCTCGAGTGGGGAGCCGTTGGGCTGCTGTTCTGCTCGGCCGTCGGCGTCGGGTTCGGCATGCTGCCCGCGGTCCGGGCGTCCAAGCTCGACCCGATCGAAGCCCTGCGCTACGAGTAGGCGGGGCGTTCGGTCACGACGCACGATCGCGCGCCTTGGGTTCGGCGGCGGGAGAGTCTGCCGCGCACGCCTCGCGCCTCCACCGCGCTAGAGCGCCGGCTCGTCCTTCTTGAGCGAGAACTGCGGCTTGTCGTTGGGGCTGCCGCCGGCGTCTTCCATCTTCACCTTGAGGCGCAGGTTGTTCGCGCTGTCGGCCTGGCGAATCGCCTCGTCCAGCGCGATGACGCCGGCCCGGTATAGCGCGTAGAGCGCCTGATCGAACGACTGGGAGCCATCGCGAATGCCGGCTTCGATGGCCGGCTTGAGGGCGAGGATCTCCCCCTTGCTGATGAGGTCGGCGATGCGCGGCGAATTGAGCATGACCTCGATCGCCGCCGCCCGTCCCGCGCCGTCGGCGCGGGGCACGAGCCTCTGCGAGACGATCCCGCGCAGATTCAGCGACAGCTGCGTGTACGTCTGGGTGTGGAGTTCGGCGGGGAAGAAGTTCATCACGCGCTCGACCGCCTGATTCGCGTTGTTCGCGTGCAGCGTGCCGAGCACCAGGTGGCCGGTCTCCGCGAAGTGGATCGCCGATTCCATGGTTTCGAGATCGCGGATCTCGCCGATCAGGATGACGTCGGGCGCCTGGCGCAACGCGCTCTTCAACGCCGCGGAATACGAAGCCGTGTCCACGCCGACTTCGCGCTGCGTGACGACGCAGCCCTTGTGGCTATGGACGAACTCGATCGGATCCTCGACGGTCAGGATGTGCCCGCGCGACAGGACGTTGCGATGATCGAGGAGCGCGGCGAGCGTCGTGGACTTGCCCGAGCCGGTCGCGCCGGTCACGAGGATCAGCCCGCGCTTCTCCATGACGAGCTTGATGAGTGACTCGGGCAGTCCCAGGTCGGCCGCCGTCGGGAAGTCGATGCGGATGAGGCGGGCCACGAGGCCGACCTGGCCGCGCTGGCGAAACACGCTGAGCCGGAAGCGGCCGACCGACGGCACGAGTCGCGCGCTGTTCAATTCGTGGGTGCGTTCGAATGCCTGCCAGTCGTCGTCGGCGACGACCGCGCGGATGATGCTCTCGACTTCCGCGGCGTCGAGCGCCGTTTCGCCGGCGGGCTGGGTGACGCCGTCCACCCGGAACAGCGGCGGGGAGTCCGCGGTGAGGTAGAGGTCCGAGCCGTCGCGCTGCTTCAACTCGCGAAGCAGGTCGTCGAGGCGAATCGGGCTCCCGCTCATCGTCCGACCTTCGCGCCGCCGGGCAGTGGCTCGCCGTTGGCCGCAATGGCCCCGGCGCTCTCGAACAGGCGCGGATTGGACGACTTCTTCATGGCCTCCTCGCGCGACAGCTTGCCCTGCATGAACAGCTCGCGCAGCGACTGATCGAGACTCTGCATGCCGTGCTGGGCGCCGGTCTGGATCACCGACTGGATCTGCACGGTCTTGTCTTCGCGGATCAGGTTCCGGAGCGCCGGCACGCCGACGAGCACCTCGAGCGCAGCGACGCGACTCTTTCCGTCCTTCGACGGAAGCAGCGTCTGGGCCACGACGCCCTCGATCGACTCCGACAGCATCGTGCGCACCTGGGCCTGCTGGCCCGAGGGGAAGATGTCGATGATGCGGTCGATGGTCTTGGCCGCGGAGTTCGTGTGCAACGTCGCGAACACGAGGTGGCCGGTCTCGGCCGCGGTGATCGCCAGCGACGTCGTCTCCAGGTCGCGCAACTCGCCGACCATGATGACGTCGGGGTCTTCACGCAGCGCGGCGCGCAGCGCGCTCGCGAACGAGCCGGTGTGCGGCCCGACCTCGCGTTGATTCACGAGGGACTTCTTGGATTCGTGGACGAACTCGATCGGATCCTCGACGGTGAGGATGTGGCCGCGCTGCGTCTCGTTGATGTAGTCGATCATCGAGGCGAGCGTCGTCGACTTGCCCGAGCCGGTCGGCCCGGTGACGACGATCAGGCCCTTCTCGCGCTCGGCGAACGCCTTGAGCACCGGCGGCATGCCCAGCTCGTCCAGCGTCTTGACCTTGGATGGGACGACCCGGAACACGGCGGCCGCGCCGCGGTTCTGGATGAAGATGTTCGCGCGAAAGCGCGAGACGCCGGGGATCTCGAACGCGAAGTCGACGTCGCGGAACTCCTCGAACAGTTTCTTCTGCTCGTCATTGAGGATGTCGTAGATCGCCGCGTGCGCGTCGTCGCGCGTGAGGGACGGCAGATCGAGCCGGACCATCTCGCCGCGCTTGCGCAGCATGGGCGGAAGCCCGGCGGAGATGTGCAGGTCGGAAGCGCCTTCGTCGTTCGCGAAGCCGAGCAGGGCGGTCAGGTCGAAGGACATGTGTCTAGCTCAGCAGACGCGCGGCTTCGCGCGCCCCGATCGTGCCGCCGCGCTCGAGTTCGCGAACCTGCTCGACGAGCGGGCGCAGGCCGTCGGCCGCGGCGAGGGCCGGCAGTTTTCGTGCGGCGTCGCCTTCGTGCAGGACGCGCCGCATGGCCTCCGTGACGTGGAGCACTTCGAACAACGCCCGGCGCACTGGACTTGCGGAGCCATTTGCGGGCGTCCCGGTGGGCGCGTCGTCGACGAGCCGCTGCTGCACGACCAGGTGCAGTCGAGATGCCAGGGCGGAACGCAGGTGCGGCCGCGTGAGCAGGAAGTCGACCATCGCGAACGTGTCGACCCAGTCGGTGCTCGCGAGCACGAGCCGGCCCGAGCCGGCGCTGCACAGCGCTTCTTCGATGGCTTCGCCCTGGAGCACGTCGCCGAGCACGACGATATCTGCGTTCTGCGCCTGCGCGATGTCCGCCCACGAAGCGCGCGCCTGTTCGGCGGGGAGCGTCATGCGAATGCCGGCCAGCATGCGGGGTCCCGGCCGGCTCTCGAACACGAGGGCTCGGCGCCCGGCGGACGGAGCCGCGGCGAGCAGGCAGGCCAGGGTCGTCGAGCAACCGGCCCGGACCGGCCCGGTCACGAGCAGGAGTCCGCTCGGCTCGTCGAGCGCGGCGCGAATGCGCGCGAGGTCGAGCGGCGCGAGGCCGAGGTCTTCGAGCGCGGGCGGCCGATCGGCCCACACTCTCAGACCGATCGTGACCGCGACGCCGCGGTCGTGATTCAGCAGGGAGACGTCGAGCAGGAGATCCTGACGGTCGTGGGGGCACACGATCTGACCGGTGACATGAACGTCGCGCTCGTCGATCGACGGTCCGCCGAGAGCGCTCAAGCGCGAGAGCAGCGCGTACGTGACCTCGAACGGCTCGATGGCCGTCTCGAGCAGGAGTCCGCGCACGCGGTAGCTGACGCGCAGTTCGCTCGGGCCCGGGAGGAAGTGAATCTCCGAGGCGCCCGCCTTGAGGGCCCGCGACAGATGGAACAGCAGGAACGACTCGCCCGAGCGATCCCACTGGACATCGAAGCGGTGGGAGGGCTCGGAAGACTTGGCGTGGCCGTGTGCCTCTCGCGTCTCGCCCAGCACCTCGAGGAGCGCCGCGCGAATGGCGGACGGTGTCGCGACGCTGGGATGGACGGGGCAACCGGCCGCGCGCTCGAGCGTGTCGATGACGTCACTGTCGGTCGGATCGGAGACGGCGACCGAGAGACTCCGCTCGGCGCGCAGGAGCGGGACGACATCGAGACGGTGGAGCAGGCCTTCCGGGAACGAGCGGATCAGGTCGCGGTCGAGCGCCTGGATCTGGACATCGATGAACGGCAGCCCGAGCTGATGCGCCAGGGCCCAACCGATGTCCTCTTCGCTGACCGCGCCCAGCTCGACCAGCGACTCGCCGATCCTCCGGCCCGTCTGCCTCTGGAGCTCCAGGCCCGCTTCGACCTGTTCGGTCGTGACGGCCCCGGCATCGATCAGGATGGCGGTGATGGTGCGACTGTTGACGCGTACCGGTGCCGGCAAGTTCAATCCTACCGAGGGGCAGGGTTGTTGGGCGTACGGTTCCCCCGACGCTATCGGCCATACCGGAACGCCACTTGAGATCGCAGGTCTTGGCCGCGGGCGCGAACCGCTCGGCCCGGGGAGAGGGCGGTGGCTAGCGCCCGACGCGCATCGCCGCCGCGCACGCGCGCACGATGTCCCCGGCCGGCTCGATCGAGTGGATCGTGGCGACGCTCTTGCCCGCCTGCCAGTAGTCGGGCCGCCCGGTGGTGGCGAGCGAGTCGTGCTTGAGCCGAAGCCCCGAGCGCAGCGCGTACCACGAACGCATCCAGTGCTTCCGCCTCCGGCCGCCGAGCATCCAGCGTTCGAAAGGGCCCGCCTTCGTGCCCACGCGCCGGACGTAGGGCGTGTTCAGGACCGCCACCGGGATTCCGGTGAGTCGCTCGGTCAGAACGACGTCGTCCTCGCTCGCCTCGACGATGGCCTGCTTGTAGGCGTCGCTCGCGCGGCACTCGGGCGTGGCGATGAAGCGCGTGCCCATCTGCACGCCAGCGTAACCGAGCCGCAGCATCGCGACGAAGCCTGCCGCGTCGCCCACGCCACCCGCGGCCACGACGGGCAGGCCGAACGGGCGCAGCTCCTCGATCAGCGCCCCGGGATCGCGCGGTCCGGCGTGGCCGCCGGCGCGGGCGTTGACGGCGATCAGCCCGTCCACGCCGCCGTCGACCGCGCGCGCCGCCCACCGGGCCTCGGTGACGTCGTGGTACACGACGCCGCCCGCGGCGTGCGCGAGGTCGGCGACCCAGCGCGGATTGCCGAGCGACGTGACGAAGAAGCGCACGCCTTCTTCGATCGCCTCGTGCACCCAGCGTCGCATGCGATCCATGTAGGCGCGCGACGACTTCTCGATGAGCGCGTTCATGCCGATCGGGCGGGACGTGAGCGAGCGGATCAGCCGGAGCCCGGCGCGAAACTCGTGTCCGTGCACGAACGTGAGCGAGAGCGGCTGCACGATGCCGATCCCGCCGGCCTCCGAGGCCGCGGCCACGAGCTCGGGATTGCTGCACGGGTACATGGCCCCGCAGATCAGCGGCACGGCGATGCCGGCGTGGCGGGTGAGCGGAGTCTCGAGCGGCGTGCCGGTCATGCCGAGGGAGGGACCGGGCTCAGTCGCCAGCGCACCGTGACGCGCGCGACGGGCTCGCTGGCGGCGTCGCGGATCTCGGCGTGCACGTCGAAGTCGACGTTCTCGCGCACTTCGGGCACGGCGACCTCGCAGTCCACCGAGAGCGTGCCGCGCGCCTTCTTCAGATAGCGTGCGTCGATCCCCAGCACGATCCCGCGCACGTTCGCCGGCAGTGCGGTGGTCATGGCCAGCCCGCTTGCCATCTCGCCCAGGTTCACGAGCGCCGCCGCGTGAATCGAGTCGAGGTGATTGCGCACGCCGCGGCGATCGGCCAGCTCCAGTTGCGCCCGGCCGGGCTCGAGCCGCCGCACGCGCGCGCCGAGGGCGCCGCTATAGGGCACCGAGCGGGCGAACGCGAACATGAAGAGCGACGGCCCGAAGGGGAGCGGCGACAGGGAGCGCCACAGTGCGAGCACGCGCTGTCCGGGCGAGGCTGGGGAAGGCATGCCGCGCACATTCGCAGCGCGGGGCGCGACTCGCAAGGGAGCCCGCCCGAGCCGGCACGGTGGGACGAGGGCCGCACCCTTGCGTCTCGGGTCCCTGGGTGGCCTCGGTCGACGGCTGCCGCCTCTCAAGTCGACGCAAAGGACGCCGAGACTCCGCATTGGATCGCTGCGATGTCGCCCCTCGAGTCGCGTCGGCCTGCTGCTCCATGCTGATGGAGCCGCGACAGACGTGAGTTGCGGGGGGGGCCAGGGCGAAGCGCCACGCTTCAGTCGGCGCGTACGTCACAGCCGAGCACATGGGAGCCATCGCACCGCGCCTCGAGCGAGAGCCGCCGGGAACTCCATCGCCCCACCGCCATCCAGGGGCGTCGGGCCATGCGACCCAAACCCACCCTCACGCGCTCTCGCATTCCGCCCCCGCTCCCCGGAAGTCGGACCACGCGGGGCTCGCCATGACCGTGGTCGGCCTCATGCTGGTGGCGCTGATCGGGTATGCGCTCCTGCGTGTCGTGACGGCCTACGGCGTCGGTTACGAGCGATCGCGTCTCGCGGCGCGCGCCGCGGTGATCGGCCGTTCATTCGACGCGGGGACGATCCAGAAGCTGACGGGCCGCGAAGCGGATGAGAGCACGCCCGCATTCCGCAGCATCGTGGCGCGGCTGGTGCAGCAGCAGACCGACAACCGCGACTGCCGGTTCATCTACCTCATGGGACGCAAGAACGGCGCGGTCATCTTCCTCGCGGATGCGACGGACCCATCTTCGCCTGATTACTCGCCGCCGGGCGAGGTGTATGAAGAAGCCACCCCTGCGTTGATCAGTTCGTTCGCGACCGGCGAGCCCTTCGTCGAGGGGCCGGACACCGACCGCTGGGGGACCTGGGTGTCCGGGCTGGCTCCCATTCGCGACCCATCTGGCCAGCGTGTCGTCGCGATCCTGGGCATGGACGTCAACGCGGCCCGCTGGGGCATCACTCTGGGGATCGGGCGGACCCTCGCGGGACTCGTCACCGTCCTGCTCGCGTGGGCGATGCGCGCCTTCGTGAGGCGTGTGCGCGCGTAGAGTCCGGCGTCTCCAAGCATCGCGAGTAGTGCACCGAGGCTCTCCGCGCTGTCCGGCTCGATGTCCTTCGAACGCGCCGCGAGCAAGCGACCATCAGAGCCGCCGATTCCGCGTCGAGCCGGGGCCTTCCGACGCTCAGCCAACGAAACGCGCGCTGGTCGCATCGACGTCGCCGCCGCCAGAGATGAGCCGCTAGGAATTGGCGGCTTTTCCCATTCTCGGCGTCCGGCTTCAATGCAAGAGGTGATCGACAATGTTGAAACGCACGCTTCAGTCGCTGCTGGTCCTGTGTCTGCTGACGGGCACGTCGTTGGCAGCGACCGACTCTTTCGTCGGAGATTGGAAGCTGAACCCGTCGAAGAGCACATTCGTCGACGTCATGAAGGTCGCGAGCCTCGGCGGCAACCAGTACGCGTTTGATTTTGGCGGCGGCCAGGAGAGGATCGCGGTGGATGGCACCGATCAGCAGGCACTTCAAGGAACCACACTGGCAGTGACCGTCGAGGGGGCTGACCGCTGGAAAGTGGTGCGCAAGCAAGAAGGTCGCATGCTGCTCACTGCGACGTGGAAGCTCTCCCGAGACGGCAAGGTCCTCAGGGACCGCTACACCGGATTCGAGCCGAACGATTCGGCGTCCACGGTGAACTATGTCTACGGGAGAACGGCAGCCGGGCCGGGCTTTGCGGGCACTTGGGAAACCACGATGCCGATCAACACCGTGGTCATGATGCAGATCCGCCCTTATGAGGGGAACGGCCTTTCGTTCACACGTGTCCCGGGAGATACCCGCAGTCTGAAGCTGGACGGCAAGGATTACCCGGTCGAGGAGCGCGGCGTTGCCCAGGGTGCGACGTCATCCGCGCGCCGCGTGAACGAGCACACGCTGGAACTCGTCGACAAGGTCAATGGCCGGGTCATCAGGACCGAACGAAGAGAGCTTTCCCGCGACCTCGAGACCTTGACGAGGACGGTGCGCCCGGTCGGCCAGCGTGCCCCGAATATCCTCGTGTATGAACGCCAGTAGTCGCGCGAGGGTCTGCGAAGCGGAGTTGGCCGGGAGCGGCGAAGGACAGGCGGGAAAGCCGGCGGTTTCGAGTGATGGACACGCTGCGGCGGGCCCGCGCGCGAGGCTGCGCGTAAAGCTCTAGACGGCGCCACCGCGGCCTGACACTCTGCCGACCATGATTGGGACCGGTGAGCCTCTCCGCGAACCGCCTACCTCCGTGCGACGGGGGCGGGAAGGTGCCCGGCGCATGACCGCCTCACGATGGACGGTGCTCGTCGCTGCGGCACTCGTCCTGGCCGCTGTGCCCGTCAGCGCCGCCCCAACGCCAGTCAAGGCGCCGGCGAATCGCGCGGACGCCGCGACGCGCCAGCGCTTCCTGGAAATGTTCGCGCGCGCCTACTACCCCGGGCGGACCGGCCAGCTCCTCGTCGTGCCGCGCCAAGGCGACTTCATCACCCGTCTCGATCCGTATTACGCGCAGATGCACGGCACGCCCTGGCCGTACGACGTCGATATTCCCATCATGTTTGCGGGCCCCGCGGTGAAGGCGGGCCGGTACTCGATGGCCGCGGCACAGCAGGACGTCGCGCCGACGCTGGCTGCCGCGCTCGGCGTTCGGATGCCGTCGACCGCGACGGGGCACGTCCTGCCGGTGCTCGGCAAGGGCTTCGCTCGACCGCGCGTGGTTGTGCTGCTGGTTCTGGACGGCATGCGTCGCGATTATTTCGATCGTCTCGCCTCGTCCATGCCGACCTTCACCGCTCTGCGCCAGCACGGCGCCTGGTTCACTCAGGCTCAGGTCAACGTGCTCCCCTCGAACACGGCCCTCGGGCACTCGACGATCGCGACGGGCACGGATCCCGGCGTGCACGGAATCACCGGCGTCAGCACGTACGATTGGGCGGGCCGCAAGCGCCACGACATGTATACCGGGTGCGATCCGCAAGACCTGCTGGCTCCGACGCTCGCGGACATATGGCAGCGCGCGACCGCCGGGCGCGCGGTCATCCTCGCTCAGGGAAGCATCGACCGTGCGGCGACGCCGCTCGCGGGACACGGCGCGTGTCAGCAAGACGGAACGCCGGTCGTGCTCGCGAGCTACGACCAGCAGACGGGCGCCTGGCACTCGAACGCCACCTGCTTCCGGTTGCCGGACTATCTCAAGGACGTGAACGCGAGCGAGCTGTGGAAGGCGAGCCCGGAGTGGATGGGACACGCGATCGACTCGACGAATGCCGTGCGCTATTCGGCGCTGTTTCCGAAGTTCGAGTCCGACGCGACGATCGCCATGATCGAGCACGAGCCACTGGGTGAAGACAGCGTCGCCGATCTCATTCTGCTGAACTACAAGTGCGCGGATTTCGTGGGCCACAAGTACGGCCCGGAATCGGAGGAACTTCGCGTCACGCTCGCCGAGATGGACCGTCAGGTGGCACGGGTCCTGGCCGCGCTCGAGGCCAAAGTGGGAAAGAACTACCTGCTCGCGGTGACCGCCGATCACGGAATGCCGTCGATCCCGCCCTCAGCCGATCGCCGGCATCTCACGACCACGATCGCCGATCTGCTGCACGAAAAGTTCGATCCCGAGGGGAAGCAGCTGGTCACGTCGTTCGATCCGGAGAACTCGCAGATCTACATCGACGAGAATCGGCTGTCGACGCTGGGCCTCACGTTGAGCGACGTGGCCCGGTTCCTGGAATCGCAGCCGTTCATGTTCGCCGTGTTCACGAACGGCGAGGTGGCCCGCGAGGTCGGCAGGGAGAAGCTCCGGACTCCGAGACCGTAGCCCGCCTGCGGGGACGTGGATCGCCCGCCGGTCGCCATCCGCCACAAACACCACGACCACCCCCGCGAGCGGGAGTGGTCGTGATGACCAACCGGTGATGCCGCGTCAGCGGTACAGCTGCTTCAGCCTGCCCCACGTGCTCGGGTGCGTCGGCGTGGACTGGACGGCGGCCACGTCAGCCGCCGTGTCGCCCAGGCGGAACTCATCGGATGAGAACTGCGTCTCGTTCAGGTTCACCATCGTGCCGTACGTCACCGCCGGCACGTTCAGGACGAGATCAGGCACCGTGAACGTGGCCTTGTTCACGTAGAGCTGGACGACCCATACCGCGCCGCTGGCGGTGAACTGTGCGACCAGAAGATCCGTCGAGCCGTTGGGCGTGAACGGCAGCGGCGCAGGCGTGAACGCCCCGCCGACGAAGATCCCGTATTGCCCCAGGCGCACACCGAACCCCGCCGATGGCGGATTTCCGAACGCCGCTCCGGCCGGCGAGAGTCCCATGTAGGTCTCGTCGTTCGGCCCGGAATGAAACAGCAGGAACGACGCCCAGAACTCCTTGCCGGCCGCCGGTGCCTGGAGGTTCACTAAAGGGGCCTGGAAGTTGAAGTCTCCCGCGACGGCGCCCCCCTGGGAAGGCAGAGCCAGAGGGCTCGATAGCCCTGCCGCCACCACGACGACCCCCGGATCCGCCGCCCAAGGCGCCGCGAAACCCAATACCGGACCGTCCAAGTTGAGCGCTCCCGGCGAGTACAGAATGGGGTCGTAGGCGATCAGGTCCGCCTGGGCGACCCCGGCCAGTGCGGTCACGAGGCCAGCCGCGAATACTCCTGCGAGTAGCAACGCTTTCATCGGTACCTCCTTGCGTGGAACGCGCGAAGTGACGCACGCCCCGCACGTGATGCCGGCGGGGGACGGGCGCGCCGGCGGGGATCGATCGCCCGGCGGTCTGCCACTCCGCCGGAGCCGATGAAACGTGACCGTCCCTTCGTGCCCGCCGCGATGGGACGAGTCACCTTCGAGTACGAGTTGGGGCGACTGCGTCTTCACACCAGCTAATGCCGGAGCCGACTCGAACGCACGCGGGCGGTCGAGATCACCGACGGGTACCCATCGCGCGGCTGTGCGGCGACGACCGCGATCGCTAGAATCCGCCCGGTCCCGTGGCCGTCGCCCAGCAGCAACGGATTGGCGTATTTCCACCCGTCGACGCCTCCCTGAACCCAGCTCCATACGAAGGAGGACGTGCATGACTGGCCAGAGCAGCGAGAAGAGGACGATGAGCGAGCAGCACCTCAAGGCATTGGCGGCGGCGAAGGCCGCTCCCGCCGAGCATGTGCCGCGGCTCGTCACCTCGCATCAGGTGCGCGCGAAGATGCACCCGGAGAACGCGGTCGGAAGGTTCAATGACTGGCTCGGCGTGCGGATCACTCGAGGCGTGGGGACGATGTGGGCAGCGTATGTGTTCATGCTCATCGGACTCGTCTCGTTCCCTCAGGCGTTGAACTCGTTCCTCAGGGGCGACACGGTCATCGGAATCTCGTGGCTCAGTCAGTCATTCCTGCAACTCGTCCTGCTCCCCATCATCATCGTGGGCCAGAACGTGATCTCAGCCAGCCAGGATGCGCGGGCCGAGGCCGACCACGAGACGCTCACCGCACTCCACCTCATCAACGTGCGCCAACTCCGGATCCTTGAAGACCAGCAGCGCATCCTGGCCCTGCTCGAAAAGAAGAGCGCATAGGGTGACAACGGCTCGAATTCTGCTGCTCGCGTTCGTGATGTGTTGCGCTCTCCCCAGCCTGGCGGTCGGTCAGAGGGTAAGTGGTCCTGACACGGTGGTCGTTCAGAGCGGCGCGCTCAGTCTGCGTGCCGTGCTGTGGCAACCGGAGAGCCGTGGGCCTTTCCCGGCGGTGCTCTTCAACCACGGGAGCGGGCACGGTTCGGGAGTCTCTGGAGACATTCGCGATCACCGCGAACCCAACAGACTCGGACCCGTCTTCGCCCGACACGGTTACGTGTTCCTCTATCTCTTCCGGCGCGGGGACGGGCTTTCGCGCGGCCAGGGCGACGCAAGCGGCGACCTCATGGACCGTGCCATGGCGTCGGGCGGCCAGCAGGCTCGCGACAGCATCCAACTGCACTTGCTCGAAACCGACGAGATGAGTGACGCACTCGCTGGGCTCGCATACCTTCGGGCGCTGCCAATCGTCGACCCGGGTCACGTCGCGGTGGTAGGGCACTCCTTCGGTGGATCGCTCACCGTGTTGCTGGCGGAACGGGACAGCACCTTGCGCGCCGCCGTCGTCTTCTCCGCCGCCGGTTACAGTTGGGACCGTTCGCAGCGATTGCGCGACCGGCTACTGGCTGCGGTCGACCACGTGGCGATGCCCGTCTTCTTCATCCACGCCGCGATCGACTATTCCGTCAATTCCGGTAGGGACCTCGCCGCCGAGATGACGCGGCTCGGCAAACCTGGCAGGGTCAAGATCTACCCGCCGGTGGGCCGAACTCCCGACGATGGCCATGACTTCGTCCACACGATGATCCCGGAATGGGAACCGGACGTGTTCGCATTTCTGGACGAGTTCGTAAAGCGAGCGAGGCGCTGATAGCTGGCGCGGCCCCATAGGCGAAACTGGCGTCCCCAACGAGATTCGAACTCGTGTTACCGCCGTGAAAGGGCGGTGTCCTAGGCCTCTAGACGATGGGGACGCGCGACGGAAGGATCGGTGAAGTTAGACATCGCGCGCAACGTCGGCAAGGGGAATCGCCGGGCTAGGGCTTCGCCGCCAGCGGCACGACGCGCGCTTCGTCCACCAGGCCGCGGCGGATGAGATCGCTCGCCGCCTTCTCGGCCGACGCGCGATCCGAGTAGGCGCCGAGCACGAGCTGGAACACCTGGCCGCCGTCCTCGGTCACGCTGCTCACACGCACCGACTGGCCGGAGCTGGCCGCGAGCTTGTCGCGCTCCTGATTCGCGCGGTCCTCGTTGAGGAACGTGCCGACGGCGAGGCCGTAGCTGCGCGTGGACGCTACGGGCTTCGGCGTCGCGAAGGCGGGCTTATGCGCCGTCGTCGCGGGCGCCGCGGCCGCGGTGGCGGGGCGGACGGGGACTGGCGACGCGCCGGGATTCTTCTGTGCCGTCGTCGTGCTCACGCCGCTCGATGACGGCGCCGGCTTCGAAGCGGACGTCACGGCGGCAGGCTTTGCGGCGCTCGGCGTCGCGCTTGGGGTCGATCCGGCCGGCTTCGCGGCGGCGGACGGCGGCGCGGGGGCATTGCCGCCCGTCGCAGGGATGGGTGCCCGGTTGCTCGCGGGCGGCGGTGGTGGCGGCGTCGTGGCGGGAGTGACGGTGACGTGGCTCACGCCCGAGCGCGACGTCGGACCGAAGCGGAAGAACAGGATCGCGGCCACGACCACGACGGCGACGCCGCCCGCGACCAGCAGCCAGCGCGGTACGCCACCGCCCTCCTCGACGTCATCGTCGAAGTCGACGCCCTGGTCGAGTTTTTCGCGCAGGCGCGGCGGGAGCGCGGCGCGTTGCTCGTCGGCGAGACTGCGCCGTGATGGCGTCGCCGTCTCGCGCGGCGCAACGTCCGCGCGCGCAGGAGTCACGAGGCGCGGCGTGGGCTCGGCCGCGGGACGCGACGCTTCGATCGGCCGGGAAACCTCGGTTGGGCGCGGCGCGGGAACGCGCGGAATCTCGCCGCCGCCGGGGGGTCGGCTCGCGGGGCCCGCCGGCGGGGCGCTCGCGCGGCCGGGGCCGACCGGGCCCGGCAGTGGTTCGGCCGGCACGCGGCGCTGGGCTTCGGCGAACGCGGACATCCACTGATCGATGGCCGGGATCTCGAGCGGGGTCACGTCCTCGCGCGTGACTTCCCCGAGAGGTTCGCGATCATCGTCCGCGTCGGCGTCTTCGTCGTCCTCGTCCTGCTCGTCGTCCTCGTCGTCCTCGCCGTACTCGTCGTCGTCCTCTTCCTCGTCGTCGCGTTCATCGAACGCATCGGCGTCGTCTTCGCTGTCGTCCTCGTCGTCGGACTCCGAGCCCGAATCGCCGTTCACGTCCTCGTCGTCGCCCTCGATGGCCTCCGACTCCGCCATCTCCTCCTCGAGCGTCGGCGGTTCCAGATCGTCGACGTCGTCGTCGTCCTCGAGCACCTGGGGTGTGGGCGGCGCCGGCGGCGCGACGGCCACGCCCCGCGGCGGCGCGGGCATCTCGACCGGCCTCGGCGGCGCGGGCGCCACCGGTCGCGCGGCCCCGGCCGCGAGCACGCTGCGGAACTCGGTCTCGTCGGCGGCGCCGAGCACGTGCTCCGGCCGCACCGCGCGCGCGTCCTCGACGAACGCGTTCAGCAGCGCCTGCCCGCACACGTTGTTGATCTCGCGCGGAATGCCGTGGGTCAGCTGGTGCACGGCGCGGCACGACTCGGTGGGGAAGACGCTCAACGCGTGGCCACCCGCCACGCTGATGCGATGGTGGATGTAGCGCTCCGTGTCCTCGGCGCTCAGCGGGTTCAGCCGGTAGTGCACGGTGATGCGCTGGCGCAGCTGGCGCAGCTCGTGGCTCGCGAGCTTCGTCTCGAGCTCGGGCTGGCCGACGAGGAACACCTGCACGAGCTTGAGCCCGCCGGATTCCAGGTTCGACAGCAGCCGGATCTCCTCCAGCAAATCGCGCTCGAGATTCTGCGCCTCGTCGAGCAGCAGGATGGCGCGATCGCCGCGGGCGTGGATGGCCGTGAGCTGGCGCTCGAGCTGGGCGAGGATCTGCGGCTTGGACGCCGGGCCCGCCACGGCCACGCCGAAGCGCAGCGCGATCTCCTCGAGCAGTTCGTTGCGCGTCAGCGCGGAGTTGTTGATCAGCGCCACGACCACGCGCGATTGCCACTCCGACAGCGCGTCGTACAACGCGGTCGTCTTGCCCGTGCCGACTTCGCCCGTGATCAGCACGAACGGTTCGCGGTTCTCGATGCCGAAGCGCAGGTGGGCGAGCGCCTCCTGATGCTCCGGGCTCGGATACACGAACTTCGCGTGATGGCCGGCGACGAACGGATTCTCGCGCAGGCCGAAGTGGTGCTCGAACATGCTGGGCGTGCCCCGATGGGAAGGACGCGGGCGCTCTGGAAGCGCCCGAGCCGGGTTATCGGCCGGGGGTGGTCGGATCTTGCGGTGGCGCCCGTGAGGGGCGGACGCTCAGCCGCGTTCTGCCGGAAGCAGTTCTCCGATCGGGAACAGCGCGTTGAAGGCATACCCGCGCTGCTGGAAGATCTGTGTGGCGCCCTGGCCGCGATCCACCACGGCCAGCACCTTGACGACCTCCGCCTTGTACGACTCGGCGGCTTCGGCCGCGATCAGCGCGCTCTCGCCGCTCGTGATGACGTCGTCGAGGATGGCGATGCGTTTGTGCCCGGCGAGATTGCCTTCGACCTGTCCGCGCAGCCCGTGATCCTTCGTCGTGCGCCGCACGAGGAAGCCCTCGATCGGCCGGCCGCGTTCGGCGCTCAGCAGCATGAGCCCCGCGACGAGCGGGTCGGCGCCGAGCGTGAGCCCGCCCACGGCGGTCACGTTGTCGCCCTCCAGCTGCTCGTAGAACATCTCGGAGATCAGGCGCAGTCCGGCCGGATGGAGGCTCGTCTTGCGGACATCGATGTAGTAGTTGGAGGTGGCGCCCGAGCTGAGTACGAATTCTCCGAAGCGCATCGAGCGCTCGAGCAGCATCTGGCGCAGCCGATCGCGTTGCGTGGCGTCCATGGGGCTCCGTCGACGGGGTCTCAGGGGGTTGCGGGAGCGACGCGCGAAAGTCTGCCCGCCGGCCGCGGCTCCGTCAAGCGGGCGCCTGCCTCCCCGCGTCTTGACCCGCCAGCGCGCGTCTCCCTACACTGAACACGCGAACGACCGGTCACTCGGGGCATGTCCCGATCGGTCGTTTCGTCATCTCTAGAGGGTCGATGCGCGCCTTCCGCTGGCTGCCCGCGATGCTGGTGCTGCTCTCTCCGCTCGGCGCGAACGTGCACGCGGCGACGCTGCGCTGGCCGGTGCGCGTGCCCGGGCGCGCGGTTCCCGCGGGACCGTCCTACGCCGGGGATCGTCTCGAGGTCCGGCTCGCGCCGTGGGCGGCGGCCGTCGCGCGGGAGATGCGCCCCTCCGGCGCGACGCGCGGCGCGGCGCGGCTGTCGCGGCTCGGGCTGCCGGCGCTGGAACAGACGGCCGCGGCGGCCGGCGCGCGTTTCTTCGAGCCCGAGTTCGCGGGCGAGTCGGCCCCGGCGGCCGGCGGCGCGCCGGACTTCACGGCCTACTACATCGTCCACCTCGCGCCCGAGGCGGATCTGACTTCCGCGCTCGACGCGCTGCGCGCGCTGCCCGAGGTCGCGTCGGCGGAGCCGATCGGCGTGCTGCCGCTGTCCGCGGTCCCGAACGATTCGCTGTGGAGCGGCGCGTCGTGGTTCTACCAGCCGTCGCGCGCCGACGTCCACGCGCCGGAGGCCTGGGACGTGACGACGGGCGACACGTCGATCGTCGTCGCGGTGCTCGACACCGGCGTGCTGCCGTATCACCCCGACCTCGGCGGCAGCGTGGCCGGGCTCGGCGGGCAGATGTGGGTCAATGGCGAGGAGAAGGCCGGCGTCACGTTTCTCGACGACGACGGCAACGGGTTCGTCGACGACGTCGCGGGCTGGGATTTCGTCGCGCTCGCCGACTCGACCGACATCTTCTCGGGGGAGGACTGGCGTGACGGCGACAACGATCCGAATGACTTCTCGGGCCACGGCACGTTCGTCGCCGGACTGATCGGCGCGCTCACCGACAACACGATCGGCGTCAGCGGCATGGACTGGAACGTGCGGATCATGCCGCTGCGCGTCGCGTACTCGACGCAATCCGATCCGGGCGGTCTCGTCGACATGAGCTTCGTCGCGCAGGCCGTGCGCTACGCCACGAGGAACGGCGCGAGCGTCATCAACGCGTCGTTCGCGACGCTCGATCTGTCCGGGCTGTCGGCCGCGGTGGGAGCGGCGGCACGTGCCGGGGTGACCGTGGTCTTCGCCGCCGGCAACTTCGGCCAGCCGCAGGACGTCGGCAGCCGCGAAGACGTGATCGAGGTCGCGGCCACCGACGCGTTCGACCAGATCGCGAACTTTTCGAACCTGTCGCCGACGGTCGATCTGGCCGCGCCGGGCACGGACATGACGTCGACGTACGTGGTGCACAGCGGCCCCGACAGTATCGCCGCCCGCCAGCCCGCGTACCTCACGGGTTTCAACGGCACGTCGTTCTCGGCGCCGCTCGTCTCGGGCGCCGCCGCGCTGCTGCAGGCCCAGAGGAAGGCCGAGGGCAAGCGCCCGCTTTATCCGACCGGCGTGCTGCTGCGCCTGCGCGAGACCGCCGACGACATCCGCGCGCTGAATGGTTCGTTGACCGGATACGGCACGGGCCGATTGAACGTCGCGCGCGCGTTGCTCGATCCGCCCGGCGGCATGGCGATCCGCGCCGGCGCGCTCGCGGTCGGCCCCGCGGTCGTGCTGTCGAGCACGTCGGGACACACGGTCGTGGCGCAGCCGTTCTCGAACCAGCGCGTGCTGTTCTTCGACGGCGCGAGCGGCGACACGCTGCGCCTGGCGACGCTGCCGGGAGCGCCGGCCGGGGACCTGGCGGCCGCGGACCTGGGCGGGGGCCAGGGCGTCGCGCTGTTCATCGGGACGCAGACCGGCCACGTCGCGAGCTTCGATCGCTCGGGCAACGCGCGCCCCGGCTGGCCGGTGACGGGGCCCGTCGGACCGTACGGCATGTTCGGCGGCATGGCGCTCGGCGACCTGGACGGCGACGGTGCGCTGGAAGTCGTCGCGGGCGCGGCGGACGGTTCGGTGTACGCGTGGGAGGGCGACGGCACGCCGCGCGACGGCTTTCCGGTCGCGCTGACGCCGCTCGGCATCAACGTGGCGGTGGCCCTCGGTCCGCTCGACGGTTCGTCATCGGCTGAAATCGTGGCGGCCGGCGCGGACGGGTCGCTGCACGTGCTCGATGGCGCGGGCGGAGAGCGGTCGGGATGGCCCGTCTCGCTGAGCGGAACGCTGACGGCGCCGGTGATCACGACGTGGGGCGGCCAACCCGCCATCGTCGTCGGCGCGGGCGACTCGCTGTTCGCGTTCGGCGCGGACGGCGGCCGGCGTTTCGCCGTGGAAATGGGCGGCCTCAGCCTCCAGGATCTCGCGCTCGGCGACGTCGCCGGGCAGCACTCGGACGATATCGTGGCGTCGCTCGAGGCGCCGTCGGCCCTCGCGGTCTTCGACAGTACAGGCGCGCCGCCGGGCGCGCTGACGTGGCCGCAGCCGGTGACGGGCGCCGCGTTCGGACCGGCGGTCCTCGGCGGGTTGCACGCCGGCGGCGCCACGGACGTGATCGCCATGCGCCAGGGCGGCCTCGTCGCGTTCACCCCGCAGCGCGTCGCCATCGATCGCTTCCCGGAACCCGGGCTCGCGGGCGGGCAGCCGACGCTCGCCGATCTCGACGGCACCGGCTCCACGCGCGTCGTGGCCGGCACGGGGCCGGACTCGGTCTTCTACATCTATTGCGCGGGCCCGGGCTCGTGGAACCCGGCGACGCCGTGGCCGACGCCGCGCGGCAACTTCGCGCGCACGGGCAACCGTGTCTATGCGCCGGCGCTGACGCCGCTCGATGACTCCGCCCCGAGCGCGATCGCGGACCTGAGCGTCGGATTCGTGCCGCCCGATTCGATCCGCCTGACGTGGACCGCGCCCGGCAACGACGGCGCGGCGGGCCGCGCGACCGCGTACCAGCTGCACGTCACCGGACGGCGCGACGACGCCCGGCGTTTCACGGGCGGCGGACTGCGCACCGATCTGCCGGCGCCGGATTCGGCGAGCGCGCCCGAGAGCGCCACGCTCGGCGGGTTGGCCGCGAACACGACGCTGTTCTTCTGCCTGCGCGCGCGCGACGCGGCCGGGAACAGCGGCGCGCCCTCGAACGTCGTCGGCATGCTGACGCCGCTGGGGCCGCCGCTCGGCGTCGGCCCGCCCGAAGCGCTCGCGGCGCGCGGTCAGCCGAGCCGCCTTCCCGTCGAGTTCGATTGGAGCGCGCGGGCCGGCGCCGAGAAGATGCTCGAGGTGTTCGACCTGGCCGGCCGCCGCGTCCGGCGCTTCGCGTTGCCGGCCGCCGAGGTGCGCGGCCGCCTGGCATGGGACGGCCGCGACGAGACCGGCCAGCGCGTCGCGGCGGGGCTGTTCTTCGCCCGGCTCACGAGCGGCGGACGGCGCGTCGCGGCACGCGTCGTCGTCGCGCCGTGAGCGCTTCGCGCGGAAATCGCCGTTGATTCGTCGCGCGCATCCTGCCTAATGTCGTGGCAGGCGTGACCGGCGCCTCCTGTCGAGGATTCGCATGGTCATGTGCCGCGCCTCATCCTCTTCTGTCTGGCCCACCGAATCGCGCCGCGCACGGCGCCGTTTCGCGGTCGTCCTCGTGTGGCTCGCCGTCGCGTGCGCCGCACATGGCGTCGCCCGTGCCGCGCCGGGCCGCTCCGCCGCCGCGCCCGCCGGGCGCTTCCGTGACGATCGCTTCGAAGTCCGGCTGACGCCGGTCGCCGCACGCGTCGCGGACCGCGCGCGCTTCGCGGCCCCGCGCGGGAGTCGCCTCGCGCGGCTCGGACTCAGCCGCGTCGACGCGCTGGCCGAGGCGCTGGGCGGCGTATGGTTCGAGCCCGAGTTCGCGGGCGAGAGCGCGCCGCCCGTGACGTCCCGCGCGGTCGACTTCACGTCGTTCTGGATCGCGCACCTGCCGGACGCCGCCGCCGGCGCCGCCGCGCGCGACGCCGCGCTCGCGCGCTTTCGCGAAATCGACGACGTCGCTGCGGCCGACGCGATTCCCGTGCTCCCGGTCAGCGCCGTGCCCGACGACTCGCTGTGGAGTCAGTCGACCTGGCTGTACCAGGCCTCGCGCTCCGATCTGCACGCGCCCGAGGCGTGGGACGTGACGACGGGGGACAGCGCGATCGTGGTCGCCGTGCTCGACACCGGCATCCTGCCGTCGCACCCGGACCTCGGCGGCAGCGATCCGTCGGGGCACGGCAACCTGTGGATCAACTGGCGCGAATGGAACGGCGCGCCGGGCGTGGACGACGACGGCAACGGTTACGTCGACGACGCGTGGGGCTGGGACTTCGTGAGCCTGCACGACAGCACGGAGGCGCGACCGGGCGAGGACTGGCGCGACGCCGACAACGACCCGAGCGATTTCGCGGGCCACGGAACGCCCGTCGCCGGGCTGATCGGCGCCATCGGCAACAATCGCATCGGGCTGACGGGCGTGGCGTGGCGCGTGCGCCTGATGCCGCTGCGCGTGGGCTACGCGACGCCGGCCGCGCCGCTCGGCGAAGTGGACATGTCGTTCGCCGCGCAGGCCATCCGTTACGCGACGCGCATGGGTGCGAGCGTGATCAACTGCTCGTTCGCGACTGTGAACTTCGGCGGCCTCGGCGCGGCGGCCGACGACGCGTTCCAGCATGGCGTGCTGCTGGTGACCGCGGCCGGGAACAACAACAGCGAGCACTACCTCGCCAGTCGTGACGAAGTGCTGTCGGTCACCTCCATCGACGCCACGGACGTCGTGCCCCGTTACGCGTCGCTCGGCGACTTCGTCGACCTGGCCGCGCCGTCGGACGACGTCGCGTCGACGGCGGTGGTCCGCGCCGGGACCGACAGCGTGAGCGCGCGCCAGCCGGGCTACGTGAGCCACATCGCCGGCACGTCGTTCGCTTCGCCCCTGGGTGCGGGCGCGGGCGCGCTGCTCCAGGCGCGGCGCCGCGCGCTGGGCCTGCGCCCGTACTTTCCGAACGAGATCGTCATGCGCCTGAGCGAGACCGCCGACGACATCTCGGCCGCGAACCCGGGAACCCAGGGCTTCGGCTCGGGGCGGCTGAACCTGGCGCGCGCGCTGACCGATCCGCCCGGCTCCTACGAGATCGCGCTCGGCGCGGTCTCACGCGGCGCGCCGGTGTGCTATCCGGTGGCCGGCGGCGCGACGCGCCTCGCGATGGCGACGAGCGACTCGTTGCTGATCCTCGACGGCGCGGACGGAAATCGAGTCGCCGGCGCGCGGCTCGACGGCGCACCGACCGCTTCGATCGCCGCGGCCGACATGCGAGACGGCGGCGGCCTCGCCTTGTTCGTCGCGAACGTTCGTGGCGAGGTTCAGGGGTTCCGGCCCGACGGCACGAACCGCCCCGGCTGGCCGCAGAACGGTCTCACGCCCGGGGCGAATGCCGGCGTCGCGCTCGGCGACGTGGATGGTGACGGCGAACTCGACGTGGTCAGTGCCGACGCCGGCGGCCGGATCTGGGCATGGCACGCGGACGGTCGCCGGCTCGCCGGCTTTCCGGTGCTGCGCCCCTCGCAGAGCTTCGTCTATCCGCTCGCGCTCGCGGAACTCGACGGCGACGCGGGGCTCGAGATCGTGGTCGTGTCGACCGTCGGTCCCATGTTCGCGGTGCGGCGGGACGGGAGCGATGTCGGGGGCTGGCCGCGCGCCGCGCTCACGTTCGCCGGGCTCGTCGTGGCCGGCGGCCACGACCATGTGCCTCCGCGCATCGTGATCAGCACCGGTTCCTCGATCTCGGCACGCGCCGGCGACGGCACTCTGTTGTGGTCCGTCGTCTCGAACGGCCCGGCACTGAGCGAAGGCGCGGTCGGCGACCTCGACGGTGACGGCGGCGAGGACGTCGTCGCGTCGGCCGGACTCAAACTGTTCGCGGTGTCGGCCGACGACGGCACGCCACGGTCCGGATGGCCGCGCACGCTCCTCGACTTCGTCACGGCGCCGCCCTTGATCGGGCATCTCGCACCGGGCGGGCAGCAGGTGCTCGTGCGCGTGGGCGATTCGCTGATGGCGGTCGGCTCGCCGGCCGCGCCCGAACTCCCGTTCCACAAGCCCGGGCACGCCGGGTTCGCCTCGACGCTGGCCGACCCGGTGCACGACGGCACGACGCGCGTGCTCGCGGGCACCGGGGACGATCCGAACGCGTACGTCTATCGCGCGCTGCCGGGGAGCTGGGACTCGTCGCCGCAGGCCTGGCCGACCGCGCGCGGCAACTTCGCACGGACGGCGTCGGCCGCGGACGCTCCGCCGCTCGTGGCGACACCGGTGACGCCCACGACGACGGTCACGGACATGGTCGCTGCCGATCTGCGGACACGCGGCGTGACGCTGTTTTGGACGGTGCCGGCTCCGGATCCCGAGGCCGGAGAAGCGCGCGGGTACGACGTTCGCGTTTCGGCGGTCCCGATCACGCAGGCCGAGGCCGTGTCCGCGCCGCGCTGGCCGGCGCCGGTCCTGCCGCTCGTGCCCGGCACGGCGCAGGAGGTTTCGCTCGACGGCTTCACCGAGGGCGAGACGCTGCACGTCGCGGCGCGCTGTCGATTCGCGTCGGGGGATCTCGGCCCGTTTTCGCAGCTGAGCACGTTCCGCCTGCGCCGCATTCCACCTGCCGCCATCGCGAACCTCGGCATCGGCCTGATCGGCGAGCACCAGGTGACGTTGCGCTGGAACGCGGTCGGTGACGATGGATTCGTCGGCCGCGCCGCCCGCTACGACCTGCGCTGGTCCACCGCGCCGATCGATTCCGCGAGTTTCGCGAACGCGACGCCGGCGCCGGCACCCGCGCCCGGCCCGTCCGGCGCCGGCGATTTCGCGACGGTCTTCAATCTCCCCGAGTCGACGCCCGTGTGGTTCGCGATCGAAGCGGTCGACAGCATCGGCCAGCGCGGGCCGCTCTCGAACGTCGCGAGCGCGACGACGACCGGCATCGCGCCGGACCCCATCGCGGATCTCGCGGCGCAATCCCTGAGCGAGGTCGGTGTGTGGCTCGAGTGGACCGCGGTCGGCGGCGACGGCGCGAGCGGCGGCGCGTCGCGCTACCTGGCGCGCGCCGCGCACAGCGCGGCCGACGCGGCGGGTTGGGACACGCTCGCGCTCAGGCGCGAGTGGAGCGCGGGCGACCCGGCGGGCGCGCGCGAGCGGCACGCGTTCGAAGGCCTCGAGGCGGGGCGCACGTACTGGTTCGTCGTTCGCGCGACGGATGCGTCCGGGAACCTGTCGCCGGCCTCGGCGCCGGTGCCGTTCACGACGCCGGCCGCGGGCCGCGGACGGTTGGGTGCGGGGCTCGCCGTCGCGAGCCGCGCACAGCCCTCACGTCTGCCGATCGACCTCCTGTGGCAGACGGGCGCGACGGCGGGCGGAGTGCCCTGGACGCTCAGCGTCTTCGACGTCGGTGGCAGGCGCCTTCGCACGTGGGCGCTGCCGGCGTCGGACGCGGCCGGCGTCCTTCAATGGGACGGCCGGGACGAGCAAGGGCGCTCGATCCCGGCCGGTCTGTACTTTGCGCGTCTGACCGGTGGCTCCATCCACGCTCAGACGCGCGTCGTGCTCCTTCCCTGAAGCACGGTCCCACGAAATCTTCGTTACTCCGGAATCCTCCGCGTGTGCGGGTTCGTCGAACCCCCGGCGCCGCCACCGACGATCGTCTCGAGAGACGGAACGTCCGTGTGCACCGTGCCCGAGAACGGGCTCGCGTTCGCGCTGCTGTCGACAGCCTTCACGCGAACGTCGTACGTCTGGTCCACCGCGCCGGCCGGCAGCGTCCACTGGGTCGCGCCGCTCGAGACCGTCGCGACCTTGACGTAGGACGCGTCGACGGCCGGGTCGCCCGACGCCATGAAGATGTCGTAGTGTGCGAGGTCGGGAGCGGCGCTCGCGTCCCACGCCAGCGTCGTGAGCCCGGTCTGCGGCACGTAGGTGGCGTGGACGCCCGCCGGGGTGGGCGGGGGCGTGGAGTCGAGCATGCTGGCGGGACCCGCGACATTGCTCGCGCCGGTACAGCCCACGAGCGGAAACGCGAGAGCGACGGCGATGGCGACAGGGGCGAAACGGGGGTACTTCACGGATGATCCTCCTGATCGAAATGGCGACTCGACGGTCTGAGTTCGGGCGGGGACGGCGCCTGCCGGGCTCACGTCCGCCGCAAGCGCGGCTTCCTCGTGCAAGGCGGGTGCCAGCCATCCGGCATTTCGCCGTCTCCCCGTGAAACGAATGCCGCGATTGCGAATGCCCGTGTGGCGCCGCGTTCACATCGCAAGCCCGCGCGACGCCGTCATGCGCCGTGCATGGGCCGGCGCGGCCGGCGTTGCGCTTTGCGCGCTGGCCTGCCACGCCCGCGGGGCGGACACCGCGGGCGCTCCACCGGCGCCCGCTCCGGTCTATACGCAGGTCGACATCCAGCCGCTCGAGCGGGAGCCGGTCCTGACCGGCACGTTCGGCGAGACGCGCGGCGGGCACTTCCACGCCGGTCTCGACTACTCGACGGGCGGTGAAGTCGGCACTCCGGTGCGCGCCCCCATGGCCGGGACGATCGAGCGCGTGCGCGCTTCCGGCGTGGGCTACGGCCGCTCGCTGTACCTGCGCACCGCCGACGGGCGCCTTCTCGTGTTCGGGCACCTCGACGCGTTCGCGCCGGCGCTCGCGCGCTACGTCGCCGCGGTCCAGGACTCGAGCGGTGAGTACGAGCAGGACCTGTGGCTCGCCGCCGGCCGGTTCGCCGTCAAGACCGGAGAGCCGCTGGGCTGGAGCGGCGAGAGCGGCATCGGCGCGCCGCATCTCCACTTCGAGATCCGTCGCGGCGACATGGCGCTGAATCCGCTGCTCGCGGGCGTGCACATCCCCGACACGACCGCGCCGGTGATCGATGCCGTCACGTTCGAGCCGCGCGACAGCGCGTCGCGCATCGGCGGCCGCGCCCTCCCCAAACGCGTGCTGTTTCGCGCGGAGCCGGAGACGGTGCGCGTCGAGGGCCGCGCGCGCGTCGCGGTCGAGGCGCGCGATCCGGGCGATCGGCGCTCCGACATGGAGCCGTACGCCGTCACGCTCCGCTGGGGCGCGCACTGGGTGAGCTGCCGCTTCGACAGCGTCTCGTGGGCCACGGACATGCCGGAGGCCGAGTTCGTCTACGACCGCGGGCGCTCGGTCCCGGCGAGACGCCACGCGGTGCGGCTGTGGGCCCCGAACGGATTCCGCCCGCGCGCGATCGTGGCGAGCGCGGCCGCCGGCGAGGTGGGGACGGTGGCCCGCGAAGGGGCGGACTCGGTCGTCACGCTGCGCTTCGAGGCCGAGGACGTGTCGGGCAATCGCGCGACACGCAGCGTCGTCGTGCGCTTCGACGGCGCGCCACGGCCGGCCCCGGCCGACGTCGCGTCGAACGTCGCGGGCGCGGACCAGGGGTTCGCGTGGAACCTGCCGGCTTCCGCGTTCTTCGAGCCCGTGGCGGTCGCGGCGCGGGTCGAGCGCGTCGCCGGCCCCGTGCCCGAGCTGACGCCCGTCGGCCGGGCGCTGTCGATCACGCCGGAATGGCTCGCGCTGCGCGCGCCGCTCGTGGTGCACGCGCCGATGCCGCCGCGCGGCACGCGCGGCGCGGGCCTGTACCAGAACACGGGCGACGGCTGGGACTGGATCGGCGCCGCCTCCGACACGGTGGCGCGCACGTTCCGCGCGGAATCCCGACGCGCCGGCCGCTTCGCCGTGTTCGTCGATCACGACGCGCCGCGCATCCTGGCGCGCCGAGTGCGCGGCGTGCGCGGCGCGGGCCCGTACTCGCGCTGGGCCGTCGAGTTCCCGATCGTCGAACGGGGCAGCGGGCTCGACGCGCGCGCGTGCCGCCTGATCGTCGACGGCGCGCGGCGTCCGGTCGAGTGGGACGGCGAGAAGAGCGTGCTGCGCTGGCGCCCGCTCGATCCGCCGGCGCCCGGCGCGCACGCGGCGACGCTCACCGCCGTCGACCACGCCGGGAACGCGCGCCGGATGAGCGCGCGCTTTGTGATACGTTAGCCGACACATCGCCGCGAGATCGTCGAGCCGGACCTCCACCACCCGTCGGGCCTTCGATCCCAAGCGGGACGCGCCATGAGACACGCCGACTTCGTTCACCTGCACAATCACAGCGACTATTCGCTGCTCGACGGCGCGAGCTCGATTCCGGGCATGGTCGAACGCGCGGCCGAACTCGACATGCCCGCGCTCGCGCTCACCGACCATGGGTCGATGTTCGGGGCCATCGAGTTCTATCTCGAGGCCAAGAAGAAGGGCATCAAGCCCATCCTCGGCATGGAGGGCTACGTCACGCGCGGCAGCCGCCGCGATCGCACGCGTGACACCGCGCACCACCTGGTGCTGCTGGCGAAGGACGACGTCGGGTTCCGCAACCTGATGCGCCTGTCGTCGCTCGCGTTCCTCGAGGGCTTCTACTACAAGCCGCGCGTCGACCACGAGATCCTGTCGCGCTATCACGACGGCCTGATCGCCCTGTCGGCCTGCCCGAAGGGCGAGATCGCGAGCGACCTGCTCGACGACAACGAGACGCGCGCGGCCGAGACCGCGCTGATGTACCGCGACCTGTTCGGCGCCGGGAACTACTTCCTCGAGATCCAGAATCACGGTCTCGAGATCGAGGACCGGATCCGCGCCGGCGTCTCGCGGCTCGCCTCGCGCACGGGGATCCCGCTCGTCGCCACGAACGACTGCCACTACCTGCGCCACGAGCACGCGGACGCGCACGACGTGCTGCTGTGCATCCAGACCGGCAAGACGATCGACGATCCCAAGCGCATGCGCTACACGACCGATCAGGTGTACTTCAAATCGGCCGACGAGATGCGCGCGCGCTTCGCCGACCAGCCCGAGGCGCTGCGCCAGTCACTCGACATCGCCGAGATGTGCAACGTGCAGATCCACTTCGGCAAGCCGCTGTTGCCGGCGTTCCCGCTGCCCGAGGGCGTCGAGAGCGCGGAAGCGCATCTCCAGGACCTGACGTGGCGCGAATTGCGGACGCGCTACCCGGAGCCCGGCGAGGACGTGCGCGCGCGCGTCACGTACGAGTTGGACGTCATCTGCCGGATGGGCTTCGCGTCGTACTTCCTGATCGTGCGCGACTTCATCGCGTTCGCGAAAGGCAAGGGGATCGGCGTCGGCCCGGGCCGCGGCTCGGTCGCCGGTTCGCTGGTCGCGTACGCGCTGCACATCACCGACATCGATCCGTTGCAGCACGGACTCATCTTCGAGCGCTTCCTGAATCCCGAGCGCGTGAGCATGCCGGATATCGACATCGACTTCGACGACTTGCGGCGCGGCGAAGTCATCGAGTACGTGAAGAAGAAGTACGGCGACGACAACGTCACCCAGATCATCACGTTCGGCACGATGGGCGCGAAGGGCGTCGTGCGCGACGTCGGCCGCGCGCTGGGGCTGGCCGTCGCCGAGGTCGACCGCGTCGCGAAGCTCGTGCCCGACGGCCTCGGCATGACGCTCGAGCGGGCGCTGGAGCTGTCGCCCGAATTGAAGGCGCTGCCGCAGCGCGGCCCGGAGTACGAGCGCCTGCTGACGAGCGCGCGCGTGCTCGAGGGCCTGGCGCGCCACGCGTCCACGCACGCGGCCGGCGTGCTCATCACGCCCGGGCCGCTGCTCGACTACGTCCCGCTGTACCGCCAGAAGGACGAGTCGGTCACGACGCAATGGGACATGAAGTCAGTCGAGAAGGCCGGACTCCTGAAGATGGACTTCCTCGGGCTGCGCACGCTCTCGGTGCTCGAAGAATCGGTGCAGCTCATCTCGCGGCACCACGGACTCGGCGTGGACCTGCTGGGTCTGCCGTTCGACGACGCTCCGGCCTACCGCGTGTTCCAGGATGCCGACACGGTCGCCATCTTCCAGTTCGAATCCAGCGGCATGCGCGACTACCTGAAGCGCCTGAAGCCGACGGTGTTCGAGGACCTGATCGCTATGAACGCGCTGTACCGGCCGGGTCCGATGGAGAACATCCCGTACTTCATCGACTGCAAGCACGGCCGCCAGGTCGCGCGCTACGAGCATCCCGACCTCGAACCGATCTTGAAGGGCACGTACGGCGTGTTCGTGTACCAGGAGCAGGTCATGGAGGCCGCGCACCGACTGGCCGGCTTCTCGCTCTCTCAAGCCGACGAATTGCGCCGCGCCATGGGCAAGAAGATCGCGTCCGAGATGGAGGCCAAGCGCGCGTCGTTCATCGAGGGCTGCGCGAAGCGGCGCATCCCGGCGGGCAAGGCCGAGAAGATCTTCCAGACGATGGAAAAGTTCGCGGGCTATGGGTTCAACAAAGGACATAGTGCCGCGTACGCGCTGCTCGCGTATCAGTGCGCGTGGCTGAAAGCGCACTACCCGGCCGAGTTCATGGCGGCGACGCTGACCAGCGAAATGTCGGACAGCGCGCGCATCGTGACGCTGATCGAGGAGTGCCGGCGCCTGAAACTCGAGATCCTGCCGCCCGACGTCAACCGTTCGGACTGGAAGTTCACGCTCGAGGACGGAAAGATCCGCTTCGGGCTCGGCGCGGTGCGCAACGTCGGGCAGAACGCGGTCGAAGCCATGGTCGCGGCGCGCGCGGCGGGCGGGCCGTTCGCGGACCTGTTCGACCTGGCGCGGCGCCTCGACGGACGCAGCGTGAATCGGCGCGCGCTCGAGAGCCTCGTCGCCTCGGGCGCGTGCGACGGGCTCGGCCGGGAGCGCGGCGCGCTGTTCGCGGGCGCCGCGCGCGCGCTCGATCACGCGGCCGCCGTGCAGCGCGATCTCACGAGCGGCCAGTCGTCGCTGTTCGGCGGCGACGAGGGCGCCGTGGCGGTGGCTGCGCCGCCGCTGCCGGTCGTCGAGCCGTGGTCGAGCCGCGACCGCAGTGCGCGCGAGAAGGAGGTGCTGGGCTTCTACTTCTCGGAGCATCCGCTGGAGCACCTGCGCGGCGCGCTGGAGCGGATCACGACGCACCGGGTGGCGGACGCGATGGTCGCCGAGGACGGGACGGAAGTGCGCGTGGCCGGGGTCGTGGGCGACCTGAAGCCGATCACGACGCGCGCCGGCAAGCGCATGGCGGTCGTGCAGCTCGAGGACCTGTCGGGGCGCATCGAGTGCACGGCGTTCCCTGACCTGTACGAGGCCGTGCGTCCGCTGCTCGTCGCGGACGCCATCGTGGTCGCGAGCGGGCGCATCGAGGTGCGCGAGGACCGCGGCATCAAACTGTTGCTCGCCGAGGTCCGCGCGTTCGACGAGGCGCGCGCCGTGTACCGGCCGGCCCTGCACGTCGAGATCCGCGCGGAGGACATCAGCGAGGAACGCCTGCGCGGCGTCGACGAGGTGCTGTGCTCGCATCCCGGCGAGGCCGAGGTGTACCTTCACATCGTGCGCCCCGATCGGTCGCGGCTCGCCATGCGCTCGCGACGCTTCCGCGTCGGCGAGGACGACGCGGCGGTGCGCGAGCTGATCGAGCGCTATCCGTTCCTGCGCGTGCGCTGGGGAAAGGGGGCGTTGTGACCACCTGGCTGGACTTCGAGAAGCCGGTGATCGAGCTGGAGCAGCGCATCCAGGAACTCAAGGAGCAGGCGACCGAGCGCGGCCTCGACGCGGCCGGCGAACTCGCGGACCTCGAGCGCAAGGCCGAGGAATTGCGCCGCGAGGTGTACGCGTCGCTGACGCCGTACCAGCGCGTCCAGGTCGCGAAGCACCCGAACCGTCCGTACACGCTCGACTACATCGAGCGTTGTTGCACCGACTGGACGGAGCTGCACGGCGATCGGCACTTCGGCGAGGATCCGGCGATCGTCGGCGGGCTGGCCCTGATCGACGACCGCCCGATCATGGTCATCGGGCAGCAGAAGGGACGCGGCACGCGCGAGAACCTGTACCGGCGCTTCGGCATGCCGAACCCGGAGGGCTACCGGAAGGCGCTGCGCCTGATGCAGCTCGCGGACCGCTTCGACGTCCCCGTCGTGACGCTCGTCGACACGCCGGGCGCCTATCCCGGGCTCGGCGCCGAAGAGCGCGGCCAGGCCGAAGCCATCGCGGTCAACCTGCGGGAGATGGCGCGGCTCGGCGTTCCCATCGTCACGGTCGTGATCGGCGAGGGCGGGTCGGGCGGCGCGCTGGCGATCGCGGTCAGCGACGTCGTGCTCATGTTCGAGAACTCCGTGTACTCGGTGATCTCGCCCGAGGGCTGCGCGGCCATCCTGTGGCGCGACGGCAAGAAGGGGCCGCTCGCGGCCGATGCCCTGAAGCTGACGGCGGAGGACCTGGAACGCCTCGGCGTCACGGACGGCATCCTTCCGGAGCCGGTCGGCGGCAACCATCGCGACCCGGCGGCCGCGGCCGCGACGTTGCGCCAGGCCGTTCTGCGGCACCTCGAGGGGCTTTCCGGTGTATCACGCAGCGACCGGGTCGCGCGGCGGCTGGCCAAGTACCGGCGGCTCGGCGTGTTTCACGAGGCCTCTGCTTGACCGTGGAAAAACGCGGTTGCTAGACTCCGTGCGAATTTCCAGCCACCCTGCCGACTCCTCCATGTCCGCCCTTCGACTCGATTCGCGGTTCCGCCTGCGTCCCGGGCGTGGTCGCGATCTCCGCCCAAGACGCGCGGTCCCCTCGATCTCAACGCCTGCCACGAGGAATCCATGGCCCTGAGTACGGACTTGCTCAGCATCCTGGTCTGTCCCGCCTGCAAGGGCGATCTCACTTACGACGCGGCAGCGCAAACGCTCACCTGCCCCGCGTGCCGGTTGCGCTACAAAGTGGTGGACGACATTCCGGTGATGCTGGTTGACGAAGCCGAGAAGTTCTAGCCGCGGACCGCACCGGCCGCGCCGGCCGGCCGCGCCGTGGATCGTCGCTTTCATCGGCGTGCTCGCGGTCCGCCCGGCCGCCGCTGCGCCCGACGCCGTCCGCCTGCTGCCTTCGGGCGGGACGAGCGTACACTTCGTGGTCGATGTGCCTCGCCCGAAGCGGCCCGACAGCGTCGGTGTCGCCGCGCCGCTCGAACTGGACGGCTACGAACGTCAGGGCGACGCGGGCGCGCCCGCGCTGCCGTCGCGCGTCGTCAACGTCGCGGTGCCGCCGGTCGGAGACGTCCAGGTTCGCGTCACGCCGGGCGACCCGCTGACGCTCGAGTCGTTCGCCGTCGCCCCGATGCCGCGGCGCGCGGGCCGGCCCGGTGCGGAAGAGGAGCGCCTCGACCAGGATCCGGCCGCGTACGCGGCGCACGAGTCGGGAGGCGGCTGGTTCGCGCGCGTCCTCGGCGTGTCGTGGATGCGCGAGCAGCGCGTGGCCCGGATCGAACTGCGCCCCGTGTCCGTCGATCCGGCGGCGCGGCGCGTGACGGCATACGGGCGGCTCGACGTGACGGTCGACGTCTCCGGCGCGACGCTCGAGGGCGCGGCGCCGGACCGCGACGACCCGTTCGAGCGCGTGTATCGCGCCAGCCTCGTGAACTACGAGCAGGGCCGCGCCTGGCGCCGCCTCCCGCCCGCGGACGCGACGCGCCGGGCGACTCCGGCGGCGCTCGCGGCCGCGACCACGGTGGTGCCGGACACCACGGTGTACTTCGGGCGCATCTGGGTGAAGCTGGCGATCACGCACACCGGCTTCTACAAGGTGAAGTTCTCGCAGATCCGCAACACGGCGCTGTTCAACGGCGACACCACCGCCGTCTCCGACAGCCTGCGCCTGTTCACGTGGCCCGGCGTGCCCGTGCTTCCGGAGAAGAGCTACTGCGACAGTTGTGACTATCGCGAGGTCGCGATGGGCATGGTCGACGCCGGCCAGGTCGGCACGTTCGGAAATCCCAACGATGCGTTCTATTTCTTCGCGCTGGGACCCAGTGAGTGGACGGACTTGTCCGATCCGACGCAGCCGGATTCCACGTTCCTCGACCATCCGTACGACACGAAGAACTACTTCTACCTGACGCTGGCCACGCCGAACGCACCGGTGCCCGGTGCGCCGAAACGCATCGCGGCGGTGTCGGGCGCGGTGAGCGGCAATCCCGCGATCACGCCCACGACATTCCCGGAGCGCCTGCATTTCGAACAGGACATCGAGTACTTCCCGGACGCGACGCCGCTGCGCGCGCCGCAGAATCTGTTCTGGGAAAAATGGTTCTGGCAGAGCCTGAACCCCGGCCAGTCGTTCGTCTCGTTCTTCGACCTGCCGGGCGCCGATCTCGCGCAGCCCATGCGTCTGAAAATCCGGGCCTGGGGGCTGTCGTCGTTCGACGGCTGCTCGGGCGACATCGGACTGCCGAACCACCTGCTCGACATCGGCCTCAACAACGCGCTCGTCGACACGCTGGGCTGGAGGCGCGAGATCGGCGCGACGGCGGACACCTTGCTCACGTCCGGGTTCGTCGCCGCCGGCAACCGCCTCGAGGTCGCGGACCGCCTGATCGGCGGGTGCGCGGCGCGCGAGGACCGCAGCGCGGTCGCGTGGTACCAGGTCGCCTACGCGCGGCGTTTCGAATCCGTGAACGACGAGCTCACGTTCTCGTCGCCGGCCGGCGCGGGGACGATCCAGTTCGCGATCGATTCGCTGCGTTCCGGCGTGCTGACGACGCGCGTGTTCGACGTCACCGACGCGTACGCGCCGAGCGAGGTGCAGCTCAGCGCGCTGAACTTCACGACCGAGGCGCCGGGCCGGTTCCGCCTGACGTTCGAGCGGCCCCAGGCGGACACGCGGCGCTACCGGATGATCCAGGAGGCGAGTCTCGCGCCGTTTGCGGACGCGAGCATCGCGAACGCGCCGCTGTACAGCGTGACGACGAACCTGCGCTCATCCACGAATGGCGCGGACTTCATCGTCGTGTACTACGACGCGTTCAAGGCCGCGGCGGACTCGCTGGCGGCGTGGCGCGCCGTGCACCTGCCGCTGGAACGCTCCGGACCGTACCGCACGTTCGAAGTGCCGATCTCCGCGCTCTACGACCAGTTCTCCGGCGGGCGCACGGATCCGGCGGCCATCCGCAACTTCCTGCGCGCGGTGTTCTACAACTGGCAGGGCCCGACGACGTCGTTCGTGACGTTCCTCGGGGACGCGTCATACGACTTCAAGAACCTGACGAATCGCGCGCCGGCCGGCCAGCCCGGGACCCTGCTGCCCTCGTACGAGAACGGCTACGACCCGGGCATCGAAGGCGGGCTCCAGTTCTCGGGCGACGACTGGATCCTGAACGTCGACAACGCGCAGATCGTGCTGCCTGATTTCTTCGGCGGCCGTATCCCGGTGGACGACCCGGCCACCGCGCTCGTGTACGTCACCGGCAAGTTGCTGCCGTACGAGCGCAGCGAGCCGCTCGGCGAGCAGCACAACCGCATCCTGTACATCGCCGACGACAACATCCAGGCCGCGAACCCGGGAGGGATCGATCCGCTGGGCTGGACGCACCTGGCGCAGACGTCGACGCTGGACCGCAAGTTCACGCCCGCGCACATCGACCGGCGCTACGTCTACCTGCACAAGTACGCGGACGGCCCGGGCGACACCAAGCCCGGCGCGAAGGTCGACATCAAGAAGAGCATTTCGGATGGCGTGCGCATCTTCAACTACATCGGTCACGGCAGCCCGTTCAAGATCACCGACGAATCCGTGTTCCTCGACGTCGACGCCGGGACGCTGACGAACGCGGACCGCCTGAACGTGTTCGTGTCCGCGTCGTGCGACGTCGGCAAGTTCAACGACCCCTCCGTGCAGAGCCTGGGTGAACGCCTGATCACGCAGGCGAACGGCGGCTCGATCGGCGTCGTCTCGGCCACCGGCCTCGCGCTCAGCAGTCAGAACGCCTCGCTCAACCAGACGTTGTTCGACGTGGTGTTCGATCGCGACACACTGGGCGGCAACGGCCAGTACCACTCCAGCCTCGCGGCCGGGCTCCTGGCCGCGAAGTTCGCCTCGACGAACACGACGCAGAAATACCAGCTGATGGGGGATGCGGCCACGAGCGTGAACCTGCCGAAGACCTGGGCCGACGTCTCGCTGTGGGATTCGGCCGGGGTGACGCCGCTCGCCCTCGTGCAGCGCGGACAGACCGTCGAGTTCCAGGGCACCGTCCGCGATCGACCGGGAGGCACGCCGCTCAACTTCAACGGCGTCGCCGGCGTCCTGATCGAGGACTCGGCGCCGATCGAAATGGCGCCACCGTGCGCCTACTGCGACACGACGAGCTACTTCTTCTATCCGGGCGTGATCTTCCGCGGCGACGTCGAGGTCACGGGCGGCACGTTCCACGGTCGCTTCGTCGTGCCGCTCGAGGCCGCGCTCGGCGGCTTCGGACGCGCGCGCGCCTACGTGACCGGCCAGGTCGCGGGACAGGGCTTCACGACGGATGGCGTGGGCAGCGTGCGCACGCAGGTCGCGCTGGGAGCCGGTGGCTCGAACGACCACGATGGGCCGCGCATCACGCTGTCGTTCGTCGGCGGCGCGACGACCGTGCGTCCCGACGCCCAGCTGCGCGTGGACCTGTTCGACCAGAGCGGCATCCTGCTCACCGGTCACTCGCCGCAGAACGGCATCGTCGTCACGCTCGACGACAACACGACGACGCGCGTCGACATCACGTCGAGCTTCCGCTACGCCGCCGACTCCTATCAGTCCGGTTTCGCGCTGTTCCAGTTGCCCGACCTCGCTCCGGGATCACATCGCGTGAAGGTGTCGGCGGCCGACAACTTCGCGGCCGGGCTGAACGCCGGCGAGCACCGCTCGAGCGCGAGCCTGGACTTCGAGGTCGTGGCCGTGCCCTCGCTGAACGTGGCGCGCGCCTACCTGTTCCCGAACCCGACGAACTCGCGCGGACCTCGGCCGGGAGGGACGTTCGTCATCGACGCGCCCGGCGACTCGGTCAACGTGCTGTTCCGCATGTACACGATTACCGGCAAGGTCATCCGGACGTTCAAGGTTCCGGGCGGCATCGGCCAGGTCCAGATTCCGTGGGACGGGCTGGACGAAGATGGCTCGGCGCTGGCAAATGGGGTGTATCTGTTCAAGGTCTACGTTTACGGCCGGGAAGCCGACGGGTCGAGCAGCGCGAAACAGCGCGCGATCTCCGAAGGGCGCTTCGTCGTCGTCAATCGCTGACCCGACATTCGGCAAAATGCATGGAGCGGGCCGGGTTCAGACGGTGTAATATCGTTGCTCGCTCGCGGCTCTGGACCGGAGGTAGACTCGTCTATGCGTTCCTGGATTCGATTGTTTGCTGTGGCCCTTGGACTTCTGACGTTCGCCGGCACCGCCCTCGCCCAGGGCACGGGCCGTTCGCTCGATATTCAGCCCGGCGCTCGCCAGAACGGCATGGGCGCGGCGGGCGTTGCGCTCCCGGAAGACGCGACCGGCGCCACCTGGTGGAATCCGGCCGGACTCGGCTTCCTGGATCGCGCGAGCGTCGACCTCACGTACGCGCAGCTCGTGCCCGGCCTGGCCAGCGACGTCTCCTACAACTACCTCACGTACATCCAGCCGACGGCGGGCTGGGGCTCGTTCGGGCTCGGCATCGTGTTCCTGTCCTACGGCGAGAGCCAGGGTTCGGATCCGGCCGGCAACCCGACCCAGAAGTTCGGCTCCAACGAGTTCTCTCCGGCGCTGTCGTACGGCACGAAGCTGCTCCCCGACCTTTCGGTGGGCGCCTCCATCAAGTACATCCGCATCCAGCTCGCGCCGAACAGTCTGAGCGGCGTCGGCTCGACGTTCGGGCTCGACCTCGCGGCGCTGTACAAGATCCCGGTGGCGCGCGTGAACCTCGGCGCGAACGTGCAGAACCTGGGACCGAGCGTGACGTTCATCAACGAGGACGAAGCCAGCCCGCTGAGCCGCAACGTGCGCGTGGGCGGATCGTGGGCGCCGGTCTCGACCAAGCAGTTCACGCTCACGGTGGCCTCCGACTTCAATCAGTCGCTCGTCACGCGGGACTTCCGCGTGTACAACAACGGTCTCGAGCTCAAGTACACGGACCAGATCGCCGGTCGCATCGGCTGGTACTCGGATCCGCTCGGTGACATCGGCGACCTCACGTACGGCATCGGCGTCTACTTCAAGAGTCTGTCGATCGACTTCGGCAGTATTCCCCAGGCCCGCAACTCCGGACTCGACGACGTCAAGAAGATCACGCTCGGGTACCGCTTCTAGCACCATCGACCGAGGGTTCCGGGTCTCCACTTGCGCGGCCACGGCTATCTCCGACTCTTCCTGCTGAGCCTCGGTGTGGCGGCGCTGCCCGTGCACGCCGCCGAGATCACGGGCGCCCAAAGGCTGATCGGAGCCCGCGCCGCCGCCACGCTCGCGGCGCGCGGCCGCGCGTCGGACGCGCGCGTCGCTCCGCCGCAAGTCGAGCGCCACCTCGCGGACCTCGATCGCCGCTGGCGTTCGTTCCCGGATCAGTTGAGCCGCGGCAACTTCAACTGGTCCCGCGCCGCGCATCGCCGCGCGGGCTGGAAGGCGCCGCTCGGCGCGAGAGCGGCCGGCCGCGCGGGCGCGGCGAACGCCGCGATCCTGCCGGCCGACACGCTGCATGTCGCGATCCTGCGCATCGACTTCCTTACCGATCGGGACGACGCGGCTTCGACCGGCGACGGGCACTTCGACCTGAGCGGCCCCGACACGACGCTGGCGCCGATCGATCGCGCGCCGCACAACCGCTCGTTTTATCAGGCCCACGCCGAGGCCCTGAAGCGCTACCACGAGGCCCAGTCGTACGGGCGCACGATCGTCGTGCCCGAGGTGTGGCCGCGCACCCCCAATGGCGCGTATCACGTCAGCGACATGGCGGACTTCGGGCCGTGGTATTTCAGTCCCGACATCTATCCCGCTGCCGTGCACATGTTCCAGACGTTCCTGTCGGCGGCCGATTCGCAGTCGAAGGCGCTCGGCGACCGCATCCCCTGGGACAAGATCGATCGCGTCGTGCTGATCCACGCCGGCAGCGACCTGCAGAGCGACGTGCGCCAGGACACGCACGAGGACATCCCGTCGTTCACGCTCGGCGTCGCGGACAGCGAGATCGTGTACATGCGCGACGTCGTGACGCCCGGGGATTCGATCGGCGTGAGCCTCGCGTCGTTCATCCCCGAGACCGCGAACCAGGACGGCTTCTTCGGCGCCATCAACGGCGTGCTCGCGCACGAGTGCGGCCACCTGTTCTACGGCTTCTTCGACGTGTACAACATCGAGACGGGCTTTCCGGTCGTCGGCGACTGGAGCCTGATGGACAGCGGCAACCTGGTCGGCTCGCTCGTCGAACTCAGCGACGGCTCGGAGATCTACGCGACCGGTTTCCTGCCGCCCAGCATCGATCCGTTCCAGCGCCAGTTCACGAGCGACCTCCTCGTGCCGAGGGAGGCGAGCTACGGCGACACGATGACGATCCTGAACAGCGAGCGGAATCCTGACGTGCGCCGCGTCACGCTCTCGGGCGACGAGCACCTGCTGCTCGAGAACCGGCAGAGTTCGTCGGGCACCGTGGAGTTCGATCAGGATTCCCTGACCCGCGTCGTGCTCGGCCCCAGTCTCCCCGACAAGTTCGAATACGACGCGTTGCTGCCGGGCGGAGGGCTGCTCGTGTGGCACGTCGACGAGAGCGTGATCCCGTTCGAGTTCGCGTTCCCGCTGGACACGTCGCTGCGCGTGAATCCCGACTTCGGACTGAACACGAATCCGAACCGGCTCGGCTTGTCGGTCGTGGAAGCCGACGGCCTGGGCGATCTGGGCGACCCCGGATCGCCGTACCTGTTCGGCTCCAAGTACGATCCGTTCTTCGTCGGCAACAACACCGTGCTCTCCGACACGACGCATCCGAACCTCGTCACGCACACCGGCACGCTGCCGCACCTGCGCCTCGACATCCTGGATCCGCCGGGCGCCGCGATGCGCGTGTGGGCGCGGCGCAACTGGCAGTTGCCCGGCTGGCCCGTGCGCGCCGAGTTCCCGACGACCGGGCCCGTGCTGCTCGCGGTCGACGCCGACGGCGATCGCAACCTGGAAGTGTGCTGGGCCGGCGGCGACGAGCATGGCGCGGACAGCACCGGCATCTTCTGCGTGCGCATGAACGGCCAGGGCCTGTTCGGTCCCGACTTCGAATTCGCACAGCTCGACACCCGCCCCAATCCCATCATGGCCGCGCTGCCGACGGGCGAATACGGCGGCGACGGCCTGCCGTCGCTGGGCCCGTCGCTGTTCGCGATCACGACGATGCCGAGCGGTCCGGACACGCTGAGCCCGGGCGGCCGCGTGTGGCTCATCGACCACTTCGGCAGCCCGCCGGTCGGCTGGCCGGCGCATCTGCCGGCGCTCGTCACCACGCCGCCGGTCATCGCCGGCGTCTATCCCAACGCGTATGTGTTCGTGGGCTGCGCGGACGGCAAGGTGTACGGGCTCGATCTCGCCGCGAACATCGTCTTCACGTCCGCGGCCCTGCCCGGCCCGATCGCCGGGCGTCTCGCGGTGCGCGGCTTCGTCACGCCGAACGGCGCGGAGGGCCAGATCGCGGCCGGCGACGCGCTCGGCGACGTGGCCGCGTTCCAGGGCTGCGTCGGGCTGTGCGTCGGGACCATCCCGCCGACATGGGTGACCCGCGTCGGCGGCAGCGGCTTCGATCCCGACTTCGTGTGGCTGGACTTCAACGGCTCGAGCGCGGGCGGCGCCGCCGGGCTGTCGTGCGCCAGCGGCGCTCCGCAGCTCGTGGCCCACGATGCGGACCGGCTGTGGGCGTTCTGCGCCGAGGGCACGGCGATCGGTGGGTGGGGCCACGCCGCGCCCGACACGCTCGTCGCGGCGTTGGGCGCCGCAGACGCCGACGGCGACGGCCAGCCCGAGGTGCTGATCCAGACGATCGACTCGCGCGTCGGCTTCGTGAACGCCGACGGCTATCCGTCTCCGGGCTGGCCGCGGCGTACGACGCCCGAGCACTTCCCGAGCGGCGGCTCGCCGCTCGCGCTCGACGTGAATGGTGACGGTCACGCCGAGATCCTGGCGATGAACGCGAGCGGCATGCTGTCGGCGCTCGGCTCGGACGGCCGGCAGGCCCCGGGCTTCCCGCTGGGCACAGGCGTGGGCGCGATGGGCGCTCCGGTGATCGCCGATCTCAATCGCGACGGCGCGCTCGAGGTGATCGCGCCCGACCACCTCGGCGACTTGTTCGCGTACAGCCTGCCCACGCCGTCGTTCGACCCCGTCGTGTCGTCGTGGCCGATGCTGGGCGGCGATCCCGGCCGCACGTCGTGGCTGCCCGCGTCGCGCACCACGCTCGCGGCCGCGCCGTCGCCCGGCCCGCTCGAGAAGGGCTCGCTCAAGGTGTATCCGAATCCGGCGCGGCGCCAGCCGGTGTCGTTCGCGTACAAGCTCAGCGAACCGGCGCGCGTCGACTTCCACATCCTCGACACCTCGGGACACGAGGTCGCGAGCTTCACCCGCGACGGCCGGCAGTCCGACAACACCGAGATCTGGGATCCGGGACGTCTGCCGGCCGGGCTGTACCTGGCGCGCATCCACTTCCTGGCGTCCGGCCGCGAGCACACCGAGCTGCGCCAGGTGGCGCTCCTCCGATGAGCGCGCGCCGCGGCTTCGCGTGCGTCCTCGCCGCGTGGGCGGGCGTCGTCGCCTGCGCGTGCGCGGCGCGCGGCGCCGTGCTCGACGGTTCGCCGCTCGCGCTGTCGCTGATGGGCAGCGGACCGCGGCCCGAACTCGTGTTCGCGCAGCGCAGCATCGTGCGCTCGTGGGGCCTGTCGGAGGACACGCTCTACCACGAGGTCGAGATCCCGGACTGGAAGTCGGAGAACGGCGCGCTCGCGCTGTCCGCGGTCGTGCCCGGCGCCGGCCAGGTGTACGCCGGCCAGCGCACGGGTCTGCTGTTCACGCTCGCCGAGGCCACGCTCGCGTTCGAGGGCTGGTACAACCGCCGGCGGGGACGGGACGTGAGGGACGAGGCGATGCGCTGGGCGGGATCGCCGGACGACTCCACGTCGCACTTCTCGTTCGCGACGTACGAGCAACGCACGGGCCTGAGCGCGGACGCGCTGCGCGCGATCTACGTCTCGGACCGCGCGCTGTTCTACTACCTGATCGCGCGCGACGACGCGTGGAGCGAAGGCTGGTCCGACGCCAACTCGGGCGGCGTCCAGCGCGCGCGCTTCATCGGCATCCGCGACGACTCCGAGGCGCACTTCCGCCGCTCCCGCGAATTCACCGGACTGCTGTGGGTGAACCACGTGGCCGCCGCGCTGGACGCGGTGCGCGCGGCGCGCACGCACAACCTGCCGCTGCGCGAGAACCTCAAGCTGCAGCTGAAGAGCAGCTGGGTGCCCGGGCACGTCGGACTGCGCGCGTCGCTGGAAGGGAGATTCTGATGAGTCGCTGGGCGGCGCTGACGGGCCTGGTCGTGACGTGCGTGGCATGCGCGGCGGGAGCGCGGGCCGGCGTTTCCGGCGTTTCCGGCGCCGCCCAGACGCCCGAGAGCGTGCTGCGCCTCGTCCCGGGCGCGGCGGCCGCGCCGTGGCTGAGCGACGGGGCCGACGCCGCGCCGTCGCGCGCCGACGCCGCACCGGCGCCGACGGCGGGCGACCTGTCGGCCGCCCTCGTGCTCGATCCGCACCCGGTCACGCTGGCCGCGCGCACGCATGCGCCGAAGCCCGCGCGGATTCGCACCGCGCCCGTGCTCAATCCGCAGCGCGGGCGCGTGCTGCTCCGCTCGCTCACGTTTCCGGGATGGGGCCAGGCCACGCTCGGGCACCGTCACGCCGCCGCCGTGTTCGCGCTGGCCGAGGCCTCGGTGTGGACCTCGTTCACCGCGTTCCGCGTGCAGGAGCAGTTGCGCACGGACGCGTACATCCGCACGGCCCGCCTGGCGGCCGGCATCGATCTCAGCGGTCGCGACGAGGACATCCGGCGCATCGTCGGCGCGTACGCGAGCAGTGACGAGTACAACCAGCTCGTCGTCTATCGCGATGCGGCGAATCTCTACTACAACGATCCCGTCGCGTACCGCCAGTACATCGCCGACCATCAGTTGACCGGCCGGAACACCTGGGACTGGGCCAGCGAGGACGATTTCCGCCGCTACCGCGGCCAGCGCAAGGACGCGCAGCGCGCCGCCCTGCGCTCCAACACGGCGCTCGCGCTCGCGTTCATCAATCGGCTGGTCAGCACGGTGCACGCGATGCGTGAATCGAACCATCCGATCGAGACGAAGCACGCGTGGAACCTCGAATGCGTCCCGGTGCCGGGCGACGACGCCACGGCCTTCCACGTCGGGGTGCGCACGCGCTTCTAGAGGGTCAAGGAGGTTCGCGGTGCTCGTGCTGTTGACGGTCGCGCTGGCCGCCGCGTGGGCCGCGCCCGCCGCGGGTCGCGACTCGACGGCGGCGCGGCCGGACAGCGCCGTGGTCGCAGCCCTGCCGTTCCGCCTCGCGCTGCGCGACACGGCCGCGATCAGTCGGCCGAACGGCGCCGAACTGGGCGAGCCGTCCGGCCTCGTCGTCGACGCGTTCGGCCGGTTGTTCGTGTGCGACGCCGCGCTCAATCGCGTGCAGCGTTACGACGGGCAGGGTCGCTGGCTCGGCAGCTCGGGCACGCTGGGCAACGACCCCACGCAGCTGCGCCGACCGGGCGGGCTGGGATTGCTCGGTGCGCTGCGTCTCGCCGTGCTCGATTGCGAGAACCGCCGCGTCGTCGCGTACGACCTGTTCGGCAAGCTCGATGGCGTGTGGGCCGACTTCACGACACGGGATCTCGAGGACGCGATCGGGCGCGTCGACCCCATCGCGCTCGCCTCGGATCGCGGCGGCGCCGTCGTCGTGGCCGATCGCGAGCGCGACCGGCTGCTCGCATTCGACTTCTCGGGGCGCTTCCAGCGCGAGATCGGCGGCTACGGCGCCCGTCCCGGATCCTTTCGCGGCCTGGCCGGCGTCGCGTTCGCGCCCCACGGCGAGCTGGTGACGGCCGAGCGCGTGGGCGCACGCGTCCAGCGGCTCGACGCCGGCGGCCGTGTCGTTGCCAGCTGGCCGCTGCACGTCGGCCCCGGGCGCGGCGCGCTCGCGATCGCGGTCGACGACTCGTCGCGCATCGCGATCGCGGACGAGCAGAGCGGTCGCGTCACGGTGTTCGATCGCACCGGGCGCGTGCTGGCCGAGCGCGACGACTTCGCGGCGCCGCGCGCCCTCGCGTTCGGTCCGGACGGCGCGTTGCTCGTCGCCGAAGCGGGCGCGGCGCGCGTGCGGCGCTTCACGCTCGAGCCGGCCGCCGCGGGCCGGGACTAGCCCCGTGCCGCGTCCCGGCGGCTGCGCGTGCGTGCTGGCGCTGGCGGTCGTGCTCGGCGGAACGCCGCGCGCGGCACGCGCCGATGCGGTTGCGGTCGAGCCCGGCTGCGGCGTGATGACGCTCGCGCTGCGCCCCGGCGTCGGCGGCTACACGCTGCCGCACGCGTTCCTCAGGGCGGGCACGGACTCGGCGTGGACGCACGAAGGCCGGTGGCAGGCCGGCATCGACTACGCGCTGGACCCGGTGCGTGGCGAGCTGCGCGTGCTGCGCACCCTGGCCGCCCCGGAGTCGCTGTGGATCTCCGCGTGCTGGCTGCTGCACCCGCCGCCGCTCGAGTACCGCATGCAGAGCTACCGCCCGCTGGCGGCGCGCGACACGACGCCGGCGCCGGCAGGGCCCGTGCCCGGGACGCGCCCCATCACCGCGCGGACGCCGGGCGTGGCGCCGAGCGGCACGTCCCTGAACCTGACCGGCAACAAGACCATCGCCGTCGACTTCGGCTCGTCGCAGGACGCGTTCCTGCGCCAGTCGCTGGATCTCGCGCTGAGCGGCACGTTGGCTCCGGGCGTGCAGCTGACCGGAGTGCTCAGCGACCGCAACACGCCGCTGTCGACGACGGGCGCGACGCAGGACCTGCAGGCCTTGGATCGCGTGCTGCTCGAGCTGACCGCGCCGCACGGCGGCGCGACGCTGGGCGATCTCACGCTGAAGAGCGACGAGGGCGAGTTCGCGCGCGTCGAGCGCCGCCTGCAGGGCATGAGCGGCCACGTCGACGCCGGCGACTTCCGCGCCGAAGCCGCGGCGGCGAGCGCACAGGGCGAATACCGGCGCGTGCAGTTCTTCGGCATCGACGGCCAGCAGGGCCCGTACACGCTGACCGACCGCGACGGCAACGCCGGCGTCTCGGTCGTGGCCGGCAGCGAAATCGTGACGCTGGACGGCGAGCGGCTGACGCGCGGCGAAGCCGCCGACTACGCGATGGACTACGAACGCGCGCGACTCAGCTTCACGAACCGGCATCTCATCACGTCGGCGTCGCGCATCACGGTCGACTACCAGTTCACGGTGAACCGCTATCGGCGCAACTTCGCGGAGGCCGGCACCGGCTGGGGTACGGGCGCGACGCGCGGCTGGTTGAAGGTGCTGCACGAAGGCGACGACCGCGCGCGCCCCCTCGACCAGACGTTCGACCAGGTCGACCGCGACGCGCTGGCCGCGGCCGGCGACTCCGCGGCGAAAGCAGTCGGTCCCGGCGTGACGCCGGGCGGCGGCGACTACGACACGGTGCGCGTCAACCCGACGACACTCGTCTTCGCGTTCGCCGGCGTCGATTCCGGGCAGTTCGCCGTGCGCTTCGCGCCGGTGGCGGCGGGACAGGGCGACTATGCGGATTCCGCGCTCGTCGACGGGCGCACGACGTATCGCTGGGTGGGGCCCGGTGCGGGCAGCTTTCGCGTCGGGCGCGCGCTGCCGCTTCCCGAGTCACACGAGTTGTGGTCGGCGGGCGGCTCCGTGCGCATGGGCGTGGTGACGGCCGAACTCGAGGGCGCGCTGTCCGCGCTCGATCGCAACACGTTCTCGAGCCTCGACGACCGCGACAACACGGGAGCGGCGGGGCGCGCCCGGGTTCGCGCGGAAGGCCACGCGCCGTTGGGCCTGGGCGGCACGACGTCGCTCGAGGTCAACGCACGCGACGTCGACCGACGCTTCACGCCCTTCACCCGGCTCGAGCGTCCGTTCGAACAGGATGCGTGGGGGCTGCCGATCGCCGCCGATCTCGAGCACCAGCGCCGCGTCGACGCCGCCGCGCGCTGGCGGCCCGCGTTCGGCGGCGACCTGCGCCTGGATGGCGGACGGCTGTCCACGTTCGACAACCTGACGTCGCTGCGGCGCAGCGGCGAGTGGGCGCGCGACGGTTTCGTCACGACGCACGCATTGTGGGAGCGGGCCGACGTGACGCGTCTCGGAGCGGGCGCCGGCGGGCGCGACCACTGGCGCGCCGAACTGAAATTGAAGCCGCGCTGGCTGGAGCCGGGCGTGCACGCGGAGATGGACCGGCACCTGACGCCCGACACCGCGCGCGTCGGCGACCGCTTCCGCCTCGCCGGCGCCGATCTGGCGACGGGCCGCGCGGTGTCGTGGCGCGTGTCGGGCGGCGTCGACGTGCGGCGCGACGCGCGCGCCGCGGCGGGCGGGTACGTCGACCAGTCCGAGTCGCGCAGCGTGCGCGTGTCGCTGGACACGCCGGCCGCCGGCGCGTTCGGCGCGACGCTGCTCGCCCAACGCCGTGACGTGCTCCCGCTCGCCGATCCGACGCGCAGCCGCAGCGATCTGGCGAGCCTCAACCTGCGGGCCGACGACACGCGCCGTCGCGTGCACGGGCAATATCATCTCGAAGTCACGAGCGAGGGCGACAACCGGCGCGTGCGCACGCTGACGTTCGTCGGCGCGGGCCGCGGCGCGTACGACGCGCTTGGCAATTTCGTCGGCGTCGGCGACTACGACCTGGTGGTCACGATCGACACCGCGCTCGAGCGCCTGGCGCGCGCCGCGAGCAGCGCGCACGCGACGTGGGACTTCGGCCGCTCGGACATCTGGCGCGGCTCGCGGATCGAGGGCACGTTCGAGACCGAGACGCGGCGGCGCGGCGCGCTCGAAGCGCGCGATCCGATCATCGCGCCGGGCGCGACGCTCAACGACCCGAACCTGGCGGGTGGGACGGTCCTGCAGCGCGTCGAGTCGGAACTCGCGCCGGGATCGCACGCGGCGGCGTTCCGCGTGCGCCTCGAGCGCCGCGTCACCGCGGATCGCTCGTTTGGAAACTTCGCGCAGACGACGGACGATCGGCAGGGCAGCGCCCGCTGGCGCGCGCGGCCCGGCCCGCTCGTCACGACCGAGGTGGAGGCGGACGTGCGCCGCCAGGAGGCGGCGCAGGCGGTGGCCGGCGGCGCGACGTTCTCGCGTACGCTGGAAAACCTGGGCGGAACAGGCAACTTGGTCTACACGCCGGACGCGCGGCTGCGCGCCGCGGCCGCGCTGGAAGTGACGTTCAGCCGGCCGGCCGGCTCCGACGAGCGCACGCGCACGGTGCGCCTCGGCCCCGATCTCGGGGTCGCGCTCGGCGCGAAGGGGCGGGCCCAGCTCGCGCTGCGCCGCGCGTTCATCTCGGGACCGCCGGTCGTGTCGCTGCTGCCGACGGCGGACCCGGCCGGCCCGGCGCGGTGGGACGCGTCCGCGAACGTGGACTATCGGGTGCGCGAGACGACCACACTGGGCGTCTCGCTCAACATGCGTGATCGCACGACCGGTGGCACCCAGTACACCGGGCGCGCCGAACTGAGGGCGTTCTTCTGATGCGCGGCGCGAGAACGTTGTTCGGCATCGTGGGAGTCGTGGGCGCGCTGGCGGCCGGTGTCGCGGGCGCGGCGCCGCGGCTCGACTATCGCGGCACGATCGTCAGCGCGCGCCAGGCCGGCGCGCTGTTCGAGCCGGCGTTGCGCGCGCCGCGCGACTCGAGCGCGCTGGCCGGGGCTCTGGCCGCGCTCGCCGGGCGGCTCGAGGACCTGGGTTATCTCGGCGCCCGCGTCGGCGCGCGCTGGGACAGCACGTCGGGGCCGACGCTCGTCGTCCAGGCCCGCGAGGGCCGGCGCTCCGCGCTCGTCGACTGGCGCCTCGGCGCCGCGTCGCCCGCCGACTCGGTGGTATGGGCGGGCGCGTTCCACGCACCGGTCTGGGGCTCGCCGGCGGATCTGGGCGCGGCCGTGACGTCCGCCGTCGAACGCGTGTCGTCGGACGGCTACCCGTACGCCGTGCTCGGGGTCAGCGGCTGGGACGTGGACTCGGCGGGCGCGCACGCGCGTCTCTCGGGCGCGCTCGGCCCGCGCGTCACCGTCACGCGCGTGCGCGTCGACGGCCTGCGCGTGACGCGCCCCGAGCTGGCCGCGCGCGCGATCGGCCGGCTGTCGGGTCAGCCGTATCGCCGCGCGAGCGCGGAAGCGGCGCGCGATCGTCTCGATCAGCTCGGGCTGTTCCGCAGCGTGCGCTTGGAAGGGCTCGAAGGCGAAGGCGACTGGAGCCGGGCGCAGCTCGTGTACCGCGTCGAGGAGCCGCGCTACAACTCGTTCGAGGGCGTGGTCGGCGTGCAGGGCCAGACCGGCACGGTCGGGCTCGCGCATCTCGAGCTGGGCAACGTGCTCGGCACCGGGCGCAGCGTCGGGCTGCGCTGGGAGGCGCGCGGGCGCGGCGTCGTCAACTTCAGCGCGCGCGCCGCCGAGCCGCTCGTGTTGGGCACCCCGCTCCGCCTCGAGGGCGCGATCGAGCAGCTCGTGCAGGACTCCACGTTCACGCGCACGCAGTGGGGCGGGCGCGCCGTGTTCGCGCTCGGCGCCGGCGAACGCGTCGAGGCCGGCTACGAGGAGCAGAGCGTCGTGCAGGAGGCCGGCCAGGTCGAGCACGCCGCGCTGCAGAACACCGTGTTCGCGCTGGAGCGCACCACGCTCGACGATCCGCTGGGCGCCCGGCGCGGAACCCGCGCGCGCGTCAGCGCGACGCAGGGGTTCAAGACCGAGACGCTGCGCCCGCCGGGCAAGCGCACGGCCCGCGCCAGCGCCGTCGAACTGAACGGTGAGTGGGCCCATCCGGCGCGCGGCTCGGCCGCCCTGTCGCTCGCGGTTCAGTCGGCGGGGCGCTTCAGCTCGCAGCGCGTGCTGCCGGTGTTCGAGCGCTATCCGCTCGGCGGCACGACGTCGTTGCGGGGTTTCGACGAGGACGCGTTCCGCGTCGACCGGTACGTGCTGACGCGATTCGAGTATCGTTGGTTCTTCGGGCCCCACGCCCAGCGCACGTTCCTGTTCTGGGACCACGCCTGGACCGCGACGCGGCTCGCCGACTCGCTGGGCACCACGGACCACCTCGAGAACCGCGAGCACGATGGCATCGGCTTCGGGCTCCGCCTCGAGACGGCCGGGGGGCTCGTCGGCATCGACTATGGTCTCGAGCCCGGGCGCCCGCCGCTCGAGGGCAAGATCCACCTGCAGCTCGTCTCCACGTTCTAAAGAGGAGGACGCCCGTGACGCTGGCCGAACGCACCGCGCAGGTCTTCGCGCCGGGCGGCGCGCTGCCCCGCACGTTCCCGGCGTGGGAGGCGCGCCCGGGACAGGTCGACCTGGCCCGCGCCATCGGACGCTGCGTGGAGAACGGCGGCGTGCTGCTCGCCGAGGCGCCGACCGGCGTCGGCAAGTCGCTCGCGTACCTGGTGCCGGCCGTGCTGCACGCCGCCTCGCGCGATGCCCGCGTCGTCGTCGCCACGTGCACGCGTTCGCTTCAAGACCAGCTGTTCGAGCGCGACCTGCCCGCGCTGCTCGACGCGCTCGGCCGGCCGCCGCTGCGCGTCGCGCGGCTCAAGGGCAAGCAGAACTACGTGTGTCCGCGCGCGCTGGACCTGGAGCAGCCCGAAGCCGCCGACGAGCGCGAATTGCTGGACGCGGTGCGCGCGTGGGCGGCCGAGGATCCGGAAGGGGATCTCGACCGCTTCGAGTCCGGCGATCCGGACGGCCTGCGCCGGCTGCGGCCGCGCCTCGGCGCCGACCCGGCGGCGTGCACGCTGGCGACGTGCCGGCGCGGGCGCGACTGCTTCTGGGTGCGCGCGCGCCGGCAGGCCGCGGACGCCCAGTTGCTGATCGTGAACCACGCGTTGCTCGCGCTGTCGGGCGAGAGCGACGGACTGCTGCCCGACTTCGACGTGCTGATCGTCGACGAGGCCCACCGCCTGGAAGGCGTGCTGCTCGCGCAGCTCGAGCGCAGCGTGTCGCGGCATCGCTTCGAGGAACTGTTCCGGCTGCTCGGCGCGCCGCGGGCCCGTGGGCGCCGCGTCGCGCGCGCCGGTTCGCTGCTCAAGCGCCTGGCCGGCGCGCCGCTGCTCGCGAAGAGCGGCGCGGAGGCGCTGGCCGACAGCGCGGCCCGGCTCGAGACGCGGCTCGCCGAGGCGCGGGCCAACGTCGCGGCTCTGTTCGACGCGATCCCGCAGCCCAGAGGCGACGGCGGTCCGTACGCCGCGCGCGAGCGCTATCGCTCGGCGTCGGAACTGCTCGGCAGGGGCCTCGAGCCGCTCGAGGCGGTGCTCGGCGATTGCGCGGACCTGGCGCGTACGCTCCAGCGCCTCGGTGAGGGCGCGGGGCGCGGCGCGGCGGGCGGGCCCGCGGTCGAATGGGCCGCGGAGTGCGACCAGCTGGCGGCGCGCTTCACGGGGCTCGGCGACGATCTCGCGAACGTGGCGGACGCGCGCTATCCGGACTGGGTGTACTGGCGGAGCGCGTCGGGCAGCGGCGTCGAGCTGCACGGCGCGCCGATCACGGCCGGCGCCGACGCGCGGCGGCTGGTGCTCGGCCGCGCGCGCGCCTCGGTGCTGACGTCGGCCACGCTCACGGCGTCGGGCGACGCGTCGTTCCTGGCCGGGCGGCTCGGACTCGGCGAGCGCTGGGGTGTGCCCTACGAGGTGCGCACGGTGCCGTCGCCGTTTCCGCTCGCGCAGCAGATGCGCGTGTTCACGGTGGCCGGCGAAGCGGACGAGGCCGCGGCCGTGGCCGACGTCGTCGCCGCGCTCGCGGAACGCGTGCCGCGCAATCAGCTCGTGCTGTTCACGTCGCACGAGCGGCTGCGCCGCGCGCGCGCGCGGCTGATCGAGCGCCTGCCCGCCGGCCGCACGCTGTGGGCGCAGGAGTGGGACGGCACGGCGGGACGGCTCAGCGAACGCTTTCGCGCGACGCGCGGCGCCATCTTGCTCGGCGTGCAGAGCCTGTGGGAAGGTGTGGACTTTCCCGGTGATGCGTTGGAGATCCTCGTCGTGGCGCGGTTGCCGTTCTCGGTTCCGGACGATCCGCAGGTCGCCTCGCGGGCCGAACGGCTGCGCGAGGCGGGAGAGGATCCGTTCCGCGCCGACGCCTTGCCGGAGGCGGTGTTGCGCTTCCGCCAGGGCGTCGGGCGGCTGATCCGCCGGGCCGACGATCGGGGCGCGCTCGTCGTGTGCGATCCGCGTCTGGCCCGGGCGTCGTACCGCCGCGCGTTCACCGAGGTCCTGCCGGTCGCGCCGCGCGACCTCCGCGACGCGCGCGCGGTCGCCGACGAGGTGCGGCGCTTCTTCGAGGAGGACGTGGTCGTGGGGAGGGACGCGTGATCGAACTGGGCGCCCGGCCGCTGGCGCTGGCCGACATCGTGAACGTCGCACGGGGTTCCGGGAACGACGCGCGCGTCACGCTTTCGGCCGCGGCGCGCGCGCGCATGATGGCGAGTCGCGGGGTCGTCGAGAGCGCGGTGCGCGAGCGCCGCGTCGTGTACGGCGTCACGACCGGCTTCGGCGAACTCAAGGACCGCCACATCGCGCCCGAGCAGGTGCGCCAGCTGCAGATCAACCTGTTGCGCTCGCATTCCGCCGGCGTCGGCGCGGCCGCGCCGCGCGACATCGTGCGCGCCATGCTGCTGCTGCGCGCCGCGTCGCTGGCCCACGGGTACTCCGGTTGCCGCCCCGAGATCGTGGAGACGCTGCTCGCGCTCCTCGAGCGCGACGTCACCCCGTTCGTGCCGCTCGAGGGCTCGGTGGGCGCGTCGGGGGACCTGGCGCCGCTCGCGCACCTCGCGTCCGTGCTGACCGGCGAGGGCGAAGCCTGGCTCGGCGAACAGCGCATGCCGGCCGCGCTGGCCCTGCGCGGCGCCGGCCTGCAGCCGCTCGAGCTGGAGGCCAAGGAAGGGCTCGCGCTCATCAACGGGACGCAACTCTCGACCGCGCTGGCCGCGCTCGCGCTCGCCGACGGCCTTCGCGTGTGGGAGGCGGCGGTGGCCACCGCCGCGCTGTCCATCGAAGTCCTGCTGGGCTCGTTCCAACCCGCGCGCGAAGACGTCCAGGCGTTGCGCCCGTACCGCGGCGCGTTCGAAGTGGCGCGCCGGCTGCGCGCGTACGCGCGGGAGAGCGCGCTCGTCGAATCGCACGCCGATTGCGGGCGCGTCCAGGACGCCTACTCGCTGCGCTGCACGCCGCAGGTGCTGGGCGCGTCGTGGGATGCGCTCGCGCACGTCGGGCGGCAGCTCGAGACCGAGTTCAATTCGGTCAACGACAATCCGCTCGTGTTCGCGGACAAGAACGACGTGGTCTCGGCCGGGCACTTCCACGCGCAGCCGGTCGCGCTCGTCGCCGACTACCTGAAGATCGCCGTGGCCGAGATGGCGTCGCTCGCCGAGCGCCGGCTCGACCGCCTGCTGGACGCGCGCGTGTCGGAGCTGCCCGCGGTGCTCGCCGCCGAGCCGGGGCTGGAGAGCGGCTACATGCTGGCCCAGTACACGGCCGCCGCGCTCGTGTCCGAAAACAAAGTGCTGTGCCATCCGGCGAGCGTGGACTCGATCCCGACCGGGGCCGGGATCGAGGACCACGTGAGCATGGCGCCGATCGCCGGTCGCCACGCGCTCAAGGTCACCGAGAACGCGTCGCGTGTCGTCGCGCTCGAACTGCTGTGCGCGTGCCGCGCGCTGGAGTTTCGCCGGCCGCTCACCGCCGGCGCGGGCTCCGAGCGACTGTACGGCGCGCTGCGCCGTCGCGTGCCGGCGCCGGACGGCGACCGCCCGCTGTCGGGCGCGTGCGAAACCGCGTCGCGCTGGATCCTGTCGGGCGCCGTGTCGCGCCTGACCGAGGAGGTCCTCGAGGCATGAGCGCTCCGAGCGCATCACGCGTGGTGCGGGCGCCGCGCGGCCGCGAACTCAGCTGCCAGGGCTGGGCTCAGGAGGCGGCGCTGCGCATGCTCATGAACAACCTCGACCCGGACGTGGCCGAACGACCCGAGGACCTCGTCGTGTACGGCGGCACCGGCAAGGCGGCGCGGAACTGGGAAGCCTTCGAGCGCATCGTCACGTCGCTGCGCGCGCTCGAGGGCGACGAGACGCTGCTCGTCCAGTCGGGCAAGCCGGTCGGCGTGTTCCGCACCCATGCCGGCGCGCCGCGCGTGCTGATCGCGAACTCGCTGCTCGTGCCGCGCTGGGCGACGCTCGAGCACTTCTGGGAGCTGGAAGCGAAGGGCCTCATCATGTACGGCCAGATGACCGCGGGCTCGTGGATCTACATCGGCTCGCAGGGCATCGTGCAGGGCACGTTCGAGACGTTCGCCGAGTGCGCGGCGCGGCACTTCGGCGGCACGCTCGCCGGACGTCTCGTGCTGACCGCGGGGCTCGGCGGGATGGGCGGCGCGCAGCCGCTCGCCGTGACCATGAACGGCGGCGTGTGCCTGGCCGTCGAGGTCGATCCGGCGCGCGCGCAGCGTCGCGTGGACGGCGGCTATTGCGACCGCATGACCGTCCGCCTCGACGAGGCGCTCGCGTGGTGCCGCGAGGCCGTCGCCGCGCGGCGGCCGCTCAGCGTCGGTCTCGTCGCGAACGCGGCGACGGCGCACCACGACGTGCTGCGGGCCGGGCTCGTGCCCGACATCGCGACCGACCAGACGTCCGCGCACGATCCGCTCCACGGCTACGTGCCGGCCGGACTGACGCTCGAACAGGCCGCGGCGCTGCGCGCGAGCGCGCCCGAGGAGTACGTGCGCCGCGCGCGCGAATCGATGGCCGAACAGGTGCGGGCGCTGCTCGCGATGCGCGAGCGCGGCACGGTGCTGTTCGACTACGGCAACAACCTGCGCGGCGAAGCCGAGAAGGGCGGGCTGCCGCACGAGCGCGCGTTCTCGTACCCGGGCTTCGTGCCCGAATACATCCGGCCGCTGTTCGCGGTGGGCAAGGGGCCGTTCCGCTGGGCCGCGCTGTCCGGCGACCCCGAGGACATCCTGGCCACCGACCGTGCCGCGCTCGAGGAGTTCCCGGACGACGCGCGGCTGCACCGCTGGATTCCGCTCGCGGAGAAGCACGTGCCCTTCCAGGGGCTCCCGGCGCGCATCTGCTGGCTGGGCTACGGCGAGCGCCATCGACTCGGCCTGCGCTTCAATCGCATGGTGCGCGAAGGCGCGCTGAAGGCGCCGATCGTCATCGGCCGCGACCACCTGGACACCGGTTCCGTGGCGTCGCCGTATCGCGAGACCGAGGGCATGCGCGACGGCAGCGACGCGATCGCGGACTGGCCCATCCTGAACGCGCTCCTCAACTGTGCGTCCGGCGCGTCGTGGGTCAGCGTGCACCATGGCGGCGGCGTCGGCATCGGCAACTCGATCCACGCGGGGCTCGTGATCGTGGCCGACGGCAGCGCGGACGCCGACGCGCGCCTCGAGCGCGTCCTGACGAACGATCCGGGGAGCGGCGTCATGCGACACGCGGACGCCGGCTATCCGGAGGCGATCGCGCACGCGCGCAAGACCGGCATGAAGCTGCCCGGGATCACGTCGTGAGCGCGCGGGGGGAGGCGTCGTGACGCTGGGGCGCGAATTCAGCGGCAAGGCCGTGGCCGGGCGCACGGCCTACGTGATCCTGCACAACACGTCCGAGGTCGTGACCCCGGACGCCGAGGGCAGGCGCATCCTGCGCTTTCCGAAGGGCGCGATCGTGTTCCAGGACGGCCGCGTGGTGGAGATCGGCAGCGGCGCCGAGCTGTCGCACCGCCACCGCGAAGCCCGGCCGCTGAACGCGAACGGCCGCCTGGTGACGCCGGGTCTCGTCGACTGCCACACGCACATGATCTTCGCGGGCAACCGCGCCGCCGAGTTCCAGCGCCGCCTGGCCGGGGAGAGCTACGCCGCCATCGCGGCCGCCGGCGGCGGCATCCGCTCGACCGTCGCGGCGACGCGCGCCGAGCGCGAGGACGTGCTCGAGAAGAGCCTGGCGAATCGCCTCGAGCGCTGGCGTGCGAACGGCTGTACGAGCGTCGAGGTCAAGAGCGGCTACGGCCTCGTGCCGACCGCCGAGATGCGCCTGCTCGAGCTGATGCGCGGTGCCGCGCAGCGCGTGCCGGTGCGCGTGCACCGCACCGCGCTGCTGCTGCACGCGCTGCCCGAGGAGTTCGCCGGGCGCCGCGAGGAGTTCGTGCGCGAGCTGTGCGAGCGCACGCTGCCCGACATCCGCCGCCGCGACCTGGCGCATGCCGTGGACGTGTTCTGCGAATCGCTCGCGTTCTCGCCGGCCGAGTGCCGCCAGGTGCTGGTCGCGGCCCACGCGCTCGGCTTCGCGCTGCGCGTGCACGCCGACCAGATGGAGCGGGGCGGCGGCGCGGCGCTGGCCGCCGAGCTCGGCGCGCGCTCCGCGGACCATCTCGAGTGCGCGACGCTCGAGGACTGGCGCGCGCTCGCCGCGGCCGGCACGGTCGGCGTGCTGCTGCCCGCGGCCGCGCTCACCCTGGGGCAGCGCCTGCCCGACGCGAAGATGCTGCGCGCGAGCGGCGCGCGCTGGGCGATCGCCACGGACTTCAATCCGGGCACGGCGCCGGCCCAGTCGCTGCTCGAGTGCGCGGCCCTGGCGGCGCGTCTGTCCGGGTTCACGGCCGAAGAGACGCTGATGTCGCTGACCTGGAACGCGGCGCACGTGCTGGGCGCGACCGCCGACGTCGGCCACCTGATGCCCGGCGCCTGGGGCGACGCGGTCACGTGGGAGTGCGAGACGCTGGAAGAGCTGCCGTACTGGATGCCGGCGGTGCGCCCCGACTGCGTGTTCATGCGCGGAGCCGACCTGGCCCTGCCCAGCGTGGAACGCCGGGTGTGGCCGTGAGCGCGTCCCCCACGCGGCCCGACGAAGCCTTCTTCGTGCGAGATCTGGCCGCGGCCGGGGTGCGCTACGTCATGACCGGATCGTCGGCCGCTTCCCACTACGTGGCGATCGATGCGCCCGCCGACTTCGACATGACGCCCGAATGCTCCGCGGACAACCTCGCCCGGCTCGCCTCGTGCCTCGCGCGCTGGGGCGCGCGGCCCGTCAGTCGTCCGGACTGGAAGCGCACGTTGAGCCCTGAGGCCGCGGCGGCGTGGCGACCGTTTCCCGCCGAAGAGGCGCAACTCGATCATCAGATGTCGACGCCGCACGGGCTGTTCGACGTGGTTCCGCGCGTCGCCGGCTCGTTCGAGCACTTGATGCGCCGGGCGCGGGTCATGAGCTTGTTCGGCGTCGACGTGTTCATCGCGCATCCCGACGATCTCCTGGCCACGCTGCGCGCCGACGTCCTGGAGAAGCACCGAATGCGCGCGGCGGCGCTCGCCGGTCTCGCGGCGCGAAACGACCCCGGCGCCCGGTCCGAACCCGCGGGCCCCGAAGTCCCGACCCCAGGAGATCGCTGAACCATGGCCGCTCTCGTCGAATGCGTTCCCAACTTCTCGGAAGGACGGCGCCGCGACGTGGTCGAGGCGCTGATGCAGGCGATCGCCGAGGTCGCCGGCGTGACGTTGCTCGACAGCGAAATGGATCCGGACCACAACCGCTCGGTGATCACGTTCGCCGGCGCGCCGGAGCCCGTGGTCGAGGCCGCCGTGCGCGTCACGGCGCGGGCCCGCGAACTCATCGACCTCAACCAGCATTCCGGGCAGCACCCGCGCATGGGCGCGACCGACGTCGTGCCGTTCGTGCCGATCGAGGGCGTGACGCTCGAGGATTGCGCGGAGCTGGCGCGCGTCGCCGGCCGGCGCATCGGCGAGCTGGGCATCCCGGTGTTCCTGTACGAGGCCGCGGCCACGCGCCCGACGCGCGTCAGCCTGGCCGACGTGCGTCGCGGCGAGTTCGAGGGGCTGCGCGACGCGATCGGCCGCGACGCCGAGCGCGCGCCGGACTTCGGACCGTCCGCCATCCACAAGACCGCGGGTGCGACGGCCGTCGGGGCGCGGCGCTTCCTGGTCGCGTTCAACGCGAACCTCAATACCGCGGACGTGCGCGTGGCGAAGGCGGTCGCGGCCGCGGTGCGCGAACAGAGCGGGGGCCTGAAGCACGTGCGCGCGCTCGGCTTCTCGATCGAGAACGGGCGCCGCGCGCAGGTCAGCATGAATCTCGTCAACACGGAGGCCACACCGATCCATCGCGTGCTCGCCCTGGTGCGCGACGAGGCGGCGCGCCACGGCGCCGCCATCTCGGGCTGCGAGGTCGTCGGGCTCGTTCCCGAATACGCGCTGCTCGACGCCGCGCAGCACGCGCTGCAGCTCGAGAACTTCCGCCGCGATCAGGTCTTGGAGCTGCGCCTCGGGCGCCCGCCGCTGACCGAAGCGGTCACGCTCGGCGGGTTCCTCGAGCAGGTGGCGGGGCCGACCCCGACGCCGGGCGGCGGCACGGCGTCCGCGGTCGCCGGCGCGCTCGCGGCCGCGCTCACGACCATGGTCGCGAACCTGACGATCGGCAAGAAGAAGTACGCCGCGCACGACGACGCGATGCGCGAGTTGAAGCGCAACGCCGCGCGGCTCCAGTCCACGCTGCTCGGGCTGGGACGGCGCGACAGCGCGGCGTTCGATGCGGTGCTGGTGGCACGCCGGCTGCCTCAAGCCACGAAGGAAGAGGCCGAAAACCGGGGGAAGGCCGTGGCCTCGGCCGAGCTGGAAGCGGCGCGTGTGCCCCTCGAAACCGCCGAATGCTGCATCCAGGTCATGGACCTGGCGGAACAGGCCGCCCGGTTCGGCAACGTCAACGCCGCCAGCGACGCGGGAGTTGCCGGATGGCTGGCGCGCGCCGCGGCCGAGGGCGCCCTGCTGAACGTGCAAATCAACCTGAAGTCACTTTCCCCAAATGCCGATAAGGACGACGTGGAGACGGGCCAACGCCGTCTGCGAGATGCGCTTGCTGGTGCCGCCGAGCGTTGTCGCGTCGCGGTGCAGGCGGCCCTAGACGCCTGACAGGGATGAGTATGCATCCGGGCCGCGCCCCACGAGCCCGGGGGGAAAGCCAACTTGGAAAAGGCGATCGAGATCAAGCGTCGGGCTCAACGCTGCGTCCAGAACGGTGATCTGGACGGGGCTCTGAGCGAATACGAAAAGCTGATCGCGGTAGACGACACAGACCCCTACAACCATGTGTTGGTGGCCGACCTTCTGTACAAGAAGGGCGACCAACACACTGCTGGCATCCGCTATCTCTCCGCGGCGGGTGCGTACGAGAAGGCGGGGCTGTACAAGAACGCCATCGCCGTCTGCAAGAAGCTGATGCGCCTGTCGCTCGCGCCCGTCCAGGTCTACCAGCGCCTGGGCGCGCTGCACGCGCTCGACGGACTCGCCACCGAGGCCTCGCTCTACTACATGCAGCACGCCGAGGCGCTGGTGCGCGACAACATGAACGCCGAGGCCGCGAAGTCGCTGCGCCTGGCGTTCGATGCGTCGAAGGAGAACGTCAAGGCGCTCGATCGTCTCGCCGAAGTGCAGATCCTCGATGGCCAGAACGCCGACGCGGTGGCCACGCTGCTGGAGGCGGCCGGCGAGTACACGCGCGCCGGCGATCCGCAGGCCGCGGAGCGCTGCCGCAAACGCGCGCACCAGCTCGATCCGTCGGCCGGCGGAGACGACGCGCCCGCCGGTTCGCGCGCGCCCGCCCAGCTCGCCGTGGCCCGCCCGCCCGCGGACAGCGCGGCGCCCCAGGCGGGCGGCGAGTCCATGCGCATTCCCTCGATCGAGAGTCGCAATCGCCCGCCGGCCGGCATTCCGGCCGTGGAGGAAGGTCAGGGGGATCGGCCGCGCGAAGCGACCGATCCCTCGATCGCGCATGGTTTCGACTTCGGCGTCACCGCGCCGGAGAGCACGAACGGCGTCGAGTCGTCCGACGCGCCGCCGCGTCTGGAAACGGATGCCGCGTTCGAGTCGCCTTCCGACGTGCAGTACGAGCGCCTCGAGCTGGAGCCGTCGCGCGCCGCCGGGCCGCCGCGCCTGGCCGAGGCCGAGGAGACGCCCGCCGCGCCAGCCGACGAGCTCGAGGACGAAGCGCCCCTGCCGGCCGTCAGCCGCACGAGCCCCGAATCCCCGGGCCTGCACTTCGACGCGCCCGCACCGCCTCCCGCGAACCCGCTGGCCGAAGTCGAGCGCCTGCTCACGCGCGCCCAGGAGTGCTTCCGCGCCGGGCAGCGCGAGGCGGCGAGCGAAGCCCTGGCCGGCGCGGCCAACGCCTACGACGCGCTCGGGCGCCACGACAGCGCCGCCACCATCTACCGCAGCCTCGGCAAGAGCGCGCACGCTTCGATCGAAATCCTGGAGCAGTGGCTGCGCAACTGCGAGCAGCGCGGCGACAAGGCCGAAGCCGCCCAGGTCGCGTGCGAACTCGGCGACCGCGCCCTGAACGACGGCGACACCGCGACGGCGCAGCGCTCGTTCGAGCGCGCCCGTCAGCTCGACCCGGCGAACGACGTTCCCGCGCGACGCCTGCAGCGCCTGACCGGCGCGCCGCCGGCCGCCGCGCCCGCGGCCGCGCCGCCCAAGGCCGCGCCCGCGCCGGTGGCGCGCGTCGCCGCGCCTCAGACGATGCCGCTCGGGGCGCCGCGCGAGGCCGCTCCGGCCCGTCCGCACCCGGTCGAAGCCAAGAACGGCACGGATGGGGAAGTGGGGCGCGTCGAAGTCGCGGTGGGCCGCGGCGAGGCGGTCACGTTCGACCTGGGCTCGCTCATCTCGGAATTCCAGCGCGGCGTCGAGGCTCAGCTTTCGGGAGACGCCCAAAGCCATTACGATCTGGCCATGAGCTACCGAGAGATGGGACTCCTCGAGCAGGCGGTGGATTCGTTCCGCGTGGCCGCGGAAGATCCGGCGTACCTGTCGCGCGCGTCGGAGATGATCGGCCGGTGCATGCTGGATCAGGGGCGCTTCGACGACGCGGCCATGGAGTTCGCGAATGCGGTCTCGCAGCCGGACGTCGACGCGCACGCCCAGGTCGGCCTGCGCTTCCAGTTGGGCCTGGCCCACGAGGCGGCCGGACGCGGGCGCGAGGCGCTCGAGGAATTCGAGCGCGTCTACGCGCTGCAGAACAACTATCCGGACGTCGCGCTCAAGATTCGCGTGCTGCGCAAGACTCTGGAGTCGGCCTGATGTCGCGCCCGCCCGTGCGTGACGGCGGGCGGCGCATCGACCTGCACGCACACACGACGTTCAGCGACGGGCTGTTGACGCCCGCCGAACTCGTGCAGCGCGCGATCGAACGCCAGCTCCTGGCCGTCGCCGTCACCGACCACGACACCGTGGCCGGCGTGGCGCCCGCCCGGGTCGCCGCGCAGGGCGCGCTCGAAGTCGTCCCCGGCATCGAGATCTCTTCGGCGCAGCCCGGCTTCGACCTGCACATCCTCGGCTACTTCGTCGACATCGAGGACACGACGTTGCGCGAGCGCCTCGTGCGCTTTCGCGAAGAGCGTCTCGAGCGGGCGCTCGAAATCGTCAAGCGCCTCGCCGAGCTCGGTGCGCCGGTCGAGGCCGAGACCGTGCTCGCGCTGGCCGGCCCGGGCGTCGTCGGGCGGCCGCACGTCGCGGAAGCCCTCGTGCGCGCCGGCCACGTCGAGAGTTCGGACGAAGCGTTCCGTCGTTTCCTGGGCGCGCGCGGCGAGGCGTTCGTGCCGCGCCCGGCGTTCCGCCCGGCCGACGCGCTGGCCTTGATCCACGCGGCGGGCGGCGTCAGCGTGCTCGCGCACGCCGGCCCGGCCATGCCCGACGCCATCATCGAGAGCCTGGCGGCCGATGGATTGCAGGGCCTCGAGGTGTGGCACCCGCAGCACGGCCCGAGCACGGTGCGCCGCTACCGCACGCTGGCCGCGCGCCTCGGCCTGCTCGAGACCGGAGGCTCCGACTTCCACGGCCCGGGCCGCAGTCTCGATCTCGGCGACATCGCGGTCCCGGCGAGCGCGTTGGGCCCGCTGAAGCGGGCGGCCGGCGTCGCCGGCTGAGCCGGCGGCGGGCGGCGCGCGCCCGCACCGCCCGGGCGGTCCCCGCACACCGCGCCGCCTGAGGCGCAGACGCCTGAACGATCCCGGCGCCGCCCGAACGGGACGGCTTCGCGAGCGCGACGCCGCGCGTTGACTCGGCGCGCGACGCGCCGCTACCCTGCCCCGACTCGGTTCCCCGCGCACGCGCCTCCTCTTGGAGATTTCCAGATCTCACGCCAGCCCACGTCTCCACGGCGCCTCTCCTACGCGGCTCTCATGGTCGCGGCCGGCCTCACCGGGGTCTACGCCGAGAACATCCCGAATTTCGAAGTGCTGACGCTCGTGGTCTTCCTGTCGGGCATCTTGCTCGGCGCGGCCTGGGGCGCCTGGGTGGGAGGGCTGACGATGTTGGTCTTCTCGCTGCTCAATCCGTACGGTGCCGTTCATCCGCTCGTGACCGCCTCGCAGGTCGCGGGCGAGGTCCTGTCCGGCGTGGGGGGTGCGTGGTTCGCGACGCTCGGGCTGCCGGCCAGAGCGCCCTGGCTGCGCGCGGCCGTGCTCGCGCCGACCGCGATCGTCCTGACCGCGGCGTTCGACTTCCTCACGAACCTCGCGACCGGCGTGCTGTTCGGTCAGATTCGCGTCACGTTGCTGGGAGGCATTCCATTCGCTCTATGGCACATCGGCACGAACGTCGCGCTGTTCGTGGTGCTGGGCACGCCGCTCGTCGGCCTGTTCGCGCACTACCGGGCGCGGCTCTCCTCCTAGTCGCGCTCCTCTTCGGCTCGGCCCACGGGCAGGCCGTGGTCGGCGGGCGTGACGACGCGAACTCGCTGATCGAGGACTCGGTCCCCGATCTCGGCGCGTGGTGGGCGCAGCCCGGGGAGCCGGGGTGGACGCCGTCGTCGTACCTGGGCATTCCGTTCCTGCCGACGCTGGCCGGCCACGTGACCGGCGCGTGGAGCGAGCGCGACCCGGGCGCGGCCCCGAGCGCGCTGCCCTGGCCCGGCGTGCCGGCGCGCCGTCCGATCGCGTGGAGCGACTCGGCGGCTTCCGCGCTCGGACTCGGCAGCGCGTGGTCGGGGTTCGACGGTTCGCTCGGCGGCGTGGCCGCGCCACGCACGCAGTTCGATCGACGCACGGCGCACGGCGTGTTCCGCTTCGCGACCGGCGACCTCGGCGTCGACCAGAATTCGCTGGCCTTCGAGCGCGGCGACTCGCTGGCCTGGGGCCGCGTCGAGGCCGCCGCCGGCAAGCGCGGCGCCGTCGGCCCGCTCGGCCTCGCGGGCGCGCACCTGTGGGGCGCCGCGCTCGGGACGACACGCGGGCGCCATCGCTTCGACGCCGAGTTCGCGCAGCGCGGTTACGGCGCCGAACTGTTCGAGCGAACCGAGCGCGAGGCCGCGTCGGGTCAGAGCGGCTCGATCGGCTGGCGCTGGAACGGAGGCACGCGCTACGTCGGGGCGCGCCTCGAGCGCGGCTTCGACGGCCACCAGAGCTACGATGACGGCTCGAACTTCTACCTCCTGTATTCGCGGCGCGACGCGCAGGAATCGCGCGCGCGGCTGGAGGCGGGCCAGACGCTGGGCCGCGCCGCGCTCGACGCGCGCTTCGAGGTGGCGGACGCCGAGGTGCGGCGACTGACGCCGCAGGGCGATCCGGCGTTCAACCTGCTCGATCAGTCGTTCGACCGGCGCGAGCGCGCGTGGTGGAGCGCGCTCGGCGCCACCACGCCGGTGGCCGACGGCGTGCTGCGCGCGGACCTGGGGCTGGGCTACAGCCGCGCGCTCGATCGCACGCTGCTCGCGCCCGGTCTCGGCTTCGCGTTCGGCGACGCGCGCCTGGGCGGGCGCGTCCTGGCGATGCGCGTCGTGCGCCCGGTGTGGAGCGATCTCTTCGCGGGACAGTCGCCTTTTCTCCAGAACACGTGGGGCGGGGGATTCGAACTGCGCGGCGCGGGCGCGGGGGCGCGCCGCTCGTGGACGGCGAGCGCCGGATTGCTCGTCGGCGTCACGCGCGATCGGGCGATCTGGCTGCGCCACCCGATCCAGGACCTCGCGCTGCGCTTCGGCGCGCTCCCCGATCCGTCGCGCACCGGCTTCGCGCTGGCCACGAGCGGCGTGGACTGGCGCCGCGGCGCGTGGGGGATCGGCGTCTCGGGCTTCGCGCTCGGTCGCGACCCGAGCGCGGCGCAGGCCCAGGTCGATCCCAACGTCGGCGCGCGGACGCACCTCGACACGCGCTTCGCGCTGTTCAAGGGCGACCTCGGCGTCCATCTGCGCGTCGAGAGCGCGTGGGTCGGCGCGCGGCAGAGCGAGGCCACGTCGGCGGGCCTGGCCGGCTACGCGACGTCCTCGGCCAGCGCCGGGTTCACGCTCGGCGATGCGCGCATCGTGCTCGCCGCCCGCAACCTCGAGGACGTGGCCCACGAGGAAGGCTGGCTCGACCCGCGCACGGGCGCGATCGCGAAGGGCCCGCGCCGCGACGTGAGCCTGGCCGTGACCTGGCTGTTGTTCGACTGACCGAGCCCCGCCCCCCGACTCTGAAGAAGAAGAGGTGTGCCGTGGGGGCCATGCGGTGTGGACTCTGACGCCCGCCGAAAGGCGCGGGCTCGAGATCGTCGCGCTGCTGTTCGCGATCGGCGCGCTCGACGATCTGTGGCGCGCGAGCCATCCGCGGTTCGCCGCCGAGCGCGGAGCGGCCGCGGCGCCGGCCGGCGGGACCACGCCCCGTGCCGCGCCCGCCGCGGGCGCGCCCCCCGGCCGGTCCGCCGATTCGACGCGGGATGCGGGCCGCGTCGACCTCAATCGCGCCACCGCCCCGGAGCTCGACGCACTGCCCGGCATCGGGCCGGTCCTGGCCCGTCGCATCGTGGAACACCGCGAGCGCTTCGGGCCTTATCGCCGCGTCGAGGACCTGCTGGACGTGCCCGGTATCGGTCCCAAGCTGTACGCGAAACTCGAGGGGCGAGTCGCGATCGTTGAGCCATCCCACCCTGCCGGGGCGCCCTGACCGGGCATCGTGCAATCCGCAACCCGGCGCGCGCGCTGAACGTGCAGATTCTGCTTCAGCGCCGCGCGATGCCCTCCGATAAATCCATCGAGGTCCGACCGTCCGTTCCGCTCTGCGCAGGCTCGCGGAATGGGAGGAGGCGTCCGGCATGCGTTCGCCGGAGGCCCCTCGTCACGGCGTGTCCCCAAGCGATTTCGAATTCCGCGCCGAGCGTCGCGCGCGGTCCAGCCGTTCGCCAACATTGGGAAGACCAACGTGCAAGACGATATCGTCCAGAAGCTGCTCGAAGCGCGGCTCATCGACGAGAATGCGGTCACCAAGGCGGCCCATCAGCAGAAGAACCTGGGCGGCTCCCTGACCGGAAATCTGGTCAAGACCGGCGCGATCAGCGAAGAAGGTCTGCTCGACTTCCTGTCGCGCCTGTACGGCGCGCCGCACATCAACCTCAAGAACTTCGAGCCCGATCCGCAGCTGACGCGGCTCATCCCCGGCGACGTCGCGACCAAGTTCATGGCGCTGCCGGTGTCCCGCGTCGGGCGGCGCCTCATCGTGGCCATGGCGAACCCGTCCAACATCTTCGCCATCGACGACATCAAGTTCATCACCGGCTACGACGTGGAACCGCACGTCGCGTCCGAGGCCGCGCTCAAGAAGGCGATCGATCGCGCGTACGACTCCGCCGGCACGATGGCCGACGTGATGAAGGGGATGGAAGACGACCTGTCGGTCCTCGAGGACGACAACGCGGCCGAAGAAGCCGCCGGTCTCGCGGCCGCCGACGAAGCGCCCATCGTCAAGCTGGTGAACTCGCTGATCGCGGACGCCGTGCGCAAGGGCGCGTCGGACATTCATATCGAGCCCTACGAGAAGTCCATGCGCGTGCGCTTCCGCATCGACGGCGTGCTGCAGGAGATGATGGCGCCGCCGTTCAAGTTCAAGGCGGCGATTCTGTCGCGCCTCAAGATCATGGCCGAACTGGACATCGCCGAGCGCCGCGTGCCGCAGGACGGACGCATCAAGATCAAGGTCCTGAACCGCACGATCGACCTGCGTGTCTCGTCGCTGCCGACGATCTTCGGCGAGAAGATCGTCATGCGTATTCTCGACAAGAGCAACCTGAACATCGACCTCGGCAAGCTCGGCTTCGAGCCCCAGTCGATGAAGGACTTCGTCGACGCGATCGCGAATCCCTACGGCATGGTGCTCGTGACCGGCCCCACCGGTTCGGGCAAGACCACGACGCTGTACTCCGCGCTGTCGCGCGTGAACACGCCCGAAGTCAACGTCATGACCGCCGAGGACCCGGTCGAGTACAACCTCGACGGGATCAACCAGGTGCTGGTCAACGACGACGTCGGCCTGAGTTTCGCGGCCGCGCTCAAGGCGTTCCTGCGCCAGGACCCGAACATCATCATGGTCGGCGAAATCCGCGACATCGACACGGCGTCCATCGCCGTCAAGGCCGCGCTCACCGGCCACCTCGTGCTCTCCACGCTGCACACGAACGACGCCCCCAGCGCGATCGGCCGAATGATCGACATGGGCATCGAGCCGTTCCTCGTTGCGTCGTCCGTGAACCTCGTGCTCGCGCAGCGCCTCGTGCGCCGCGTGTGCTCGGCTTGCAAGAAGCCGTTCGAGCCGAACGAAGAACTGCTGAACGAACTGCAGCTCGACCGAAACGACATGAAGGGCGCGACGTTCCTGACGGGCGAGGGTTGCGTGGACTGCAACAACACGGGCTATCGCGGGCGGCAGGGCGTCTACGAGGTGATGCCCATGTCGTCGAAGATTCGCGATCTCGTGCTGGACCGCGCGTCGGCCGGCGAGATCAAGAGGACGGCGATCGAGGAAGGCATGCTGACGCTGCGCCGTGACGCGTTGCAAAAACTCAAGCGCGGTCTCACGACCGCTGAAGAAGTGCTCAAGGAGACGGCAGCCGACAAGCTGTAGTCCGGTGGCCCGGAAGGGCCCCGCGGGCCGATGCGACCGGGAAGCCGGACGCGCCGCCGTGAACGGAAGGAGTGAATCGACGTGGTGACACTTCGCCAGTTGCTCGAGGACGTGGTCCAGAAGCGGGCGTCCGACCTGCACATCACGGCAGGCGTGCCTCCCGAGATGCGCATCGACGGCCTGCTGCAGCCGACCGAGTACGAAGTGCTGACGCCCGAGGCCTGCGCGTCGCTCGCGTACAGCGTCATGTCCGACGAGCAGCGCAAGCGCTTCGAGACCACGCGCGAGCTCGACTTCTCGTTCGGCATCAAGAACCTGTCGCGCTATCGCGCGAACGTGTACCTGCAGCGTGGCGTCGTGTCGATGGCCATCCGCCAGATCCCGTTCGACATCATCGCCATGGAGAAGCTCGGGCTGCCGCCCATCGTGAAGGAGTTCACGAACCGCCAGAAGGGCCTCGTGCTGATCACCGGTCCGACGGGCAGCGGCAAGACGACGACGCTGGCCGCCATGCTGGATCGCATCAACGGCGCGCGGCAGTCGCACATCATGACGATCGAGGACCCGATCGAGTACATCCATCACCACAAGAAGTGCATCGTGAACCAGCGCGAAGTCGGCGCCGACACGAACTCGTTCCCGACGGCGCTCAAGTACGTGCTGCGCCAGGACCCGGACATCATCCTCATCGGCGAAATGCGCGATCTCGAGACCATCGAGTCGGCGCTGACCATCGCCGAGACGGGCCACCTCGTGTTCGCGACGCTGCACACGAACTCCACGTACGAAGCGGTCAACCGCATCGTGGACGTGTTCCCGGCGGATCAGCAGAAGCAGATCCTCACCCAGCTCGCGTTCACGCTGGAGGGAGTGGTCACGCAGCAGTTGATTCCGCGGAGCCGCGGCGGCGGCCGGGTGATGTGCGCCGAAGTCCTGGTGTGCACGCCGGCCATCAAGGCCGTGATCCGGGAAGGCAAGACGCACCAGATCTACAGCCTCATGCAGGCCGGACAGAAGTTCGGCATGCAGACCATGAACCAGGCGCTTCTCCAGGCGGTGCTCGACAAGGCGCTGTCCCCGGAGGATGCAATCGACCGCGCCTCGGACCGGATCGAGCTGGAATCCATGCTCGGCAAGGTCCTGCGCAACGCCGCGTAGGAGACGCCCACAATGCCAGTCTTCGTTTGGAAAGGTCGGACGCTCGCCGGGGAGTCGCAGGCCGGCGAGATCGAGGTCTCTCGTCAGGAAGAGGCTCTCGAGATTCTGCGCAAGAAGAAGATCCTGATCACGTCCATGCGCCCGAAGACCGGCGGTTTCCAGATGCCGAAGATCGGCGGCAGCGGCGTGAGCACGAAGGACCTGGCCATCTTCACGCGCCAGTTCGCGACCATGATTTCGGCCGGTCTGCCGCTCGTCCAGTGCCTCGACATCCTCGCCAAGCAGTCGAGCAAGCCGTCGTTCGGCCGCGTCATCGGCGAGGTCACGCGCGAGGTCGAAGCAGGCTCGACGCTGTCGGACGCGCTCGGCAAGCACAAGGACATCTTCGACGACCTGTTCCGCAACATGGTGGCGGCCGGCGAAGCGGGCGGCGTGCTCGACGAGATCCTCATGCGTCTCGCGACGTACATCGAGAAGGCGGATGCGCTGAAGCGCAAGATCCAGAGCGCGCTCGTCTACCCGATCGTCGTGCTCACCGTCGCGCTGGGCGCGACGGCGTTCATGCTCATCTTCATCATCCCGACGTTCGCGAAGATGTTCAGCGACTTCGGCGGAGAACTGCCGCTGCCCACGAAGATCGTGCTCGGCGCCTCGCACCTGCTGCAGGGCTACTGGTGGCTGGGCCTCCTGCTGATGGGCGCCGCCGCGTTCATGTTCAACCGGTTCTACGCGACCGAGAACGGGCACCGCACCGTCGACCAGATCATGCTCAAGCTCCCCGTGCTCGGCGACGTGCTCCTGAAGGGTGGCGTCGCGCGCTTCACGCGCACGCTCGGCACCCTCATCGCGTCGGGCGTGCCGATTCTGTCGGGGCTCGAGATCACGGCGCGGACCGCTGGCAACAAGATCCTGGCCGAGGCGATCATGACGGCGCGGGCCTCGATCCGTGAGGGTGAGACCGTTTCGGCGCCGCTCAAGGCGTCGGGCGTCTTCCCGCCCATGGTCGTGCAGATGATCTCGGTGGGCGAGCAGACCGGCGCCCTCGACGAGATGCTCACGAAGATCGCCGTGTTCTACGAAGCCGAGGTCGACACGGCCGTGGATACGCTGACGTCGATCATCGAACCCGTCATGATCGTGATCATGGGCGGCATCGTCGGTGGCATGGTCGTCGCCATGTACCTCCCGATGTTCAAGCTGATCAGCGTCGTGGCCGGCGGTAACAGCTGATGGGAACCGGATTGCCGCGGAGCGCCTCGCCTGCGGGCGAGGTCCTCCGACCGGTGGTGGATCGGTGGGCGGGTCTGCGCTCGCTGATTCGTGCGCGGCTGCTCATCGCCACGCTGGCGCTGCCGATCGGGGTGCTGCTCCGCCCCGAGTCGAGTCAGGCGGCGTGGTGGGTGCTGTGGTGGGCCCTGCTCGCGGTAGGCGTGCTCTCGGCCATCTTCTGGCTCGGTGCGCGCATCCAGCGCGGGCTCACGGCCCAGATCTACGCGCAGCTGACCACGGATCTCGTGGTCATCACCGTGCTGTCCGCGTACACCGGCGGACGCGACAGCCAGTTCATGCTGTTCTTCGGACTGACGGTCATCAGCGGCGGACTTCTCGGGCGCATCGCCGGCGGCGCGTTCGCGGCGAGCGGCGCGTGCGCGGCCATCCTGGCCATGCCCGCCATCACGCATCTGCTGAGCGCGCGCGGCACGGGCACGCTGGAGGCGACGCTGCCTCCGCCGGGGACCCTCATCGCGTTCCTGGCCACGGTCGGCATGCTGAGCGGCGTGCTCGGCGAGCGCGTGCGCCGCACACGCGACGACCTGGAGCAGACCGCACGCGAGCTGGACCGCGTGCGCCTCGACAACGACGCGATCCTGCGTCATCTGACGACCGGCATCCTGACCGTCGACGCGGAGGCGCGCGTCGCCTACCTGAATCCGGCGGCGGAGCAGATGCTGGGAATGCGCTCGCTGGACGTGCGCGGCCAGGCGATCGGCGAGGCGCTACCCGACCGGCTGGCGTCGCTGCGCGACGTCGTGCTCGAGTCGCTCAAGCGCCGCGCACCGCGCGCGCGCGCCGAGCTGCTCATGCAGACCGCGGCTGGCGTCGCGCTGCCCGTCGGCGCGTCCACGAACCTGCTCAGCCACGAGGACGGCGTGACCGGCGTGGTCGCGGTCTTCCAGAACCTGACGGAAGTGCGCGAGATGGAGCGCCGCGTGCGCCGCAACGAAACGCTCGCCGAAGTCGGGGCGCTGGCCGCTGCCATCGCGCACGAACTGCGCAACGGCCTGCATCCGATCAGCGGGTCCGCCGAGTGCCTGCAGCGCGAGCTGCATCTGGAGGGCGAGAACGCCGTCCTGATGAGCCTGATCATCGCCGAGTGCACGCGCCTCAACCGCTTCGTCACCGATCTGCTCGGCTACTCGCGCGATCGCGACCTCGCGCTCGAGACCCTGGACCTCGACGAGCACCTGAGCGAACTGTGCCAAGCCCTGGAGCGCGACCCGCGCCGCCCCGAGAAGGTCGTCGTGCGCTACGAGCCGGCGGTGTCGGGCCAATTCGTTCACGCGGATCGCGAGCAGATCCGCCAAGTGTGGCTGAACCTGGCCACGAACGCCCTGGAAGCCATGCCTGGTGGCGGCACGCTCAGCGTGCGCACCCGGGTCGGCTCCGGAAACCAAGTTCTCATCGAATTCGCGGATGAAGGTCCGGGCATCGCCGCGCAGGACCTGCGGCGTATCGGTCAGCCGTTCTTCACGACGAAGGAGCACGGCACCGGGCTCGGCGTCCCGATCGCGTTGCGCATCGTGGAGCGGCATGGAGGCACGCTGGTCTTCGACAGCGAGCCGGGCCGCGGAACGCGGGCGCGCGTGACGTTGCCGGCCGCCGAGCCGGCCGTCCTGGACGCCGCCGCGTAAGTGTTGTGCAACTCACTCAACGAGAGAGGTGATTCCGATGTCGGCGGAACGGATCCTGGTGGTGGATGACGAGCAGAGCATGGCCCAGTTCCTCGGGATCGTGCTGCGCAAGGAAGGCTATCAGGTCACGACGGTGAACAACGGCCGAGACGCGCTCGAGAAGGTCAAGGCCGAGACTCCGGACGTCGTGATCACCGACATCAAGATGCCCGGCATGGACGGCATCCAGGTGCTGCAGGGCATCAAGAAGCTGGATCCGGCGATCCCGGTCGTGATCATGACGGCGTACGCGTCGCAGCAGTCGGCGATCGACGCCGTGAACCTGGGCGCGTACCAGTACCTGATCAAGAACGCGAAGAACGACGAGATCAAGCTCATCGTCCGCAACGCGATCGAGATGCGAAAGGTCCGCGTCGAGAACCAGTACCTGAAGCGCGAGCTGAAGCGCGGCCACGACGAGAAGACCATCATCGGCACGTCGGACGAGATGATGCGCGTGTTCCGCATGGTCGAGAAGGTCGCGGACAGCGAAGCGACGATCATGATCCAGGGCGAGAGCGGCACGGGCAAGGAGCTGATCGCGAAGCAGATTCACTACAGCAGCCGCCGCGTGCAGGGTCCGTTCGTCAGCATCAACTGCGGCGCGATCCCGCGCGATCTGCTCGAGAGCAACCTGTTCGGCCACGTGAAGGGCTCGTTCACCGGCGCCGTGCGCGATTCGCAGGGCCTGTTCCAGGTCGCCGAGGGCGGGACGTTCTTCCTGGACGAAGTCGGCGAGATGCCGCTGGCCACGCAGGTCAAGCTGCTGCGCGCGCTGCAGGAGCGCGAAATCATCCCGGTGGGCGGCACGCAGCCGATCAAGATCGACTGCCGTCTGGTCGCGGCCACGAACGCCGATCTCGAGAAGGAGGTGGCCGAGGGCCGCTTCCGCGCGGACCTGTTCTACCGGCTGAACGTCATCCCGATCAAGCTGCCGTCGCTGCGCCTGCGCCGGGACGACATTCCGCTTCTCGTGGACCACTTCCTCAAGCGTCACGCCCAGACGAATTCGGCGAAGACGGTGAGCAAGGAGGCCATGGACCTGCTCATGAAGTACGACTGGCCGGGCAACGTGCGCGAGCTGGAGAACGTCATGGAGCGCGCCATGATCCTGGACGAGGGCGGCCTGATCGACCCGGACGACCTGCCGGAGAAGATCCGCTTCGGCGAGAGCCATCGCGGCAGCCTGGTGATCGACTCGCCGACCCTGACGCTCGAGGAACTGGAGAAGGAGTACATCCTCAAGGTGCTGAACCACACGCGCTGGCAGAAGAAACGGGCCAGCGACGTGCTCGGAATCAACGCCTCGACGCTGTATCGGAAGCTGATCGCCTACGGCGTCGAGAAGCCGGGGGGATCGATCGAGGACGATCGCGACTTCAACGAGGCCGACGCGGCCTGAAAGATCGTGCGACGCGCACGGCCGGTCGCGGCCCCGTGCACTTTGCGCGGCGTGCAAGATCGGTGGTTGGAGTTTGCGCGGTCCGAGTCCGCGGCGGCGCCTCGCGTGACGTCGGGCTGACGGGGCAAGTAGCAGGGGCACTGGACCTTGAGGCGCTGGTCCGCCATGGGGAACCGACTGGCACACGCATTGCGTTTGCACTAGTTCGAGGGTCACGCAGGAACACAACCAGATGACCCGGGTCCCACCTCACCCCACGGAGCACAGACCATGAAGAACACGCAGAAGGGCTTCACCCTGATCGAGCTGATGATCGTGGTCGTGATCATCGGTATTCTCGCGGCGATCGCGATTCCGAACTTCATCGCGATGCAGAACCGCGCGAAGGAAGGCAGCACGAAGGCCAACATGCACACCTTCCAGCTGTCGGCCGAAGACTACGGTGTCCAGCACGACGGT
>DATJGS010000024.1:0-15989 GCA_035494735.1 Saccharimonadaceae bacterium (SeqCode)
CGAACTCCATGCCGGCGCGGCCGCATCGCGCTTGCAGGCCGCACGCCGCCGCCGCGTCGCCGTATCTCCGCAGCGAATCGAGCCCCGGCATTCTATTGGGGTGTGGAAATCGCTGTCAAGCGGCGGGGCTGGAAGGGCTTACCCGAGGCCATTCGAGCATCTTGCAAGGGCCGCAATCGACGCGCTTTGGGGCGCTCTGGCCCAGCGCGTGGGTCGCCAGGCCACCGCCTCCCCGGCCGTTGTCGAGCCGGCGCGTCCGAGCCCTCGAGGTACGTGTTCCGGGCGACGGTGCTAACGTGCGCGCGCCCGTTTCGCCGTGCCCCACCCCCGACCATAAGGAGACCCGACGTGGAGGATCGTCTCGCCGTCCTCGAGGCTCAACTGCGGCGCATGCGGGCGCTCGGCGCCGCGCTCGCGGCCGGGTTCTTGTTGATCGTGGTGTGGCGACTGCTTCCCGGCGAAACCGTGCTCGGGGCGCGCCGCTTCGTGCTGATTGGCGAACGCGGCATGGAGCGCGGCGCGCTGGAACTGGCCGCCGATGGATCCACGCAGGTGCGGCTCAACGACGAGCGCGGCAAGTCGCGCGCCTCACTGTTCGTGCGCCGCGACGGCGACGTGTGTCTGCGTCTGACTGACGTCGCGGGGAACAATCGGACTCAGATGTGGCTCGGCGGCGACGGCGTGCCGCACCTGCAAATGAGCGATGCGCGCGGGCACGTCGCGGCCGATCTCGGCGTCGCTCCCGACGGGGCCGCCTCGCTGGGGCTGGCGCGCGGTGCGGGCGGTGGCTGGACGCGCCTACCGTGAATCCGCGGAACTCATGAGTCGCGCGTCGCGGCGCACGTAGATCCACACTTCGGGCGCGACCGGAAGCCCGCGCGCCAGCACACCGAGGCGGCCGGGTGCGAAGCCTCGCGCGTCGTAGCGGCCGGCCGGCGGCGCCATCGTCAGCGAGTCCCACCACGTGGCGCGCACGTCCGCGTCGCGCTGGAACGCGTACGCGTCGAGCGAGGACAGCAACACGATGTCGCCGCGCGGGCCGCGCGGCGCAAACCCGAGCGAGTCGGCCCGCGTGCGCAGCAACCGGCGCTCGACCGGCACGCGCGCCTGGAACTGCGGATTGCCCGCGAGTTCGACGAGCGCGTCCGGCGGCACGTGGCGCGCCATCCAGCGCTCGGCGTCGAGCCGTGGATCGCGAAGCGACAGCCAGGCCAGGGCGGGGCCGCCCGACAGCGCGAGCACGAGCAGCCCGGCCGCGAGCGGACGCGGATCGCGCGACCATCCGCGGAACGCGCCGGTCACGGCGCCGAACCCGCGACCGGCCAGCGGGAACGCGAGCAGTGCCAGCGGCAGCAGGAAGCGCGGGTACACATAGCCGATCGAGATCAGGAACGCGGCCGAGTACAGGGCGCAACCGAGGGCGCGCCAGCCGAGCCCGCGCCATGACACGCGCAGCGCGAGCGCGAGCCCCGCGAACGTCACCGCCGGCCAGCCGAGCGCGAGCGGCAGCAGCGTGAACGCCCGCCCCGACAGTGCGGCGAGACCCGCCGCGTCCAGCGCGTACGTGCGCGGGTAGCGCGCCTCGGCGAACAGGAAGTGGTGATGCGCGCGCCAGCCCTCGAGGTTGAACGGCAGCATCCACGCGAGCGCGTACGCCGCGAGCGCGGCGAGCGCCGGGCCCGCGGCCGCAGCGAGCCGTGCGCGCGACGACGCGCCGGCCGAGCGCGACGCGTGCGCCATACCGGCGAGCACGGCGACGGCCGCGAGCGGCGCCGACTGCTCCTTGGTGGCGACGGCGAGCGCCGCGCACGCCGCGCCCAGCGCGCACGCGCCGCGCGACGCCGCCGGCGTCTCGACCAGGTGGTACGCGGCCCACAGCCAGAACAGGTACGGGAGATCGACGTTCGAGGTGTGCGCGTAGTAGCAGAACGTCGCCGAGCCGAGCGCGACGAGCGGCATCACCCAGTCCGCGGGCGCGACCGCCTGCTGGCGTTCGCGGCGCACTGCGAGGGCGACGAGGCCGAGCGCCATGGTCGCGCTCAACAGGCGCACGGCGACGGTCAGCGCGGCGAGCGCGGCGGCCGGGTGCGCAAAGCCGTGCGGCCACGCCGCCGACGGCGTCCCCAGCTCACCGGTGAGCTTGAACAGCGCGAGCAGCGGCGCCATGACGAGCGCGCCCAGCTCGTACGGCACGGGCCCGTATGACGAATACCAACCCGGCGCGAAGTGCTGCGCGAGGACGCGCAGCACGGAACCCGGCGCGATGTTGTCGACGTCCCATGGAAACGCCGGCGCGAGTCCCCAGCCGATCGGCGCCAGCACGGCCGCGACCAGGGCTGCCCACGCGATGAGCGCGCCGCGCCCCCGACCGCGATCTTTCAGCACGCGCTCGACTCCGCGGCCGCGCGTCCCGCCGGAACGCGCCGAGCGCTGGGTGCGGCGTCGGAAAGAAAACGCCCGCCGGGAATCCAGGCGGGCGCCGAACGCCGAACGATTGGTAGCGCTACGGGGATTCGAACCCCGGTCTGATGGCTGAGAACCACCTGTCCTAGACCCCTAGACGATAGCGCCGAACCTCTCGCGCCGCGTCGCGCGTTCTCACGCGCGGGCGGCATTCTCGCATCGCGACTCTCTCGGTCGATCGTGGCACGGCCGGAACGCGTGGGGCGAGGTGGAACGTCGTCCCCGACCAGAATGAGGTGGCTGCCCGGCAAGGATTCGAACCTCGACTAACTGGTCCAGAGCCAGTCGTGCTACCGTTACACCACCGGGCAGCAATGCAGCGCGGCAATCTATCAGAGCGCGAAATCCGCGCGCAAGCGCAGGCCCGGCGCGCTCATCCGCCCACTTTCCCAAGCGGCGATTCGCTGTTCCAACGCGCGGCCGCGTCGCGCAGCCTCCGCACGGCGCGCTCCTTCCCCAGCAACGACATGACCTCGAACAATCCGGGCGCCACCTTGCGCCCGGTGAGGGCGATGCGCGCCGCCGACATCAGCTCTCCAGCCTTGATCCCGAGCGACGTGGCCAGCTCGCGTGTCAACTTCTCGAGACTCTCGAGCGAGTAGGTGGCGTCGCCCTCGAGTCGGTCGGCGAGCGCCTCGAGCCGCGGCGCGACGTCGCCCTTCGCGAGCAGTTCGCTCCAGGCCGCGGGGTCGGTCTCGAGGATCTCCTTGAGCGCGAACGCGCCGTAGAATTCCGCGTCGGCCAGCGTCTTCAGCCGGTCGCCGATGGCGTGCACGAGCTGGGCCCACCACTCGGGCGGGTGCTCGGTCACGTCCACGCCATGGGCGGCGAGCCGCGCCTGCACGCGCCGCACGCGCTCCGCGTCGTCGAGTCGCTTCATGTGCTGCCCGTTCATCCACTCCAGCTTCTCGACGTTGAACACGGCCGGGCTCGACCCGCAGCGCTCGAGACTGAACAGCTGCTCCAGTTCGAGCAGGTCGAACAGTTCGCGGTTGTCGCCCGGCGACCAGCCGAGCAGCGCCAGGAAGTTCACGAGCGCCTCGGGCAGGTAGCCCAGATCCCGATACGCCTCGACCGACGTCGCGCCGTGGCGCTTGGACAGACGCGATCCGTCGCCGCCCAGGATCATCGGCACGTGCGCCAGCTCCGGCGGGTTCCATGCGAACGCGCGGTACAGCAGCAGCTGGCGCGGCGTGTTCGACAAGTGATCGTCGCCGCGGATCACGTGCGTGATCTCCATCTCGTGATCGTCGACGACGCACGCGAAGTTGTACGTCGGAAAGCCGTCGGAGCGCAGGATCACGAAGTCGTCGAGCACGTCGCCGGGAAACGCCACGGCACCCGCGACGCCGTCCGTCCAGCCGACTGGCTCGCTGCTCTCGCCGCGGCGGAAGCGCAGCGCCGGCTTTCGGCCCTCGGCTTCCTGACGCTGGCGCGCCGCCGCGTCCAGGTGGCGGCAGCGCCCGTCGTAGCGCGGCGGCTCGCCGCGCTTGAGCTGCGCCTGGCGCCGCTCCTCCAGTTCCTCGGCCGTGCAGTAGCACGGATACGCTCGATCCGACGCGGTGAGCGCGGCCGCGTGGCGCGCGTAGCGGTCGCGGCGCTCGGCCTGGAAGTACGGGCCGAACGCGCCGCCCACCTCTGGGCCTTCGTCCCAGCCGAGGCCGAGCCAGCGCATGCTGCTCAGGATGGCGCCCAGCGATTCGTCCGTGGAGCGGGCCGCGTCGGTGTCCTCGATGCGCAGCACGAACACGCCGCCGTGCCGGCGAGCGTAGAGGTAGTTGAACAACGCGGTGCGCGCGCCGCCGACGTGCAGGAAGCCGGTCGGGCTCGGCGCGAAACGGACGCGAACGCTCATGAGCGGTGGTTCTCCGGAACAGGGAGGGACATCGAGTGGCGGAACCTAAGGCCCCTGTCCGAGCACGGTCAAGGCGGCCCGGAAACGGCGCGGGCGGACCCCGAACAGGGCCCGCCCGGCTTTGGGAGCGTCGTGCGACTTCGCCGCTAGTGCAGAACGACCAGGCGCTGCGTTCTCGCCTCGGATCCAAGACGCAGATGCAGGAAGTACACGCCGGCCGCGGCCGACGCGCCGTGCGCGTCCCGCAGGTTCCATTCGACGCTGAAGCGCCCGCTCTTGGCGACGCCGCTGGCCAGCGTCTGGACGCGGCGGCCCGACAGGTCGAACACCGCGACGTCGTACGGAGCGCCCGCGCGATCCGCTGGCACCGCCCATTGCACGCGCGCGCCACGGCTCGCGGGATTCGGCTGCGGCGGCGCGAACTCGACGGCGCGCGGCGCCAGCCCCTGCGTCGGATCCACGTCGACGAACACCGGATTGCTCGCGAAGCCGGTGCGTGCCGCGTCGTGGTGGAACTGCGGCCACGGCGGCGGGCCGTTCGGCGAGAACGGGAAGTCGTAGTCCCACATGTAGACGTTCTTGTCCCAGTCGGCGAGCACGATCTCGGTCTTGCCGTCACCGTCGCAATCGCACAGCGCCGGCGTGCCGCGCACTTCCCCGTTCAACGGGATCGGGAAGCCGGGCAGCGTCGTGCCGTTGAGGCCGCTGATCGCCGTCAGCGTCGCGTCCTCCCCGCCGATGACGACGTCGTTGTAACCGTCGCCGTTGATGTCGGCGACGACCGGGCTGCTCTCCGAGGCATAGCCGAACAGGGCGTTGAACTGCTTGCCGTTGACCGGCGCCAGTGGGTTCGCGTTGCGGTCGTACACGTGCACGAACCCATCCGTGCTCGCGAAGACGATGTCGAGGAATCCGTCGTTGTTCATGTCGGCCAGCGCCGGTGACGGCGTCTTGCTCGTGCCCGAGGTGAATACATTGACAGGCCACCCGGGACGCCGCTGGCCGGTGCTCGTGAACACGTACAGGGAATCGTTCTTCGGCGCGATGACGATCTCGGGCGACGTGTCGCCCGGACCATCGAGGTAACCCACCGCCGGCGACGACGTGAAGCCCTGATTCACGTGGACCGGGAAGCCCGGCAGGTTCGTCCCGTCGGGACGCCACGCGTAGAGGTTGCCGTCCGAGCCGCCCATGATGATGTCGGTCTGGCCGTTTCCCAGGAGATCGGCGAGCGCCGGGCTCGAGTAGTTGAACGAACCGCCCAGCACTTTGAACACGCCGATCGTGTTCGGGTTGCTGTCGCCGTCGACCCAGTCGGTGCCGTTCGCGCGCAGTACGTAGAAGTTCTGACTGTTCGAGCCGAACGCGATCTCCTTGCTGCCGTCGTGGTTCAGGTCGCCGACCGCCGCGGACGACCAGACGTCGCCGGTCACGACCGGCCAGCCCGGCCGGACGTGGCCCTGCTGATCGAACGTGTAGGCGCGCAGCGAATCCCAGGTCACGCCCACGATCTCCTTGTTGCCGTCGCCATCGAGGTCCGCGATCGAGGCGCCGGCCGCGTAGTACAGGCCGCGCGTCGTGAAGTCGCCGAGGCTGGTGCCGAGCCCGTCGGCGTCGAGCGGTGCGCTGCCGTCCGGATGGAAGACGTACAGCACCTCCGAGCCGGCCACGATGTCGAGCGGATATCCGGAGTAGATGTGGTCGACCGCCACCGGCGCCGGCGTGTTGCGGCCCATCGCGACCGGGAACACGGTGTGCGAGGGCGGGTTCGTGATCGCGTCCGCGAAGAACGATTGCGCGGATTCGTTACCCGACGAATCGACCGACGTCACGCGGAAGTAGTAATGCGTCAGCGGCGACAGGTTCTGGTCCAACGCGTACGACGTGCGATCGGACGGCACCGGCGAACTCTTCACGTAGGGCCCGAACAGCGACGTGGACTGATACACGTTGTAGCCGAGCAGGTCGGCGTCCGTGTTGTGCCCCCAGGTCAGGGTCACCGTGGTGCCCGCGCCCGTGGCCAGCACGTTGTACGGCGGCCCCGGGTAGTTGAGGTCCAGCGTCTGCGTCGACAGCAGCCCGTAGGCGTCGGTCAGCCTCAGCTGCAGCTTGCCGTTCGAGTCGTTGACCAGGAACGTGAAGCTGTCGGCGCTCTTCTCCTGGCCCGGCGCGATGTCGCCCCACGTCGCCGTGCTGTCGGAGACCACGCACAGGCCGTCCAGGCTGCGCAGCACCCCCGTCACGCCGGGCGCGATGCCGGTCCCGCGATTCGTCAGTTTCACGGTGTACGTGATGGTTTCTCCGGCGTCCGGGTAGCCGTCCGGCGTTCCGCCGACGTCGACGAGCGTGTGCGAGTAGTGGCGCAGATCGGGCGAGCGCGTCGTGATCTGGAACGTCTCGAGCTGGTGGTCGCCGGCCGCGTCGGTGAGCGACAGCGTGAACGGAATCTCGCGCTGATCCGGCGTCGTGTACGGGATCGAGACGCGGAAGCCGAACGACGGCGACGACGTCGTGCCCGGCGCGATGGTGCCGTACGGCAGGCTCGGCAGCAGGATCGTGACCGCCGGATCGGTGGTCGCGATCGTGCCGATGACCGAGCCGGCCGAGGTGCCTCCGTTGTTGCGCAGGGGCACGTGCAGATCGACGGTCTCCCCGGCGTCCCACACGCCGTTCGCGTTTCCGTTCGTGCCGCTCAGATTGTCGTCGTCCACGGTCACCGGCTGCTCGGCGAGCTGCGCCTTGCCGCCGACGACGATCGGGATCGTCGCCTGATAGGGCCGCGCGTCGTACGCCGTGACGGTCAGCAGGAACGAGCCCGTGCTGTCCGGCTCGAACGGCAGCGTCACGTTGCCCGCGCCGTCCGTCGTCGTCGAGCGGAACACATCGTTGGCCTTCCACGCCGTGACGCGCGCGTTCAGGAGCGGCGTCACGCCGATCTGGACGTGCACCGTGAGCAGCGTGTCGCCGAGCGTGAACGTGGCCGGCGCGCTCACGCTCAGCGTGCGCGGCGTGCCCGTCCACAGGTGCAGCTCGGGATCGCCGAGCAGCAGAAGCGTGGTCTCCGTCCAGCGATTCACGTTGTCGAACGACGAGCCGCCAATGAACGGATACTTCTGTCGCGCCTGCAGCTCGCCCACCGCGGTGACGCTGTCGTTGTACAGCAGCCGGAAGTACTCCTTCTGGAAGTTGCGTCCGGTCTGCGGGAAGTCCAGCCGCGTCGAACCGATGTTCGTGACGCCGCCGCCGTTCGGCGCGTGGAGCAGCGCCTCGCCGATGCTCGGGAAGTCGATGGCGTTCGACGTGCAGTCGATGGCGTACATGTTGATGAGGCGGTTGCCGTTCGTCAGGCCCTGCATGTCCGCGTTCGTCAGGTCGTCGTCGCCGACGGACATGACGTTCCGGTAGCCGTGGCCGACGTGCACCGCGATGTTGTACCCGGCGTTCAGCGAGTCGAGCACCGTGACGCGCCGCTCCTGCGTCGTGCCCGGCCACGCCGTGTAGTTCTCGTAGACCCTGGCGACGTGCACCGCCGTGTCATGCTGGATGTACGGCTGCACTTCCTCCGCGAGGTCCGCCCCGTCGAGCTGGACCTGGTCCCCCTGATTCCACGGCTGCGGGAACAGCACCTCGGCGAAGAACAGATCGTTCGTCTCGTACGTGCCGGGCGGCGTGGTCTCGTACTGCAGGGACTTGTCCACGAACAGCTGGGCCTGGGCCAGCGTCGACGTCGGCGCACGGCCCACGAAGACCTCGGGCACCAGGTCCGCGCTGTCGCCGGCCACGGTGAGCGATGCCCCCTCGCCGTACAGGCTGTCGCCGTCCGCGTTCCAGTTGCCGTCGAGGCACGAGTAGTAGAGGTCGGCCGGGATGTCGTCCCCGGCGAAGGCCTGCGTGTGGGCGAGACGGAGCGGGATCACGTCGGTGTCGCCGCCGAGCAGCACCCATTTCGTGGACCAGCGCGTGTAGCAATCGCGCAGGAACTGACGCAGCCGGTCGGCGTCGTCGGTGCCGGACGGATACTGCGCGCGCACGAACGACATGGTGCGCACGACCGCGGGCACGCCGGCCCGCGTCTTCCAGTCGGCCAGGCGCTGGAACTGCGGCGCCATCTCGTCGTTCGTGACGATCACGTACTGCACCGGGCTGCCGAGCAGCGACGGCACCTGCGTTGCGCTGAACGGCTGGGCTCGGCGCCCCTTCGCGGACGCGGCGCGCGGCGTCCGACCGAACGCGTCGGCTTCGCTGATCGTGACGGCCGCGTCCGCCAGTCGCGCGGAGGGATCCAGTTCGCGCGCCGGCTCCCACTCACGCACGATGCGCTCGCGCTTGAGCGGGGTCCCGGGATCGCTCACGAGGTGCAGGCGCACGCGCATGCGCCGGACGAACTCCAGCTGTCCGGTGGACGCGTCCCAGCGCACCGGCTGGGCGAGGACGAACGCCACGCCGTGGCCCGCTTCGTAACCCTGCAGTCCGATGCGCGCCGGCACGGCGGGCTCGAGGCCCGCCGCCGCGTAGCGAGCGGCATCCGGGACCGAGCGCACGATCGGCCCCAGGCCGTGCGTCGGCACGATGGCGGTCGCCACGCGCGGATGCAGCCCGAGCGGCTCGGTGTCGAGGCCGATGACTTCGATCGACGCGACTCTCATGCCCTCGGGCAACGGCACGCGCTGCTGGAGGGCCGGCAGGTCGGGCAGCCCGGGCGTGGTCTCGGCGATGCCGCGGTCGGCGGTCACTTCGGTGGTCCCGGCCCGGTCCACGACGTGGATCTGGTCGCGCGTGAACAGCAAGTCGCGCTCGAGCGTCGCGTCGGCGTGCGCCGAGGCGGCGAGCGCGGCGGTGAGGACGATGCCGACTCCCCAGCCCAGTCGTCGGATCATGGATGGAATTCCTCTGGGTGAGGCGGCTCCGCCGGCCGCGCGGAGGAATCCGCGGGCCGTGGAAGCGCCGGTCGTCGGGGCAGTCGAATCGGGCATGGCAAGCGGTGCTCGAGTTGTCGATCCTGGGCCCGAAGGCGTGGGGAGGCCTCAACGATACGGAACGCCGTGCCCGAGGGTCAACGGATTAACGCGTTTGGGGTTGGGACGCGACCCAGTGTGCGAGTTCCGGCCCGAACTTCGGGTCGAAACCCGGAGGCGCCGCCGCGCCGCGCGCCACCCAACGCCACGGCAGGCGGAGAAGAGGCAGCGCAACCAGTTCCTCCTGCAGACGCCCCTGGGCGGCGCCGGCGTCCAGCGGTCCGGCGCTCGCCGACCCCGAGATCCATGGGTCGAATTCCCGCGTCCGCCACCCGGTGCGGAACGAGCCGACGGCCGGCCCGCGGATGGGCATGACCAGGCTGGCCAGCTCGGCGGCGGCTCCCGGCATCAGCGGCTGCGCTTCGACGAGCAGCGCCTGGGACTGTCCGCCCAGGGCCTCGTTGAGCGCGGCCTCGCCGCGCAGCGGCTTCAGCTCGGCGTACAGGTTGAGGCGCGACCACGATCCCTGCAGCGAGCGCGCCAACTCGGCTCCCGCCCCGTCCGCGTCGTACGCGAGCGTGACGTGGAACGAGCGGCCGAGGTCGCCGCGCGCGAGCCAGTCGCTGACTTCCGAGGCGTCCAGCCGCGGGTACTCGAATGCCGGCGCGCCGTCGAGCCACGGCTCGACTGGAACCGCGCCGCGGCCCAGCGCCTCGACGAGATCGCTGCGATTGAGCGCGTGGGCCAGCGCGTGCCGGGCCGGCAGCTTCGTCAGAGGCGGCACGTCGGCGCGGAACACGAGCAGCAGCCGGCGCGCCGGCGCGGCGTCGCGCTCCTCGACGCGATAGCCGGGCCACAGCGGCTCCGACAGCAGCCCGGGCGGCAACGGCCACACCAGGTCGGCCTGGGCCTGGCGTAGCGCCGTGCGCACGCGCGGCGTCCCGATCAGGAAACGCACGTCGATGCTGTCGGGCCCGGCCAGCAGGCGCGCCATCACCCCGCGCGCGGCATGCGTCAGGATCAGGCGCCGGCCGGACTCGTCGCGCGCGACGCGATACGGGCCCAGTCCGCGCGCGTCGCCCCACGCCAGCCGCGGCGAGCGGTCCTTCCACGCCGTGGCCACTCCGGGCAGCGTCAGCTTGCGCGGCAGCAGCGGATCGGGGCGCGCGAGTTGGAGGACGAGCGTATGCGGGGTCGGCGTCGCGATGCCGAGCGGCGGCAGCGGGCGCCCGAGGCGGACGGCGTCGACGCCGCGCACCGCCTGGAGCAGCCAGCGCCGCGAGCCGTGGTCGCGACGCGCCAGCCCGGCTTCCAGCGCGAGTGCGAAATCACGGCTCGTGCACGGCGTTCCGTCCACGTACGCCAGGTCGGGGCGCAGCGTGAACGTGAGGGTCAGCCGGTCGGCCGACAGCGAGAAGCGCTCGGCCGCGGCGTAGCGGATGTGCCCGCTGGAATCCTGCTCGAGCAGCCCGCGCGACAAGAGCCGTTCGAGCGCGGCGCGCGTCGGATCCAGCGGGCCGTCGGGATCGAACGCGGGCTCCAGCCGGCCGGCCACCCAGGTGACTCGCACCTTGGGCGCCGACTTCTCGCCGGCGCACCCCGCGAGCGCGAGCGTGCCCAGCGTCGCGAACGCGGCCGCCAGCACGGCGAGCGCCGCGCGGCGTGCGACGAGCGAACGGGAGGCGGAGAAGCGCGGGCGCATGGGGCGGGCAGTCTAGGCGGTGCGGCGCGGGCGCCACAAGCGAGCCGCCGCGTCGGCGCGGAACGCCGCCCGCGCGTTGCCCGCGCCGGGGAACGGGTGCTAGCGTGCGACGCATGGTTCCCGAGCCCCACGCTTCGCGACTGGCCCGTGTCCGGCGCTGGCTGGACGAAGCGCGCGCCGACGCCGTGCTGGTGCCGGCCTCCGCCGACTTCGTGTGGTTGACCGGCGCGCACGCGCGCCTCACGGAACGCATGGTGGCGCTCGCGCTGCCGCGGCGCGGGGATCCCTTCTGCGTCGTCGGCAAGCTCGAGGCCGACGCGCTCCAGGCGGCGTGCCCGTGGCTCGAACTCGAGGCATGGGCGGACGGCGCGGAGCCGTTCGACATCCTGTGGCGCCGGCTCGGCCTCGTGCGCGGACCGTCGCTGTTCGTGGGCGAAGGACTGCGCGCGCCCGCGCTCCTGCGTCTCGCCGCGCATGCGCGCTGCCGGCCCGCGGCGGACGCGCTCGGCGCGCTGCGCGCGGTCAAGGACGCGGACGAGATCGCGCGCCTCGAGCGCGCGGCCGCGCACGCCGACGCGATCGCCGAGGAGGCCGCGGACTTCGCGCGGCCCGGCCTGCGCGAGCGCGAGATGGCCGCGTTCATCTGCCGGCGCTTCGAGTCGGTGGGCGATCGCGAGCCGTGGGCGATCGTGGCCACGGGGCCGAACGCCGCCCTCCCCCATCACTTCACGTCCGATCGCGCGCTCGAGGCGCGCGACGTGCTGCTGCTCGATCTCGGCGCGTTCACGGACGGCTACGGCTCGGACATGACGCGCACGTTCTGGATCGGCGACCCGGAGCCCGAGGCCGAGCGCGTGTACGACGTGGTGAACCGCGCGCGCGCGGCCGGGATCGCGGCGGCCCGCGACGGCGCGCCCGCCGAGAGCGTCGACCACGCGGCGCGCGGCGTGATCGACGGCGCCGGCTACGCGGAGCGTTTCACGCACCGCACCGGCCACGGCGTCGGCCTCGAGGTGCACGAGATGCCGTACCTGGTCGCCGGCAATCGTCGGCCGCTCGAGCGCGGCATGGTGCACAGCGTCGAGCCGGGCATCTACCTGCCGGGACGCTTCGGCGTCCGCCTCGAGGACCTGGTCGTGGTCGGCGCCGACGGCGGCCGCCGCCTGAATCAGGCGCCGCTCGATCCGCGCCCGCCGCGGATGCGGGCTTGAGCACGCTCGATCCGGCGGCGCCCGCCGCCCTCCCCGTTCTCGATCCGCTGAACGACGAACAACGCGCCGCCGTCACCCACGGCGACGGTCCGCTGCTCATCGTCGCCGGCGCGGGCACGGGCAAGACCCAGGTGCTCACGCGGCGCATCGCGTGGCTCATCTCCACGCGGCGCGCGCGGCCCGAGGAAATCCTGGCGCTGACGTTCACCGACAAGGCCGCGGCCGAGATGGAGACGCGCGTCGACGTGCTCGTGCCCTACGGCCTCGTCGGCGCGACCATCGCCACGTTCCACGCGTTCTGCGATCGCCTGGTGCGCGAGCACGCGGTCGAGCTCGGCCTGACGTCGCAGCTCCGCGTCGAGAGCGAGGCCGAGATCCTCGTGTTCCTGCGCGAGCGCCTGTTCGAGCTCGGGCTCTCGCGCTTCCTGCCGCTCGGCGCCCCGGACACGCATCTGGCCGCGCTCGTCAACGTGTTCGACCGCGCGCGCGACGAGGACGTCTCGCCCGAGCGTTACCTCGCGTTCGCCGAGTCGCTGGCCGCCGCCGCGGGCGACGATCCCGCGCTGCGCGACCGCGCGGAGGCCGAGATCGAGAAGGCGCGCGCGTACGGCGCGTACCAGCGGCTGCTCGCCGAGGCCGGGCGCGTCGACTTCGGCTCGCAGATCAGCCTCGCGCTGCGCCTGCTGCGCGAACGGCCGTACCTGCGCCGCGAAGTCCAGGAGCGCTACCGCCACGTGCTCGTCGATGAATTCCAGGACACGAACCACGTGCAGTTCGAACTCGTGAAGCTGCTGGCCGGGGGGCGGCGCAATCTCACGGTCGTGGGCGACGACGACCAGAGCATCTACCGCTTCCGCGGCGCGAAGGTCGAGAACCTGCTCGGCTTCGTCGACGCGTTCCCCGGCGCGCGCGTGCTGCTGCTGCGCCGCAACTACCGCTCGGGCCAGACCATCCTTGACCGCGCGCACCGCATGATCCAGTTCAACAATCCGGCGCGCCTCGAGGCCCTCGACGCGACGCGCTTCAACAAGCGCCTGATCGCCGACCGCGGCGTGGCCGGCCAGGTCGAGCATCGCGCGTTCGCGACCGGCGCCGACGAGGTCGAGGGTGTGATCGAGGAGATCGTCACGCTGCTCGAGTCCCGCGCGCACGCCGCCCGTGACATCGCGGTGCTGGCGCGCACCCACGCCCAGCTCGATCCCTTCGCGCTGGCGCTGCGCGCGCGCGGCATCGCGTTCCAGCGCAGCTCGACGCGCAGCCTGTACCAGCGCCCCGAAGTGCGCCTGTGCCTGAACCTGCTGCGCACGCTCGCGGATCCCGACGAGGGCGCGGCCGCGTACGCCGTGCTCGGCGATCCGCTGTTCGGCGTCGAGCCCGTGGACCTGGCGCGGCTCGCGGCGCGCGCCTCGCGCACGCACCGCGGGCTGCTGCGCGTCGCCGGCGACGCGGCGCACGACGCGCACTCCGAACTCGCGCCCGAGTCGCGCGAGGCCATCCAGCGCTTCCTGGACCTGCACCGGCGCCTCGCGGCCACCGCCGTGCGCCGCCCGACGACCGAGGTGCTGTACGAGTTCGTCACCGACAGCGGCCTGCTCGGGCGCCTGTCGCACGAGGACAGCCCGGAGGCCGCCGAGCGACTGCAGAACCTGAACAAGTTGTTCGGCATCGTGCAGCGCGTCGGACCGCTCCTCAAGAGCGACCGGGTGCCGTACTTCATGGGTCACCTCGATCTCCTGATCGAGGCCGGCGACGATCCGCAGGCCGCGGTCGTCGACGTCGACGAGGACGCGGTGCAGCTCCTGACCGCGCACAACGCGAAGGGCCTCGAGTTCCCGGTCGTGTTCATGGTGCAGCTCGTCGAGGAGCGCTTTCCCCTGACGCTGCGCTCGGACGCGCTGCCGTTCCCGCCCGAACTGCAGCACGGCACCACCGAACCGCGCGCCGATCACGAGCGCGAGGAGCGCCGGCTGTTCTACGTGGGCATGACGCGGGCCCGCGACCGGCTCGTGCTGTGCCACGCGGCCGACTACGGCGGCAAGCTGACGCGCAAGCTCAGCCGTTTCGTGGTCGAGGCGCTGGGCCTGCCCGCGCCGCCCAAGGTCACGCGCAAGGCCTCGGCGCTCGAGTCCATCGCGCGCTACGCGCCGGGCGTCGAGCCGGCGCCGCGCGAGATCGCGCCGACGCCTCCCGACCAGCCGCTGCGCCTTTCGCACGGACAGGTCGACGACTACCAGACGTGTCCGCTCAAGTACCGTTACGCGCACGTCGTGCAGGTGCCGATCGCGACCGACCCGCGCGCCATGTACGGCATCGCCATCCACCACGCGCTGCGCGTGTTCCTGCAGAGCCGCATGAAGGGGCTGCCGATCACCGCGGACGACGTGGCCGGCGCGTTCAGCGAAATGTGGTCGAGCGAGGGTTTCTATTCGCGCGAACACGAGGACCTGCAGCTCGCCGCCGGGCGCGACGCGCTGCGGCGTTTCGTCGCGCGCGAGGAGGCGTCGTCGCGCGTGCCGCTCGCGGTCGAGATGGAGTTCAAGTTCAAGGTCGGGCCCGACGTCGTGGTCGGGCGCTGGGACCGCATCGACGAGACGAAGGACGGTATCGTGCTGGTGGACTACAAGACCTCGGACGTGGCGGACGCGGACAAGGCCGCCGAGCGCGCCGAGCGCAGCCTGAAGGCCGAGCAGCTCGGCCTGTACGCGCTCGCCTACTTCGAGACGCGCCAGGTGCTGCCCCACGCCGTCCAGCTGCACTTCGTGGACCGCGGCGTGGTCGGCGAAGCGCTCGTCGCGCCCGAACACCTCGAACGCGCGCGCGAGCGCGTGCGCGAAGCCGCGGCCGGCATCCGCGCCGCGCGTTTCGCGGCCGACCCCGACCAGCGCAAGTGTGGTGACTGCCCGTACAGCCGGTTCTGCCCGAGCAGCGCGGCGCGCGGCGGCCCGTGAGCGCGATGGATGTGGGGACGCTGCACGCCACCGCGTGCGACCTGGCGCGCGCCGCCGGCGCCGTGCTGCGCGAGGGCTACGGCCGCGCGCACCAGCCCGAGCACAAGGGGCGCATCGATCTCGTGACCGAGTACGACCGCCGCTCCGAGCGCCTGCTGCTCGCGGCGCTGGCCGCGCGCCATCCGGGGCACGCCGTGCTCGCCGAGGAGTCCGGCGCGCACGGTCAGGCGGGCGGCGTGCGCTGGATCGTGGATCCGCTCGACGGCACCACGAACTTCGCGCACAACTATCCGTTCTTCTGCGTCTCGATCGGCGTCGAGGTCGACGGCGTGCTGGTCGCGGGCGCGGTGTACGACCCGGTGCGCGACGAGCTGTTCGCGGGCGCGAGCGGCCGCGGCGCGACGTTGAACGACGCGCCGCTGCGGGTCAGCGACGTCGAGCGCGTCGAGCAGGCGTTGCTCGTCACCGGCTTCCCCTACGACGTGCGCGAGCATCCGGAGCGCAGCCTGCCGCTGTTCGCCGCGTTCCTGTCGCGCGCGCAGGGCCTGCGCCGCGACGGCTCGGCGGCGCTCAACCTGTGTTACCTGGCGGCCGGGCGCTTCGACGGCTTCTGGGAGGGGCATCTCGCGCCGTGGGACATGGCGGCGGGCGTGCTCATCGTGCGCGAGGCGGGCGGCGTCGTGACGGACTACGCGGGCGGCCCGTTCCAGCTCGACGGCCGCCAGATCCTCGCGAGCAACGGACGGCTGCACGAGGAAATGCGCACGATCCTCGCGGCGGCCGGGGCGCGGGGGCTGACGGGCGCGTGACGCGCGGGCGCCGCGCGACGCCCGCCCGGGCGTGCGCCGCGCCGAC
>DATJGS010000025.1:0-2223 GCA_035494735.1 Saccharimonadaceae bacterium (SeqCode)
CATCACGCGAAAGTAGTTGCCCGTGACGAGCTCGACGTACCGCGACTCGCCCGTCTCGTCCGGACCGACCATCACGTCCGTCACGATGTGCGCCGCGAGGTCGAGGTCCGGCGTGCCGTCGCGCAAATCGGCGTAGTCCGGATACGACACGACATCGCACGACGACGATTGCGTGTAGCCGCACACGCGAACGAGCCGAGCGCTGTTCGGCACGTCGAGTGGGGCGACGAGGTACGCGTTGACGAAGCTGAAGACCGAGACGTTGGCGCCGATGCCAAGCGCGAGCGTCGCGACGGCAAAGATCGCGAACGCCGGCTCGCGCCAGATGCGGCGAAACGACAGGCGCAGATCACGCGCCCAGGTCAGCAGAATCGCGTCGCCTGCCGATCTGGGGGGCGCGACGATGGCGTGCGCTGAGGGACGGAGGAAGAGACACTGCGCGGCGGCCAGTAGCACACTGGACGCCCAGGCGAGATTGGCCGCCAGCCGTCCGGCCGCCGCGCGCGGCCGCGCCTCCAGCCGAACGGCGCGGCGCACGTCGAGATCGTGCACGGTCGGATCGAAGACCCGGGCGCGCAGCGGCTCCGGCACCAGCCGCCGGCATGCGCGAACGAGGACGCTAGGCATGCGATCCCTTTCTGACGAGCCGGGTCGCGGTCAGGCGATCGAGGTAGAAGCTGCGGGTTTCCGCGACCGCGCGTGCGCCCGCCTTCGTCAGGTGGTAGCGCCGCTCCTTCACGTGCTGGCCGCCCACAACGCGCTGGTCGTACGAGCCGTCGACGAGCTCGGCGTCCTCGAGGCGGCCCATCATTTGATAGAACGCCGGCGCGCTGTTCCGCACGCCGTGCGCGGCGAGCAGCGCGCGCACGTCTCGGCCGAGCTGATCGCTTTCGGCGAGCGCTTCGAGGACCAGGAACTGGAGGTGCGTGATTTCGGGCAGCGCCTTCGACATAATGTGACGTTATATCACGAACCGTTAGACTCAAAAGCCGGGACTTCGAGGGCTCCAGAAGTCCAGCACTTCACGTTCCCTTGAGGTCCAGGACCTCCGGTGCCCTTGAAGTGCAGGACCTCAGGTGCTCTTGAAGTCCAAGTGACCTGGCCGTGCTACCTTAGCGCCTTCACACTCGAACCTTGGGGGTCCGACGCGGCCGGAAGCCCTATGTCGAAACGGTTTGCGGTAACCGTGGCGCTCGTCGCGCTGGCCAATGTCCTGGCGCCTCCCCACCCGCACGCGCAGCTCATACCGTCGAAGACGCCGTTCGACCAGCTCTACAAGGACTATGCCGGCGGCGACTACGACGCCATCACGCGCGCGCTGCCCTCAGCACGCAGCCTGGCGGTGCTCCAGGCGCCGTCAGACTCGGGCAAGCTGCGGAAGTGGCTCGGCAACAAGTGGGATCGGATTAAGGCGGTGTTCATCCTGGAGTTCGCCGGCGCGGAAGCCCAGTTCGCTCCAGGTGCCGCGATCACCGCGCTCTCCGAAGGCCGGCTGTTCATCATCAGCCGGCCGACGCCGCTCGGTCAGTCGCCGGAGGACGACGCCTTCGAGCTCGCGTGGCACAACGGTGCCATGGCGATGCTGGAAGATCGCATGTTCGTCTCGACCCAGGAGCTGTACCTCGACACGATCCAGCGCCGGTACACTCCGCTGCCTGGCGCGCCAGCCGTCGCGCTCGATCCGCGCTTCGCGCTCCACCGCGCGGTGGCGCAGGAACAGAAGTGCTGGAACGACCAGTCGAACATCATGACGACGCCCAGCGCCGTCGCCGGGCTGCCGGCGGCCACCAGCGGGAGCGGCGCGGGCAACGTGACCGTGCAAGGCAGCGCGCAGGTCATGGACCCGGGGCAGCTCCGGCTCCCCGGCACGCCGCCGACAGAAATCATGACGCGCAGGATGTGCCTCGCCGAGGGCGTGCGACGATACGGCCTCGCGGCCGCCGCGCCCGCGACCGCAATCGAGGCGTTCACGCGGGGCGCCTGGATGCAGTACCAACTCGGCGCGTACCCGGATGCGCTCCGGACCATCGAGCGCGCGGGAACGACCGAGGACGCCGAGCTGACCTACTGGACGCAGTTGTTCCGCGCGCGAATCCTGGACGGCCTCGAGCGGTTCACTGACGCCGAACACGCGTACCGGGCCGCGCTCGCCGTCCGGCCGGCCGCGCAATCGGCCGGCGTGGGACTGGCGCTGACACTCTTCAAGCTCGACCGGGTCGCCGA
>DATJGS010000026.1:0-102101 GCA_035494735.1 Saccharimonadaceae bacterium (SeqCode)
CGAGTCGGGCCCGCGCGCCATGAACGCGGCGTCCAACGCCACGATGTCGCGCTGGTTCTGCGCGCTCTCGAGCAAGCCATCGACGAGCGTCGCGCGCGCCGCGCGGCGCTGAATGTCGTAGCCGTACTCCCACGCCGACGCGACGCGCGTGCCGGCCGGCGTGCGCTCGCGCACGACGTCGAGCGTCGCCGCGAGATCCGGGTCGAGGCGCGAGTGCCGCGTGGCGGCGAGCCACACGCCGGCCACGGCGGTCGCGAGCGCGCACGCCGCGATGAGCGCGCGCATCCAGCGGGGCCGCGCCGCGCACGCGCTCCACGCGCAGCCGACGAGGATCGCCACCAATGGCGCGAGCAGCACCTTGTCGCGATAGAAAAGGAGCGTGAGCGCGGTGAACGCGGCGAGGAGCCACGCGAACAACGCGGGCGCTGGGGACGGCGTCGGTGCGGGCACCGGCGACGGCGGTCGCATGGGCCCGGGCGACGGCGTCCGTGCGGGCGCGACCTCCGGCGTCCGCGGCACACGCCGCGGCCAGAACAGGAACGGCGCCGCGATGAGCACCAAGCCTGATGCGAAGAGCTGCTGCGGCGCGAACAGATAGAGAGGCGGCAACGCGAACAACTCTTCCACGTTCAGCATGAGCGCCGTGATCGGATCGCCGGCGTGGCCCGCCACTCGCGCCGCGAGCAATCGCCCGATCGATTCGTAGGGCGCGGCGTGGCGCGCGCCGATGAGGATCGCGGCGCCGGCGACCGCGAGCACGACGGCCGCGCGTGCCGGCGCCCGGCGCCCGATCGGCTTCCACAGAGCCAGCGCCGCGGCGAGCGCCGAGGCCAGGACGAGCAGCGACGGCCACGTCGCAGCGTACGCGGTCACCGCGAGGTAACGCAGCGCGAGTCCCGCGCCGAACGCGGCGAGCGCCGACGGCACGGTGGCCATCGCCAGCGCACGATCCGCGCCGCGCCACGCGACCCAGCCGAGCACGAACACGGCTTCGAGCACGGGCACGATCAGCGCGACACGCCACGTCGCGAGCGCCGCGAAGCCGGCGATGGCGGCCAGCACGCTCCACGCGCCGCGCCCGCGCGGGTGGCCGAGCGCGCGCAGCAGCAAGGCCCAGTGCGTCGCGATCAGCAGCGCGCCGAGCGCGTCGTAGCGCACCCAGTAATCGAACGTGCGGTGCAGGTGCGCGGGGAGGAGCGCGAGCAGCGCGGCCGCCAGGAGGGCGCCCGACGCACCCGCGCCGAGGGCGCGCGCCGCGAAGTACACGGGCAGCACGGTGAGCGCTCCGGCCAGCGCCATGAGCCATCTCAGGTGCCGGTCGAGCCGCCGCGCCTCGTCGCCCGAGTCGGCGCGGCGCGGCGGTTCGAGCGCGTCCGCGGCCCGGTGGAACGCGGCGCCCACCTGGTAGAGCCCGGCCGGCAGGAGCGCCGCGACGTCGCGCCCGAACGGCGCGTTGCTGAGTTCGTCGTGTGCCGGCAGCGCGTGCGCGCGCGCCACCTCGGCCACGAGCCGGGCGTGGTACGCGCCGTCGGATTGAATCTCGATGCCGGGATCGAGCAGGCCGGGCAACAGCCGGGCTCCCAAGCCGAGCAGCACGATGAGCGCGAGGACGATTGGAGCACGGTGCGACGGGGCCGCGGGGCCGGCGGCCGTGCGCGCCCGGTTCGCACCGCCTCGCTCGGGCGACGCCGCGCGTCGAGACGGAGTCGTCGGACTTCCTGTCGTCGCCTGTCGTCGCGGTCGTGCGGTCACGTGTGCCATTCTGTCGCCATCGAGTCCCGTATCAAGTGCATTCGAGTGTGTCGGCTACCATCGAATCGCAAGAAGTAGCGCGTTGGTCCGGCAATGTCTTCCTTGTCGCTTGGGATCGGCGTAGGCTTCTCCCCGCGGCGTGACGTCCAGACACGGCCGCGCCCCCGAACGATCAAGCCCGTCGTCGGGGAGTACGGGGGAGGGCTTCGCCCGCGTCGCGGGCGATTGAGGCGTACGTTGGAAGATTCAGTACGTGAGTCCCCATCGCCCGATCCGATGGCCACCGCCGCTCAGGGCATCTTCCGACTTCTGGTCGAGAGCGTCCGCGATCACGCCATCCTCTTGCTCGATCCGGCGGGCTGCGTCAAGTCCTGGAGCCTCGGCGCCGAGGAGATGACCGGCCATTTCGAGCGTGAGGCGCTCGGCCGCCCGATCTCGCAGCTCCTGCCGCGCCGCCCGTCTGCCTTCGGCCCGGGCCACACGCCCGAAAGCGATTGGACGGCGGAGGTGCTGCGTGGCGCGCTCGCGGAGGGCTCCTACTCCGACGAGGGGCGCTACCTGCGCCGGGACGGCTCCGAATACTGGGCGACGCTCACGCTGACCCCGCTCCTCGACGACACGAAGCACGTCGGCTTCGCTCTGGTGGCGCGCGACATCACCGCGCGCAAGCGCCTCGAACAGCGCCTCGTCGAAACCCAGAAGATGGACGCGGTCAGCGTGCTGGCCGGCGGCATCGCGCACGACTTCAACAACCTGCTCACGGTGATCACCGGCTACGCCGACCTGCTCATGCGCAGCCTCGGGCCCACGCCCGCGCTGCGCCAGCAGGTCGACGAGATCCTGCGCGCCGGCGAGCGCGCGTCGCTGCTCACCCAGCACCTGCTCACGTTCAGCCGCAAGCGCGTGTTCGAGCCGCGCGTCGTGGAATTCTCGGAGGTGATGGCCAACATCCATCCCCTGCTGCGCACGATCGCGGGCGATCGCATTCGCTTCTCGATGCGCCTCGCGCCGACCGACGCGCGCATCGTCGCGGATCCGACCGAGCTCGAGCAGGTCCTGGTGTGCCTGTTCACGAACGCCCAGCAGGCGATGCCGGACGGCGGTGACCTGACGGTGCGCACGCGCGAGACCCTGCTGACCGACGAGTCGTCCTCGGAGTTCCCCGAGTCGCACGCGGGCCGCTACGTCGTGATCTCGGTCACGGACACGGGCGAGGGCATCCGCCCGGAGCACCTGAGCCGGGTCTTCGAGCCGTTCTTCACAACGCGCCCGATCGGCATGGGCGCCGGCCTCGGGCTCGCGTCGGTGCATGGCATCGTGCGCGAGCGCGCCGGGTTCGTGACCGTCGAGAGCGAGCTGGGAGAGGGTTCGACGTTCCACGTCTACCTTCCGGTCGTGGAGGAGGCGGCGACCGCGGTGTCCGCCGACGTCCCGGTGCGTCGCCACGGAAGCCATACGGTCCTGTTGGTCGAGCCGGAGGACGGCGTGCGCAGCGTGGCGCGTCAGGCCCTCGACGCGAACGGTTACCACGTGCTGACCGCGAGCCACGGGCTCGAGGCTCTCGCGCTGGCCGGCTCGTACCACGGGCCGATCCACGTGCTCGTGACCGACCTGCTGATGCCGGGCATGAGCGGACGCACGCTCGCCGAGTTCCTGCGCCAGCCGCACCCGGCGTTGCTCGTCGTGTACACGAGCAACTTCGCGCACGAGGGCGTCGTCGCGCGCGGGACGCTCGAGCGCGGCGAGGAATTCCTGGCCAAGCCGTTCACGTCGCCCTCGATGGTCGAGAGCGTGTCACGCCTCCTCGGGCGCGATCGCGGCGTCGAGCCGCTGGAGCGCCGCGACTGAACCCGCCACCTTCGCCCGAGGCGCCGCCGGAGTTGGTCGTCCGCGCGGCGCGCCCCGCCGACCTGCCGCGCGTCTGGGAGATGCTGAACGGCCTCGCGCTCTACGAGCGTCTCACCGAGTACGTGAGCGGAACGCGTGAAGACCTCGGCCGCCACCTGTTCGGCACGCCGCCAATCGTCGAGTGCCTCGTCGCCGAGCGCGGCGCGGAACTCGTGGGCTACGCGCTGTTCTATCCGACGTACTCGTCGTTCCGCACGCGCGCGATCCTGTGGCTCGAGGATCTGTTCGTGGAGCGATCGGCGCGCGGCTCGGGCGCCGGGCGCCAGCTGCTCGCCGCCGTCGCGCGGCGCGCGCTCGAGCGCGGCTGCGCGCGTCTCGACTGGAACGTGCTCGACTGGAACGAACCGTCGATCCAGTTCTACGAGCACGTCGGCGCGAAGCGGGCCCAGATCGACTGGTTCACGTACTCGCTCGAAGAAGCCGGGCTCAAGGCCGTGGCCGGGGCCGATCGACCCTCCTGAGCGCGCGGTATTCACCTCACGTGACACGTGAAGTCGCTTCGCGCGCTACATGAGGGGCAGGCCGCGCAGCCGCTCCGCCAGCGGTTGGGGCAGGGGTTGTGCGAGGAGCGCGTCGACCACCTCGCGATCGGCGCCGCGTTTGGTCAGAGCTCCGAACAGCGCGTCGGCCTTCGCCTCGCGACCGAGCAACGTGTACGCCGCGGCCCATGCCACGGGGCTGGCCAGCGGCAGATCGGCGACGCGTTCCGCGACGAAGGTCGGGATGCGCACGACGCCGCCTTCCACCTTGAACGCGAAGCGCGCGATCACTTCGACCTCGCCGCCGATCAGCGTGAGCTTGTGGTCGGCGTGCACGCCGCTCGAGCCGAAGCGCTCGGCCGGGTACTCGGCGAGCACCGCGGCCAGTGTGTCGAGATCCGCGTCGGCGGTCACGTCCCAGTCGTGGATCTCGCGCGTGAGCGAGATCCGCGCCAGCACCGCGCTGCCGCCGAGCGCGCACGCGATGCTCGCGCGCTCGAGACGCGCGATCACGTCGCGCAGCGTGTCGAGCGGCGGATGCGCCACGCCGGGGAACGGCGAGCGCTCGCGCGCCGAGTCTCGAGACGAGCCCTCACGCGCCACGGCGCACCGCCTCGGCCGCGCCTTCGGCCAGCGCTTCGTGCAGCGCGCCGGCCAGCGCGCCCAGTTCCGCGCTCGTCGCCCCGTCCGCCAGGTGACGGGCGGCGGCGTCGCCGAGGCGCGCGGTCACGGTCACCGCGCCGGCCGCGCCGCCTGCCTGGCCGATCGCGCCGTACTCCGCGTAGCGCTCGGCGACGCGCGCGCGCCGCGCGTCGAACGCGGCGCCCGCGCCGCTCTCCTCGAGCCAGCGCGCGAGCACGTCCTCGTGCAGCGCGTCGATGGCGGCCGCGGTCTCGCGATTGAATCCGCCGGCGGCCACGAGCCCGCGCACGCACGCGTAGAGCGCGAAGCACTGCCACTCGGCGCGCACGTCAGGGGAGCGCGCGTCGTGCGGGAGCACGCCCGAGTCCTCGAGGTCGGCGAACAGGCGCGGCTCGAGCGCGACGTAGAACTCGGCGAGGGCCCGGCCGCGTGCGACGGGGTCGGCGATCACGACGGCGGGTTCGTGCTCCAGTCGTAGAAGCCGCGACCGGTCTTGCGGCCGTGCTGACCGGCCAGCACCATGCGCTTGAGCAGCGGCGGCGCGGCGAAGCGCGCGTCCTTGAACTCGTCGAACATGATCTCGCAGATCGAATACGTCGTGTCGAGACCGACGTAGTCGGTGAGGAACAGCGGGCCCATCGGGTAGCCGCAGCCCAGCTTCATCGCGTTGTCGATGTCGTCGCGCGAAGCCAGCCCCTGCTCGTACACGCGGATCGCGTCGATCATGTAGGGGACGAGCAGCCGGTTGACCACGAATCCGGTCGAGTCGCCGCAGTTGACGGACGTCTTGCCGACCGCCGTGCACCACGCGTTGACCTCGGCCAGCGCCGCCTTGTCGGTGCGCACGGTGTGCACGACTTCGACGAGCTTCATCAGCGGGACCGGATTGAAGAAGTGCAGCCCGATCACGCGGTCGCTGCGCTTCACGAACGTGCTCAGTTCGGTGATCGACAGGCTCGAGGTGTTCGACGCGAACACGGCGCCGGCCTTCACCAGCCCGTCGAGCCCGCCGAGCAGCTCCTTCTTCGCCGACAGGTTCTCGACGATGGCCTCGATCACGAGATCGCAGTCGGCGAGCGCCGCGAGATCCGTCGTCGTCTTCAGGTTCGCGAGCGTGCGGTCCATGTCGGCCTGCGCCAGCTTGCCCTTCTCGACGCCGCCCTTGAGGAACTTGGTGACGAGACCCATCCCCTTGTCGAGCGCGTTCTGCGAGACTTCGCGGACGACGGTCGGGAAGCCCGCCTGAGCGCTGATCTGGGCGATGCCACTGCCCATCAGGCCGCAACCGACGACGCCCACCTTTTGAATGGCCATGAGTGCCTCTGGATTGGATGGAGGGAAGGGTGACGCTCTGAAGGAGAAATCCGGGCGGGGAGAATAGGCGAGCGGCGCAACGCGAGACAAGCGCGGCGCGCGGAGCCGCGCGGCTGGTGTAGACTCCGCGCACCCCACCACCTTTCACGCATGGAGCCTTCCGATGCCTGCGACGTTTTCGATTCCGCGCCCCGAAGAGGGCGAATTCATCCCGTACTACGGCAAGTACATCGCGCTCGTCGAGGGCGACGACGCGCTGGCCGCGCTCCAGCGCCAGATCCCGGACACGCTGAAGCTCCTGTCCGGCCTCGACGAGAAGCGCGCTCTCCATCGCTACGCGCCCGGCAAGTGGAGCGTGAAGGACGTCATCGTGCATGTCACCGACGCCGAGCGCGTGTTCGCGTACCGCGCCATGCGCTTCGCCCGCGAGGACCAGACGCCGCTGCCCGGCTTCGACGAGGTGCCGTACGCGTCGGCCGCGGCCGCCGACTCGGTGCCGCTGCCGACGGTGATCGAGGGCCTGCGCGCGATCCGCGCCGCCTCGATCGCGCTGTTCTCCTCGCTCGAGGTCGACGCGCTGACGCGGCGCGGCAAGGCGAACGACAGTCCGGTCACCGTGCGCGCGCTGGCGTGGATCATCGCCGGCCACGAGAAGCACCACGTGACGCTGTTGCGCGAGCGCTACGGGCTCGGCAAGTGAGCGTGCGTCGCACCCGGCGCCCCGAGGCGCGGACGCGATGAGCGGATCGCTGCTCGAACCGCTCGTGCTCGAGGGTACGAGCAAGATCGTGCTGCTCGTGCTCGACGGCGTCGGCGACCTGCCGCTCGACGCGAAGGGATTCAAGACGCCGCTCGAGGCGGCGCGCACCCCGAACCTCGACGCGCTCGCGCCGCGCGCCGCGCTCGGCCGGCTGCTCCCGGTCGCGCCCGGCATCACGCCGGGGAGCGGGCCCGGACACCTCGGACTCTTCGGCTACGACCCGACCGTCACCGTCGTCGGGCGCGGCGTGCTGGAGGCGCTCGGCGCCGGCGTGCCGCTCGGCAAGGGCGACGTCGCGGCGCGCGCGAACTTCTGCACCGTCGACGCGCACGGCGTCGTCACCGACCGGCGCGCCGGGCGCATCTCGGGCGACGCGTCCGCGAAGCTCGTCGAACGCCTCGCGCGCGACGCGTCGCGCTTCGACGACGTCGAGGTCACGTTGAAGGCGGGCAAGGGGCATCGCTTCGTCGCCGTGCTGCGCGGGCCGGGACTCGGCGGCGCGGTCAGCGACGCCGACCCGCACCACGAGGGCAAGTCGATTCCCGAGGCGCACGCGCTCGACGGCGATCCGGCCTCGGCGCGCACGGCGCGCGTGGTGAACGCGTTCCTGGCGCGCGCCCGCGACGTGCTGAAGGGCGAGCCGGTCGCGAACGCCGCGCTGTTGCGCGGCCTGTCCGCGCGCCCGCACCTCGAGGGTTACCTGGAGCGCTTCAAGCTGCGCGCCGCGGCCATCGCCGCGTACCCGATGTATCGCGGCGTCGCGGAGCTGGCCGGCATGCGCGTGCTGCCGACCGGCGACGCGCCGGCCGACGCGTTCGCGACGGCGGCCGCGAACTGGGCGGCGTTCGACTACTTCTTCATCCACATCAAGCCCACCGACATGGCGGGCGAGGACGGGAACTTCGACGCCAAGGTCGCGGCCATCGAGCAGGTCGACGCCGCGCTGCCCGCGCTCGTCGCGCTCCATCCCGACGTGCTGTGCGTGACCGGCGACCATTCGACGCCCGTGCCGATGCGCGGCCACAGCTGGCATCCGGTGCCGGCCCTGGTGGCCGGCGCGTTCGCCGGCGCGGACCAGCTGCCGCGCTTCCACGAGAAGACCGCGCGGCAGGGCAGCCTCGGCACGCTTGCCAGCAAGGACCTGATCGCGGTATTGCTTGCGAACGCCGGGCGTCTCGACAAGTACGGAGCGTGACCATGAGACGCGTCTTTGCCGCGCTCGCGCTGGGCCTCGGGCTCGGCGCCGGCGCCGCCCACGCCACACCGCCGGCCCCCCTCGATCCCGTGCGTTTCTCGTTCCCCGGCTCCATGCCCATGCCGGGCTCCGCCACGTCGGCCGGCCTCGCGCTCGCCGATCGCTGGCTCGGCACGGAGCCGTTCGACAATCCGGCGTGGGCGCCGCGCCGCGCGGGCTCGGTCGCGCCGCTGCTGCTCCACTCGAACCGCCAGGACCTGCGCGCCGCCAATCGTGACTTCTCCGACGAGACGGCTTACGTGGACTTCGCCGGCGCGTGGGCCGGCACGTCGCTCGGCCGCGTCGGCCTCGCGGCCTACCTGCAGCAGCCCGTGCTGCGCCTCGAGGACAACGCGTACACCGTCGGGAACGCGCTGTCGCCGACATCGGGCAGCGTCGTGAGCAGCACGTCGGCGCGCGAGCTGCGCGCGGGCGTGCTCGGCTCGCTGCCGCTCGGGCGCGTGCGCGCCGGCGTCGCGCTCGAGTGGACGCATCGCGACGACGTCTATCAGGCGGACGTCGAGGATGGCTCGCCGAACTCCGGCACGACGCGGCTCGAACTCTCGGGCAGCGGCGTCGGTGGGTCGGCCGGGCTGCGCTTCGACGGTCAGTTCCTCGGCCGGGCCCTCGGCGCGGGCGCCGCGTGGCGCTACGTGCCCGAACTGTCGCTCGACGTGACGCAGCGCGCGGATCTGATCAGCGGCTCGAGCACGGCGTCGATGCCGAGCACGCGCGCGGCAGGCTGGGAGGGCGGCGCGTCGGTGCGCTGGCTCGTGGACCCGGCGTTCGCGCTGCTCGCCGGCGGCGGCGCGCGCGGCGCGCAGGATTGGAGCGGACTCGGCGTCACGACCGGCGCGGGATCGAGCTGGGCGCTGGCCGGCGAGTACCACGACGCGCGCGATCCGTGGACGCTGCGCTTCGGCGGCGGTGCGGAGCAGCAGTCGGGCGTGCCCGAGGCGCGCGACGGCGTGTACGGTCTCGGCTTCGGCTGGCTGTTCGGCACGGTGGCCGCGGAAGTCGGGCTCACGCATCGCGTGATCGAGCGCGCGGCGGCGCCGCACTCCTACGAAGAGCGCATCGTCGCCACGCTGCGCTGGCACTGACGCCGCGCTGGCGCTGATACTGCGCCGGCACTGACGCCGCGCGAGACCATGCCGTCGCGGCCCGCCGCGCCACGCGACGGAGCGCCGCGAACGCTATGCTATACTCGCCGCCATTCGAATGCCGTCCACAGTGCGCTCGGCGCATCATGGCGAACGATCGCAGGGAGGACGCAAGACGCGACCTCGATCTCGAGCGTGCCGTTCTTGAGCGAGAGTGGCGGAACTGGCAGACGCGCCGGATTTAGGATCCGGTGGGGCAACTCGTGGGGGTTCAAATCCCCCCTCTCGCAGTCTGTCGCCGACTCCGACCCAGAGACACCCACCCCCTTCACATGGAGTGACGTCGTCGCATGAACCTATCGGTCCGTCCCACGGGCGCCTGGCAACACGCGCTCGACATCGAGGTCCCGCTCGACGAAGTCGAACGCCGGCTCGAAGAGGTGGCGCGCCAGATCCAGCGCCGCGCCGCGCTCCCCGGATTCCGCAAGGGCCGGGTGCCCCTCGACATGGTGCGCCAGCACTTCGCGGCGTCCGTCGAACAGGAATTCCTCGAGAGCTACCTGCCGCGTGTCACCGGCGAAGCGGTCGACGAGGCGCGCCTGAACCCGGTCGTCCCGCCGCTCGTCCGCAATTTGCGCTTCGCGCCGGGCCAGTCGCTGCGCTTCGAGGCCGTGGTCGACGTGCGCCCCGAGATCGAGGCCAAGGACTACAAGGGCCTGCCCGTCTCGCGGCACAGCCGGCCGGTCGATGAGGCCGCGGTCGAGCGCGTGCTCGCCGGGCTGCTGGAAGACACCGCCGTGTTCCTCGACGTGGATCGCCCGGCCGGCCCCGGCGACGTCGTCCTGCTGGATTCGACCCGGCTCGACGCGAACGGCCGGCGATTGAGCGGCACGCGCGCCAAGGCGCGCCGCGTCCAGCTCGGGGGTGAGGGCGTTCCGCCCGATCTCGAGACCGGACTGCTCGGCGCCGAAGCCGGCCAGGAGCGCACCCTGACCGTGAATTACCCGGAGGACTACCCGGCCCCGGAAGTCGCGGGCAAGGCCGCGCGCTACGTCGTGAAAATCCGGAAAATCCAGGAAAAGAAGTTGCGGGCCCTGGACGATAACCTGGCGAAAGAGGTCTTCAAGCTCGACTCCCTCGAGGAGTTGCGCTCGCGGGTGCGGCTGAACCTCGAAGGCGAGGAGCGGGTGCGCGTGCAGCGCGAGGGGGAAGCGGCCCTGACCGAGGCCCTGCTCGAGAGGAACACGTTCGAGTTGCCGCAGCGGCTGGTCGAGTACATGCTGGAGCGGGTGATCCGGGAGGCCACCGGCGGACGCGAAGTCCCCGAGGCCCTCCGCAAGGATCTGGAGACGCGATACAAGGCGAACGTCGAACGCTCGCTGCGCCGCGAGGTGCTGCTGGCGGCCGTCGCCCGCCAGGAGCGGTTGGAGGTCAGCGACGACGAAGTGAGCGAGGAGATCCAGCGCATGGCCGATGCCGACCCGCGACAGGCCGCCCGCATCCGGGCCCGTTATCTGGCGGCGGAGGCGCGGAGCGGGCTGCGCGAGTCGCTGCTCGAACGCAAGGCGCTGGACTGGCTGATGAACGCAGCCGAAGTGCGCGAAGAGTCTTCCGCGGAGCCGCTGATCATCCCGGCGACCCGCTGAGTCAGGAATCCCGACGGCCTCGAGCCGCATCCACGAGAAGCGCCGAACCACCAATTCGAACGAAAGACGAGGGTGTGAGTATGGGACTGGTTCCCATCGTGGTCGAGCAGACGGGACGCGGCGAACGGGCGTACGACATCTACTCGCGGCTCCTCAAGGACCGCATCATCTTCATCGGAACCCCGATCGATGACATGGTCGCGAACCTGGTCATCGCCCAGATGATCTTCCTCGAGGGCGAGGATCCGGACCGCGACATCAACCTCTATATCCACAGCCCGGGCGGGATGGTCACGGCCGGACTCGCGATCTACGACACCATGCAGTTCGTGAAGCCCGACGTGGCCACCCTGTGCATGGGCCAGGCCGCGAGCATGGGCGCGGTGCTGCTGGCCGCCGGCGCGAAGGGCAAGCGCTCGTCGCTGCCGAACTCGCGGATCATGATCCACCAGCCGCTGGGCGGGACGCAGGGGCAGGTTACGGACATCGAGATCTACACGAAAGAAGTCATGAAGATGAAGGAACAGCTCAACACGATCCTGTCCCGGCACACCGGCCGGACCCTGGACCAGATCGAAAAGGACACCGACCGCAATAACTTCATGTCAGTCGAGGAGGCAAAGCAGTACGGTCTCATCGACGAGGTGATCGACAAACGACGCTGATGTCGGGCGGGCTTCCGCCCACTGGTTGCACCCTGGTTTTGGGAGCCTCATGAAAAAGCGCATCGCCACGCCCCACCCGATTCGTTGCTCGTTCTGCGGTCGCGGTCAGGACGAGGTCGCCCGGCTCGTGTCGGGCCCCTCGGTGTACATCTGCAGCGAGTGCGTGAAGCTGTGCAACGACATCCTCGAGGGTGAACTCGAACGCGAGCAGCCGGCGGCTTCCGGAGCGCTGCCCAAGCCCGCCGAGATCAAGCGCATCCTCGACGACTACGTGGTCGGGCAGGGCCGCGCCAAGAAGACGCTGGCCGTGGCCGTGTACAACCACTACAAGCGCATCTATTCGCCTCCGCCGCCGGGCGAGGTCGAGCTCGAGAAGTCGAACATCCTGCTCATCGGGCCGACGGGCACCGGCAAGACGCTGCTCGCGCGCACGCTCGCGCGCTTCCTCAAGGTGCCGTTCGCGATCGTCGACGCGACGAGCCTGACGGAGGCCGGCTACGTCGGCGAGGACGTCGAGAACATCCTCGTGCGCCTGCTCCAGTCGGCCGACTTCAACCTGGTCAACGCCGAACACGGCATCGTGTACATCGACGAGATCGACAAGATCTCGCGGAAGAGCGAGAACCCTTCGATCACGCGCGACGTCTCGGGCGAGGGCGTGCAGCAGGCGCTGCTCAAGATCCTCGAGGGCACGGTCGCGAACGTGCCGCCGCAGGGCGGGCGCAAGCATCCGCAGCAGAAGTACATCGAGGTCAACACCAAGGACATCCTGTTCATCTGCGGCGGCGCGTTCGAGGGCCTCGACAAGATCGTCGAGCGCCGCGTCGGCCAGCAGCTGCTGGGCTTCGGCGCCGACATCCGCAGCAAGAAGGAGAAGAACGTCGGCGAGCTGATGGCGTTGATCGAGCCCGAGGATCTGCTGCGCTACGGCCTGATCCCCGAGCTGGTCGGCCGTCTGCCGGTCGTCGGGACGCTGGACTCGCTCGACGAGGTGTCGCTCATCAGCATCCTCACCGAGCCGAAGAACGCGATCACGAAGCAGTACGCGAAATTCTTCGAGATGGAAGGAGTCAAACTCGACTTCACCGAGGACGCGCTCAAGGCGATCGCGCAGCAGGCGATCAAGCGCGGCACCGGCGCGCGCGGCCTGCGCGCGGTGATCGAGGAGTCGATGCTCGACGTCATGTACGACATTCCCTCGCGCGCCGACGTCATCGGCTGCACGATCTCGCGCGAGTGCATCCTGAACGCCGCGCCGCCGCTGCTGACGTACCGCGGCGAGCGCGAGAAGCGGCGCAAGGAAGCCTGAGCCGAAGCTTCCGATTCGCAGCTGGACGGCCGCCGCGGGTTCTCCGCGGCGGCCGATTCGTCCCACGAGATGGTGTAGACTGCCCATCGGGCAGGCCGACACCGTCCGCCCGGAGTGCCGGCCACGGAAGGCCGCAGCCGGATCGATGTGACCCATCCCACGAACCATCGGCGGCCGCTCAACCACACGAGGCGCCCTTTGTCCGGTAGCACCCGTAAGACCAGCCCCAAGAAGAAGACCGCCCTCGTCCGCGCCAGCCAGCGCCTGATCGTGGCCCGCGGCGACGAGCGTTTCGAGTTCCAGGACCGACTGCCGCTGCTGCCGCTGCGCGACGTCGTCGTGTTCCCGTACATGACCATCCCGCTGCTCGTCGGCCGCCTGCCGTCGGTGAACGCGATCGAGAAGGCCGTGGCCCGCGATCGCATGCTGTTCGTCACCGCGCAGAAGCGCAGCGAGGTCGCGGACCCGACGCACGAGGAGCTGTACTCCGTCGGCACCGTGGTGCGCGTGCTGCAGCTGTTCCGCCTGCCGGACGGCACGATGCGCGTGCTGGTCGAAGGGCTGACGCGCTGCCGCGTCGAGCGCTTCCACTGGTCCAGCGACTACTACATGGTCAAGGTGTCGGCGCTGCACGAGCCGCCCAGCGACGGCGCCGAGACGGAAGCGCTGATGCGCCACGTGTTGTCGCTGTTCAACGACTACGTGCACCTCAACCGGCGCATCCCCGACGAAGTGCTGACGACCGCGAACAACATCAACGATCCGTCGTCGCTGGCCCACACCGTGGCCGCGCACCTGCTCGTCAAGGTGCCGCAGAAGCAGCGGCTGCTCGAGGTCGAGGGCGCGATCCCACGACTCAAGATGCTGGGCGAGATCCTGGGTTCCGAGCTGGAGATCATCAAGCTCGAGCGCAAGATCGAGGGCCAGGTGCGCTCGCAGGTGCACAAGAATCAGAAGGAGTTCTATCTCAACGAGCAGCTCAAGGCGATCCGCAAGGAACTCGGTCACCAGAACGAGTACGCGAGCGAGATCGACGAGCTGGGCACCGCGATCAAGCGCGCGCGCATGCCGCGCGACGTCGTGACCAAGGCCATGAAGGAGCTGGACCGCCTCGCCAAGATGAGCTTCATGTCGCCCGAGGCGACGGTCGTGCGCAACTACCTCGACTGGCTCGTGTCGCTGCCCTGGCACAAGTCGACGCGCGATCGCGCGGACATCGGCGAGGTCGAGCGCATCCTCGACGAGGACCACTACGGCCTGCGCAAGATCAAGGACCGGATCGTCGAGTACCTGTCCGTGCTCAAGCTGACCGGCAAGAACCGGGGGCCGATCCTGTGCTTCGTCGGCCCGCCCGGCGTCGGCAAGACGTCGCTCGGCAAGTCCATCGCGCGCGCGCTCGGCCGGCGCTTCGTGCGCGTCGCCCTGGGCGGCGTGCGCGACGAGGCCGAGATCCGGGGGCATCGCCGCACGTACATCGGCTCGCTCCCCGGGCGCGTCATCCAGAGCCTGCGCCGGGCCGGCAGCCGCAATCCCGTGTTCCTGCTCGACGAGATCGACAAGCTCGGTGCCGACTTCCGCGGCGACCCGGCGTCGGCCTTGCTCGAAGTGCTCGACCCCGAGCAGAACCACACGTTCAACGACCACTACCTCGAGGTCGACTTCGACCTGTCGCAGGTCATGTTCCTGTGCACGGCGAACTCGCTGTTCACGATCCCGCCGGCGCTGGAAGACCGCATGGAGATCATCCGCCTGCCCGGCTACCTCGACGGCGAGAAGGTCGAGATCGCGCGGCGCTTCCTCGTGCCCAAGCAGCGCGCCGCGGCCGGGCTCGAGGAGGACGATCTCAAGATCTCGGTCGACGCGCTGCGCGCCATGGTGCACCGCTACACGCGCGAGGCCGGCGTGCGCAGCCTCGAGCGCCAGATCGCCGGACTGTGCCGCAAGGTCGCGAGGCGCAAGGCGTCGGGCAAGCTGAAGGGCGGCGTGCGCGTGCGCGCCGAGAACCTGCACCGCTTCCTCGGGCCCGCGCGCTTCACGGACTCGGTGATCGAGCGCAAGAGCCGCATCGGGCTCGCGAACGGCCTGGCCTGGACCGAGACCGGCGGCGATCTGCTGACGATCGAAGTCAGCATCCTGCCCGGCAAGGGCGACCTGCAGATGACGGGCAAGCTCGGCGAGGTCATGCGCGAGAGCGGCCACGCCGCGCTGTCGTACGCCCGCGCGCGCGCCGAACAGCTCGGGCTCGACAAATGGTTCTATCGCGACATCGACATCCACGTGCACGTGCCCGAGGGCGCGATCCCCAAGGACGGGCCGTCGGCCGGCATCACGATCGCGACCGCGCTCGTCAGCGCGCTGACCGGCGTGCCGACGAAGCCGGACGTGGCCATGACCGGCGAGATCACGCTCCGCGGCAACGTGCTCGGCATCGGCGGGCTCAACGAGAAGGCGGTGGCGGCGCGGCGCTCGGGCATCAAGACCGTGCTCATCCCGCTGTCGAACCAGAAGGACGTCGCCGAGATTCCCGAGGACGTGCGCGCCGATCTGGAGTTCATCCCGGTCGAGAGCATGGATCAGGTGCTGGAACAGGCGCTGGACCGGCCGGCGCAGACGCCGCCGCCGCCCAGGCCCGACGACCAGACCTCGAGCTACGCGCACTGACGATGAGCGCGGGGCCGCGCCGCGTCCGTCTGTTCACGCCCGGGCCGGTGGAAATCCCGGTCCGGGTGCTGCGCGCCCTCTCGCAGGTGCCGCCGCACCACCGCACCGAGGTCTTCCGTGACACGCTGCGCCGCGTCCTCGCGTCGCTGAAGGAGCTGCACGGCACGGCGGGTGAGGTGCTGTTGCTCGCCGCGTCCGGCACCGGGGCGATGGAGGCGGCCGTCGTCAACTTCCTCGCGCCCGGCGAGCGCGCGCTCGTCGCGGTCGGCGGCAAGTTCGGCCAGCGCTGGGTGTCGATCCTCAAGGCCTACGGCGTCGCGCATCAGACCGTCGACGTGGCGTGGGGAGAGAGCCTCGAGCCCGCCGCCGTCGGCCACGCGCTCGACGCCGATCCCGCGCTGGCCGCGGTGTTCTGCACGCACAGCGAGACGTCGACCGGCGCGCTCCACGACGTCGAGGGCATCGCACGCGAGGCGCGCGCGCGCGGGCGGCGCGTGATCGTGGACGCGGTGACGAGCCTCGGCGTCCATCCGCTGCCGCAGGACGCGTGGGGCATCGACGTCGTGGTGTGCGGGTCGCAGAAGGGCCTGATGGTGCCGCCCGGCATCGCCACGCTCGGCGTCTCGGCCGCGGCGCTGCCGCTCGTCGGCCGCGACGCCCTGCCGCGGTTCTACTTCGACCTGCGCCGGGCGATCCAGAACCTGCCGCTGGGCGAGACCGCGTTCACGCCGCCCGTCAGCCTGGTGCTGGCGCTGGAAGAGGCGCTCGCCATGATCCGCGAAGAGGGGCTCGACGCGGTGCACGCGCGCCATCGCAAGCTGGCGCACGCGATGCAAGCGGGCGCGCAGGCGCTCGGCTTCGCGCGCTTCGCCAAGCACGCCTCGCACGCCGTGACCGCTTTGAAGCCGCCCTCCGGCGTGGACGCCGCGAAACTCGTGCGACGCCTGCGCGAGGTCCACGGCATGGTCGTGGCCGGCGGTCAGGACCAGTTGAAGGGTGTCATCCTGCGCGTGGGCCACATGGGCGCGTACGACCTGGCCGACATCCACGCGCTGCTCGGCGCGCTCGAGGAGTGCGTGGGCACGCTCGGCGGGCATCCGGCGGGCGGCGCGAGCGCGGCCGCGACGCGGGCCTGGGAGACGGCATGAAGGTCGTCGTCGCCGACCGCCTCGACGGCCGCGCGCTCGAGCGCGTGCGCGGCGCGGGTCACGAGGTCGTGGACGCGTCGGGCGCTCAGGGCGCCGCGCTGATCGAGGCTCTGGCCGGCGCTCACGCGCTGCTCATCCGCGGCGGCGCGCGCGTCACCGGCGAGGTGCTGCGCGGCGCGCCGACGCTGCGCGTCGTGGTGCGCGCCGGCGTCGGGCTCGACAACGTGGACCTGACGGCGGCGCGGCGCGGCAACGTCTCCGTGTTCAACACCCCGGCCGCGAATGCCGTGTCGGTCGCCGAGCTCGCGTTCGGACTGATGCTCGCGCTCGAGCGGCACCTCGTCCCGGCGGCCGCGTCGCTGAAGGCCGGCGACTGGGAGAAGAGCAAGTTCATGGGCCACGAGCTGGCCGGCCGCTCGCTCGGGCTCATCGGCTTCGGTCGCGTGGGGCGCGAGATGGCGCTGCGCGCGCGCGCGTTCGAGATGACCGTATGGGCGTGCGACCCGTTGATCGGCACGTGGCCGGCCGGCTTCGAGTGGGTGCGCCGCGCGACGCTCGACGCGCTGCTCGCGGAGGCCGAGGTCGTGTCGCTGCACGTGCCGCTGTCGGCGGACACGCGCCATCTGATCGGCCCGCGCGAGCTGCAGGTCATGCGCCCCGACGCGCTGCTGCTGAACGTCGCGCGCGGCGGCGTGGTCGACGAGACCGCGCTCCACGAGGCGCTCGCGAACGGCCGCCTGCGCGGCGCGGCGCTCGACGTGTTCGCGAACGAGCCGCCCGGGGAGAGCCCGCTGCTCGCGCTGCCGAACGTGCTCGCCGTGCCGCACCTCGGCGCCTCGACGCACGAGGCCCAGCGCCGCGCCGGCGACGAAGCCGCGAGCGTGCTGCTCGAGGCGCTCTCCGCGCTCGCCGGCTGACGCGCGCCGCGACCGCCCGCGCGCCGCGTCGCGCGGCCCCGGTACGCGCCGCGCTGGCCAACCCTTGGGACCCTCTGCTAGCGTGCGCCCGGCTTTTCGGGAGGAGAGTGGGCGCATGCCGTGCACCGTGGTGGTCGGGGCTCAGTGGGGTGACGAGGGCAAGGGCAAGGTCGTCGACGCGCTGAGCGCGGAGGCCGATATCGTGGCCCGCTATCAGGGCGGACCCAATGCCGGCCACAGCGTCATCCGCGACGGCGCGACGCTCGTGCTGCACCTGGTGCCGTCGGGCGTGCTGCATCCCGGGACACGCTGCCTGATCGGCAACGGCGTGGTCGTCGACCTGGAGCGCCTCGACACCGAGATCGCGATGCTCGAGAGCCTGGGCATCGACGTGCGCTCGCGCCTCGGGCTCAGCGCGTCGGCGCACCTCATCCTGCCGTACCACCGCGCCGTCGAGGCCGTCGCCGAGCGCGGCGCGGGCGCCATCGGCACGACCGGGCGCGGCATCGGCTTCGCGTACCGCGACAAGGCCGCGCGCACCGGACTGCGCGTCGCCGACCTGGCCGACCCCGAGTACTTCGCCGCCGCGTGCGACCGGAATCTGGCGCGCCTGAGGCTCGAGTATCCCGAGGTCGACGTGCTGGCCACGATGAGCGGGGCCGCGCTCGTCGAGTCGCTGCGACCGTGCGAGCAGCGCTTCCGGCCGATGATCACCGACGTCGGCGACGAGCTGGAGCGCGCGCGCAAGGCCGGGCGCCGGCTGCTGCTCGAAGGGGCGCAGGGCACGCTGCTCGACCTCGACCACGGCACGTACCCGTTCGTCACGTCGTCGTCGGCATCGGCGGCCGGCGCGCCGCTCGGCGTCGGGCTCGGGCCGCGCGCGGTGGACCGCGTGCTCGGCGTCACGAAGGCGTACGCGACGCGTGTGGGGCTCGGGCCGTTCCCGAGCGAGATGCCCGACGCCGAGGCGGCGCGGCTGCGCGAGGCCGGCGAGGAGTACGGCGCCACGACCGGGCGCCCGCGGCGCTGCGGCTGGCTCGACGTGCCGGCGCTGCGTCACGCGACGCGCGTCAACGGACTGGACGCGCTGATCGTGACCAAGCTCGACGTGCTCGACGCGTTCGACGAGATCCAGGTACTCGAGCGCTACGAGCTGGACGGCGCGCCGCTCGATCGCCTGCCGCCGACGGCGCGCGTGCTCGAGCGGGTGCGGCCGACGTGGCGCCGCTTTCCGGGCTGGAAGACGTCGACGCGCGCGACGCGGCGCTGGTGCGATCTGCCGGGGCCGGCGCGCGACTACCTCGAATGGCTGGAGCGGGCGCTGGACGTGCCGCTGGCCTCGGTGTCGGTGGGCGCCGAGCGGGACGCCGAAGTGCCGCGGGCGTGAGCGATGCCGGCGCGCGCAGGGCGCACCGAACGAGAACCGGGTGGCGCCCGTCGCGACGAGGGGCGCGGAGAGGAGCGATCATGAACAGGCTCACGAGGGGCGCAGTCGCGCTGTGGCTGGTCGCGGCGCTGGCCGGCTGCGGCGGCAAGTCGGGCGGCGATCAGAACTCGAACACCGCGGGCGGTGGCGCGGGCGGCGGAACGACGGCGGGCGGCACGACGACGACCGACACGGCCTCGGCGCCGGCGGCGGGCGGCACGACGGCGGGCGGCACGACGGCGGGCGGCACGACGACGGGCAGCACGACGGCCGGCGGCACCACGACGGGTGGCGCGTTCTCGGTCGCCGGGCTGGACGACGGGCCGCGGGCGGCGAGCGGAGCGATCGACGCGGCCAAGGCCGAGGTGGGCGAGAAGCTGTTCACCACCAAGATCTGCGCGACGTGCCACGGCTTCGGCCGCAAGATCACGTGCCCCGACCTGAACGGCGTGACGTCGCGCCGCACCGCCCAGTGGATCAAGGGCCAGATCATGCACCCCGACGTCATGACGCACGAGGATCCGACGTCGAAGGCCCTGTTCGCCCAGTACAAGACCCAGATGCCGAACCAGCATCTGAGCGATGAGGTGGCCAGCCAACTGCTCGAATACCTGAAGCAGAGGAACAAGGCCGGGAAGTAAGCTGACCGCCGAACCCACACCAGGCGGCCTTGGCCGGGGTGACCCGTTAGCTCAGTCGGTAGAGCACCTGCCTTTTAAGCAGGGAGTCGCTGGTTCGATCCCAGCACGGGTCACCACGATCCAAGGCCGAGCCGGGCGGGGCGCCGCCCCGCGGGCGCCCGGCGAGCGTGGGCCAGAGGGGCACATCGGAGGGTTTGCCAGGCATTCGAGCCGGGCCGTGCGAAATGCTTTGAACTGCTGTCAGATTTTTGCAAACCTATCACCGCACTGCGACATCTACACCCGCGTGTGCCGCTCTGTGGAGACCGGGACGGAGCGAGGTGCCCGGCCATCATCACCCGACCGCGTGACCGGAGAGGGACGTGAACTGTAACGAAGTACTGGATCAGCTGGCCGACTATCTGGACGAGGACGCACGTGCCGAGTTGTGCCATGCCATCGAGGAGCACCTGGCGCAGTGCGCGGACTGTCAGATCGAAGTGGACACGCTCAAGAAGACCATCGTTCTCTATCAGTCGGACCGCACGACGGCCGTGCCGCTCAACGTCTCCGCGCGACTGCGTGCCGTCATGATGAACGCCTACGAGGAGCGCACCGATTGACAGGTTTGGCGGCGCACCCCTAGACTCCACTCGTCCTTTCGAATCGCCCGCGGGCGGGCCAAGCCCCGCGGGCGTTTTCGTGTCCTAGGGAGGCGATCGGCTCAAATGAAGCGCGTCGGCATCCTCGGTCTCGCCCAGTCCGGCAAGACCACGGTCTTCGAGATCCTCATGCAGGGCGCCGGCACGTCCGCTCCGTCGCCGGCCGGACGCGAGCAGGTCGGCGTCGTCCGCGTGCCCGACCCCCGCGTCGACCGGCTCTCCGCTCTGTACCAGCCCAAGAAGACGACGTACGCGCAGATCCAGTTCGTGGACAGCGCGGCGGCGGGCCAGGTCAGCGCGCGCGCCGCCGCCAAGGGCCCGGACCTGTTCTCGAGCGTGCGCAACTGCGACGCGCTGCTGCTCGTCGTGCGCGACTTCGCGAGCCCGGCCGTGCCCATCAATGGCGGGGTGGACGCGGCGCGCGACCTGAAGGGACTCGAGGCCGAGCTGATCCTGAGCGACCTCGCGATCGTCGAAGGGCGCCTCGAGAAGGTCGCGAAGGAGCTGCGGATCGGCAAGAAGCAGAACGAGCGCGAGCACGCGCTGCTCGAGCGCTGCAAGACGATGCTCGAGGGCGAGGCGCTGCTGGAAGGCCAGACGTTCGACGCCGAGGAGCGCCGCCTGCTCCGTGGCTTCCAACTTCTGACGCTCAAGCCGATCCTCGCGGTGTACAACCAGGACGACGACGCGACGCGGCCCGCGCCCGCCGCCAGCGGCCCGGTCCAGGCCGTGGCGCTGCGCGCGCACCTCGAGCGCGAAATCGTGGGACTCGCCGAAGACGAGCGGGCCGCGTTCCGCTCCGAGCTGGGGATGACGGACGACGGCCTGTCGATCCTGATCCGCGCGTGCTATCGCGTGCTCGGGCTCATCTCGTTCTTCACGGTCGGCCCCGACGAGGTGCGTGCGTGGACGGTGCGTCAGGGCGAGACCGCGGTGGACGCGGCCGGCGAGATCCACTCCGATCTGGCGAAGGGCTTCATTCGTGCCGAGGTCGTGAGCTGGCAAACGCTGCTCGACCTCGGCGGCCACGCGAAGGCGCGCGACAAGGGCGCGCTCCGGCTCGAGGGGCGCGAGTACAAAGTGGTCGACGGCGACTGTCTCGAGATCCGTTTCAACAAGTGAGCGAAGGAGGAGCCGTGCACCGAGCGAACCATCCATCGTGGCGTCCGGCGTTCCGTGCGGCGCTCGCGCCGCTGCTCGTGGCCACGCTGGCCCCGTGGCTCGCCGCGCCGGCCCGCGCCGGCCTCAAGCTCGACGCGTGGGAGGGGCACGCCGCGGTCGGGATGGCGCAACTGTTCGTCGACGAGAAGCCCGGCGGCTCGATCTCGTTCGGCGGCGGCGTGGACTATCCGCTCGACCCCGACTGGCGCGTCGGTGTGGACGTGAGCCAGCACCTGCTCGGCGGCATCACCGCCGAGAGCGGCAGCCTGTTCGCGAACGTGGACTACAGCCTGTTCGAGACCGACGTCCGGCTGCACTGGCTGCCCAAGCACCTCGGGCCGCTGCGCCGCGTCTCGTTCGGCCCGGGCTTGATGCACGCGCGCGCCGAGATCTCGAGCGCGGCGGGCGGCTTCGCGTTCGACAGCCTCGCGGTCGCCGAGAACGCGCTGGGCGTCGCCATCGACGCCGCGTGGCTGCCGGCCCGCCCGCATCCGGTGCGTGTCGGTTTCGAGGTCGGAGCGCGCCACGCGTTCCTCAAGAAGGATGACTGGACCATCCTGCTCGCGCGCCTGGCGTTCTACTACTAGCGCGGCGTTTTGACAGGTCGCTCCGGCCGCCGTTATCCTCGCCGGCTCGTTGCTCCTTCGGGGCGGGGTGAGAAGTCCCCACCGGCGGTAAAGCCCGCGAGCGGCGGCGTTCGGCGAAGGGTCGGCCGGTTTCCGGCGGCTTCTCCGGCATGAACGACCGGCCGCAGATCCGGCGAGATTCCGGAGCCGACCGTGACAGTCGGGATGGGAGAGGGAGCTGGGGCTCGCGCACGTCCTCAAAGGCGAAGCCCGGCGCCGCCCCGTGGGTTTTCCACGGGGTTTTCTTGTTTCCGGGTGAGGCGATGCGTCCGTCAAGCGAACAGGATCTGGGCTTCATGCGTCGCGCGCTCCAGCTGGCCGAGCGCGGGCGTGGCGCCACCCGTCCGAACCCGATCGTGGGTGCGGTCGTGGTGAAGGACGGCCGGATCGTGGGCGAGGGCTGGCACCGCGCGGCGGGCACCGATCACGCCGAGGTCGTCGCGCTGCGCGCCGCGGCCGCGAAGGCGCGCGGCGCCACGCTGTACGTGACGCTCGAGCCGTGCGCGCACGTCGGGCGCACGCCGCCGTGCGTGGACGCCATCCTGGCCGCCGGCATCCGGCGCTGCGTCGTGGCGATGCGTGACCCGCACCGCATCGTGAACGGGCGGGGCCTGCGCCGACTGCGCGCCGGCGGCGTGCGCGTGACGCTCGGCGTCGGCGCGGGCGAGGCCGCGGCGGCGCTTGCCGGCTACGTGCTCGCGCATCGCGAGGGGCGACCGCGCGTCACGTGGAAGCTGGGCGTCACGCTGGACGGCCGCGTCGCGGACGCGCGCGGGCGCTCGCGCTGGATCACCGGCCCCGAGGCGCGCGCGCGCGTGCACGCGATGCGCGCGCGCGTCGACGCCATCGTCGTCGGCTCGGGGACGGCGCGTGCCGACGATCCGCGCCTGACGGCGCGCGGCCCGGGCGCGCGCTCGCGACTCCAGCCGCTGCGCGTGGTGTGCGACTCGCGGCTCGCGCTGCCGCTCGCGCTGCGCCTGTACCGCGGCCGCGCGGCACGCGGCACGGTCGTGGCGTGCACGCGCGCCGCGAGCCGCGCGCGCCGCCTCGCGCTCGAGGCGCGCGGCGTCACGGTGTGGGTGCTGCCCGCCACGCGCGACGGCGTCGCGCCGCGCGCGCTGGCCCGGCGCCTGGCCGCCGCCGGCTGCCACGACGTGCTGATGGAGTCCGGGCCGACGCTGGGTCGAGCCTGGCTGGACGCCGGCTGCGTGGACGGCATCGCGCTGTTCGTCGCGCCGCGCCTGCTCGGCGAGGGCCCGGTGTGGCTCGCGGGCTCGCGACCCGGCGGGCTGGCCGGAGCGCGCCGCGTGCGCCGCGTGCAACCGTCGCGCGTCGGGGCCGACGTGCTGCTGATGACGGAGGTGTGAGCGTGTTCACCGGACTCGTCGAAATCCTGGGAACGGTCGACGGCATCGAACCGCGCGACGCCGGCCGGCGCCTGTGGATCTCGGGCGGTGCGGTGGTCCGGGATCTGAGCGTGGGCGACAGTCTGGCCTGCGACGGGTGCTGCCTCACCGTCGTCGAGTCGAAGGACGGGCGCGTCGCCCTGGACGCCGTGCACGAAACGCTGCAGCGCACGACGCTCGGCGCGTGGCGCGCCGGCGACCGCGTCAATCTCGAGCGCGCGCTCGTGCTCGGCGCCCGGCTCGGCGGACACCTCGTCCAGGGACACGTCGACGGAGTCGGCACGGTGCGCCGCATCGAGCCGGAGGGCGAGAGCCGGCGCGTCACGTTCGAGGTCCCGGAGTCGCTCAGGCGCTTCGTGGCCGAGAAGGGCTCGCTGGCCGTGGACGGCGTGAGCCTGACGGTCGCGGGGCTCATGGACACCGGCTGCACCATCGCCTACATCGGGCACACGCTGTCCGTCACGAGCGCCGGATCGTACGCCGTCGGCCGAGCCGTGAACCTGGAAGTGGATCTCCTGGCGCGCTACCTGGCGCGCCTCGTGGAAGGCAGCGCCGTCGAAGGGAGGCCGTCGTGAAGCGAACGCGCACGTCGCGGGCCGGAAGCGCGCGGGGCGGGAAGCGGGCGGGCGCGGCGCGCAAGCGCCGCGCATCACGCACGCGCGCGGCGTCGGGCGCCGGCGCCGCGCCGCGCCGGCGCCTCGTGCCGAATCCGCTCGGGAGCACGGCGCCGATCGTCTCGGCCGCGGTCCGTCTGACCGTACCCGAGGCCGTCGAGCGCATCCGCCGCGGCCACATGATCATCGTCGTCGACGACGCGCAGCGCGAGAACGAGGGCGACCTCGTGTTCGCGGCGGAAAAGGCCACGCCGCAGATGGTGAACTTCATGATCAAGCACGGCCGCGGCATCCTGTGCGCGCCCATGGCGCCCGACATCGCGGACCGGCTGGGCCTGAAGCTCATGGTCTCGCAGAACACCGCGAAGTTCGGCACGCCGTTCACCGAGTCCGTCGACGTGCGCCGCGGCACGAGTACGGGAACGTCGGCGTTCGATCGCGCGCGCACGCTGCGCGCGCTGGCCCGGCCGGCCACCCAGAGCAAGGACCTGGTGCGCCCCGGCCACGTGTTCCCGCTGCGCGCCGTGCCCGGCGGGACGCTGCGCCGCGCCGGACACACGGAGGCCGCGCCCGACCTGTGCACGCTGGCCGGCCTCCAGCCGGTCGCCGCGGTGTGCGAGATCCTGTCCGACGACGGGCGCATGGCGCGCCTGCCCGAGCTGGAACGTTTCGCGCGCGCGCACGGTCTCGGCATCCTCACGATCCACGATTTGATCGCGTACCGGCGCCGGCGCGAAGTGCTCGTCGAGCGCGTCGTGTCGGTGCCGCTGCCGACGGACGAAGGGATGTTCCAGCTGCACCTGTACCAGAGCCTGCTCGAGGGCGATCACCACGTGGCGCTGGTCAAGGGCAACGTGCGCGGCCGCGAGCCGGCGCTGGTGCGCGTGCACTCGCAGTGCCTGACCGGCGACGTGTTCGGCTCGCAGCGTTGCGACTGCGGCGAGCAGATGCACGCCGCGCTGCGGGCGATCGCCAAGCGCGGCCGCGGCGTGTTCCTGTACCTGCGCCAGGAGGGCCGCGGCATCGGGCTCGCGAACAAGCTGCGCGCGTACGCGCTCCAGGACCGCGGTCTCGACACCGTCGAGGCGAACGTGCAACTCGGCTTCCCGGCCGACCTGCGCGACTACGGCATCGGCGCGCAGATCCTGCGCGATCTCGGGGTTCGCGAGCTGGAACTGCTGACGAACAATCCCCGCAAGATCGTCGGGCTCGAGGCGTACGGCCTGCGCATCGCGAAGCGCGTGCCCATCGCGCTGCCCGCGACGCGGCACAATCGCCGCTACCTGGCCACGAAGCGCGACAAGCTCGGCCACCTGCTGGACCTGAAACTGGGGGAGACGTGAGCCGCGACCTGCCTCGCGAGGAGACGCTGGACGCGCGTGGACTGCGCTTCGCGGTGATCGCCGCGCGTTTCAACGGGCCCGTCGTCGACCGGCTGCTCGACGCCGCGCTCAGTGAGCTGAAGACCTGCGGGGCCGCCGACGAGGCGCTCGAGGTGTTCCGCGTGCCGGGGGCGTTCGAACTGCCGCTGGCGTGCCGCTGGGCCGCGGAGAGCGGCCGGTTCGACGCGCTCATCGCCTTGGGCGCGGTCATCGAGGGCGAGACCGACCACTACCGCCTCGTCGCCGACGCGAGTTCCGACGGACTGTCGCGCGTCGCGCTCGATTCGGGCGTGCCGGTCGCGAACGGCGTGCTGGCGTGCCGCAGCGAAGCGCAGGCCGCGGCGCGCAGCGGCGGGGCCCTCGGCAATCGCGGCGTGGACGCGGCGCGCGCCGCGATGAGCATGGCGTGGCTGCGCCGCCGGCTGGGCCGCTCGTGAGCCGCGGTCCCGATTCGGCGCGCCGCCACGCGCGCGAAGTGGCGTTCCGCGTCGCGTATCAGTCGGACCTGACCGGCGACCGGGTCGCGGACGTGTGGGAATCGCGGCGCGAGGAGGAGCGCCTGAGCGACGATCAGTCGCAGCTCGTCGGCGACGTGCTGGCCGCGCTGGAAGCGCGCGGCACGGAGGTCGACGCCGCGCTGCGCGAGGCCGCGGAGAAGTGGCCGCTCGAGCGCCTGGCCGCGACCGACCGTTCCGTGCTGCGCACCGCGATCGCCGAGCTGATGGGCCGCGCCGGCACGCCGGCCCGCGTCGTGCTCGACGAGGCCATCGAGATCGCGCGCCGCTACGGTTCCGAGGAGTCGGGGCGATTCGTGAACGGCGTGCTCGACCGCGTGGCGCGACGCCTGCGCCCGGCGGAGTTCTGATGCTGCGCGCCATCCTGTCGGACATCCACGGCAATCTCGAGGCACTGGAGGCGGTGCTGGCGGATCTCGAGCGCGAACGCCCGGCGGCCCTGGCCTGCCTCGGCGACTTCGTGGGCTACGGCGCGTCGCCGAACGAGTGCGTGGCCACGCTGCGCCCGCGCTGCGAGGCCGCGGTGATCGGCAATCACGACCTCGCCGCCATCGGACGGCTCAAGCTCGGCGGTTTCAACTCGGACGCCGCCGCGGCCGCGCGCTGGACCGACGAGACGCTGACCGACGAGACGCGCGCGTGGCTGACGCAGCTGCCGTATTCCGTGGCCTGGCACGACACGCGCCTCGTGCACGCGTCGCCCGCGCAGCCCGAGGAGTGGCACTACGTGCTGTCGCCGCACGACGCGTCGCTCGAGTTCGAGAGCTTCGCCGAGTCGCTGTGCCTGATCGGGCATTCGCACTATCCCGGCGCGTTCGAATTCGACGGCAAGGACATCCGCTACTCGCGCGTTCCGGAGCTGGCGCTGGAGAAGGGCCGGCGCTACATCGTGAACGTGGGCAGCGTGGGCCAGCCGCGCGACGGCGATCCGCGCGCCGCGTACCTGCTGTGGGACGACCGGGCCGGCATGGTGCGCCACGTCCGCGTCGCGTACGACGTGGATCGCGCCATGCAGCGCATCCGCGACGCGAACCTGCCGGCGTTCCTGGCCGAGCGCCTGCGCTGGGGGGAGTGACGTGGGGGGGAGAGAAGCGGGGGGGAGAGAACTGGGGGGAAGAAGCGTGACCGACGCCGGCACCCCGCGCCGCGCCTCGACGCTCGAGCACTGGGAGTCGTACTGGAAGGGGCACGCCGATCTCGACCGCACGTACTCGACGGGCGGACGGCTGTCACGCGAGATCCAGGCCGACGGCGACGTGCGCGACCAGCGCGTGCTCGAAGTCGGCGCGGGATCGGGCCGCGACCTGCTGGCCCTGGCCCGCGCCGGCGCGATCGGGATCGTGCTCGACTATTCGCCGGCTTCGCTCGAGCTGGTGCGCGCGCAGGCCGCGCGGCTGGGCGTGACCGTGCACCTGGTGCGCGCCGACGCGCTGGCCATGCCGTTCCGCGACGGCGCGCTCGACGTGGTGTTCCATCAGGGACTGCTCGAGCACTTCCGCGATCCTCTGCCGCTGCTCCGGGAGAACGCGCGCGTCACGCGCCGCGGCGGGCGCGTCGTCGTCGACGTGCCGCAGACGTTCCACCTCTACACGGTCATGAAGAACACGCTCATCCTGTTCAACGCGTGGTTCGCCGGCTGGGAGACGCAGTTCACGCCCGGCGCCCTCGAGCGCTGCTGCCGCGCCGCCGGCCTCGACGTGCGCCGCACGTACGGCGAATTCCTGGTGCCCGGCCTGTGGTACCGCGTCGTGCGCGAATTGCTCAAGCGCGGCGCCGGCTGGTCGCTGCCGCTCGATCCGGAAGGGCCGCGCGCGTGGCGCGCCGCCTGGGACGGGATGCGCGCGGCGCTGCTCAGGACCCGGCTCGGGCTGCATCTCGCGCACGTCATCGGCACGGTGGGCGAAAAGCCGTGAGCGGCCGCCACCTGCTGGCGGTCAACTTTCGCGACCCCGCGCATCCGGAAGCGGGGGGCGCCGAGCTGCACCTCGAGGAGATCCTGCTGGAGGCCGTGCGCCGCGGCTGGCGCGTGACGTGGCTGGCGACCGGGTTTCCCGGCGGCCGCGCGGACGACGAGCATCGCGGCATGCGCATCGCGCGGCGCGGCACGTGGTGGAACTTCAACTTCGTGGTGCCCGGCGTGCTGCGCCGCGAATTCGCGGCGCCGGCGCCGGACCTGATCGTGGAGGACATCAACAAGGTGCCGTGCCTGACGCCGTGGTGGACCTCCGCGCCGGTGGCGGCGATCGTGCCCCACCTGTTCGGCGCGACCGCGTTCCGCGAGACCGCGCCCCCGCTCGCGCTGTACGTCGTGGCGCTCGAGGCGCTGATCCCGGGCGTGTACCGGGGTTCGCGCTTCCTGGCGATCTCCGAGAGCACGCGCGACGATCTCGTGCGCCGCGGGGTGTCCGCGTCGCGCGTGAGCGTCGTGCATTGCGGTCTCGACCACGAGACGTACCGCGTCGACGCGAGCGTCGCGAAGAGCCCGCGGCCGACGCTGCTGTACGTCGGGCGGGTGCGCCGCTACAAGGGCATCGACTGGCTGCTGCGCGCGCTGCGCCGGGTGCGCCGCCGCGTTCCGGACGCCCGGCTGCAGGTGGTGGGCGACGGCCCGCACCTGGCCGAGGCCCGCCTGATCGCGGCGCAACTCGGGCTCGCTCCGTCCGTCGAGTTCCTCGGCTTCCTGCCGCGCGCCGAGAAGGTGCGGCGCATGCAGGAGGCGTGGGCGGTCGTCCAGCCGTCGCCGAAGGAGGGCTGGGGGCTCACGGTGGTCGAGGCCGGCGCGTGCGGGACGGCGGTCGTGGCCGCGAACAGCCCGGGGCTGCGCGACTCGGTGAAGGACGGCGTCACCGGGTTGCTCGTGCCGCATGATGACGACGACAAGCTGGCCGACGCGCTGGCCCGCGTGCTCGAAGACGCGCCGTTGCGCGAGCGTCTGGCGGCGGGAGGCGTCGAATGGGCCGCGCGCTTCCGCTGGGACGACTGCGCGCGCCGTTCGCTCGACGCGCTGAGCGGGGCGACGGCATGAGGGCGACGGTATGAGGAGGGCGCGGGCGTGAGCGGAGCGGGCGGCAAGAAGAGCGCGCGTGGCGTGATCGCGATCGGCATCAAGGTGCTGATCAGCGTCGCGCTCATGGCGTTCCTGTTCGCGCGCGTGCCGTTCCACGACGTGCGCCTGACGCTGGCCGCGGCGGACGAGCGCTGGCTGATCGCGGCCGGCGCGCTGCTGTTCGCGAGCAACTTGCTGGGCTCGTATCAGTGGGGCGCGCTGCTCGACGCCGTCGAGATCCGGCTGCCGTTCTGGAAGGTGTGCGCGTACTACCACGTCGGACTGTTCTTCAACAATTTCCTGCCGGCCAACATCGGCGGCGACATCGCGCGTGTCGTCGATGCGTCGCGCGCCGGCCCGAGCAAGGCAGCCGCGGTCTCGACCGTGCTGATGGACCGCCTCATAGGCACCGTGGCCCTGGCCGGCCTCGCGCTCGTGTGCACGCTTCCGGCCATCGACCGATTCCACCTGAGGGTCGCGTACCTGGCCCTGGTCGGGTTCTTCGTGCTCAGCGTGACGCTGGTCTGGGCGGTGTTCCATCCGCGCGCCCTGCCCGCGCTCGAGGGCGTCCTGGGGCGCGTGGGTCTGGGATCCCTGAAGCCCCACCTCGACGACCTGGCCGCGCGCCTGGCCACGTTCCGCGATCAGCGCGGGCTGGCGCTGCGCCTCGTCTGCCTGGCGCTCGTCATCCAGGTGTCGCGCATCTTCGTGCACGTGCTCGTGGCCCGGGCGCTCGGCATCCACCTGCCGCTCACGTACTTCTTCCTTTTCGTGCCCTTGCTCGCGGTGGTAGTTTCGCTGCCCATCTCGTTGAACGGCATCGGCCTGCGCGAAGGAGCGGGGATCGTCCTGTTCGGGCTGGTGGGTGTGGACCGCACGCGGGCGTTCTCGCTGCAGTTCAGCACCTACCTCGTCGCGGTCGCGGTGAGTCTCATCGGGGGGTTGGTGTTCCTGGCGCGCATTCCGCACCGTCGCGCCGAGGCGAGGAAGCTCGGGAGGAGTGCGTGATCGATCTGGACAAGCGCGCCACGCCGTGGATCGGCTTGGGAGTGTTCCTGCTGGCCGCCGCCGTCTACTTCATCACCCTGACCCCCACGGTCCCGTTCTGGGACTCCGGCGAATTCATCGCCGTCTCGTACATCCTCGGCATCCCGCACCCGCCGGGCACGCCGTTCTACGTGATGCTCGGCCGCCTGGCCACGCTCGTGCCCATCTCGACGATCGCGCAGCGCGTGAACGGGCTGTCCGCGCTGGCCTCGGCGCTCGCCGTCCTGCTCACGTACCTGACGACGCTGCGCCTGATCCGTCTCGCGCAGGGCCGCGGGCCGGCCGGCGCCCACGAATCCAGCGACGCCCAGGTGCCCTCGATGTGGCGCGGCGAAATGCTGGCCCAGATCGGCGCGGTGATCGGCGCCCTGATGCTGGCCTGGTCCGACAACTTCTGGGAGAACAGTATCGAGGCCGAGGTCTACTCGATGATGAGCCTGGCCCAGATCCTGGTGTTCTGGCTCGGGCTCCGCTGGTGGGAGGCGCACGAGAAGCGCCCGACGGCCGGGCCGCTGCTGCTGTGCGTGTACGTCATGTGGCTGAGCGTGGGCCTGCACCTGGGCGTCGGCATGATGGGCCTGCCGCTCGTGCTGCTGGTGTGGCTCGTCGACTGGCGCGCGGCGATCGTCTTCGTGATGCCGTTCCTGTCCGTGCTCGGCGTGACGTGGGGCCTCGAACGCATGGCCGGGATCGTGCTGATCCTTTCGTCGCTGACGTTCCTGGTCTACGCGATCCAGCGCAAACTGAGCGGCCTCCTGTGGGGGATCGGCGCCGTGTGCACGGGCATCGCCTGCGTGCCGGCGTTCGGCGACGCGAACTTCGACTGGAAGACCGGCTCGCTCGCGGTCGCGGCCATCGCCGTGCCGCTGATTCCCCTCGCGCGGCGCACGCGCGAAGGGCGGCTCATCGCGCTCGCCCTGTTCCTGATGGCGGCCGGCTATTCGACGCACGTCTACCTGCCGATCCGCGCCGCGCAGCATCCGGCCATCAACGAGGGCAATCCCTCGACGTGGGAAAGCCTGCGCTACCTGCTCGAGCGCAAGCAGTACGGCGAGAGCAGCATGTTCACGCGGCGCGGGCCGTGGTCCGCGCAGCTCGACAAGGAGTTCTGGCGCTACTGGAAGCGCCAGTGGCCGCTCGCCGAGTCGCCGGCGCTGCACGGCGTGAGCGGGGCGCGCGCCGAGCCGCGCGCGTGGCAGTACCTGATCCCGTTGTTGCTCGGGCTCGCCGGCACGTTCTATCTGGCGCGTGAACGCATTTCGTTCCTGACCACGGGCTGTCTGTTCGCGTTCGCCACCGTGGGGATGATCGTGTTCCTGAACTTCACGGACCACGAAGTGCGCGACCGCGACTACTTCTTCACGACCGGCTATCACGTGTACGCGATCCTGATCGGGATCGGGGTCACGTGGCTGATCGGGTGGGTGCGCGACGCGTTCCGTTCGGAGCAGCAGCGCTCGCTCGCGACCCTCGGCACCGTCGTGCTGCTCGCCGTGCTGCCGGTGCTCGTGCTGCGCAGCCTGTGGTTCACGCACGACCGCCGCGGCAACTACGTCGCGCACGACTACGCGTACAACATGCTGGCGCCGCTCGCGCCGAACAGCTTCGTGGTCACGAACGGCGACAACGACACGTTCCCGCTCTGGTACATCCAGCAGGTCGAGAACGTGCGCAAGGACGTCCGCGTCGTGAACCTGAGCCTGCTGAACACGGACTGGTACATCAAGCAGCTGCGCGACGAGGCGCCGAAAGTGCCGATCACGCTGAACGACGACGCGGTCCGCCTGCTCGGCGCCGGCGCCGTCCAGGACTCGGCGGGGCGCATCATCTACACGAACCAGTTCATGATCCAGCACATCATGCAGGTGAACGCCGAGCCACACGGCTGGAAGTCGAAACCGTACTTCGCCGTCACCGTGCCCGAGCACATGGGCCTCGACAAGAACTTCTCGCTCGAGGGCCTCGTGTACCGCGTGAACCCGGACACGCTCGGGCCGGAAGTCGACGAGCCCAAGACGCGCGAGGAGCTGTACCACGTGTTCAAGTACCGTGGACTGTTCAACGCGGACGGCTCGTGGGACACGACCGTGTACAAGGACGAGAACGCCGCGACGCTGTCGCGCAACTACGCGGCCGCGCACCTCCAACTCGCGTTCCTGTACCGGCGCGAGGGGCACCTGGACCGGGCGATCACCGAGATGGAGCGGGTCGCGCGCATGTTCCCGGATTACACCGAGGTCATGATCCCACTCGGCGGCTTCTACATGGACAACGGCGACACCGGGCGCGCGGTCGAATTGTTCCATCACCTGACGCAGGTCAATCCGACGAACCCCGAAGGGCATTACTACTACGGCGTCACGTTGTTCTACCGCGGACAGACTGCCGCCGCCGTGCACGAGTTCGATCAGGCGATCGCGCTCAACCCGGACTACAACATGGCGTACTACGCCTCGTACTACGCGCTCACCCAGGCCGGCGATCACGAGCGCGCGCTGTCCTATCTCGAACACTGGCTGGACGGCCATCCGACGGACCAGCAGGCGCGCGCGCTGCTCGAGAGCCAGCGCGGCGCGCCGCTCAAGGGCACGAGCCCGCTGCCCCGGCCGCCGTCGCCGGTGGTGCCCTGAGCCGGATCGTCCATGGCTGAGCCGCGCGCGCTGGTGACCGGAGCCGCCGGGTTCATCGGCTCGCATCTCGTCGAGCGGCTGCTCGCCGACGGCGTGCGGGTCACGGGCGTCGACGCGTTCACCGACTACTACGACCCGCAGCTCAAGCGCGCGAACCTGAAGCGCGCGCTGGCCTCGCCGCACTTCACGCTCCTCGAGCTGGACCTCGGGGATGCCGATCTCGCGCGCCTGCCCGAGGTCGACGTCGTGTTCCACCAGGCCGCGCAGGCCGGCGTGCGCGCGTCGTGGGGCGCCGACTTCGCGACGTACGCGCACCACAACGTGCTCGCGACGCAGCGCCTGCTCGAGCGCTACCGCGACGCGCCGCTCGAGCGCTTCGTGTACGCGTCGTCGAGTTCGGTGTACGGCGACGCCGAGAAGTTCCCGACGGACGAGTCGCTGCTGCCGCGCCCGTTTTCACCGTACGGCGTCACGAAGCTGGCCGGCGAGCATCTCGTGCTGCTGTACGGCCGCAACTTCTCGCTGCCGGTCGTGGGGCTGCGCTACTTCACGGTGTACGGCCCACGCCAGCGCCCGGACATGGCGTTTCACCGCTTCTGCCGCGCGCTGCTGAAGGGCGAGCCGATCACCGTGTACGGCGACGGCACGCAGTCGCGCGATTTCACGTACATCGACGACGCGATCGAGGCCAACGTGCGCGCCTGGAAGCGCGCGGCGCCGCAGGGCGTCTACAACGTGGGCGGCGGTTCCCAGGTCGAGGTGCTGGAAGCGATCCGCATCCTCGAGCGCGCGCTCGGCCGGCACGCCGACCTGCGCTTCGAGCCGCGCCCGCCCGGCGATCCGCTGAAGACGCGCGCCGACGCTTCCCGCCTCGAGCGCGACCTCGCGTTCCGCCCGGCGACGCCGATCGAGCGCGGGCTGCCCGCCGAGGCCGAATGGGCGAAGGACCTGTACGCCGCGGTGAGCGCGTGAGCGCGGCGCCGCTGCTGTCCGTCGTCGTTCCCGCGTGGAACGAGGCGGAGAGCCTGCCCGAGCTGCAGCGCGAGCTGCAGGGCGTGCTCGACGCGCTCGGGCAGACGTGGGAGGTCATCTACGTCGACGACGGCTCGCGCGACGGCACGGATCGGGCGATCGCCGCGCTCGCGGCCGCGGACCGGCGCGTGCGCGGCGTCTCGCTGCGCCGCAACTTCGGCAAGTCGGCGGCGCTCGCGACCGGCTTCAAGCTGGCGCGCGGCGAGCGCGTGATCACGATGGACGCCGACCTGCAGGACGATCCCGCCGAGCTGCCGCGACTGCTCGAGGCGCTGGAAGGCGGCTTCGACCTGGTGTCGGGCTGGAAGCGCAACCGCCAGGACCCGCTCACGAAGACGCTCCCGTCGCGGCTGTTCAACGCGGTCACGTCGATGGTGGCGGGCGTGCGCCTGCACGACTTCAACTGCGGCTTCAAGGCGTACCGGCGCGAAGTCACGGAGGCGCTCGAAGTGTACGGCGAGCTGCACCGCTTCATGCCCGCGCTCGCGCACTGGCGCGGCTTCAAGGTCGGCGAGATCCCGGTGCACCACCGGGCGCGCCGCTTCGGGCACAGCAAATTCGGGGCGTCGCGCTTCGTGAACGGCTTCCTCGACCTGATGAGCGCGGCGTTCATTTCCACGTCGGCCCTGAAGCCGCTGCACGTGTTCGGGCGCATCGGCCTCGCGTTCCTGGCCTCCGGCGTCGGGCTCGGCCTGTGGTTCGTGGCGTTGTGGCTGCGCGGCGAGCCGATGCACGTGCGCCCGCTCATGCTGTTCGGCGCCGGCCTCGTGCTGCTCGGCATCCAGTTCATCTTGATGGGCCTGCTCGGCGAGATGATCGCGAACATGGGCGCGCGCGCCGACTATCCGATCAAGCGCGCGTACGACGGGGACGGCCCGGCGTGAAGGCGTTCGTGCTGGCCGGCGGGCTCGGCACGCGGCTCAAGCCCCGCTTCGGCGACCTGCCGAAAGCCCTGGCCCCGCTCGGCGGCCGGCCATTCCTCGCGCATCAGCTGGAGTGGCTCGCCGGCTGGAACGTGCGCGACGTCGTGCTGTGCGCGGGCGTGGGCGCGGAGGCCGTCCAGGCCGCCCTCGGCGACGGCGCCGCGTTCGGCGTGCGCCTGACGTATTCGATCGAACCCGAACCGCTCGGCACGGGCGGGGCGCTGCGCCTGGCCGCGCCTCGCGTCGACGGCCCGGTGCTGGTCCTGAACGGCGACACGCTCGCCGAGTGCGACCCGTGGGCGCTGGAACGCGCGCGCTGGGAGAGCGGCGCGCTCGGCGCCGTCGCGCTGTACGAGGTGCCGGACGCGGCGAGCCGCGGGCGCGTCGAGTGCGACGACGAGGGCCGCATCGTGCGCTTCGTCGAGAAGGACGCGCGCCACGTGGGCCCGGCCTGGGTGAACGGCGGGCTGTACGCGTTCGCGCCGCGCCTGTGGACGTTCCTGCCGTCCGGCGTGTCGTCGCTCGAACGCGACACGCTGCCGCGCGTCGCGGCCGAAGGCCGTCTCACCGGCCTGCGCGCCGAGGGCACGTTCTACGACATCGGCACGCCCGAGGAGTGGGAGCGGGCCGAGCGCAGGTTCGGGGCATGAAGGAGCGCCGCTACTACCGCGCGCGCGCGCCGCTGCGGCTGTCGTTCTGCGGCGGCGGCACCGACGTGTCGCCGTACCCCGAGGAGCACGGCGGCATGGTGCTGTCGGCCACCATCAATCAGTACGCATACGCGTCGCTGCGCCCGCGCCGCGACTCGCGCGTCAGCATCAACAGCCTCGACTACGACGTCGTCGCGCAGTACGACCATCCGCGGCGCATGAAGTTCGACGGCAACCTCGATCTCATCAAGGCGGTCTTGAAGGCCATGAAGCTGCGCCGTGGCGCGGACCTGTGGGTGCACTCCGACGCGCCGCCGGGATCGGGGCTGGGCTCGTCGTCCACGCTCGTCGTCGCGCTGATCGGCGTGCTCGCCGCGTGGCTCAAGCGGTCGCTGTCCGGCTACGAAGTGGCCGAGCTCGCGTATCGCATCGAGCGCGTCGACATGAAGCTGTCCGGGGGACGCCAGGACCAGTACGCCGCCGCGTTCGGCGGCTTCAACTTCATCGAGTTCGGCCGCGAGTCGACCGTGGTCAATCCGCTGCGCATCCGCGCCGACGTGCTGAACGAGCTCGAGTACCGGCTGCTGCTGTGCTACATGGGCCAGACCCGGCAGAGCGCGAACATCATCGACCGCCAGACGCGCGCGTACCGCGAAGGCAAGACCGCCACCGTGCACGCGCTCGACCAGCTCAAGCGCCAGACGCTGGACATGAAGCAGGCGCTGCTGCTCGGCAAGGTGGACGCCATCGGCGAGCTGCTGCACGAGGCGTGGGAGCAGAAGAAGCATCTCGACGCCGCGATCTCGAACAGCCGCGTCGACAAGCTGTACCAGCTCGCGCGGCGCGAGGGCGCGATCGGCGGCAAGATGCCGGGCGCGGGCGGCGGCGGATACTTCCTGCTGCTCACGCGCTTCGACCGCAGGCACCGCGTCGCGGCCGCGCTCGAGAAGCACGGCGGCCAGGTCGTGCCGTTCCAGTTCGAACGTCGCGGCCTGCTGGCCTGGTCGTCTCCGGGACGCTAGGCGCGTCAGTGGCGACGCGGCGCATCGCCCTCCTCGGTCCGCTCGCGCCGTGGCGCGGCGGGCTGGCGCAGTACCTCGGACTGCTCGGCGAGGCGCTGATGCCGCACGCCGACGTGCGCGGCTGGACGTTCACGCGCCAGTACCCGGGCTTCCTGTTCCCGGGCGAGACCCAGCTCGACGCGAACGCACGGCGTCCGGCGTTCCCGACCGAGGCCACGCTCGACTCGATCGCGCCGTGGACGTGGCGGCGCACCGCGCGCGCGCTCGAGGTGTTCGCCCCGGGCGTGGTCGTGCTCAAGTGGTGGCTGCCGTTCTTCGCGCCGGCGTTCGCCTCCAGCGTCGGACCGCTGCGTGCGCGCGGCACGCGCGTGCTCCTGGTGTGCGACAATCTCGTGCCGCACGAGCACCGGCCGCTGGACGGCGCGCTCAGCCGCTGGATGCTGCGCAATTCGGACGGATACCTGGTCATGTCGGACAGCGTGGAGCGCGATCTCGACGTGCTGAAGCGAGGAGCCCCCCGGCGCCGCGTGCGCCATCCGCTGTACGCCCAGTTCGACGCCGGACGCTGGACGCGCGAAACGGCGCGCCAGTCGCTCGGCCTGGACGGCGAAGTCGTGCTGTTCTTCGGCTACGTGCGCCGCTACAAGGGCCTCGATACGCTGCTCGAAGCCTGGCCCATGGTGCGCGACGCTCGGCCGGCGACGCTGATGGTCGCGGGCGAGTTCTACGAGGACGACGCGCCGTACCGCGCGCTCGCCGAGCGTGCCGGCGATTCCGTGCGCATGCACGGGCGCTACATTCCCGACGACGAGGTGGAGGCGCTGTTCAAGGCCGCCGACGTCGTCGTGCTGCCGTATCGCTCGGCGACGCAGAGCGGCGTGACGCACGTCGCGTACGCGCTCGGCGCGCCGGTCATCACGACGGACGTCGGCGGCCTGGCCGAAACGGTGACACCAGGGGAAACCGGTCTCGTCGTGCCGCCCGAGGATCCCGCCGCGCTCGCCGACGCCATCGTCCGCTACTTCGCGGAGGACCTCGCGCCGCGCCTGCGCCAGGGCGTGGCGCGCGTGCGCGCGTCGCATTCGTGGGACGCGCTGGCCGCGGACACCCTGGCGCTGGCCGATGCGCTGCGGCCCGAGCGAGGCTGGTCGTGAGCGCCGCGCCCGTCGAACGCGTGGCCGAGCCGCCGCGCCTCGCCGCGGTGCGCCCGCGGCCGCCGCGCTGGCGCGCCGCGCGCGTCGCGCGCTGGACGGCGATCGGCGCGTTCTCGCTGTATCTCGCGACCGGCGGCGGCCGCATCGTCGGGAGCGACGAGGTCACGATGTTCGAGGTCGCGCGCGCGCTGCTCGCCGGGCACGTCGCGGTGCCCGAGGGCGCGACGCTGCAGGGGCGCGACGGGCGCTTCTACAGCAAGAACGCCGCGGGCCAGGCCGTGCTCGCGCTGCCGCTCGTGGCCCTCGGCGCCGCGGCCGGCCGCGCCGCGCACCTGCCGCCCGAGAAGCGCGCGCTCGCCGAGCGGGCCGTGACGTCGGTGTTCAACGCCGCGGTGACGGCGGTGCTGCTCGGCGTGCTCGTCTACACCGCGATCGGGTTCGGCGCGGGCGCGCCGGCGGCGGTCGCCGCCGCGCTGCTGCTCGGCTTCGCGACGCCCGTGTGGGTGTACGCGAAGAGCTTCATGGCCGAACCGCTCCAGGCGCTCGGACTCTTGCTCGCGCTCGGCGGCGCGGGTCGCGTGCTGCTCGGCGATCGCGGCGCGGCGCGCATCGCCGGCGTGGGAGCGCTCATCGCGATCAGCGCGAAGCTGAGCATGCTGCCGCTCGCGCTGTGCTGCCTGACGCCGCTCCTCGGCGCGCCGTTCGCGACGTGGGGCTGGCCGGTGGCCGGCGTCGCGCTCGCGTTGCTCGGGCACGGCGCGTACGACGTGGCGCGCTTCGGCACGCCATTCGAGACCGGATACGGTGCTCAGGCCACGAGCGCGGCGTACACGACGCCGCTGTGGGTCGGGGTGTACGGCCTGCTCGTGTCGTCCGGGAAGGGCGTCCTCTGGTACGCGCCCGCCGTGTGGCTGGCCCCGGCCGGCGCGCAGGCCATGCGCCACGGCGCGCGCCCCTACGACACGCGCCCGCCCGACGCGGGACGCGGCTTCTCGCTCGCGCGCGTCACCTGGGCCATCGCGCTGGCGTGGGCGGTCGCGCTCGTTCTCTACGGCCGTTTCCAGCACTGGGCGGGGGACGGCTCCTACGGGCCGCGCTACCTCGTGCCGCTCCTGCCGCTCGCGTTCGTGCCCGTCGCGTTCGCGCTCGATCGCATGGGCGACGCGCGGCGCGCGCTGGCCTGGCTGCTCGGCGCGGCGGGATTCCTCGTCGCGCTCGGCGGCGTCGCCATCTACTTCGGCGCCGAGATGCGCGAAGTCGGCGACTACCCGTACACGTTGCCGCTCGACCATCCGCGCTTCATGGAGGCCAGCCACTTCGACCCGCGCCAGGCGCCGCCGCTCGTCCACTGGCGCATGCTGGCGCGCAACGCGGCCGAGCACGTCGCCGGGCACGCGCCGCGCCTGGGCGGTACGGCCGACTCGACGTCGGGACCGCGCGACCCGCGCACCGGACTCGACGCCGTCGACCAGCGCCGGTTGCTGCACGCGCTCGACTTCTGGTGGACGTACGCCGCGTACGAAGGATTGCCCGCGGCGCCGCTCGCCGCGGTCGCGCTCATCTTCACGGCGTGGGGCGTGCTGGCGCTCGGCCGCGCCTGGCGCCGCGCCGTGCGGCTCGAGCGCGGACCGTGAAGACGCTCGAGGTCGTGGTGCTGAACTGGAACGGCCTGTCCGACACCCTCGCGCTGCTCGACACGCTGTCGCGCTGCCGCGTGCCCGAAGGCTGGCGCGCACGCGTGCGCGTCGTCGACAACGGATCGCGCGACGGCTCGCCCGAGAAGATCGCGGCGGCGTATCCCGACACGATCGTGCAGGCGCTCGGCGAGAACCGGCGCTTCGCCGGCGGCAACAACGCGGGGCTGCGCGAGGCGCTGGCCGCGGGCGCGGACGCCGTCATGCTGCTCAACAACGACACCGAAGCCGACCCCGGGCTCTACGAGCGCCTGCTGCTCGCGCTCGACCAGGATCCCGGCGCGGGCGCGGCGGCGCCGCTCATCTACTTCGCGGCGCCGAGCCGCAGCATCTGGTACGCGGGCGGGCGCTGCGTTCCCGCGCTCGGACTCGCCGCGCATCGCGGCCTGCGCGACGACGACGAGGGGCAGTATCGCTCGATCGAGTCGACCGGCTATCTCACCGGCTGCTGCCTGGTGGCGCCGCGCGCCGTGTGGGAAAAGGTCGGGCTGCTCGACGAGCGGTATTTCATCTACGCCGAGGACGCGGACTGGTGCCTGCGCGCGCGCGCCGCGGGCTATCGACTGCTGTTCGTGCCGACGGCGCGCCTGTGGCACAAGGTGTCGGCCAGTTCCGGCGCGGCCAGCCCGTGGAAGATCTACCAGCGCCTGCGCGCGAATCTCGCGATGTTCTCGCGCCACGCGCGCGGCTTCGCGCGCTTCACGTGGCTCCCGGCGTTCCTCGCGCAGCAGGCCGTGCTCGCCGCGTGGCTCGCCGCGCGCGGCCGCTTCGCCGCCGCCGCCGCCGTGCCCCGCGCGCTGCTCGATGCCGCGCGCGGGCGGAATCCGGCGAAGGTGCGGCCGTGAGCGGGCTTCCCATGCGGTGGCTGGCCGCGTTCGCGCTCTCGGCGACACTGGCGAGTGCCCGCGCCGGCGCTTCGACCGGCGGTCCCGAACTCGCGGAGCCGCTCGGTTGGGATCCGATCGCGCAGAGGGTGTACTTCGGGATGGTCGACGCGAGCGAGAGCAGCATGCCCGAGGGCCTGGTGTACTTCGACCTTCACTCGGCAACGCCGGGCCGTCTGGTCCGGGTGCCATGGAGCCGTGCGCTGCCCGCGCAGGACTCGACCCGACTGGCGAGATGGGCGCGCGTCGTCAATCGGCTGCGGCCGCTCCGCCAGCGCGCGGCGGGGTCATCCATCGTATGCGAGGCCGTCGCGGTCGACACGATCCAGGTCTTCGGAGGTCCGCGCACGCGCTTCCGCGTCCGACTCGTCTCCCTCTCGGCGCCGTGTTCGGGCGCGATTACGGTCACGACCTATGGACGCCCCGAGGTCAGACTTCAGGCCTTGTACTCGATCCCGGGACGCAACGAGAGCGTCGGGCTTCTGTCGTTCGGCAAGCTGGACAACGAGGAAGACTACGAGGCGCAGGTACCCGTCCTCTTGATGCCGCCCGGATGCGACTCCGTGAGCGTCGAATGGAAGCCGTGGCAGTGACCCGATCCACCCCCTGGGCGCGCCGCACGGCGCGCGGCCCCGACGATCGGCCGCTGTTTCTTTACGAATTGATCGACGCCGCGCCGTCGGGCGCTCGCGTGCTGGACGCGGGTTGTGGTCCGGGCTCGTGGGACTACGCGCGGCGTGCGGATCTCTCGATCGTCGGCTTCGACATCAAGTTCCCGCCGGGGCCGCCGCGATCGGCGCCACACGTGCGCGTGCTGCGAGCCGACCTCGCGCGACTGCCGCTCGCGGCGGCGGCGTTCGATCTCACCGTGTGCCACTACGTGCTCGAGCACGTCACCGAGCTGGCGGCGTGCTGCGACGAGTTGTCCCGCGTCACGAAGCCGGGCGGCACGCTGTACCTGTCGGTGCCGCGCGCCGCGGCGTTCGATGATCGGCTGTACCGCTTTGCCGGCTACTTCGCCAAGTACGCGCTCATGAAGTTCGGCAAGCGTCTCGAGCACCAGCAGCGCTTCGATCTCCAAGGCCTGCTCGATCTGTTCTTCGCGCGCGGCTTCGAGCTGACGGCCGAGGCGCACGTGCCGGCCGGCTTCTCGTGGATGAACGATCCGCGCACGAAGCCACTGCAGGGCGCGTTCACGTGGTGGGTCGCGGCGTTGCAGCGCGCGTCCGGCCTGGACCTGGCGCGCGACGCGAACTTCGTCCTGGCGTTCCGCAAGGCGGGAGGCCATGGGGCACGGCGCGTCACCCACGTGTGCCGCTCGTGCGGCGAACACAGCGTTCTCGACCCGCCGGCGCCCGTGCCGGCGGAGTGGACGTGCCCATGGTGCGGGGCGGCGAATCCACTGGGGGGCGGGCGCTAGGGCTGCCGGCGGCGGCGGCGACGACTCTTGTCGCCACACGGGTCGGACCGAAATCGCCGAGTCGCGACGATTCGACATTGACGCGGGGCCGGAGCGGCGTTCAACTCCCGAATGGCCGTCACACCCCGACCCCCAGGGTCCTCGGCGGTCTTCCCCTTGCCCGGGAGACGCCCGATGCGCATGCGCTTCTTCATCGCCGGACTCGTGCTCTTCCTCGGTCTCGCGATCGCGGCCGACGTCCTTGCCGACGAGGCCCCGCCTCCGCTCGCGATGTTCGGCACGTTGGGGAGCGGCCCCGGCCAGATGGACCATCCCTTCGGTATCGCCTATGCCCCCGACGGCAACTTCTACGTCACGGACCAGCACAACCATCGCGTCGAGAAATTCCGCGGGGACGGCGCATTCCTGTTCGCGTTCGGCTCGTACGGAGACGGAGAAGGGCAGCTCGAGTTCCCGAGCGGCATCGCGGTGGCGCCGAACGGCGACGTGTTCGTGGTCGAGAACCACAGCCATCGGGTCTCGCATTTCACGTCCGAGGGCGAATTCGTCGACACGATCGGTACGCCCTACTGCAGCTTCGCGTCTCACCTCGCCGGGCAGGGGCAGTTCTATTACCCGGTGGCCATCGCCATCGATCCACACGGCGATCTGTACGTCGCCGAGAGCGAGGCCCATCGCGTGCAGAAGCTGACGGCGGACGGCCACTTCATCCGCCAGTGGGGGACCTACGGCTCGGCGCCCGGCGCGTTCCAAGGTCCGTACGGCATCGAGTGCGACGGCGCGGGCAACGTGTACGTCGCCGAGTGGGGGAACGATCGCGTCCAGAAGTTCACGAGCGACGGCGACTTCATCCTCGCGTGGGGCGGCGCGGGGACCGATGCCGGGCATTTCAATTCGCCGGAGGGCATCGTCTCGGACAACATGGGCCACGTGTACGTCTGCGACACGGGCAACAACCGCGTGCAGGAGTTCACGGACGACGGCGAGTTCGTGACCCAGTGGGGCTCGCTCGGCAGCGAGCGCGGCCAGTTGTACACACCGAGCGACATCGCGCGCGACCGCGACGGCTTCCTGTACGTGGCCGAGTGGAACAACGCGCGCGTGCAGGTCTTCGGCCTCGTGCACACCGCGGTGAAACTGGTGAGCTGGGGCACGCTGAAGAGCAGGTATCACTGACCGAAGCTTGATCGGGGCGTGAGGTGCAGTGAGGCGCGCGGGTGGCCGGCTCAGCCGGCGTCGCCCGCGCGCCTCTCGCGTTCCTGCCACCACTCGGCGATGTCGCGCGCGTGCGTGACCCACGCCGGGCGCTTGGCCAGCATGGCCAGCACCTCGCGATAGCACGCCCACCAGCCGGGCAGCGACGACACGTCCGTCGCGTTCGGATGCCACAGCAGGACCGCGAGGCCGCCCGCAGCCTCGACCGTCTCGAGCTGTTCGCGCACGCGGCCGGCCGCGAGTTCCGGGCTCAGCTTCAACGTTCGGAACAGCGCGCCGTCCATGGCCGTCATCGGCAGTTCGAGCAGCGTGTGCGCGCGCCGCGCCTCGCCATCCCACGGATGGAACGGCGCCGCGATCCCGGCGCGAAAGCCAGGCGTCTCGTTGTATCCCAGCGTCGCGTCGTACGCGAAGCCGGCCTGCTCCTGAGCGCGCCACGTGGCGCCGGCGTCGAAGCGCAGGAAATGCTGGCGCAGTCCGGCGATCGGCGCGCCGAGCGCGCCCTCGATCGCGCGCTTCTCGCGACCCAGCTCCTCGGCGTTCCGGAAGCTGTGATAGCTGCCGTGCAGCCCGACCTCGAAGCCACGCGCGGCGATCTCGCGCATGAGTGCGGCGACGCGAACGCGGCGGCCCTCGAAGCGCAACCGGTCGTGGAATCGGTACGTCGGATCGTACGGGTGGCGCGGCCGCGGATCCTCGACGCAGAAGTAGAACGAGGAGCGGAATCCGAGCTTCGACTCTTCGCCCATCCAGCGTTCGAACTCGCTGTACGGATCCTGGCGCGCTCCGCCGTGGGCGAGGGCGTCGAACGCCGAACTCAGGCCGTGGCGGAACGCGAACGAGCCGGGGCCGCTCGACTGGCGCAGCAGTCGCCACGACTCCGCGAGCGACCAGCGACACACCGTGTCGACGTCGTGCGTGAGCGCGACGGCGAAGCGCGCCCCGTTCTTCCAGCGCGGGCGCGGCGCGAGCGTGCGGTGCCGGTGATCCGCCCACTCGTGGACCCGGCGCTCGAGCGCGGCCGCGTAGTGATTGACGAGCGGGCGCTCGAGCACACCGAGCGCCTGGAGGCGCGACGAGAACGCGTTGAAGCAGCCCCATTCGTCGCGGTGCGGCTCGGCGAACTCCTCCTCGCGCTGCAGCAGGAACGCGAGCCCGCGCAGCCAGGCCTCGGGCAGCGCGCGCGGCGCTCCGGCCGGCGCCGCGGTCTCCGGCGTGACGAGCAGCACGTCGTCGTCGAAACGCTCGAGCCGGACCTGGGCCGCGGGCCACGGCGCCCACGCGCCGAGCGTGACCACGGCGGCCGCGTCGTCCGGGGCCGACTCCGCCGGTCCGACGTAGACGACGGCCTCGCCGTCGGCGGCGCGCTCGCCCGGAGCCGCGAGGCGCACCGGCACCTCGAGGAGGGACGCGACCGTCGCGACGGCGTGCCGCACTTCCGGGTGGCGTTCGGCGCGCGCGTGGAACGTGAAGCAGACGCGCATCAGGGCGCGTCGGCCTGAGCGGCGGGGAGCGCGTGTTCGCGAGCGCGTGGCGGCATGGCGGCGCAGCATAATGGGACCGTGGGGGCGAGTCACGCTGGGCGCGCGGCCGCCGGTCGCGGCGCGGCGCGCATCGGTGCTAGATTTCCTCGCCTCAGCAGCAGCGTCCGGCGCGCGCGGGCCCACAGGGCCGCGCTCCGCGCGGGCGGCGTTCGTGGACGGGGGAGCCCTCATGCCGAGTCTCGCCGGAAAGTTCGCGCGGTTCACCATCTCCGGTACGGTCCGGGTCATCGTCTGGCGCTCGACGGGCGGTGCCGAGGTGCCGCTCTACGAGGGTGTCACCGTGCGCGAGGTCGGCGCCGATCAGGTCGACGAGGCGCGGTCGATGGAGGACGAGGCGACGCTCGCGTACTTGCGCGGGGTGATGGCGCGCGGCTATCGGATGTGGTTCGCGTACGCGGACGGCATCGTCGTCCACCGCAGCCTGATCCTGCCCGGGCCGACGACGTACAACCTGTGGCACTGGACCGCGAAGCTGGACGTGCCGGCCGGCGAGGGCGTGATTCTCGGCTGCGCGACGCATTCCAAGTACGGCGGCCGCAGCATCTACGCGTCGGTGCTGTCGCGGATCGCGAACGACAAGCGCTGGAGCGCCGTGTGGGGCTTCACCGAGGAGAGCAACATGGCCTCGCGCAAGGGCCTCATCAAGGCCGGGTTCCACGAGGACCACGTGCTGACCGTGAACGCGTGGCACGGCTTCGCGAAAGTGGAGCGGAAAGACGGAGCGCTCGGCGCCTAGCGCCGCGGCCGCGTCGCGGCCCGGGCCAGCACGTCGGCGTACACCGCGTCCAGCGCGCCAACCACCGCCGGCCGGCTGTAGCGCGCCATGAACTCCGCGCGCAACGCGCCGGGATCGAAGCCACGCGCGCGGCGCAACATGACCTCCATCGCCCGCGCCAGTTCGTCGGGACGTTGCACCGGGACGAGCAGCCCGTTTCCCTCGTTCACGATCGCTTCGGGCCCGCCCGAGCGCGTCGCGATGAGCGGCCGCCCGCACGCCAGCGCCTCGGCCAGCACGATGCCGAACGACTCGTGGTGGCTGGGCATCACGTAGCAGTCGCACGCCTGGAATTCGGCGGGGGCTTCGTCGCGACCGAGGAAGCCCGGCCACTCGATGAGGTCCGCGATGCCGAGACGCGCGGCGCTCGCTTCGTAGCGCGCCGCGTCCTCCTTCTTGCCGACGATGCGAAAGCGCAGTCGCGCGGCGTCGCTCGGCGGAACAGAACGGCGCAGCAGCGCGATCGCCTCCAGCAGATCGCCGATGCCCTTCTCGTCGTTGAGCGCGCTCATCGTGAGGAACGTGAAGCGCGGGTCGGTGCGCGCCGGCGCCGCATGATAGCGGCTGTCGTCGACGAGGTTCGGGATGAAGCGCGGCGCCGGCAGGCCGAACGCGGCCACCTGCGCGGCGGTCGTCGGGCTCACGGCGATCGTGGCGTCGGCGCGTTCCAGCGGCTCGCGCAGCAGCGGATTCAACGAGCCGTCGCCCATCGTGTAGTAAGGCAGCGGAAACGGGCCCATGTGTTCGGTGATGACGTAGGGAATCGAGCGCTCGCGGCTCAGGGTCATCGCGATCCAGCCCGCGGGATAGGAGACGTGCGCGTGCAGGATCTCGGGAGCGCCCCAGCGCGTCGTCGCGCGCTCGAGGTTCCGCCGATTCGCGGCGAGCAGGCCTTGGCGGTTCCCGCCGAAGCGCTTCGGGTTCCACGTGCGCACGGGCTTGCGCTGCTCGATCACGTTCTTCGCGAGCGCGTTCTCGATCGGCCGCGCGGCCAGCGGGAGCAGCACGCAGCCGGGCGAGCGCCGGAGATGTCCGAGGCTCCAGTCGCCGCGGCCCTGGTCCCACAGGCTCAACGTGACGTTCATCTCCGGGTGGACCTGGCCGATGGCCTCCGCCTGTTCGCGAAGGTACAGACCTTCGAACGGGAAGCACGGCCGGTGCGGGTACCAGCTCGGAATGATGAAGAGATGTTTCACGGGCGCGCAGCCTAGCGTGCGCCTCCCACGCTGTCACGCTCGGGCGCCGTGCGACCATGACACTGCCTTCGGCGTTCCGCTATAGTGCCCGCCTGCTTTCGCCCCCAGGTCCTCGTGGGAGCTCATGACCCAGCCGCCGTCTGACGATTCGTCGCGCTTCGACGTGCGCCGCCTCGAGCCGCCCGAGGTCGTGGCGCGCTGGGACGCCTTCGTCGCGAAGTCGGGCGAGGCGAATCCCTTCGCCACGCGCGCCTGGCTGGACGGCGTCGCCGCCGCGGTGGGCGCCCGCGTCGATTACTGGGTGGCGTTGCGCGGCGAAGAGTGGGTCGGAGCCCAGGCGATCCCCTATCGCCGCGCGCTCGGGCGCACGGTGTATCGCGGACTGCCGCTGGCCGCGTACAGCAGCCCGCTGTTCCGCGCGGGCTCGGGTTCGCCGTCCTCGACCGAGAGCGAACGTCTCGACGTGGGTCGCGCGCTGGCCCGCGCGGTGAGCGGCCGTTACCGACTCGTGTCGCTGCTGCTCGTCCCCGCGGTCGACGACGTGCGCGCCTGGCAGTGGGAGGGCTGGCGCGCGCTCCCGCGCTACACGTGCACGCTCGATCTCGTCACGCCGGGGAAGCCCGCCGACTCGGTGCGCCGGCACGTGAGGAAGTGCGTGGAAGCCGGCGTCACGTTCGAGACGGCGTGGGACCTGGACACGTTCTGGAGCGTGTTCGACGAGACGCGCGAGCGCCAGGGCTTCGGCCTGAGTCTCGACAAGGACGCGTTCTTCACGCTCGCGAAGTCGCTCGCCGACGCCGGCGTCGCATGGATGGCGACGGCGCGCAGCGCGACGCAGGAGGCGATCTCGTCGCAGATCGTGCTGTCGATCCCGGGCACGCCGACGGCGTTCATGTGGGTCGCGGGCACGCGGAAGGCGCAGCTGTCGAGCGGCGTGAGCGCGTGGCTCATGCTCGAGATCGCCGCGGAAGCCGCGCGTCGCGGCCACCGGACGTGGGACCTGTGCGGCGCCGACTACCCGAGCATCGCGCGCTTCAAGCGCGAACTCGGCGCGACGCTGAGGTCTTACTTCCAGGTCGAGGCGCCGAGGAGCGCGCTCGAACGGCTGGCCCTGACCCTGAAGCGCCGACATGCGTGAGGCGCTGAAGAAGCTCTCCGGCGAATCGCTGGTCTACGGGCTGGGGCAGGCGGGCGGGCGCGCCGTCCAGCTGCTGCTCGTGCCGATCCTGACGCGGGCGCTGACGCCGGCCGCGTACGGCGTGTCCGATCTCATCGTCGCGTATTCGCAGACCGTCGTCCTCGTGCTCGTGTTCGGCATGGACGGCGCGCTCGCGCGCTTCTTCTACCAGGAGCCGGACCGCCAGGCGCGCGTGCGCATGGTCTCGACGTCGCTGCTGTTCCGCGTCGTCACCAGCGTCGTGACCGCGCTCGCGCTCGGCCTGCTCGCGCCGATGTTCGCGGGCGCGCTCATGAGTTCGGCGGTCTACAAGAAATACGTGCTGATCGGCGCGGCCACGATCCCGTTCACGCTGCTCGTGCTGTTCGCGAACGACGTCCTGCGCGTCACGTTCCAGCCCACGAAGTTCATCGCGCTGAACATCGCGCAGACCGTGCTGACCGGCGGCGCCGCGATTTATCTCGTGGTCGGGCGGCATCTCGGGGTGGTCGGCGTGCTGTACGGCAAGCTGATCGCCGATCTGCTGTGCGCGCTGTTCGGGCTCGTGCTGATCCGGCACACCATCCGACCCGCGTTCAGCCGCGAAGTGCTCGGGCGCATGCTGCGGCTCGGGGCACCGCTCGTGCCCTCGGGATTCGCGTACGGCATCATCCTCGGCGTCGACCGCTTCGTGCTGCAGCGCACGCGCTCGCTGGACGAAGTGGCGGTCTACGCCGTCGCCATGAAGTTCTTCACGATCGTCACGATGGGCGTCTCGGCGTTCCAGCTGGCGTACGGCCCGTTCGCGTTCGCGCGCGCCCGCGAGCCCGACTCGCCGCGCCTGTTCGCGCGCGTGTTCGGTCTGTATGTCGTGGCGGCCGGGTTCGCCGGGCTGTTCGTCAGCGTGTTCGCGCCCGAAGCCCTGGCGGTGCTGGTGCCGGCGCAGTATCGCGCGGCCGCGACGCCGGCGGCCTGGCTGGCGTTCGCCGCGGTCGCGCAGGGGGCGTATTCGGTGGCGTCGATCGGCGTGGTGCTGGCGCTGCGCACGGCCTGGCTGTTCTGGAGCTCGACCGCGGCCGCGGCCGTGGCCATCGCCATGCAGTTCGCCCTGACGCCGGTGCTCGGGGCGCCCGGGGCTGCAATCGCGACGTTCATGGGTTACGCTACTTCGGCGCTCATCACGTACGGCATCGCGCAGCGTTTCCATCCGCTGCCGTTCCACGGCGGCCGGATGCTCGCGGCGCTCGCGCTCGCGCTCGGCGCCGGCCTGCTGGCCCAGCGCTACGCGCCGGCGGGGGTCTTGGGGATCGCGGTCAAGCTCGTCGCGCTGGCGGCGTACGCGGGCGCATGCATCGGCTGGCAGCTGTGGCGCGAACGCGAGCCCGCGGGCGCGGGGCCCGCGACATCGTTCGGCGCCTGAGCCGACTGGAAAGAGGATCGACTCGACATGTGCGGCATCGCCGGTGTCTACGATCGCGACGGACGCGCCGACCTGGGGCGCCTGCATCAGATGTCCCGGCTGCTCCGCCACCGCGGGCCCGACGACGAAGGCCTCGTGCTGCTCGACGCCAAGGGCGGGGGCGCGCACACACTGGGCGGCGCCGACACGCCGGCCGAGGTGTACGCGAGCCCGCTGCCGTACGCGCCCGGGCGCACCACGCCGGGACGCGAGGAGCCGGTGTTCGGCATCGGCCTCCTGCAGCGCCGGCTCGCGATCGTCGACTTGAGTCCGGCCGGGCACGGCCCGATGTGCGACACGACGCGCCGGCTGTGGATCACGTACAACGGCGAGATCTACAACTGGGTCGAGCTGAAGGCCGAGCTGGAAGCGCTCGGCGAGCGCTTCGTCAGCCAGTGCGACGTCGAGGTCGTGCTCGCGGCGTACCGACGCTGGGGCCAGGACTGCCTGCGCCGCTTCAACGGGATGTTCGCGTTCGCGCTGTGGGACGCGGATCGGCGCGAGCTGTTCTGCGCGCGCGACCGCTTCGGCGTCAAGCCGTTCGTGTACCAGTACGACGGCCGGCGCTTCGCGTTCGCGTCCGAGCCCAAGGCGCTCGCGCTGACGCAAGCGCACCGCATCCAGCCGCGGCTCGAAGCCATCCGCGACCTCGTCGCGCTCGACTGGGTGGACCACGACACGGGCACGTTCTTCGAAGGCATCACCCAGTTGCCGGCCGGTCACTCGCTCACGGTCGGGGAGCGCGGCTTCGCGGTGACGCGCTGGTGGTCGCTCGATCCCGAGCGGCGCGCGACGGGAATTCGCGCGGAGTGGACGCGCGAGTTCGCGCGGCTGTTCGAGGACGCGGTGCGCATCCGCATGCGCGCCGACGTGCCGGTCGGCTCGTGCCTCTCGGGCGGCCTCGACTCGACGTCCGTGCTGACGACCGCGGCCACGTTCACGTCCGCGCCGCTCCACGCGTTCACGGTGGCCTACGACGAGGGCCCGGCCTACGACGAGCGCCCGTACATGCGCGCCGCGATCGACGCGAGCGGCGCCACGTCGCATCTCGTCGTGCCCGACGGCCGCGACTTCTGGTCGGTGTTCGACGCGCTGACCGCGCAGCAGGACGAGCCCACGGCCGGCTCGGGACTGTTCTCGCAGTGGAAGGTGATGGAACTGGCGCACGGCGCCGGGCTCAAGGTGCTGCTCGACGGACAGGGCGGCGACGAGACGCTGGCCGGCTACGCGCGCTACCTGCCGATGCGCCTGCGCGACCTGGCCGCGGCCGGCGACTTCGGCGCGTTCCTGAAGCTGTTCGGCCCGGTGAGCGACCGCCTCGGCGCGTCGCACACGCTCGCGCTCGCGTTCGAGCCGTGGATGCCGGCCGCGCTGATCGCGCCGCTGCGCCGCGCGTTCGGCCAGGGCAAGGACCGCGTGCTGACGGAGCGCCTGCGCCGGCTCGAGGCGTCGCCGCCGCCACGGCCGCCGGCGGAGTTCGGCAGCGCGCTGCGGCGCCAGCAGGCGTTCGACACGCTGCAGCGGCTGCTGCCGTCGCTGCTGCGCTACGAGGATCGCAACAGCATGGCGTTCTCGATCGAGACGCGGCTGCCGTTCCTGGACTATCGGCTCGTCGAATTCCTGTTCTCGCTTCCCGACGACGAGCGGCTCGACGGCGCGACGAGCAAGGCGATCCTGCGCCGCGCGCTCGCCGACCGCGTGCCGCGACCGATCCTCGAGCGCCGCGACAAGATGGGTTTCGAGACGCCGACCGACGTGTGGTTGCGCGGCCGCGACGCGGCCGAGGCGCGCCGCCGCCTGACGCGTCCGGGCCCGCTGCACGACTGGGTCGACGCCGAGCGGATCGCGGCGACGCTCGACGAATTCATGGCCGGCCGCGACATCGGCCTGCAGGTATGGCGCTGGCTGTCGCTCGAGTCGTGGGCGCGGCAGTACGTGGCGCGCGACGCGCGCGTCACCGAGCGCGAGCCGGTCGTGCCGCTGCACGCCGGACAGCACCTCTCGTACGTCGAGGTCAGCGAGGCTCTCGAACGGGAAGCGGCCGCCTCCTAGTGGATCTCGTCGTCCTCGCCGAGGTGCGCTGGGGCTACTTCCGGACGCGGAAGCAGTTCCTGCTGTCGCGCTTCCCGAAGCACTGGCGCGTGTTCTACGCGCAGCCCCCGGCGTTCGGCGGCGACGACCCGTGGACCCCGCGCCGCGAGGGCAACGTCACGTACTTCACCGTGCCGTTCCTGAAGCCGGGCACCACGAGCGGCGCGTACAACGCGCTGGCCGGGACCCGGGCCGGGCGGGCCGCGATCGAATGGACGGCCGAGCGCTGGCTGAAAGCCCGCCTGCGCGCGCTGTCCGTGGACCCGCGGCCGGTCGTTCTCACGTCCAACATCTACTGTGCCCGGATGCTTTCGCGGCTTCCCAGGAAGTTGCTATTGTATGACTTCAACGATCACCCCTTTCAGTTCGCCGGCGTTCCGGAGTGGGCGAGGAACTACTGGCGGGCGACCCTCGACGAGGTGGACGCGCTGTTCGTGGTGTCCGAGTTCTACCGGCGCGCGCTGAGCGCGGAAACGGACAGGCCGTTGATGCTCCTCGGCAATGGGGTGGAAGCCGCGCATTTCGAGACCGACGCGCCCGTCCCCGACGACCTGGCGCGACTGCCGCGGCCGCGCATCGGCTACGTCGGCCTGCTGTCGCACTTCCTGGACTTCGACGCGCTCGAGGCGGTGCGTCGCGCGCGGCGCGGCGGCACCCTGGTCCTCATCGGGCCGGGCAGCCCGGCCACGGACGAGAAGGTCCGCGCGTTGGCCGCCCGCGAGGGGGTGGCGGTCCTCGGACCCCGGCCGTACGCCCAGATCCCCGCCTACTTCAAGGGACTGGACGTCGGATTGATCCCTTTTCGGGCGCAGGATCCTTTCGTGCAGGGTATCAATCCGAACAAGGTGTACCAGTACCTGGCGGCCGGACTTCCGGTCGTGACCACGCCACTGCTGGACCTCGAAGCGCGTCCGCCCGACCTGTGGTTCGCGGCCGATGCGGCGTCGATGGTCCGTGCCGTGGAAGGCGCGCTCGATGCTCCGGCCGACGTGAGCGCCCGCCGCGCGTGGGCGCGCCAGCACGACTGGAACGCGCTCGCCGCACGCATGGTCGGCGAGATCGAGGCACGCGCCGCAGCCGTGTCGTGACCCACCGAACGCATCCACCCGAGACCTCATGGCCGATCGCAAGGCAGTGAAGCGCGACGCAAGCAAGGGGCCCGCGAAGCCGGCGTTCACGCTGAGCACGGCGTGGGCGTTCGTCATCCTCACGCTGCTCGTGATCGTGTTCTTCAATCAGGTGTCGCTGGGCGGCAAGACGTTCGTGGCGCCCGACGCGACGCAGCCGGTCGGATTCGTGCGCATGGGCGAGCAGGCCCTGTATCACGACCACGTGTACCCGCTGTGGAATCCCTACGTGTTCCTGGGCATGCCGTCGTTCGGCAGCGGCGCGTACAACCCGCTGATGTATCCGCCGGACTGGCCGCTCGCCGCGATCGCGAAGGTCGTGCCGCTGCCCGACCTCACGTGGATGCTGCTGTATTTCGCGCTCGGCGCGTGCTTCTGCTACCTGCTGGCGCGCGAGTGGGGCGCGAAGCCGGAAGGCGCCCTGATCGGCGCCGCGGCGTTCGTGTTCGCGCCGAACCTGGTCGCGGTCGGCTCGCACGGCCACGGCAGCCAACTCGTGGACTCGGCGTACGTGCCGCTCATGCTGTGGCTGGCGGCGCGCTGGATGCGCCGCGGCGGCCTCGAGAATCTCGGTTGGCTCGCGCTGGCCGGCGGGTTCCAGCTGCTGCGCGGGCACGTGCAGATCTGTTTCTACACGTGGTTCGCCGTCGCGCTGTACGTCGGCGTGGACTGGCTCGCGACGTTCCGCGCGCCGGGGCAGCTCGTGCCGCGCACGCTGCGCGCGTTGGCCGTGCCGCTGGCGGCCGGGCTCGCGTTCGGGCTGGCCGGCGTCTACAACCTGCCGCTGCGCGACTACGCGCGCTATTCGATCCGCGGCGGCGGCGCGGACGGCGGCGTCGGCATGGACTACGCGACGCAATGGTCGCTCGCGCCGTACGAGCTGCCGTCGTTCGTGGTGCCGAGCTACGTGGGCTTCGGCGGCCAGACGTACTGGGGCGGCATGCCGTTCACGGATTATCCGAACGGGTATCTCGGCATGGTCGCGGTGCTGTTCGCGCTGCCCGCGTTCCTCGCCGGCGGCGTGCCGCGCGTGTTCGCGCTCGGCCTCGCGGTGCTGTCTCTGCTGATCGCGTTCGGCCACTACGGACCCGTGTACGGCTTCCTGTATTCGCACCTGCCGTTGTTCAACAAGTTCCGAATCCCGGTGATGGTGATCGTGTTGTTCCAGGTCGCGGCCGCGATGGGCACGGCGTGGGGATGGAGCGCGGTGCTGGACCGGGTGCCGCAAGCCGCCGGCAAGGCGGGCCGGCCTCCCGCGCTCGATCGGCTGCTGCCGGCCGCGGCGATCGCGCTGCTCGCGCTGCTGGTGATCGGCGTGTTCGGGCAGGATCTGTGGCGCGCCGGTTACATCGCGAGCGCGCAGGCGCACCATCCCGGCTTCCCGCCCGATGCCGCGGCGGCCGACTACGCGGCGTACGTGCCCGATCTCGCGAAGGCGTGCGTGCTCGGCCTGCTCGCGCTCGGTCTGGCGTGGCTCGCGCGACGCGGCACGCTCGCCGCGGCGCCGGCCACGGCCCTCGCGCTCGCGCTCGTGCTGTTCGAGCTGTGGCCGGTCAGCGGGCGGGTGATGGAGCCAGTGATCGGCGATGTCAGCCAGCACGGCCTCGACTACGGGCGCGACGACGTCGTCGACTTCCTGGAGAAGGCCGGGCCGCAGGGCACGTTCCGCGTGCTGCCGCTCGAGGAATACCAGAGCAATCGCTACGCCGGGTTCGGCATCGCCACGGTCGGCGGCTACCACCCTGCGAAGCCGCGCCTCTACCAGGACTTCTTCGAATCGCACCAGCTGGACACGATGAACCTGCCGTGGCTGCGGCTCCTGAACGTGCGCTACCTCGTCGTGAGCCAGCCGATCGCGCAGCTGCCGCCGTACCTGCGCGAGGCGTTCCGCGGCGCCGGCGGCGTGGTGTACGAAAACCTGTTCGCGCTGCCGCGCGTGACCGTGCTCGGCGCGTATCGCGTGGTGACGCCGGCCAAGGCCATCTTCGATTCGGTCGGCGCCGGGCGCGCGAACTCGGCCGAGATGACGTGGCTCGATGCGGATCCGCATCTGACGCTCGGGCCCGTGACGGGCGCGAGCGCGAGCGTGGTTTCGTACCGGCTCAACGACGTCACCGTCGACGTCGACACGCCGGGCCCGGCGCTCGTGCGCATGGCCGACCTCTACTATCCCGACTGGGTCGCGAGCGTGGACGGCCACGACGCGCCGATTCTGCGCGCGGACTATCTGCTGAGGGCGGTCGCCGTGCCGGCCGGGCACCATCGGATCGCGTTCCACTTCCGATCCCCCGCGGTGCGCCGCGGATTGTTCCTGTCGCTCGCTTCGCTGCTCGTGGCGCTCTCCTGGATCGGCGCCGGGATGTGGGTGGCGCGCCGGAAGGCCGGGGGCCCGCCCGTCGCGCCGCGCCCGGAGGGCGCCTAGTGGACAAGCTCGTCATCATCCCGACGTACAACGAGCGCGAGAACATCGATCCGCTGCTCGACCGCCTGCTCGCGCTGCCGTACGGGCTCGACGTGCTGGTCGTCGACGACGGCTCGCCCGACGGCACCGGGGAGCGGGTGCGCCAGCGTTCGCTGGCCGATTCGCGAGTACACTTGCTGGCGCGTGCCGGCAAGATGGGGCTGGGTTCCGCGTACCGCGACGGCTTCCGCTACGCGCTGGACCACGGAGCCCAGTACATCTTCGAAATGGACGCCGACTTCTCGCACGATCCGGATTCGCTCGGCGAATTCCTGAAGGAGGCGGAGACGGCGGACGTCGTGCTCGGCTCGCGCTACCTGCACGGCGTCACGGTCGTGAACTGGCCGCTGCACCGGCTCATCCTGTCGTATTGCGCGAATCGCTACACCCGCTTCGTCACCGGCCTGCCGGTGAACGACGCGACGGGCGGCTTCAAGTGTTTCCGACGTCGCGCGCTCGAGGCCATCCGCCTCGATCGCGTGCAATCGGACGGGTACTCGTTCCAGATCGAGATGTCGTTCAAGTGCTGGAAGAAGGGCTTCACGATCCGCGAGATCCCGATCCTGTTCGTGGATCGCCGCGCCGGCGTCTCCAAGATGAATCAGAAGATCGTGTGGGAAGCGGCGTGGATGGTGTGGAAGCTGCGCCTGTTGGACCTGATCGGCCGCGTGGAGTGACGTGCATGTCGAATCGCCTTGCGCTGCCTGTCGCGCTGCTCGTCCTCGCCGCCGCGCCGGCCGCGTCCTTCGCCGCGGGCGCCTGGACGACGTACATCCGGCCGTTCACGTACAACCAGCTCGTGGCCGGCGCCGATACGGTGTGGTGCGCGACCGAAGAGGCCGGCCTGCTGCGCTACGTGCGCTCGGCCGGCCGTTTCGACCAGGTGACGCGCGAACCGGGCGCGCTCGCCAGCAACGAGCTCACGTCGCTCGCGTTCGATCGCCGCGGGCGGCTGTGGATGGGCACGCGCGACGCGGGCGTCGCGTACCTCGATGCGAACGGCGCGTGGGGGCTGTTGAACGCGTTCGACGGCCTGCCGAGCCTGTCCGTGAACGCGCTCACGGCGCAGGGCGACACGTTGTGGATCGCGACGACCGCCGGCCTCGCGCTGTGGAACGGCATCGAGGTCAGCGGCTCCATCCCCGACGGTTCGGGCACGTCGCCGTTCGCGAACAACGACATCCTCGGCGTCGCGGTGCGTGGCGATTCGCTGTGGGTCGCGACTGGCTTCGGCGTGTACTACAGCCTCCTGTCCGGCGGCCTCGCGACGTGGATCGAGTCCGACGGCAATCTCGCGCTCGATCAGATTCGCGGCATGGCCACGGACGGCACCGACGTGTTCGTGCTCAGCGAGAGCCCGGCGATCGTGTTGCGCGCGCAGCCGGGTGGCACGTGGTCGAACGTCGGCGGCATCAACAACGCGTTCCGGCTCTCGAGCGGCGGCGGCGCCGTGTTCGCGTCCAGTGACCTGGGCACGTACCGCTGGAACGGCGGCGGCTGGACGCAACTGAGCGCCGCGCTCACGTCGGGCTTCCAGCCCGATCGCGCGCTCAGCGTGACGCAGGACGCGACCGGCCACGTGTTCGCGGCCGACCGCAACGGCCTTTACGAACAAGCGGCGTCGGATCCGTGGCCGGTCGCGCTCCCCGAATCGCCGCCGGGAAACGACGTGCAGTCGCTCGGCATCGAGGGCTCGCGCCTCTACGCCGGGACGTTCCAGGAGGGCGTCGGGCGGCTGGAGTCCACGGACGGCACGTGGTTCAACTGGTATCCGACCGGCTGCTCCGGGGCGTGCCCGTCGGACTTCCTGACGTCGGCGTTCACGTTCGGGCTGCTCGTCGATCAGGTCGGAAAGAAGTGGGTCGGCTGCTGGAGCAGCGCGCTCGAAGTCTTCGATGACAGCGGCGCGACGCCGTCGTTCACGCATCTGTGGGTGGGGAACGGCTCGCCGATCGACAATCACACGTGGGTCTGGTCGTCGGCCGCGGACGCGTTCGGCAACCGCTGGTTCGGCATGGACACGCCGAACCTGGGCTGCAACTGCCCGCAGGATCCGATCGGCATCGACCTCTACGGCCGGGCGGACACTCTGCTCGCGAACTTCCAGACGACGAACACGCCGGACCTGCTGGGAAACCAGATTCGCGCGTTGTCCGTGGACCGCCTCGGAACCCTGTGGGTGGGTCACGCGCTCAAGGGGGTCCAGTCGTTCACGCTGGACTCGCTGAACATGAAGCTCGTGCCCACGACGCCCGGCGGCTTCCCGACGACGGGCCAGTGGAACGTGTTCGGCGTGGAAGCGCACAACGATTCGATCTGGGTGTTCAGCGACGGCGATCTCCGCTTGTACGCCGGCTTCGGCACGGCGGCCGCGAAGTTCTACGCGATCCCCGCGGCGCCGGCCTCGCGCGGCGCGATCCATCCGCTGGCCGTCGCGCCCGACGGCACGGCGTGGGTGGGCAGCGTGAACGGCGCGCGCGTCTACCATCCGGGCGGCCAGACCGAAGACCTCACGGTGCAGAACTCGCCGCTCGCGAACGACGAGATCCGCAGCATCGTCATCGACCAGAAGACGGGCGTCGTGTGGATTGCCACGGCCGGCGGCATCAACCGCTTCGATCCCGGCTACCGCACGCCCGCGCCGCCCCGGCTCGCGCGGCTCGACGTCCTGGTCTACCCGAACCCCGCGCTGCTCGCGAACGGCATGGGCGTGTCGCTGCGCGTGGCCGGCAACGGCGTGAGCTATCGCGGCGCGGTCTACGACCTGAACGGCCGCATGCTGCGGCGCCTGAGCGCGGGCGCGAACGGCCAGATCCTGTGGGACGGCCGCGACGCGGACGGAAAGGTCGTGCGTCCCGGGCTGTACTTCATCCGAGTCGAGGCCGGCGGCCGCTCCGCGGTGGCGCGGGTGACGCTGCTGCGCTGATCGCGCCCTCCACGGTGAGCGCCCCGACCGCGTTGCTCGTCGCGGATGCCCCGGCGGAGTGGGACGCGCTCCGCGCGCTCGAGCGCGCGGCGACGCCCGCTCACGATCCGCGAGTGTGGGCGGCGCTGGCCGCCACGCTGCCCGGCTTCGAAGCGAAGTTCGTGAGCGTCCATGACGGCGCCCGCTTCCTCGGCGGCGCCCCGCTGCTGATCGAGCGGCGCGGCTTCGGGACGTGGCTCCACGCGCTGCCGTTCCTCCTGAGCGGTGCGCCGCTCGCGCGCCGCGGACACGAGGCGCTCGTCGACGCCGTCGTGGCGGACGCGATCGAGCGCACGGCCGGCGAACTCGGCGCCAGCGGCGGCGAGTGGGCGTGCGACCGTCCCGGCGCGCCCGTCGCGCCCGAAGCGCTGGATCGCGTCGGCGGCGAGACGCGCTGGTTCGAGAGCGCGCGCGTCGCGCTGGACGCGGGACTCGACGCGGCGTGGCACGCCGTCGACCGCAAGGCCCGACAGGAGATCGCGCACGCCGGCGCGGCCGGCCTCGCGTTCGTCGAGGCGCCGGAGGCGTTCGACGACGCGTACGCGCTGCACGCGCACCAGTCGCGGCGCTGGGCCGGCCACCGCGCGCTGCCCGCGGCGCTGTCGCGGCGCCTGCTCGACGACGGCGCGGCCCGATTGTTCGTGGTGCGCGACGCGCGCGGCGTGCTGTGCGCGACGCTCGCGCTGGACGGCGCGCACGAGACGTTCGTGTGGTGGAGCGGCGCGCACGACGCGGCGCGCGCGCGCCGTGCCTATCCCGTGCTCATGTGGGGGGTCGCGACGTGGGCGGCGGCGCGCGGTCGCGCGCGTCTGAACCTGGGCGCGAGCACCGGCCTCGACGCCGTCGCCGCGTTCAAGCGTGCCCTCGGGGCGAAGCCGTCGCGCTACCCGGTGCGCTGGCTCGACGCGCGCCACGCGTCCGCGCTGGGCCGGACGCTGGCCGCGGTGCAGCGCCGGCTGCGCCGCGGACGCGCGCGCGGAGCGGCGGCGTGAGGCTGGCCGTGCTGGGGAACGCGGCCGTGCTGCACACGCGGCGCTGGGCCGAGCACTTTCGCGGCCGCGGCCACGACGTCGCGGTGTGGTCGCTGGAGCCCGCGCCGCCCGGGTTCGCGGCGCACGCGCTGCCGGCGACCCCGCTGCCCGGCTTCCTGCGCTATCCACTCGCGCTGCCGGCGCTGTCGCGCGACCTCGCGCGCTTCGCCCCGGATCTCGTGGACGCGCACTACGTGCCGAACTATGGCGTGCTCGGCGCGTTGACCGGGCGTCGCCCGCTCGTGGTCACGGCCTGGGGCTCCGATCTGCTGACGACGGGACGGCGCGATCCGCTGCAGCGCGCGCGCGCGCGCTACGTGCTGTCGCGCGCCGACGCCGTGCTCACGGACGCCGAGAACCTGGGGACGGCGGCGCGCGAACTCGGCGCGGCCCCGGCGCGCGTGCACGTCGTGCCGTGGGGCGTCGATCCCGCGCGGTTCCGGCCGGGCGTGCGCGAGCCGGGCCTCGTGCTGAGCACGCGCATGCACGAGACGGTCTACGACCTCGACGTCGTCGTCGAGGCCGCCGCGCGCGTGCTCGCCGAACGCGCCGACGCACGCCTCGTGATCGCCGGCGACGGGTCGCGCCGCGCGGCGCTGGAACGTCTCGCCGCGCGGCGGCTGCCGGCCGGGCGCTTCACGTTCGTGGGGCGACTCGAGCCCGACGCGCTCGCGGCCTGGCTCGGCCGTGCCGATGTCTACGTTTCGGCGTCGCGCTCCGATTCGACGTCGCTGTCGCTGCTGGAAGCCATGGCGGCGGGCGCGCTGCCCGTGGTCTCGGACATCGCGGGCAACCGCGAATGGGTCGGCGACGGCGACGGCGCGCGCCTGTTCGCGGTGGGCGACGCGCCCGCGCTTGCCGGCGCGATCGCGCGCGCGCTCGACGACGCCGCGTTCGCGGACGCGGCCCGGGCGCGCAACGCGCGCGTGATCGCCGAGCGCGGCACCTGGTCGGAGAACCTGGCGCGCATCGAGCGGCTGTACGAGGCGCTGGTCGCCGAGCGCCGCGCGTCGGGCGGGAACGCGCGATGAGCGCGCGCCGGCTGCTCGTCCTGTGTTACTTCTACCCGCCGCTGGCCGGTGGCGGCGTGCATCGCGTGCTCGGCTTCACGCGCCACCTGCCCGCCCACGGTTGGCGCTGCACGGTGGTGGCGGCGGGCGAGGGAGACTACTGGGTGACGGACGAGAGCCTGAGGGCCGCGATCCCCGCGGACACCGAAGTGATTCGGGTGAGCGGCGGCACGCCGTTTTCGTCCTGGCTGCGCCTGCGCCGCGGCGACCGCGGGCGAAGGTCGGGCGGCACGTACTCGGGCTTGCGCGCGCTCTCGGACTGGTGGCTGTTTCCCGATCCATACGCCGGCTGGGCCGCGCGCGCGCGCCGCGCCGCCGAGCGGCGCATCGGCGAAGGCGGGATCGACGCCGTGCTCACGTCGTCGCCGCCCGACAGCGTGCACCTGGCCGGGCTCGCGCTGCGCCGGCGCTTCCATCTGCCGTGGGTCGCCGACTTTCGAGATCCCTGGGTCGGCCTGTCGTTCCGCCGTCCGCCCACCGAGTGGCACCGCCGGCGCCACCTGGCCGCCGAGCGCGCCGTGATGGAAGGCGCGGACGTCGTGCTCGCGGCGTCGCGGACCCACGCCGTCGCCGCGGCCGCGCGCTCGGAGGCGCGCGTGCCGGAAGGCCGCGTGCGTCATCTGCCGAACGGCTACGAACCCGCGGGCGCCGGCGCAGCGAGCGCGGCGACGCGCGACGTCGCGGGCGAGGGAGACCGCGACGGCGGCACGTTCCGGCTGTTGTTCAGCGGAACGCTGTCGCAGATGCCCGACACCGGGACGTTCCTCGACGCGCTGCACGACTGGTTCGCGCACCAGCCGGAGGCGCGGCGCCGCGTGCGCGTGACGCTGGCCGGGCCGTTCGAGCAGGAGTACGCGGATCGCGCGGTCGCGCTCGGTCTGACCGGCATCGTCGCGTTCCCGGGGCCGCTCGGCCACGCCGACGTCCGGGCGCGCCAGCGCGCCGCCGACGTGCTGCTGCTGTGGAAGCCCCGCGACTATCCGACCATGGTGCCGGGCAAGCTGTACGAATACGCGGACGCGGGGCGGCCGATCGTCGCCGTGCTGCCCGCCGACGACGAGGCCGCCGAACTCGTGCGTCGCGCCGGCGGCGAAGTCACGCCGCCCGGCGATCGACGCACGCTGGCCGCGGCCCTCGAGCGCCGCTACCAGGCGTGGAAGTCGAGCGGGCGCGCGCCCGATCGCCGGCCGGACTGGCTCGACGAGCACACGCGCGCCGCGCTGTCCGCGCGTCTCGCGGCCGTGCTCGATGAAACCGCCGGGGCCGCCCGATGATCCGCTCCGAGAATCCTCCGCTCACCCGCGTCGAGCGCGTCGCGCTCATCGTCGCCTTGGCGCTGGCCGTTCTGCTCATGTGGCCGGTGCGCGGCTACCTCACCGACGACACGTTCATTCACCTCCAGTACGCGAAGCACCTCGCGGCCGGACATGGGCTCGTGTTCAACGTGGGCGAGCGCGTGTACGGATGCACGAGCCCGCTGTGGGTCGCGCTCATCGCGGACGGCATGTCGCTCGGGCTGGACGGCCTGATGGTGGCGCGCGTGCTCGGTTTCGCGGCGACGCTGGCGTCCATCGGGCTGTTCCTGCAGCTGATGCGGCGCAACCTGCGCGTGCCGGAGTTGCGCGCGCTCGCGACCGTGACGTGGGCCGGGCACGCCTGGATGCTGCGCTGGTCGATGTCGGGCATGGAGACGCCGCTCGCCGTCGCGCTCACGCTGGCCGGGTTCGTGGCGTTCACCGAGGGCCGCCAGTGGGGCGCGCGGCCGGTGCGCACCGGCGCGCTGTGGGCGCTCGCCGCGCTGACGCGGCCGGAGGCCGTGTTCCTGCTGATCCTGTGGGGGCTGTTCCTCATCGTCGACACCGAGACGCGCGAAGGCCTGAGGCGCCTCGTGTTCGGCATCGTGGCGCCCTCGGTCATCTATGGAGGCTGGCTGCTGTTCGCGCGCACGTATTTCGGCACGTTCTGGCCGCAAACGCTGGCCGCGAAGGCCGCGGGCGGTGGGGGACTGCTGTATCGGCTCGACGAACTGTGGCGCCAGGTGCGCATCGTCGGCGCCAGCGATGGACTGCTCGCGCTCGTGCTCGTCCTCGCGCTCGTGTTCGGCGGCCGGCACCTGTGGCCGCGCCACATGATGGCGCAGCGCCTCGTGCCGTGGGCGTGGCTCCTCGGGGTGCCGGCGCTGTACGTGGCGCGTGGCGTGCCGGTGCTGTCGCGCTACCTGCTGCCGCTGCTGCCCGTGCTCGCGTGGCTCGCGTGGCGTGCCGCCGAGCACTGGTGGGTGGGCGCGTGGGGCCCGGAGGATCCGCCGCCACCAAGTCGCCGGCTGCAGCGCGCGATCGTGCTCGGCGTCGTGGTGTCGGCGTTCACGCTGGCGCAGAACCTCGTCGTGTATCGCAGCGTCGTGCTGCCGCAGGTGAACAGTTTCAGCGCGGGGCTGTCGGGCAGCCTCGTGCCGTGGGGCCAATGGTTCCGCGCGAACAGCGCGCCCGGTACGACCATCGCCGCGCCCGACATCGGCGCGATCGGCTACTACAGCGAGCGTCGCGTGCTGGACCTGGCCGGCCTCGTCAGTCCGCGCGTCGTGCCGCTGCTGCGCCGCGAATCGCCCGAGGACATGATCGCGCGCCTCGACTTCGCCGGCATCGCGCGCCCCGAGTACCTCGTGGACCGCGCCGCGCGGCCCTACGACCTGCTGCAGCGCAGTCCGTACGCGTCGCGGCTCACGCCGCTCGGACAGGCTTCCGTGCCGAATCTCGGCGTGACCCGGCCGACGCCCGCCGTCTACTCGTTCTATCGCGTGGACTGGACCGGCTTCGACTCGCTCGCGACGCCGCGCTGACGACGCGCTGTCGCGCTCGCGCGACAGCGGGTCCCGTTGCGTGCACGCGCGTGCAGCGCGCGCCGGAATTATTTCGCGCGCGATCACAAATTCCTTTGGCGGCCATGACGCACGGCGTTATGTTGCGCGGCGCGGTGGGGAGAAGTGGGGATTTGTGGTGGTCAGTGGCCAACTGAGGCACGACGAGGCAAACGCGAGATGGCGTCGTTCTACGGCACCGAAACCTACGCGATCGATCACAAGGGCCGCCTCAGCGTGCCCGCCGCGATGCGTCGCGTCGGCGCGCGCAAGAAGGTGCTCGACGCGTTCCATCTGGTCGCGGGTTTCGAGGGATGCCTCGCGCTGTACAGCTCCGAGGACTGGCAGCGCGTCGAGGATCGACTGCGCCGCATTCCGATGGGAGATCGACGGGGCCGCGCGTTCGCGCGCGCGTTCCTGATGGACGCTTGCAAGGTGACGGTGGACGGGCAGGGACGCATCACGATCCCACCGGCACTGATGCGCCGTGCAGGGCTCGGCAAGGACGCCGTCCTGCACGGTCAAGTGGATCGCATCGAGATCTGGCATCCGGAACGTCTCGAGCGCGTGGTGCGCGAGACCGACGGGCAGCTCGAGGCGCTGGCCGACGAAGTGCTCGGCCGCGACGACCGATGACGCTCGTCGATCGGGTCGCGATGTCGCTGCACCTGGAGCTGAGCCACGGTCGACCCGGCGCTTCGGCGCACGTCGAACTGCACGAGCGCGCCGGCGGACGTGTCGCCGTGCTCGCGCTGCGCGGCTGGATCGACGCGGTCGCCGTGCGGCGCCTGGAACTGGCGATCGACGATCTCGCGGTGCGCGGCGTCACGCAGCTCCTCTTGGATTGCGCCGAGGTGCGGCACATCGACTACCGCCTGGTGCCCGTGCTGGTGCGCGCGCTGGGCCGCTTCGAGAGTCACGCGGGCGCGTGCGCGGTGTGCGGACTGTCGCACTACCTGCGCGACCTGTTCCGGCTGGCGGGCTGCGAGGCGCGCCTGCGCTGCTGGCCGTCGGCCGAGGAACTGCTCGGCGCGATCCCGCCGAGCGAGCCCGGGCGTGAGCGTGCGTCATGAGCCCGTGCTGCTCGACGAGGTGCTGGGGTATCTCGGCGGCGGGCCCGGCCTCTACCTGGATGCCACGCTCGGCGACGCCGGACACGCCGAGGCGCTGCTCGAGCGCGAACCGTCCGCCCGCCTCTTCGGCGCCGACCGCGATCGCGAGGCGCTCGCGCGCTCGCGCGAACGGCTTGCGCGTTTCGGAGGCCGAGTGAACTTCGCGCACGCCACGTTCCGCGAACTGCCGGACGCGCACCGCGCGCTCGGCGGCGAGCCGCTGGCCGGCGCGCTGTTCGACCTCGGCATGTCGTCGCCGCAGATCGACGACGCGACGCGCGGTTTCAGCTTCGCGAAGGACGGGCCGCTCGACCTGCGCATGGATCCGAGTCGCGGCGAGCCGGCCTCGGCGCGGCTCGCGCGCATCGAGCCCGAAGCGCTGGCCGAAGTGCTGCGCGTGCACGGCGACGTGCCCGCGGCCTCGCGCCTGGCGCGCGCCATCGTGACCGATGCGGCGCGTGGGGCGCTCCTCACGACCCGCGCACTCACGGCCGTGGTGGACCGCGCGCTGGGCGGGAGGCCGCATCCGCGGCGCTACGCACAGGTGTTCCAGGCGCTGCGCATCTGGGTCAACGGCGAGGCCGAGGACCTGGAGGCGGCGTTGAACTGGCTGCCGGACGCGGTGCGTCCCGGCGGCGTCGTCGTGACCCTCGCTTACCACTCGGGCGAGGATCGCCGCATCAAGCAGTCGTTGCGAGGAGCGCCCGAGCGCGTCTCGCGCCGCCTGCCGTCCATCGAGCCGCGGCTCCCCGAGAGTCCGTGGCAGATCCTGACACGCAAGGTCGTGACCCCTACGCACGACGAACAGAAGCGCAATCCGCGCGCGCGCAGCGCCCGGCTTCGCGCCTTCCGGAGGAAGTCCGCATGACGTTGGGACTCCGTCGCAGTCGTCCGTCGTGGCGCGCGTCCGAGGGACGCGCCCTGCGACCCGAAGTTTGGTTGATGGCCGGTCTGGCCGTGGCGATGTTGCTGGTCGAAGTCTGGCAGAGCTCGCGCGTCGCGCAGCTCGGCTTGTCGCTCGACCAGAATCGCGCCGCGCTCGTCCAGGCGGAGGCGCGTCTCGAGTTCACACGCGCCCGGCTGGATCGTCGCACCACGCGGGCCGAGCTGACGCCGATGGCGAGCGCGCTCGGGCTCGCGCCGGCCGACGAACGGCAGGTCGTGAATCTTCCCGCCGAGTACCTGGCAGACGGCGGGGCCGAGCGTCCCAGCGGAGAATCGGCTTCGCTGTTGACGCTGGCGGAAAGGGCTTCGCGCGCGCTGGTGCCGGACGCCACGGCACGAGATCGCTCGCACTAGAGAAGCGACGACCTGTCGCATCGAGTCGTCCAAAGGGTGACCGGCCGCACCACCGCACCGCGCGAGTGATGGCCCGGCGGTTTGCGTGAGCCGCCGTTCCAGGGAGGGAAGGAGTTGGCCCACACGGAAGCGCGCAGGAGTCGGGTGCTGGTGGCTGCGGCCGGTCTTTTCGTAGGGCTGGTGTCGTTGTGGCTGCGCGTGGGATGGCTCGCCATCGTCGAACATTCGCACTACGACGAACGCGCCGAGCGCAATCAGGAACAACGCGTGCTGGTGAAGCCGGTGCGCGGCGATCTCGAGGATCGTCACGGGCGCGCGCTGGCCCACGATCTCGTCAGCTACTCGATCGCGGCCGCGCCGCGCGAGATGAAGGACCCCCACGGCACGGCGCGCGACCTGGCGAAGGCGCTGCACCTCGACGCGCGCAAGCTGGATCGCGCGTTCACGTCGCGCCCCCGTTACCTGGTGGTGGCGCGCCGGGTCACGCCCGACGCGGCCGAGGTCGTCGCGGACTGGAACCGGCGCGGGCTGTACCTGACCGCCGAGACCGAACGCACGTACCTCCTGGGCGCCGCGGCCACCGAGTTGCTCGGGCGCACGGATCCTGACAACCGCGGCGTCGAGGGGCTGGAACTCGAGCTGGATGCCGAACTGGGCGGACGCCCGGGCTGGCTCACGCTGTTCCGCGACGGCCGCGGGCGCACGCATGCGCTGCCGCGCGGCCTGCGCCGCCGCCCGACCGACGGCGACGACGTGGTGCTGACGCTGGACGCCGACCTGCAGGGCATCCTCGAGGCCCATCTGGCGCGGGCCGTGGACACGCTGCGCGCGGTGCGCGGCTTCGCGCTGTTCCTCGATCCGCGCTCGGGCGAGATCCTGGCCGCGGCCAGCGTGCCGCACCTGGGACCGGGCAAGACGCGCAACTGGCCGTTCACGGACCAGTACGAGCCCGGCTCGACGTTCAAGGCGGTCGTGGCCGGCGCCGCGCTGGAAGAGAACGTGGCCCGCCCCGACCAGTACTTCGACGCGAACAACGGCGTGTTTCAGATCGCGCCGGGCGCGATCTTCCACGACACGCACAAGCGCCCCGGGTTCACGTTCGCGGACGCCGTGCGCTTCTCCAGCAACATCGTGATGGGCAAGCTCGGGCTGCTCGTCGGCTCGGAGCGCCTGTACCGGTACGCGACGTCCTTGGGATTCGGCACGATCAGCGGGATCGAATTCCCGGGCGAGGCGGCGGGTCGGCTGCGCAGTCCGGAGCACTGGTCGGCGCGCTCGTGCCCGACCATCGCCATCGGCCACGAGGTGACGGTGACGCCGCTGCAGCTGGCGCTGGCCTACGCCGCGATCGCGAACGGCGGCGTCCTGATGCAGCCCATGCTGGTGCGCGAGGTGCACGACCCGAACGGCGCGGTCGTGCGCCGCGGCACGCCGCACGCCGCGCACCGCGTGTTCAGCGAGTCGACGACGCGGACCCTCACGCGCATGCTGACCGCGGTCGTGGATTCGGGCACGGCGCGGCAGGCGCATATCGCGGACTTCGCGATCGCCGGCAAGACGGGCACCGCGCAGAAGTACGACGCGGCGGTCGGCACGTACGGCCGCGGCATGTACCTGTCGTCGTTCGTCGGCTTCGCGCCGGCCGAGGCGCCGAGCCTGGTCGGCGTCGTGGTGATCGACGAGCCGCACGGCAAGCACTACTACGGCGGCGAGGTCGCGGCGCCCGTGTTCCGTGAAGTGATCCAGGACCTGCGCCGACTGCCGCACGGTCCGTTCGAGCTGAACGCGGCGACCGTGGCGGCGCGCCCGCCGGCGCCCGCGCCCGTCACCGTTCCCGATGTGCGCCTGCTGCCGCAGCACGACGCCGAAGACCGGCTCGCCGGCTTCGACCTGCGCGCGCACTTCGAAGGCGTGGGCCCGCGCGCGCTGGCCCAGGACCCACCGGCCGGCGCCGCCGTCGAACGTGGCGCGCGGGTCACCGTGTGGCTCGCCGCCGAGCCGGATTCGCTGGGCCGGCGCATGCCGGACCTGGCCGGACTCGCGACGCGCGAGGCGCTGCGCCGCCTCACCGTGCTGGAGGTGACGGCGCGCATCGAGGGCCACGGCGTCGTCGTGCGCCAGTCGCCCGAGGCCGGTGCGGCGCTGGCCGAGCGCGCGACGTGCCAGTTGTGGTGCGCGCCGCTCGAAGCGGGCCGCGCGACCGAACGGTCGGGCGCCGCCGCGGCGCTCGCGGCCACGACGCCCGGGCGGGACGGCCGGAGGCCGTGACCTTGCGCGAACTCCTCGATCCGCGCGACGTGGTCGCGACGCACGGGGACCTCGACGTCGTCGTGGGCGGGCTCGCGCTGGATTCGCGGCGCGTGCGCGCCGGGGACGTGTTCTTCGGGCTGAGCGGCCTGAAGCAGGACGGACAGGCGTTCGTGCGTCAGGCGCTCACCGCCGGCGCCGTGGCGGCGGTGGTGGGGGAGGACCTTCGCGTTCCGGGGGCGACCCTGGTCCAGGTGGACGAACCTCGCAAGACCCTCGCTCGGGCCTCCGCCCGTTTCTTCGCCCACCCGTCGCGCGCGCTGCGGGTCGTCGCCGTGACCGGCACGAACGGCAAGACGACGACGACGCTCCTGCTCGAGTCGGTGTTTCGCGCGGCCGGCTGGAAGGCCGGCGTGCTCGGCACGACCGGCGTGCGCGTCGACGGCGTCGCGCGCCCCAGCGCGTTCACGACGCCCGAGGCGCCGGAGCTGCAGGGCGTGCTCGCCGAGATGCGCGACGGCGGTGTCGGCGCGGTGGCGCTCGAGGTCAGCAGCCACGCGCTCGTCCAGCGCCGTTCGTTCGCGCTCGAGTGCGACGTCGTGGTGTTCACGAACCTGAGCCACGACCACCTCGACTACCACGGCACGCTCGAGAAGTACCTCGACGCGAAGCTCATGCTGTTCGACGGTCGCAACGACGACGCTTCCGCCAAGCGCACGACGGCGGTGATCGATCTCGACGACGCCGCGGCGCCGCGCGTGATCGCGGCCGCGAAGCGCGGCGGGCGCGACGTGCGCACGTTCGGCGAGTCCGCGGGCGCGGACGTGCGGCTGCTGTCCGTGCGCCTGGGCCCGTCCGGCCTCGACGTGGGGATCGGCGAACGCGGCGGGAGCGTCGCCGTGCAGGTGCCGCTGCTCGGGCGCTACAACGCGTGGAACGCGGCGGCCGCGTTCAGCGCGGCGCGCGCGCTCGGCGTCGGCGCCGACGTCGCGGCGCGCGGCATCGCCGCCTGCCCGGGCATCCCCGGGCGCCTCGAGCGCGTCGTGGCCGGCCAGCCCATGGACGTGGTCGTCGATTACGCGCACACGCCCGACGCGCTGGCGCGCGCGCTGGCCGCGGCGCGCGAACACGCGCGCGGGCGCGTGCTCCTGGTCTTCGGCTGCGGCGGCGACCGCGACCGCGCGAAGCGTCCGATCATGGGCCGCCTGGCCGCGGACGGCGCGGACCGCGCGTGGGTGACGAGCGACAATCCGCGCACCGAGGATCCGCGCGCCATCGCGGACGAGATCCTGGCCGGTGCGCCCGGGGCCGGCAATCTGACGCTCGAGCTGGACCGGCGCGCGGCGATCGCGGCCGCCCTCGGCGCGGCCGCGCCCGAGGATTTCGTGCTCGTCGCCGGCAAGGGTCACGAGACCACGCAGACCATCGGCGCGTCCGTGCTGCCGTTCGACGATCGGGTGGTGGCCCGCGAGCTGCTCGCGGGAGGCGCACGGTGATGGCCGCGGCCGCGCAGCCACTGATGACGCTGCCCCAGCTCGCGCAGTTCGCGGGCGGCGACCTCATGGTCCGCGACATGCCGAGCGGGCCGATCGAGCGCGAAGCGTTCCTGCGCTCGGGCTTCGACGGCGTGACGCTCGACACGCGCACGATCCGGGGCGGCGAGCTGTTCGTCCCGCTCGCCGGCAGCCAGGCGGACGGTCATGCGTTCCTGGAGGACGCGTTCCGTCGCGGCGCCGCCGCGGCGCTGTGTGCGCGCGCGCGCTACGCCGAGTGGCAGGGCCGCGAGCCGGGACCGCTCGTCGTCGTCGACGACGTGACCGAGGCGCTGCAGCGCCTGGCGCACCGCCACCGCGAGAGCTGGAGCGGGTTGCTGCTCGGCGTGACCGGCAGCGCCGGCAAGACCACGACGAAGGATCTCGTGGCGCTCGCGCTCTCGGCGGCGGCGCCGACGCTGAAGACGGAAGGCAATCTGAACAATCATTGGGGCGTGCCGCTCACGCTGCTCCGGCTGCGCCCCGAGCATCGCGCCGCCGTCGTCGAGATGGGCACGAGCGGGCCGGGCGAGATCGCGTTTCTGGCCGCGCTCGCCGCGCCGGGCGCCGCGGTGCTGACGAACGCCGGCCACGCGCACCTGGAGGGCCTCGGCTCGCTGGAAGCGATCGCGGAGGAAAAGGCTTCGCTGGCCCACGCGCTGCAGAAGGAAGGCGTCGCGTTCGCGGGCGCCGACTCGCCGCGCCTGATCGCCGCGCTCGCGGGCGTGCGCTGCAAGCTCGTGCGCTACGGGCTGACGCGTGACGCGGACGTGCGCCCGAAGAGCCTGGCCGCGCGGGCGGACGGCGGCACGTCGCTCGACGTCGAAGGGTTCCCGCGCGTCGAACTCAAGCTCGTCGGCCGCCATCAGGTGGCGAACGCGCTGGCCGCGCTGGCCGTGGCGCGCGAATGGCGGATCGATCCGGGCGCGGTGGCCGCGGCGCTGTCGTCGTATCGCGGGTCGAAGGGGCGCATGGAAGTGCGTCATGCCCAAGGCGCGACGCTGCTCGTCGACACGTACAATGCGAATCCCGACTCGACGCGCGCCGCGCTCGAGACGCTGGCCGCGTGGCCGGGCGCGACGCGGCGCATCGCTGTGCTCGGCGACATGCTGGAGCTGGGGGAGGGCGCCGCCGCGCTGCACCGCGACGCCGGCGCCGCGGCGCGCGACGCCGAGCTGTGGGCCATCGGCGCGCACGCCGCGGACTACGCGAAGGGCGCGAAGGCGTCGCGCGTCGCGTCGCGCACGTTCGAAGATTTTCCGGCGCTGCGGGCCGCGCTCGGCGAGGCGCTGGCGCCGGGCGTCACCGTATTGCTCAAGGCTTCGCGCGGCGCCGCGCTCGAGCGCGCGCTCGAGGGCCTCGAGATGGAGGACTGACGGTGTTCTACGAATGGGTGTATCCGCTCCATCACGTGCCCGGGCTCTCGGCGCTGAACGTCTTCCGCTACATCACGTTTCGCGCGGCGTACGCCGCCATCACCGCGCTGCTGCTGACTTACTGGCTCGGGCCGCCCATGATCGAATGGCTGCGCCGCGTGAAGCTCGGCCAGAAGATCCGGCGCGAGGGCCCGCAGGCGCACTTGAGCAAGGCCGGCACGCCGACGATGGGCGGCGTCCTCATCGTCACCGCGATCGTCGTGCCCACGCTGGTCTGGGGCAACTTCCATTCGCTGCCCCTGTGGCTCGCGCTGCTGGCCACGGTGTGGCTCGGCGCGCTCGGCTTCCTGGACGACTACCTGCGCGTGGTCAAGGGCCTGCCGAACGGCCTGCTCGGGCGCTACAAGCTGATGGGCCAGATCCTGATCGGGCTCGTCATCGGCACGACGCTGATGATGTGGCCGGAGTCGAGCTACCCGGCGACGGCGACCCACGTGCCGTTCCTCAAGTTCCGCTTCGTGGACTTCGGCTGGCTGTTCGTGCCGTTCGTGATCCTCGTGATCACCGGCTCGTCGAACGCCGTGAACCTGACGGACGGCCTGGACGGCCTGGCCTCCGGGCTCGTGGCCATCGCCGCGCTCACGTTCGCCGGCATGTGCTACCTGGGCGGCCATCTCAAGTTCAGCGGCTACCTGCACATCAGCTACCTGCCGTACAGCGGCGAGCTGACCGTGTTCTGCGCCGCGGTGCTCGGCGCCGCGCTCGGTTTCCTCTGGTACAACTGCCATCCCGCCGACGTGTTCATGGGCGACACCGGTTCGCTCGCGCTCGGCGGAGCGCTGGGCACGGTCGCCGTGCTCATCAAGCGCGAGTTCTGGCTCGTGCTGGTGGGCGGCGTGTTCGTGGCCGAGGCGCTGTCCGTGATGATCCAGGTCGCGTCGTTCAAGCTGTGGGGCAAGCGCGTGTTCCGCATGTCGCCGCTCCACCACCACTTCGAGTTGAAGGGCTGGGCCGAGTCGCGCGTCGTGCTGCGCTTCTACATCGTCGGCGCGCTGCTCGCGTTGCTCTCGCTGTCCACGTTCAAGCTGCAATGACCATCGACCCGCGCCATCCGCTGCCCGGCGTGAAGCCGCTCGTGGTCGGGGCAGGGCGTTCCGGGCTGGCCGCGGCGCGGCTCCTGGCGAAGCACGGCTGCCAGGTCACGGTGTGCGACGCGCGCCCGGACGGCGGCGCGGCGGCGGCGACGCTCGCCCAGTTCGGCGTGACCGCCGTGTGGGGGCGGGACGACGCGGCGCTGCTCGACGGTCGCGACTTCGTGGTGTGGAGCCCGGGGATCGCCATCACCCATCCGCTGGCCGTCGCGGCGCGCGCCGCCGGGCTCGCGTTCCTCTCGGAGCTCGAACTCGGCTTCCTGGCCGCGCACGCGCCGATGCTGTGCGTGACCGGCACGAACGGCAAGAGCACGACCACGGACCTGACCGGCGCGCTGCTGCGCGCGGCCGGGCGCGAGGTCGCGGTGTGCGGCAACATCGGGCGCGCCGTGTGCGACGTCGCGGAGGACGTGAGCCCGGCCGGGCTCCTGGTCGTCGAGGTCAGCTCGTTTCAACTGGAGTCGGTCGAGCGCCTGAAGCCGTTCGTGGCCACGTGGCTGAACCTGACGCCCGATCACTTCGACCGGCACGGCGACCTCGCCACGTACGCCGGCATGAAGCAGCGGCTGTTCGCCCGCCAGGACGAGTCCGACTACGCCGTGTGGAACGCCGACGACGCCGGCCTCGCGCCGTACCGCACGGGCGCCGGCGCGCCGCTCGAGTTCTCGCTGGAAGGCCACGTCGACGCCGGCGCCTCGGTCGTCGACGGCGCGCTCGTGCTCGCGTGGCGCGGCGGCACCGAACGCGTGCTCGACGTCGGCGACGTGCGGCTGCGCGGCCGCCACAACCTGGCGAACGCCGCGGCCGCGCTGGCCACCACGCTGCCCCTGGAGATCGCCCCGGCGACGCTGCGCGCCGTGCTGAAGGAGTATGCCGGACTCGAGCATCGTCTCGAGCCGGTCGCCACGATCGACGGCGTCGAGTTCGTGAACGATTCCAAGGCGACGAACGTGGATTCGATGGCCGTCGCGCTCGAGAGCTTCCCCGCGCCCGTCGTCCTGATCGCCGGCGGCCGCGACAAGAACCAGGACTTCACGCCGCTGGCCGCGGCGGCCCGGCGTCACGTGCGTCACGCGGTGCTGATCGGCGAAGGCGCGCCGCGCATCGCCGCGGCCTGGCCCGGCGTGCCCGAGTCGCGCGCTGCGTCGCTGGCTGAGGCCGTGGATCGGGCGTTCGCCGAAGCGCGCCGCGCCGGCGAGGGACCGCGCGTCGTGCTGCTGTCGCCCGGCTGCGCGTCATTCGACATGTTTCGGGATTTCGAGGACCGGGGCGCACGCTTCAAGACGGAAGTCGCGCGCCTCAAGCTCAAGGAGGCGCACGCGTGAGTCGTGGTGACCGCTGGCTGTTGATCCTTCCTCTGGCGCTCACCGCGGTGGGCGTCGTGATGGTGTATTCGTCGAGCGCGATCCTGGGGCTCACCCGCTACCACGATCCCAACTACTTCCTCACGAAGCAGCTGTTCCGCGCCGCGCTCGGCATCGCCGTCATGCTCGTCGCCGCCAAGGTCGACCTGCGCCGGCTGGAGGCCCTGGCCCCGGCGCTGCTCGCCGCCGGCGTCGGGCTGCTCGGCCTCGTCGTCGTGGCCGGGCACATGTCGAACGGCGCGACGCGCTGGCTGCGTCTCGGCTTCCTGACGCTCCAGCCCACGGACGCCGGCCGGCTCGCCGCGGTCGTGTTCCTGGCCTGGTGGCTCAAGCGCCGCCCGCCCGGCGAACTCGGGTTCGTGCGCGGCCTGCTGCCGCCGCTCGTGTTCGTCGGCGGGCTGGCCGGACTCATCCTGCTGCAGCCGAACCTGTCGAGCGCCGGGTTGCTCGGCCTGACCGGCTTCGTGCTCGTGTACCTGTCGGGCGCGCGCCTGCGGCACCTGGCGGTGCCAATCGGCCTGGGCGCGCTGGCGGTCGCGGTGGCGCTCAAGACGCATCCGTATATGATGGGGCGGTTCGCGACGTTCACGCACTTCCTGGTGACCGGCGATCTCGACAATCGCGGCGCCGGTTGGCAGCTCGACCAGTCGCTGATCGCGATCGGCTCGGGCGGCTGGTTCGGGCGCGGGCTGGGCGGCGGACTGCAGAAGTACCTGTTCCTGCCCGAGGCCCACACCGACTTCATCTTTTCGATCCTGGCCGAGGAGCTGGGCTTCCTCGGCGCGACCGGGCTGCTCGCGTTGATCGCGCTGCTGGTGTGGCGCGGCATGCGCACCGCGGCGCGCGCCGAGGACGCGTTCACGTTTCTCCTCGCGGGGGGGCTCACGTTGCAGATCGGACTGTACGCGCTCGTCAACCTGGCGGTGGCCACCGGCCTCGCGCCGACCACCGGATTGCCGCTGCCGTTCGTTTCGTACGGCGGCTCGGCGCTGCTCGCGAACCTGGCGGCGGCCGGACTGCTGTACCGGATCAGCGTGGTGAACGGCTCGGGCGAAGCGCTGGCCCGCGAGCGCTGGTCGCGGGGGTCGGCATGAAAGTGCTGATCGCCGGCGGTGGCACCGGCGGCCATGTCTATCCGGGCATCGCCGTCGCCGAGGAGATCCAGCGCATGCGCCCCGCGTTCCAGGTGGTGTTCGTCGGCACGCGGCGCGGGCTCGAGGCGCAGGCCGTCCCCGAAGCGGGCTTCCGCATCCGTTTCGTGCTGACGCGCGGCTTTCCGCGGCGCGCGTGGTGGCGCTGGCCGTGGACGCTGCTCGCGAACGTGCTCGGCTTCTTCCAGGCGCTGTGGGTGGTGATGAGCGAGCGACCGAACGTCGTGCTCGGGACCGGCGGCTACGTCAGCGGGCCGATCGCGCTCGCGGCGTGGATTCTGGGCCGGCCGTTGATCCTCCAGGAGCAGAACAGCATCCCCGGCATCGCGAACCGCTGGCTCGCGCGCATCGCCGACGAGGTGCACCTGTCGTTCGTCGAGGCGCGCACGTACTTCGTGCGCAAGGACAACCTGAAGGTCAGCGGCAATCCGGTGCGCGCGTACATCCTGAGCGGCGACCGCAACTCGGCGCTGCAGGAATTCGGGCTGTCGACGCAGTCCCCGACGGTTTTCGTGTTCGGCGGCAGCCGCGGCGCGCATCGCATCAACGAGGCCGCGCTGGACGCGATGCGCCGCCTGAAGGGCCGCGTCGAGGTGCAGTTCATCCTGCAGACCGGGCGCGAGGACTTCGACTGGGCCAAGGGCGTCGTCGAGGCCGAGCAGCTCCCGGCGCGCGTGCTGCCGTACCTGCGGCGCATCCACATGGCGTACGCCGCCGCCGACCTGGTCGTGTGCCGCTCGGGCGCGATGACGCTGGCCGAGATCGCGGCGTGCGGCACGCCCGCGATCCTCGTCCCGTATCCGCACGCCGCGCACGATCACCAGGTCGTGAACGCGGGCAACCTGGTGGATCGCGGCGCCGCGGCGATGATCCTGGACCGCGAGCTGACCGGCGAGCGCCTCGCGCAGGAGATCGCGCACTGGCTGAGCGACCGCCAGGCGCTGTCGCGCATGAGCGCGAACGCGCGCACGTTCACGCGCCCCGACGCGGCGGAGCGCATCGTGCGCAGTCTGGAGCGCTGGGGCGAGGGCCGCGGCCGGGCGCGCGTCGCGAACGACGAGGGAGGGGGACGCTAGCGATGTACGGACGCACGCGGCGCCTCCACTTCATCGGCATCGGCGGCTCGGGCATGTCCGGGATCGCGGAGGTGCTGCTGAACATGGGCTACCAGGTGTCCGGGAGCGACCTGAAGTCGAGCGACGTGACCGACCGCCTGGTCGCGCTCGGGGGGCGTCTGTTCGTCGGGCACGAGGCTTCGAACGTGGAGGGTGCGCAGGTCGTCGTGTATTCGACCGCCGTGCGCGACGAGAACCCGGAGCTGATCGCGGCGCGCGCCGCCGGCATCCCGGTCATCGGGCGCGCCGAGATGCTGGCCGAGCTGATGCGCATGAAGTACGGCATCGCGGTCGGCGGCTCGCACGGCAAGACCACCACGACGTCGATGATCGCCGCCGTCCTGGCGCGCGGTGGGCTGGATCCGACGATCGTGGTCGGCGGCCGGCTGCGCGCGCTCGGCACGAACGCGAAGCTCGGGCACGGCCAGTTCCTCGTGGCCGAGGCCGACGAGAGCGACGGATCGTTCCTGCGCCTGGCGCCGGCGGTCACCGTGATCACGAACGTCGACCGGGAACATCTCGACCATTATCTGGATCTCGATGCGATCCGGCAGGCATTCGTGTACTTTGCCAACAGGGTTCCGTTCTACGGAGTCAGCGTGCTGTGCGCGGACGATCCGCAGGTCCGGGAGATCATGCCGCGGGTCACGAAGCGCACGCTGTTGTACGGCACGCGGCCGGAGTGCGAGGTGCGGGCCGGCGACGTGCAGCTCAAGCCGCATGGTTCGCGCTTCCAGGTCGCGGCGCAGGGCCGCTCCCTGGGCAGCGTCGAACTCGGAGTGCCGGGACACCACAACGTGCTGAACGCGCTGGCCGCGGTCGCGGTGGGGCTCGAGGTCGAGATCGGATTCGCGCAGATCGCCGAGGGGCTGGCCGGGTTCAAGGGCGTGGGCCGGCGTTTCGAGACGCGCGGCGAAGTCGAGGGTGTGCGGGTGATCGACGACTACGGTCATCATCCGACGGAAGTGATGGCGACGCTGGCCGCGGCCAAGGGACTGGGCGGTCGGGTGCTGGTGCTGTTCCAGCCCCACCGCTATTCGCGGACCGCGGCGCTGCAGCAGGAATTCGGCACGGCGTTCGGTGACGCCGACCGGGTGTGGGTGCTGGACGTGTACGCCGCCGGGGAGGCGCCGATGGCCGGCATCTCGGGGCGGACGCTGGTCGAGAGCGCGGAGCGCCAGGGCGCGAAGCACGTCGGCTACGCGCCCGACGGCGGCGACGCGGCGGACGACGTCGCGCGCGAGGCGCGCGCGGGGGACGTGGTGCTGACGCTGGGCGCCGGCGACGTCTGGAAGTTGGGGGACCGCGTACTGCAGCACCTGCGCGGAATCGCGGCGGGCGGAACCGCCACGGGGCACACGAGGAGCTAGGGATGGCGCTGTACCAGGGACGGGCGTTGCGCCAGGAGGCGCCGCATCGCCCCCGCCGCTCGGGCGGGAAGGTGAAGCGCGTGCTCGTCGTGCTGTGCGTGATCGCCGGCGGCATCGCGCTCGCGCACCTGCCGTGGAGCGCGCTGCTCAGCCAGCGACTCCTCGTGCGCGACGTCCACATCGCCGGGCTGCACTACCTCGACGCCGACCACGTCCTGGCGCGCAGCGGCCTGCACCGCGGCGACGACCTGCTGAAGGTGGACTGCGATCGCGTCCGCCAGGAGTTGCTGCTCGATCCGCGCATCCGCGAGGCGCGCGTGTCGCGGCGCTGGCTGTCGGCCGTCGACGTCCAGATCGAGGAGCGCGTTCCGGTGCTGCTCGTGCAGCACGGCGTGCCGTGGGAGGTCGATTCCTCGGGCGTGCTGCTCGCGCCGCTGGCCGCCGGTGTCGTCGCCGACGTGCCGCTGCTCACCGGCCCGCACTTCGAGACGTGGCCGGCCGGCGCCCAGGTGCGCACGCGCGACGTGACGCGCGGCCTGGCCTGGGTGCGCGCGCTGTCGGATCGCGAACTGCAGCTCGCGGGGCAGGTCAGTGAGGTCGACGTGTCGTCGCCCGACGCGACCGCGCTCACGCTGATGAGCGGCACGCGCGTCATGAGCCCGGCGTGGCCCCCGGGCACGCGCACGCTGTCGGCGCTGCGCGTCGTGCTGGCCGATCTCAAGCAGCGCGGCACGCTCGCCCAGGAAGTGGACCTGCGCTTCGACAACCAGGTCATCGTCAGGCCCGTCGAGCCGACCGGTGGTCCCCCGGCCGCGCCCGCGCGGAGCAGTTGAGGACCCGCCGCACCCCTTGAGGAGGTGGACCGCACCATGGCACAGACAACTCGGACTTTCGTGGGACTCGACATCGGCACCACGAAGATCTCCTGCATCGTGGCCGACATGAACGGCACCGGCGAGTTGCGCGTCGTCGGCGTGGGCAACGCGCCCAGCGAAGGGCTGCGCCGCGGCGTGGTCGTCGACCTCGAGAAGACGGTCGCGAGCATCCAGCGCGCCGTGGAAGAGGCCGAGCGCATGGCCGGCGTTCCGGTCAAGGGCGTGCACGCCGGCATCGCCGGCGATCACATCCGCAGCATCAACAGCCGCGGCGTCATCGCGGTCTCGCGCAAGGACAACGAGATCGGCCCGGCCGACGTGGACCGCGTGGTCGAGGCCGCGAAGGCCATCGCCATCCCGATGGACCGCGAGATCATCCACGTGATCCCCCAAGAGTTCATCGTCGACGACCAGGACGGGATCAAGGACCCCGTCGGCATGAGCGGCGTGCGCCTGGAGGCCGAGGTGCACATCATCACCGGCGCGGTGACGTCGGCGAAGAACATCTGCCGCTCCATCCAGCGCGCCGGGCTGCGCGTCTACGACCTCGTGCTGGAACCGCTGGCCTCGAGCCACGCCGTGCTCGGCGCGGACGAGCGCGACCTGGGCGTCGTGCTGCTCGACCTGGGCGGCGGAACGACGGACGTGGCGGTCTTCTTCGAAGGGTCGATCCGCCACACGGCGATCGTGCCGTTCGGCGGCGCGAACGTGACGAGCGACCTGGCGATCGGCCTGCGCACCCCGATCGACAAGGCCGAGCAGATCAAGATCCAGTTCGGCTGCGCGCTGGCCAGTCTGGTGTCGCCCGACTCGAAGGTGTCGGTGTCGGGCGTCGGCGGCCGCGCCGATCGCGAGATCTCGCGCCACGTGCTGGCCTCGATGATCGAGCCGCGCATGGAGGAGATCTTCCAGCTTGCGAACAAGGAGGTGAAGAAGAACCACTTCGCCGAGCTCCTCGGTGGCGGCGTGGTGCTGACCGGCGGCACGTCGCTGATGCCGGGCGTCGTCGAGTTGGCGGAGCAGGTGTTCGAGATGCCGGTGCGCCTCGGCGTGCCGCAGGGGTTGGGCGGGCTCTCCGCCAACGTGGCCGACCCGCGCTTTTCAACGGGCGTGGGGCTGGTGCTTCACGCCGCTCTGGGAGAGGGCGGCGACAACGGAGTTCGCGAGCGTCGGGGCAGTGGGGAGCGCAGAGCCGGTTTCGACCTGCGCCGCTGGTTCAGCGATTTGTTCTAACCGCCGCGCGAGCGACGGGTTTTCCAAGGGATTTTTTTCGACCGCCACACCCCAGCGAGGGAACGGACACCAGCGGACCTTCCGCCGATGGCCGAAACCGGAAAACGGGGCGGGCACAGGGAGAAGTGCCATGTTCGAACTCGAAATCGACAGCACCACGACCGCCAAGCTCAAAGTCATCGGCTGCGGAGGCGCGGGCGGCAACGCCGTGAACCGCATGATCGGCGCCGGGCTGCGCGGCGTCGACTTCATCGCCGCGAACACCGACGTGCAGGCGTTGAATCAGTCGCTGGCGCCGCACCGCATCCAGATCGGCCAGGCCGCGACTCGCGGGCTGGGTTCGGGCGGCGATCCGTCGCAGGGTCGTCGCGCGGCGGAGGAGGACGAACAGGCGATCGCCGACGCGCTCGCGGACAGCGACATGGTGTTCATCACCGCGGGCATGGGTGGCGGGACCGGCACCGGCTCCGCGCCGGTCGTGGCGCGTCTGGCCAGGCAGGGCGGCGCGCTCACCGTGGCCGTCGTCACGAAGCCGTTCCCGTTCGAAGGCCGGCGCCGCATGCGCCAGGCCGAGGAAGGGCTGGCCGAACTGCGCGCCGAGGTCGACACGCTGATCGTCATCCCCAACGAACGGCTGCTGTCGGTCGTGGAACGGGGCACGACGCTGAGCGACGCGTTCTCGGTGTGCGACGAGGTGCTGCTCAAGGCCACGAAGGGCATCTCCGACCTGGTCACGGTGCCGGGGCTCGTGAACCTCGACTTCGCGGACGTGAAGGCCGTGATGTCGAACCGCGGCAACGCCCTGATGGGCACCGGTCGGGCCACCGGGCAGAACCGCGCCGTCGAAGCCGCGCAGGCCGCGGTCTCGAGCCCGCTGCTCGAGGACGTTTCCATCGCGGGAGCCGAAGGCGTGCTCGTGAACATCACGGGCGGCCGCGACCTGACGCTGCACGAGGTGAACGAGGCGGCGAGCGTGGTCGTGGGCGCGGCGGGCGAGGAGGCGAACGTCATCTTCGGATCGGTCATCGATCCGAACATGGACGGCGAACTGCTCATCACCGTGATCGCGACCGGCTTCGGTCACTCCGAAGCGCGCCTGCGTCTCGTCGACAAGGTGATCGCCGGTCAGGGGCACGGCGAGGACGGCGACGAATACCGCCGCCCCGCGGCCTGGCACGGCGAAGAGACCACGCCGGGTCGTCCGGGCCGTTGGAATCGCAGCACCCCGGCGCGCACCAGCTCGCTGGAAGTGCCCGCGTTCCTGCGCCGCCAGATGGACTAGAGAAGTCCGCGCCGGGGCCGGCCCGCTTCTCGAAGGGGCCGGCCCGACGCGTTCCACCGGCACGCACCCCCCTCGCGTCGCCGGACGAGTCTTCGCGTTCGCCGTCCGCCGTGCGCCGTCCGTTTCGGCCGCGAGGTGCGAGTGTCCTGGTTCGAGTCATGGCTTTCGAGCAACCGCGCGCCGCTGGCCGCGCTGGCGCCGAGCGCGGTCGAGGCGTGCGCTCGCCGCGCGCTCGCCGCGTTCCATGCCGGCCGCTACGCGATCGCCGAGCGTGAACTGGATCACGCGGTCCGCCTGCCCGGGGCGCCGCACGCGCTCCGCTACTACCGCGCCCGCGTGTTCCAGCGCTCCGGCCGCATCGCCGAGGCCCTCGCCGAGCTGGAGCGCGCGCGCGACTGCGGACCGGCATGCTGCGAGTCCTCGTTGCTGGAGGCGGTGTGCCTCGCCGAGGCCGGCGAAGGCGTTCGCGCACGCGCCGCGCTCGAGCGCGCCCGCGTCCTCGGGTTTCCGCTGCCGTCGCGTCCGCCGCGTGCTGGAGGCGCCCCGGCGCCCGAGGGGCTGGCCGAGGCAGCGCGTGCCGTGGCCGAGTGCCCCGAGTACGCGGATCGGCGCCTGCGCTACGCCGTGCGTCTCGAGGACGCGGGCGCGCTGGAAGAGGCCGCGGCCCAGGTCGCGCTGGCGCTCGCGCTGAATCCCGGCTACCTCGAGGCGCGCCTCGGCGCGGCGCGACTCGCGCTCGAGCGCGGCGAGCCGAGCGTGGCCATCGCCCACCTCGAGGAGGCGGCGCGCCTGCGCCCGACGTATCCCGACGTGCACTTCCTGCTGGCCCTCGCGTACTCGAGGGGCGAGCACTGGGGCAACGCCCAGGCCGCGGCGGAACGCGCGGTCGAACTGAACCGCCACTTCGGGCGCGCTCAGCGCCTTCTCGGCCTCGCCCTCCATGCCCGTGGCCACGATCAGGACGCCCTGCGCGCCGTGCGCCGCGGGCTCGTGCGCGATCGCGAGCTGGCGCCGGCCGCGGAGCGCTCGCACCCCGCAGCGTGGGCGGCCCGCCCCGCCGACCCCGAGCGCTCGCTCGCGCTGCAGCCCGACTATCCGGACCTGCACGTGGCGCTGGCCCGCGCCCGGCGCGCCGCCGGCGCGCTCGAGTCGGCGCGCGACGCGTACCGCACCGCGCTCCGCCTGTGCCCCGACTATGCCGAAGCCGCGCTGGAGCTGGCCATGATCGAGATGGACGACGGACGCGTGGGGGCGGGCGTCACGCTGCTCGAGGACGTCGTGCGGCGGCGGCCCGATTGGCGCGACGCGCATCGCCTGCTCGTGCGCGCGCGTCGGGCGGCGGCCCGTCCGTGCGCGGCGAGCGCGGAACTCACCACGCCCGAGGGCCCGGTCGGGGACGTGCTGCCGTCATGAAAAAAGCGGCCCCGGCGAACCGGGGCCGCTGCGAAGCACGCGTGGCGACGTCAGGCCGTGGCCGACACCAGCCGACGCCCGCGCACCGCCTTCTGCACCTTGTTCCCACGCAGGCAGCGCGTGCACACGTCGATGTTCTTCACCCGACCGTCGACCAGCGCGCGGACGCGCTGCAGGTTCGGATTGAAGACGCGCTTCGTCACGTTGTTGGCGTGGCTCACGTTCTGTCCGAACATGGGGCCCTTGCCGCAGACCTTGCAACGCTGAGCCAAGACATCCTCCTTCACGGTGAACCGAAGGCGGCGAACGAACTCCGTCCGGCGCCATTCCAAGCGGAATCAGGCCGGGGACAATAGCAGCCGGCAGGGTCGCGGACAAGTCGCGTGGGCCTGGCGCTCGCGCTGGCGTGGGTCGCGGCCGAGGCCCTACTCTGCCGCGCATCATGACTTCGCGCGACCTCCGCATCAGCGCTCCGTCCGGCGCGGCCAGGTGACGCCCCCGAGCCCCGCGGGCGGCGCGCCGGCTCGCCGCCTCGCCGAGCCCAGGTCGCGGCTGCAATTCCTGCCCGGCGTCGGCCCCGAGCGCGCCCGCCACTTCGAGCGCCTCGAGTTGTTCACGGTCGAGGACCTGCTGCGGCACTACCCGCGCGCGTGGCTCGACGCCCGGCGTTTCGTGGCCATCGAAGGTCTCGCGCCGGGGACGCTGCTCACCGTGCGCGGCCGCGTCCGCCAGGCCGCCGCGCTGCGCACGCGCGGCGGGCGCACGGATTTCTCGCTGACGCTGGAAGACGGCACGGGGCGGCTCGGCTGCTACTTCTTCGGGCAGGGCTTCCTGGCGCGCACGCTCAAGGTTGGCGTCGACGTCGTGGTCAGCGGCGAGGTCGACGCGCACGAGCGCACGATGCTGAATCCGATGTTCGAGGTGCTGGAAGGCGACGTCGCCGAACTGCTGCACGTCGGCCGCCTCGTGCCCGTGCACGCGCTGACGCGCGGCCTGAGCGCGCGCCTCATGCGCCGCGCGGTGCGCGCCGCGCTCGAGGACTGCGCGGATCAGGTGCCCGATCCGCTGCCGGCTGCGGTCGCCGCGGCGCACGGCTTCCCGAGCCTCGGCGCGTCGCTGCGCGCGATCCACTTTCCCGCGGACGAAGCGGAGCGGTCCCGGGCGCGCGAGCGGCTCGCGTTCGAGGAGCTGTTCGTGCTGCAGAGCGTGCTGGAATGCCGGCGCGGCCTCGTGGCCGCGGCCGGGCGCCGCGCGCCGCGCGCCGGCTCGGGCGCGCTCGTGGAACGCGCCGTGCGCGGCTTGCCGTGGCCGCTCACCGACGACCAGCGGCGCGCGCTGGAGGAGATCACCGCGGACCTCGTCGGGCCGCATGCCATGCACCGGCTGCTGCTCGGGGACGTCGGGAGCGGCAAGACCGTCGTCGCGCTGCTCGCCGCGCTGCACGTCGTCGAGGGCGGTCATCGCGTCGCGTTCATGGCGCCCACCGAGATCCTGGCGCGCCAGCACGGGGCCACGCTGCGCCGCCTGGCCGCGCCGGTCGGCGTGCCGATCGAGGTCGTGACCGGCAGCACGCCGGCGGCCGAGCGGCGCGCGCTCGAGGCGCGGCTGCGCGAAGCCGAACCGCGCGTCGTCGTCGGCACGCACGCGCTGCTCGAGGACAAGCTGGCGATCCCCGACCTGGGCCTGGCCATCGTCGACGAGCAGCACCGCTTCGGCGTTCGCCAGCGCGCGACGCTGACCTCGAAGGGTGCGGTGCCGGACCTGCTCGTGCTCACCGCGACGCCGATTCCGCGCACGCTGACGCTGGCCTGGTTCGGCGATCTCGACGTGAGCCGGCTCGCGGCGCGGCCCGCCGGCCGCGGGCGCCTCGTGACCCGCGTCACCGGCGAGGAGAAGTTCCCGCAGGTCCTGGAATTCCTGGCGCGCGAGCTGGACGCCGGTCGCCAGGCCTACATCGTGCTGCCCAGCATCGAGGAGAGCGGGCGGCCCGACGTGCGCGCGGCCGAAGCCGAGTTCCGCCGGCTGCGCGCGCTGCCTTCGCTCAAGCGCCACGCTCTCGAACTCCTGCACGGCCGCCTCAAAGCCGACGAGAAGCGCCGGATCATGGAGGGCTTCGCGAGCGGCGCGGTCGCCGCGCTCGTCACCACCACGGTGATCGAAGTGGGCGTGGACGTGGCGAACGCCACGCTCATGATCGTGGAGAGCGCCGAGCGTTTCGGCCTGACCCAGCTCCACCAGCTGCGCGGGCGCGTGGGGCGCGGTCCGCATCGCTCGGTGTGCGTGCTGGTGGCCGGCCCGACCGCGGGTGCGCTGGCGCGCGAGCGTCTGGCCGTGCTCGCGAACAGCGAGGACGGCTTCGCGATCGCCGAACAGGACCTGCGCCTGCGCGGGCCCGGCGAGCCGTGGGGCACGCGGCAGAGCGGGCTGCCGCGCCTCAAGCTCGCCGACCTGTCGCGCGACGAAACGCTGCTCGAGGACGCGCGCCGCGACGCGCGCGCCGTCCTCGCGGGCGACGCCCGGCTCGATGCGCCGGAGCACGCCGTGCTCAAACGCACGCTGCTCGATCGCTATCGCGAGGCGCTCGAAATGCTGGTCGCGGGATAAGGGGATGCGATCGAGCGCGCTTTTGGGCACAATGCCGGCATGACCCCGCCGACCGCCGAGACCGTCGCCTGTCCGTTCTGCAGCGCGCGCTACCTGCTGCCCACTCACCTGATGGGGCCGGGCGGCGCGAAGGTGAACTGTCCGAGCTGCCATCGCGCGTTCGTGGTGCCGGCCCGCCCCGCGGAAGACCCGGACTCGGGGCGTCCGTCGCTGGCCGCGCCGCCGGCCGAGCGCGCGCCGCGCGAGGCGCCGGCGTTTCCACCCGCCGCGCGCGACGACGCGCGCCGCGCCGCGGCGCCGCCGCCGGCCGAGGGACTGAGCGAGAGCGCGGCCCAGGCCCGCGCCGTCGTCGGCGCGCTCGCCGAGCGCGGCGGCCAGCGTCTCATCGACGCGTACGGCGCCGGACGACTGTTCGCGGAATGCGGCCCCGAGCTGCTCGCGGCGTGGGACGACTACCGCAAGCGCATGGGCGGATCGGCCAACGCGACCGACTTCCGCCTCGCCCTCGTCGAGCTGCTCGGCATCGACCTGCCCGAGGGGCTCGAGCGCTCGCGCCGCTAGCGCGGCGGCAGCTGCTGCAGCACGGGCGCGCGGCGCCCCCAGGCCAGCGACAGCACGCCGGCCACCGCCAGCAGCACGGCGCACACCAGCAGGGCGGGCGTCGTGCCGAACGCGCGCGTCACGGATCCGGCCAGCGTCACGGCGCACAGGAACGTGAGCCGCATCAGGAAGTCGCGCATGCTGAACACGCGACCGCGCTGGGTCAGTTCCGTGCCCTCCTGCAGCAGCGTTTCGCTGAGCACGAACGTCGGCGCCGCGGCGAGGCCGATCACGAACGCGGCGATGGCGAACACCGCGAAACGGCTCGACACGGCGACCGCGACCATGCCGAGCCCGGCCACGATGAGACCGCCGCCGAGAAGCAAAGGACGCGGGAACGCGCGGCCCGCGCCGTTCACCCACCACGTGCCGAGACCGCTCCCCAGGCCGAGCGCGCACATGAGCAGCCCGAGGCGCTCCATGCCGGGCACGCTGGCGGCGCGCTGGATGTGCTGGTTGCCGGCCACGTGCAGGAAGCCGCCGCCCATCCACACCGCGGCCAGCGCGGTCAGCGCCAGTCCGACGTGCGCGTTGCGCCCGACCGACTTCATGCCCTCGCCGACTTCGGACAGGTACTGGCGCGCGCTGAGCGCGGGCAGCGCCGCGCGCGGCGCGCGCGGCCGGTACGCGAGCACGAGCAGCGTCACGACCGAGACCAGATACGTCACGCCGTCGATCTGCATGGCCGCGGGCCAGCCCCAGTGGTCCACGACCCAGCCGCCGATCAGCGCGCCGACCGCGGTCGCGACCACGCCGGCCACCGACAGGAGCGCGTTCGCCGCGAGCAGCTGCGGCGCGGGCACGATCTCGGGCGTGATCGCGCTCTTGGCCGGCAGGAAGAACACGTTGCACGTGAACAGCACGAACACCAGCACGAACACCGGGAACGTGTGGTGGAGCGTGGCGTAGAGGAGCGGGATGCACAGGACGACGATCGCGCGCAGCACGTCGGAGATGACGAGCACGCGTTTCAGGTTCCAGCGGTCGACCCACGCGCCCACGAACGGCGAGAACAGGAGGACCGGCGCGAGCATGACGTTCGCGAGCAGCGACAGCAGCAGCGACGATTTCGCGTCCTGGAATTCGCGGGTGTGCTGCGCGAGCAGCCCGACGAGCGCGAGGTACGTCAGGCGGTCGCCGAGGATCGAAACGAGCTGGCCCCACCACAGGGCCGCGAAGCTGCGCTGCGCGAGGAGCGGGGCCTCGCGACCGTCGGCCCCCATGGCAGAGGAACTCAGGCCGCGGTGTGAACGGCGCCGCGCCGGGCCATGGCTTCGCGATACACCGACTCGATGCGGTCCGTGACCCGCGGCCAGGCGAACTCCAGCGAGTGGGCGCGGCCGCGTCCCGCGATCAGCGAGCGTCGTTCGGGATCGTTCACGAGCGCGACGAGCGTGTCGGCCAGCGCGCGCACGTCGCCCGGCGGGAACACGACGCCGTCGACGTCGGGCGTGACGACCGAGCGGTAGCCGGGAATGTCCGAGGCGACGACGACCCGGCCCGCGGCCATGGCCTCGATGAGCACGATGCCGAAGCTCTCGTTGCCCGAGGCGGGGGAGACGAACACGTCGCCGGTCGCATACCAGCGCGGCAGGTCGCGCCCCGGCACGTGGCCGAGGAAGTGCACGTGGCCGCGCGCGGCCCCCGACACGGCGGCCTCGAACCTGGGCCGCAGGTACGAGTCGCCGACGATCAGCAGCCTGGCCCGGCCCTGCGTGCGGCGCACGACCTCGGGCATGGCCTGGAGCAGCACGTCGACGCCCTTGCGCGGATCGAGCCGTCCCACGAACAGCAGATTCACGTGATCCTCGTCGCGCCATTCCGCGAACGGCGCGACGTCGGGGTGGAAGCGCTCGGGGTCGACGCCGTTCGGGATCACTTCGTAGCGCCCCGGGTAGTACATCGCCGCCGACGCCTCGGCGGTGGGGGAGACCGCGATGCGCGCGTCCAGCTTCTCGACCACCTTGCGCAGGTATCCCTGGAACACGTCCTGGAGCAGGCTGCGCGGGGCGGTGGTGTGGAACGTCGCGACCTGCGGGCAGCTCGCGGTGCGGATGGCCAGCACCGGAAGGCTGGGCGACGTCGGGCAGTGCGTGTGCACGAGGTCGAACTCGTGGCGTTCGAACACGCGGCGCAACTCGCCCTTCAGGTCGAGTCCGATCGTGAAGTCCACGAACGCGCGATTGAACGGAATCAGCACGTTGTAACCGACGCGCTCGAGCCCGGCCGCGGTCGTGCTCTCGCCGGTGCGGAAGCGGCTCGTGATGATGGTGACGTCGTGGCCGCGACGGCGCAGCTCGAGCGCGGTGTGGTGCACGTGCTCGGTGACGCCGCCGTAGCGCGGGTAATAGGACTGCGAGACGATGCCGATCTTCACACTTGGACGCTCTGACCGGAGCCCGCGAGCGCCGGTTCGACCTGCGGCGCGCCCTCCCACATCGTGCGGAAGATGCACCACTGATCGAGGTGCCCGCGGATGTGCTTCTCGACGGTCGCGGCCACGGCGCCGTTGACGGCCGCGACGGAAGGGTAGGCGGCCGGGTCGAGCGCCGGCTCCATGACGATGCGGAACTTGCCCGGCGAGAGACGCTCGCAATAGCCGCAGATGATGAGCGCGCCGGTGCGCTGCGCGAGTACGCCGGGCCCGCTCGGAAACGCGGTCTCGCGCCCGAAGAACTCGACGGGGGCGCCCTGCGCGTACACGTCGCCGTCGACCATCAGGGCGACGAGATCGTTGTGGTCGAGCGCGCGCAGTAGCTTGCGGAAGCCGTCCTCGGGCGCGACCGTGTGGATGGCCAGTTCGGTCTTCGTCTCGCGCACCGCTGGCGTCAGCCAGCGACTGAGCTGGACCCCGGCCACGGCGTGCAGCGTGTAGCCCCAGTGGGCCAACATGACCGCCGCCAGCTCCCAGTTCCCGATGTGCGTGGACGCGAGGATCACGCCGCGCCCGCGCGCCACCGCGTCCTCGAGGTGGTCGCGCCCCACGACGTCGACGGAACGCAGCAACTCGTCGCGCGTCAGGTGCGGCAGGCGGAAGAACTCGAAGAGCATGCGATTGTAGCTGCGCATCATCCGGCGCACGATCTTCAGGCGTTCGCCGCGCGTCGCGCGCGGCATGGCCACGGCGAGGTTCGCGAGCGCGGCATGGCGCCGCGACGGGAAGCAGCGAAAATGGATCTCGGTGGCGAGATCCGCGGCAAGGTAACCGGCGCGAAGCGGCAGGCTGGCCATGATCGCGGTCAGCCAACCGAAGATCAGTCGAGACATCCTGTTCCGACCTCCCATGGTGACCGCTCGGGACAGCGGGTGGCGGCCCGCCGAAGCTACGGCCTCCCCGGAAACGCTGTCAAGGCCCGCGCTCGCGCCGGGACGCCGGCCCATGCCGTTCGCGGACAGGGGCTTGAGGCTCGTGACGACCATTGACCGGTCCGCGACGCGCCACTACGATGCCGTTCGTCGCGACGTGAGGATCTCGGCGAAGCGCGCATTGCTGGGGAAGCGGCGCCAGGATCCCGCACGACGACATCAGGAGGTGGGGGGCATGTCGAGTCAGAAGCTGGTGCGCTGTCTCATCCGCCGCCGCGGCTCGAAGGAGAAGGGCTCGCCGCGCTTCATCCCGCTCGAGATCTTCGGACTGTGGGAATACCTGATGTCGACGAAGCACGACTTCGAAGTCGTGGAGCCGCGCGCGTCGCTGTGGCTCGACATGGAGGACTCGCCGGAGGCCGCGTACAGCGAGAATCAATACGACCGCGTGACCGAAGTCACGGCGTTCGTGTACTCGGGCCGCGACGACATGTTCACCAAAGCGTGCCGGTACTTCCGCAGCGACGAGTGCGAGGACTTGAAGGGCATCTTCCTCAAGCACTACTCGACGAACACGGGCCGTCCCCAGGCTCACGTCCGCGAACGCCAGGGCATCTGGCTGCACCGCGAGAACGCCGCCACAGTCGAGACCGTCGCCTAGCCGGAATTGCGGGCGCCGCCGGGCGCCCGCCTCGACGGCCCGCGCCGCCTCCGGCGGCGCCCCGGGTGACCCGCCCCATGCCCCGGACGATCCTGCGTAAGCTGCCGGTTTTTTCCCATCAAGCCCGGTCTCAGCCGCGCCGATAGCTCCCCTGACAGCAGGCGTCCGGCCGAAACGCACCGCGAGCGCAGGGACGGTTCCCGCAGTCGGCGTTCCGTGCGGCGCCCGCAAAGGAATCGCGACCCCATTCGGTGCGAGCGGACGTCCGTGCATCGTGCTGTGGCATCTCAGTCGGACGGTTCGATCCGCCTTCAGAGTACCCGTGGAGAAAGGGCGGCAAGGGGCTCCATGGGAAACATGCTCTGTGACAGGGTGGGGTCGCTCAAGGAGGACTAGACCGTGGTCGTCGTGAGCTATTCGGGCAAGGAGATCAACGCCAAGCTGGTGTATTACGGCGCCGGCTTGAGCGGCAAGACCACGAATCTGGAATCCATCTACGAGGCGGTCCCCGACACCAGCCGCGGCAAGATGGTCAGCATGAAGACGCAGTCGGACCGCACCCTGTTCTTCGATCTGCTGCCGCTGGATCTCGGCGAGATCATGGGGTTCAAGACGCGCTTCCTGCTGTACACGGTGCCCGGCCAGGTCTTCTACAACGCGACGCGCAAGCTGGTGCTGAAGGGCGCCGACGCGATCGTGTTCGTGGCCGACTCCGAGGTCGGCAAGATGGAGGAGAACCGCGAGAGTCTCGCGAACCTCCGCGCCAACCTCGCGGAATACAATCTGAGCCTCGACGACCTGCCGTGGGTCATCCAGTACAACAAGCGTGACATCGCGAACGTCTACACGATCGAGGAGCTGAACGCCGAGCTGAACCCGGGCGGCAAGGTTCCGTTCTTCGAGGCCGTCGCCACGCAGGGCAAGGGCGTCTTCGAGACGTTCCGCGGAATCTCGCACCTGCTGATGGAGAAGGTGACCCGCGACCTGCGCCGCAGCCCGGCGAACGCCGCGGCCGCCACGCCCTCGCCGGTCAAGGAGACGCCGAAGCCCGAGCCGCAACCGCAGAGGCCGAGCGTCCTGCCGACGGCGCCGGGTCGCGCCATCGCGCGCGAAGCGCAGGAGAGCGTGGCGTTCGAAGCGCCGGCGCCGACCGGCGTCGACTACGGGCGCGAGATCAGCCTGCCCGACCAGATTCCGCCGCGCGCGCCCGAGTTGGTGGCCAAGGCTCCGGCGCCCGCGCCGCAGCCGGTGGCCGCGACCGTGAGCCGCGCCGCCGCGCCGCCCGCGCCGCTCGCGCCCGGCGAAGCGCCCGCGCCGCGCCGCGAACCGGCCGCCCGCGTGGCGCCCGCGCCCGCCCGTCCCGAGCCGGCGCCGCTGCGCGCCGAGCCCGCGCCGAGCCGTGCGGAAGCCGCGCCGAGCCGTGCGGAAGCCGCGCCGAACCGCGCCGAGGCCGCACCGAGCCGCGCCGAGGCCGCGAATGGCCGCCCCGACGCGCAGGGCGCGATCGTCGTGCCGGTCAAGCTGCCGAAGGGCATGACCCGCGAGATCGTGGTGCGCATCGTCATCAGCAACGAGGACGAATAGATTCTTGACCGAAGCATGTCCTCTGCGCCCCCGCCGTCGTGTGTTGAACATTGACAGCGGGGGCGCGGCTTCTTAACTTCGGAGGCGTGATGAAGCTTCGGTCGGTGGTCTTCGTCGGTGGGGTGCTCGCCGCGTGCGTGACTTGGGTCGCGCCGTCGTTCGCGGGCGGCTTCGGTGATACGAGTTTCCCGGGCTACTCGCCGTCCATCCCGATCAGCGCGCTCGCGCGTCCCATGAGCTGGCTCGATCCGTCGCGCATGCAGCTCAGCACGTCGGTCAGCGTGGGCTCGGCGTTCGGCACCACGCAGGCGCTCCAGGTCACGAGCCTGCGCTATCAGTTCGGCGCGCCTCTCTCGATGGCGGTGAGCGTGGGCAACTCGTTCGGACCGAGTTCCGCCGGCAAGAGCGGCTCGCCGTTCCTCGAAGGTCTCAGCCTCGCGTACCGGCCGGCGCGCAGCCTGTTCATCAACGTCCAGTACCGCGATCTGCGCTCGCCGCTCCAATACCAGGACGCGGCGTTCCCGTACGGCGCTTACTCGGACTACGAGCGCCGCTAGAGCGATGGCCGGCTCACCACGCCGGCTCTCGAAAGCCTTCGCCGCCACGCACGGCCATACCGGCCTGATTCCCTACCTCACCGCTGGCTATCCTTCGATCGAGCGCTCGCTCGACCTGGCCCGCGGCTTCGTGCGCGCCGGTGCGCTCGCGCTCGAGATCGGCATTCCGTTCTCCGACCCCATCGCGGATGGCCCGGACATCCAGCGCGCGTCCGAATGGGCGTTGCGCGCGAAGGTCGGGGCGCGCGAGTCGCTCGACCTGGTCGCGACGCTGCGCCGCGAGTCCGAGGTCCCGATCGTGATCATGACGTACGCGAATCCCGTGCTGCGCGTCGGTCTCGACCGCTTCGGAAAGGCCGCGCTGGCCGCGGGCGTGGACGGCGTGCTCGTCTCCGACCTGCCGCCCGACGAGAGTCCGGAGTCGTGGCGCGCGCTCGACGAAGCCGGGCTCGACACCATCGTGCTGATCGCCCCGACCACGTCGGACGAGCGGCTCCCGCAACTCCTGGCCCGCGCGCGCGGCTTCGTCTATTGCCTCGCGCGCACCGGCGTGACCGGGCGCGGGGGAGGCGAGGCGGGCGCGCTCGATCAGCGTATTGCGGCCATCCGGCGGCACACGTCGCTCCCGGTCGCGGTCGGTTTCGGCGTGTCGAGCGCCGAGGACGCGCGGCGCCTGCGCGGCCTCGCCGACGCGGTCGTCGTGGGCGCCGCGTTCATGCGCGCGATCGGCGAAGACCCCGAGCACGGGGCGATCGAGCGCGCCACGCGGCTCGCCGAGGGTTTCGTCGAGGCGCTGGCCTGAGCTTCGCGCGCCACTGACGGCGGTCCGTTTAGGCCGCTGCGGCGACGGCGGATAGATGCGGCGCTGGCGGCCCACGGCGCATCCCGGTCGCACGCGCGAAACGCCGTCGAACGTTCGCCTACCGCTCATCGCCCGGAAACGTCTACACTGCCCGCGCCCACTCACCTACTCCCCAGTTGGTGCGGGTGCGGTTGCATCTCATCACGCCACGTCGACATCGAAACGCTGCGTTAAGTGGCCTGCGGCTCTTGCCGATACGCTGACTACCGGGGAGAGGTCAGCCCCGCCGAGGGAGCGGAGGAAGCTTCACGATGCTTGTCCTAACAAGGAAGTTAGGAGAGAACATCCGGATCGGGGATTCGGTGAAGATTACCGTCCTCGAAGTGCGTTCCGGTCAGGTGAAGCTCGGGATCGAAGCGCCGCCCGAGGTCAAGGTCCATCGGGAAGAGATCTATGCCCGCATTCAGGAAGAGAACCGACGCGCCCGGCAGTTCTCCGAAGGCGGAACCGACGCACCTCCCCGCCGCGACCCCGAAAAGAAGGACTGACGCGACGCTCGACTCGCGCCGACCTCAGCCCGGCTCCGGCCCGTCGCGTCCGCCCAAAACTCCTCATCTGAGTCTCGTGCGCCCGCAGGCGCCGGACGCGTCGCCACGCGATCGTCGTGACGCGCACGAAGCCGCGCACCGCTCGTTCGCCGTCCGCTGGTCGAGGGTCAAGACCGCGCGCGCGCGGATCGCCGCCGAGTACTACGAACGTGGCGACGTCAAGGATCGCCTGCTCTCCGCGCTGCTCCACGAACTGCTGAAGCCCTAGAGCCGCCGCCCGCCGTACGACGCCCGCGCCCACGCGCGGGCGTTTTTGTTATGGTGCGCCGGCATGCGAGGCCTCTCCGCTTGACCCGTGTCTCCGCGCGCGCGCCGCGCCGGCGCCCAGGCGCCGGCGTTCCGGCGGAAGCGTTGCTCGACACCCTGCTCGACGACCTCGACACCGGCGTGATCGCGCTCGATCCTGAGCGCCGGGTCGTGGTGTGCAACGACGTCGCGCGACGCATGCTGCAGGCGCCGGCCGGGGGCCGGGCCGCGCGACCGGCCGCGTCCCTGTTGCGCAGCGTCGTGCCGGGGGAGGACCTCGTGCGCGAGGGCTTCGCGCGGGCCCGCACGGAGCGCGAGACCGTGCTGCTCGGCCGCCACGGCGCGGAGGTGCCCGTGCTGCTCGCGACCCACCGGGTCGGCAAGCCGCCGTGGCTGTTGATCACGCTTCGCGACTTGAGCCGGATGCGCCGCAGCCAGCAGGAGATGCGCCGCCACGAGCGCCTGGCCACGCTCGGCCAGCTGTCCGCGGGCGTGGCCCACGAGATCCGCAATCCACTGGCCGGGATCGGCACCAGCGCCCAGGTCCTGCTCCGGCGCTTCGAACCGCGCGACGAGCGCGCGCGCTTCGTGCAGGTCATCCTGGAAGAGGTGTCGCGGCTCGATCGCATCGTCACCAGCCTGCTGCAGTACGCGCGTCCGCGCAGCCCGGAGCTGCAGTCGGGCTCGCTGGCGGCGTGCATCGAGAAAGTCCGCGAGCTCTCCGCCGAGTCGTTCGTCCAGTCGCAGATCCAGGTCGAAGTCGACGTGGCGCCGCGGCTCGGGCCGGTCTACATTGACGGGGATCTCATCACCCAGGTGCTGCTGAACGTCACGCTGAACGCGGTCCAGGCGATGGCGGGGGGTGGCACCCTGCGCTACGTCGTGCGCCGCGTCCGGCGCCGCGCGCCGCCGCGCGGGCCGGGGCGGCGAGCCACCGACCATGGCGCCGGCGAGACGCAGGCGCGGATGCCCTTCGAGTACCAGCAGGTGCGGGTCAGCGACACCGGCGTCGGAATTCCGCGCGGCGTGCTGACCAAGCTGTTCGATCCGTTCTTCTCGACGAAGCCGCAGGGCACCGGCCTCGGCTTGTCGATCTCGCAGACCATCATGCAGGAGCACGGCGGCGGTATCGAAGTCGCGAGCCGCGAAGGACGCGGCACGACGGTGCTCCTCAATTTCCCCGTGGAGAAGCGGCATGGCCCGAGGCGAACCCGCGACGCAGACCCGTCACGCTCCCGTTCTGCTGATCGTCGATGACGAGCGTTCGATCCGCTTTGGCATCCGCGAGTGGGCGCGTGACGCGGGTTACGAGGCGCTCGAGGCCGCGAGCGGGCGCGAGGCGCTCGACCAGCTGAAGGAGCGCCCGGTCGACGCCGTCGTGCTCGACCTGAAGCTCGGCGACATGGACGGCCTGCAGGTGCTCAAGCGCCTGCGCGAGGACGACCCCACGTTGCCGGTCGTCATGCTCAGCGCGCACGCCACGTTCGACCACGTCGTGCAGGCCATCCAGTCCGGCGCGTTCTGGTTCCTGTCGAAGCCGCTGGACAACGACCAGCTCGGCGCGCTGCTCGAGCGCGCGCTGGAGAACGGGCGCCTGAAGCGCGAGGTCGACGAGCACCGCAAGGAGAAGACGCAGCCCATGGTCGGCGCCAGCCCGGCCCTCACGCTCGCGCTGCGCCGCGCCGAGCGGGCGGCGCGCAGCGCCAGCGCGACCGTGCTGGTGTTCGGCGAGACCGGCACGGGCAAGAACCTGCTCGCGCGCTACCTGCACGCGAAGAGCGGGCGCGCCGCCGGCGCGTTCGTCGAACTGAACTGCAGCGCCATTCCCGAGCAGCTGCTGGAGAGCGAGCTGTATGGGCACGAGAAGGGCGCGTTCACGGACGCGAAGCGCTTCCGCAAGGGATTGTTCGAGCTGGCCGACGGCGGCACGCTGTTCCTCGACGAAATCGGCGAGATGACCGGTTCGCTCCAGGCCAAGCTGCTCCACGTGCTCGAGACCCGCACGTTCCGCCGCGTCGGCGGGAACGCCGACATCACCGTCGACGTCCGCGTCGTCGCCGCGACGCATCGCGACCTGCAGAAGGGCGTCGCCGAAGGGCGCTTCCGCGAAGACCTGTACTTCCGCCTCAACGTCGTGCCCATCGAGGTGCCGGCGTTGCGCGACCGCCCCGAGGACCTCGAGCCGCTCGTGCTGCACTTCATCGCGCAACTGTGCCGCGAGCTGGGCCGCCCGGCGGCCCGGCTGCAGCCGGCGGCGTTGGCCGCGCTCCGTGCGTACGCGTGGCCGGGGAACGTTCGCGAGCTGAAGAACGTGGTCGAGCGCGTGCTGCTGCTCGAGGCCGATGAGGAGATCCGGCTCGAGCACCTGCCGTCCGACATCCATCGCACGGCGCCGCGGCCGAGCGCGACGAGCCCGTTCCCCCCGGGCGTGGTGCTGCCGCTCTCCCACGTCGAGAAGCTGGCGTTCGAGCACGCGCTCGAGGTGTGCGCCGGGAACAAGACGCGGGCGGCGCAGCTGCTCGGCATCTCCCGCCAGACCCTGCGCACCAAGCTCAAGGAATACGCGCTGGGGGACGATACCGAGGAAACGGGCGGGGCCTAAGCTTCACGATCGGCGCCCGTGGCCGGTCCGTTCGCCACGCGGAACCGCCCCTCGAGTCCCCGGGTGCCCGGTCTGACCCAGTCCCCAAGCCGGCCAGTAAACGGTCGCGGCCGGGGGCAAGGCGGAATGAGGTTGGACGGGCGAAACGCAGTTCGGCCGCTCCATCTCGCAATGCCGCACCACAGCCTGGAACGCGAGCGGCGCTTCTCCAGAGCGACCGACGGACCGAGCCCATCTCGCTAACTTACTTTCCCGAAGCGAGCTGCCGCCGTCCGTGCAACCCGGTTCGAGCCGCGAACCACCCCGGCGGCTGACCCAGGACGGAGAACCGGCCGCCGGCCGAACCCCATGGCACGCCGGCTGCAGAAGCTTTCTCCGCCATGACCCCACCCCAGCCGGGAAGCGCGCCGCACATCCTGATCGTCGAGGATGAGCCCTCCACCGCCTGGGCCCTCGCCGAGGGCCTTTCGGACGACGGCTTTTCCATCGACACGTTCCGCTCCGCCGAGGAGGCGCTGGCCTGGCTCAAGTCCGGGCACAGCGACCTCGTCATCTCCGATTTGCGGCTCCCGGGCATGAGCGGCCTCGACCTCGCGCGCAAGCTGCGCCGCGGCCGCAGCGCCCAGCCGGTCATCCTTGTCACCGCCTACGGCGACGCCGAAACGCTCGACCGCGCGCGCGGCGCCGGCGTCTCGGACTGCTTCTCCAAGCCGTTTCGCATCGACACCCTGCGCCGCTCGGTGCGCCGTGCGCTCGAAACCCACGCCGCGCGCGGCCGTCGCCTGAAGAGGGCGGCATGAAGCGCACGCCCTCGCGCCGCGCCCGCGTGGCTCGCCGCGCCGTCGCGAAGGCGCGCGTCGCGCCGGCGCCCGGCGCGTCCCGCGCCCGCGTCGCGCTCGCGCTCGACTCGTGCACCGCGAGCGAACGCGCGTTGCTCAGCCTGCTGCTCACCGAGCGCCTGACCGTCTCCGAGGCGGCCGAAGCGCTGGAGCGCGCGCCGCGCGACGTGACGCGCGCCTACGCGAGACTGCTCACCGAGCTGCGCCGCACGGTGCGCGGCGTTGCGCTCCGCGCCGCGCCCGCGACGATGCCGGACGACCTCGAACCGCGGAGGGCGTCGTGAGCCGCCGCCACGTCTTCACGTCCAGCTCCGACGTCGAGCGCGAGATGCCGAAGAACGAGGCCGACCGCGAGGAGCGGATCGCGATCGCCATCGCCACGCTGCGTGCCGAAGAGCAGCGCCTCCAGCGCCTCGGCCTCGACGAGGCGGCGCGGCACTGCCGCCAGCAGCTGCGCTACTGGGAGTTCCTGTCCGCCGTGTTTTCACTGCCCGCGGACGAACGCGGCGAGCGGGAGGCCGCGTGAACGAAGACCGCGCGCCGCGCCCGACGGATTCGGGACTCCGGCTCGTGCCGCGCAACGGCCAGCCGCTCGACGCCGACGCGCTCGACCATCCGGTCCGCTGGAGCCGCCCGCACGTGCGCACGATCGCACTGGCCAGCGGCAAGGGCGGGGTGGGCAAGAGCACGGTGGCCGCGAACCTGGCCGTCGCGCTCGGCGCGCGCGGGGCGCGCGTCCTGCTCGTGGACGCCGACCTGTCTCAGGCGAACCTCGACCTGCTGCTCGGCGTCCATCCGCGCTACGACCTGCAGCACGTCCTGTCCGGCGAGAAGTCGCTGGAGGAGATCCTGGTCGCGGGCCCTCCGGGCGTCACGCTCGTCCCGGCCGCCTCCGGCGTGCCCGAGCTGGCCGATCTCGACGACTACCGGCGCGAAGTGCTGCTGCGCGCGCTCGGGCAGATCGAGGCCGACGTCGACCTGATGCTCATCGACACCGCGTCCGGCGTGTCGCGCCAGGCGACGTCGTTCTGTCTTCCGGCCGACGAGGTGGTGGTGATGACCACGCCCGAGATGCCGTCGTTCGCCGACGCCTACGGCCTGATCAAGCTGCTTCAGGCCCAGGGGCTGCGCCGCCCGCCGCACCTGCTCGTGAACCTGGCGACGATGCCCGAAGAAGCCGAAGAGACCGCGCATCGCATTCGCCTCGTCGCCCGCCGTTTCCTGCGTCTCGAGATCGACTCCTGGGGATACATCCCCGCCGACCCCGCGGTTTCCAGCGCGGTGCGGCGTCAGGAGCCGGTGCTCAGCGCGTTTCCCCAGTCCCCGGCCGCGGCGGCCTTCCGCGCCCTGGCCGAGCGACTGTGGCCCACGCCCCATCCGGAGAACGACCGCTCGTTGCCGTCCACCCCTCAACGGCTTCAGGCCTGAGTCCAAGGAGTCCCAATGCCCCGTACCGCCGCCACTCCGCAGACCAAGACGTCGCCCGCGCGCCTCACGCTCGTGCGCCGTCGCACCACCCCGACTCCCGCGCCGACGCCGACGCCGGTCACGTATTCGAAGGACGACCTGCTCAAGCGCTTCGCGCCGCTCGTGCGGCACGTGGTCGAGCGCGTCGCGGCGACGCTGCCGCGCAACGTGGACCACGAGGACCTGTACTCGGCCGGCGTTCTCGGCCTGCTCGACGCGCACGCCAAGTTCGACACGCGCAAGGGCGTCAAGTTCGAGACGTACGCCGTGTGGCGCATCAAGGGCGCGGTGCTCGATCAGCTGCGCGCCCTCGACTGGGTGTCGCGCTCGATGCGGCGCAAGGCGCGCAATCTCGACGGCATCACGCGCAAGCTCGACCAGAAGCTGGGCCGGGCCGCGTCCGAGGACGAGGTGGCTCGCGCCATGAAGATGAACCGCGGCGACTTCTACCGCCTGCTCGACCACGTGCGCGGCGCCGTGCTGGTGTCGCTCGACGAGAGCCGGGCCGGCGAGGACCAGGAGCCGTCGACGCTCGCTGACCACCTCGCCGATCCGAACGCGGTCGACCTGGAAGCGCGGCTCGAGGACGAGCAGACGCGCCACGTCATGCTGCGGACGCTGGATCAGCTGCCGGAGCAGGAACGGCTCGTCGTCGCGCTGTACTACTACGAACACCTGACCCTGAAGGAGATCGGACGCACGCTCGGCATCTCCGAGTCGCGCGTGTCGCAGGTGCACACGCGCGCCATGCTGCGTCTCCGGCTGCGCCTGCACAAGGCCCTGGCCGGCGCCGAGGAGCGCGCCGCTTGATGCACCGTTCGCATGACGAAGTCGGGCTGCCGCCGCCCCCGTACCTGGGGCTGGGCGCGCGACTCGAGCGCGTCGCGGCCGAAGTCGCGGCCCGCGCGCCCGAGGCGGCCGAGGCGCTGCGCGCCGAGGTGTCCGACTGGGAAGAGGAACAGCGGGCCTGGGACGAGCGCATCGCTCGCTTCCTGTCCGTGCACCACGACATCAACAACGCGCTGGTCGGAGTGCGCGGCAACGCGCAGCTCCTGCTGATGGGACCGCTCAGCGAACAGCCCGCGATCCGCGACAAGCTGGAGGTCGTGATCCGGGAGTCGACTCGTATCAAGGAGGCCGCGAGCATGCTTCGCGCGCTCAAGAATGCGTTCGGCGGAAACGGGACGACGTCGCGTGCCGCGTGAACGCGCGCCGGCCGACGCCGGCGGAGTCGTCACGCGCCGCGCCGACGCGAACGGCACGGTGGCCGAGCGCCGCCGTGCCTCGCGCTCGCTGTGGACCGCCTGCGAAGCGCTGCTCAGCGCGCCGGCCGATCCGCGCGCGCTGCCGCGGGCGCTCGACGAGCTGCGCCGCGCGTTCGAATGCGACGGCGTCGCGCTGCACGCGCTGTCGCCGGACGGCAGCATCGCGCCGTGGTGCGCGCGCGGCATGTGGCGCACCGCGCCGGGCGACCTGCGCGACTGTCTGAGCGTGCCCCTGCTGCGCGGCAGCGAGCGCATCGGCACGCTGGATCTGCTGGCCCGTCCCGGGCAACGCTTCCGCGCCGGGCACATGACGCTGATTCGCACCGCTTCGGGGGCGCTGGGCGCCGCGCTCGGCGCGCGCTTCGAACTCGAGCGGCTGCGCCACCAACCGGGGCGCGACGCGGTCACCGGCCTGCCCGACGCCCGTGCGTTCCACTCGCGCATCGCGGAGGAGTTGTCGCGCGCGCGGCGTCACGGCGTCGCGCTGTCCGTCGTCACGCTGGATCTCGATCACTTCGGCGCCCTGAACGCGAAACTCGGCAGGAACGTCGGCGACGAAGTGCTGGCGGAGGTCGCGCTCGTGCTCAAGCTGACGCTGCGCGACACCGACATCCTGGCCCGGCTGGGCGGAGACACGTTCGCCGCGCTGCTGCCCGAGACCGACGGGCCCGCCGCACGGCGCGCCGCGGACCGCCTGTGTCGCAAGCTCGAGGAACACCGCTTCCCGCGCGCCGGCCACCTGAGCGCGTCGGCCGGCATCGCCTCCAGTCCACGCGACGGCGTCGAGTCTGTCGAGCTCATGAACGCCGTCGATCTGGCATTGTCCGTGGCCAAGAAGTCGGGGCGGCGTCGTGTGGCCGCGGCGGCTTCGCAGCGCACGCACTGAGCGGGGGACGCCGATGACGCCCGAACGGCCCGACGTGGAGCGGGCGGCCCCGTCCGACGCGACGCTCGCCGCCGAAGGCGCGATCCCGCGCGTGCTCGTCGTCGACGACGAGCCGTCCGTCATCGACGTCTTCCAGGAGTTCCTGAGCGGCCAGGGCTACGCGCTGTCCATCGCCTCGAGCGGCGAGGAGGCGGTGCGCCTCATTCCCGACCTGCATCCGGACATCATCCTCACCGACATCAACCTCCCCGGCCTGTCCGGCCTCGAGGTGATGCGTTACGCGAAGACCGTGGATCCCGAGGTCGCGGTCATCGTCGTGACCGGTTACGCGTCGGCCTCGACCGCCATCGACGCCCTGCGCCAGGGCGCGTTCAACTACGTGACGAAGCCGTTCGACCTGGACGAAGTCCACCAGATCGTCGAGCGCGCGATCGCGAACCGCCGCCTGAAGGCCATCAACCGCGCCCTCGTCGAAGACCTGCGCCAGAAGAACGAGATCCTGCGCGACCACGAGCAGGCGCTGCGCGAGCGCGTGCGCGTCGCCACGTCGCAGCTCACGTCCCTGTACGACGTCGGCAAGGAGGTCATGGCCGACCTCGAGCTGGCGCCGCGCGTCGCCATGATCACCGGTCGCGCCGCCGAACTGACGTCCGCGGCCGGCGCCGTGCTGTATCTGAACCAGGAAGACACGATGGACTTCCGCGCCGTGGCCGCGTCGGGGATGGCGCTGGCCGGGGGCGAGGACAACGTGTGGCGTGCCGTCGAGCACGCGCCGCTCAGCCAGCCGGCGCTCGAGGGCGTGCCGGCCCGGCTGCCGTGCGCGGACGGCGTCGCGTCCTTCGTGCTGCCCGGCGTGCCCGACCGGCGCTTTTCGTCGCTGCTGGCCGTGCCGCTCATCACCGGCGGCGAGACCGTCGGCGTGCTCGCGCTCGTCGACAAGGCCAACGGCTTCACCGACGACGACGAGGGCTTCATGGCGCTGTACGCGTCCCAGAGCGCGGCCGCCGTGCGCAACTCGCAGCTCTACGAACACACGAAGAGCCTGGATCGGCTCAAGTCCGAGTTCGTGGCCGTCGTGTCGCACGAGATCCGCACGCCGCTCACGTCGGTCAAGGGCGCGGTCGAACTGCTGTCCGACGAACGGTTCTTCAAGAACACGGAGCAACAGGCCAAGCTCCTGACCATCGCGCACGCGAACGCGGAACGCCTGCTCGAACTCATCAACGGCATCCTCGACTTCTCGAAGCTCGAGGCGGCGGCCCTGCCCATGAGCATCGAGCGCCAGCGCATCGAGCCGGTCATCCAGCAGGCCGCGGACAACCTGAGCACGCTCATCAACGAGCGGCGCATCCACCTCGACTTGAACCTTTCCGCGGATCTGCCCGACCTGATGCTGGACCCGAATCGCGTCGCCCAGGTGGTCACGAACCTGATCTCGAACGCCATCAAGTTCTCGCCGCCCGATGGGCGCATCGAGATCTCGGCCGAGCGCTGGGAGGGGGTCGTGCGCGTCGGCGTGCGCGATCACGGCGACGGCATCGCCATCGACGATCTGCCCAAGCTGTTCAAGAAGTTCTCGCAGATCGATTCCGGCGCGACGCGCAAGGTCGGCGGCACGGGCCTCGGGCTCGTCATCTGCAAGGGCATCGTCGAACAGCTCGGCGGCAAGATCTGGGTCGAGAGCGTGCCGGCCCAGGGCAGCACGTTCTACTTCACGCTCGTCCCCGCCGAACCCAGCGCCGCCGCCGCGGCCGCGTAGCCGCGCCTCGCGTCGCGCGAGGCACTCACGGCTTGATCGTCGCGCGCGCACCAGCTAACGTCGCGCCCGGTTCACTCCCGACACGCTGCGACCCGCTTGCACCGCCATGACGGCCCCTTCGATGAGCGCCACGGACGACGCGCGTTCCACCCAACGCCGACTCGCGAATCGCCAGCCCGGCGCCCGCGTGCCCGCGGCGTTCGCCCTCGCCGGCATCCTCCCCGGCGCGCTGCTGGGAGCGGCCCTGTTCGCGATTCCCGCAATCCTTCCGGCGTGGCCGCGCTACGCCACGACGCTGCCGTGGGAGGGCGCCGCCCCGGTCAGCCGCGCGACGTCGCCGTGGGCCGAGGCCGCCCGGCTGCCGGGAGCGGACGTGCGCCTCGAGGTTCGCGCCCCGAGTCGCGCGGCCGCCGAAGCCCTGGCCGAGCGCTTCGAGGTCGAGCGCGCCGGCGACGGCGCTCCCGAGCGCGACCGGCGCGCGCGTCTGCGCGCCGAGCTGGCGCCGCGCGCGCCCGATCCGCTGCCCGCGCTCGCGCCGGCCACCGAGTGCGCGACGTTGCTCGAGGCGCGCGCCCGGATCGGGCGCACGCTGGCGGGCGAGGGCCCGGTGCTGGCGGCGGACGACGCGGCGACGCTGCCGGCCGCGTTGCGCGACGCGGACCAGGTGGTCGAGGCCGCGGCGCTCGCGTTCGATCCGGCCGCGCTGCGTCCGGCGCTGGCGGCGGCCGATCGCCTGGAGCGCGCCTGGTTGGAGCGCCTCGCCGCCGAGGACGCGACGCGCGCGTTCGAGGCGTGGCGCGCGCGCGAGCGCTCGCGCGCCGCGGAGTTCGAAGACGCCGCGACGGTGCTGGCCGCGGACGTGACGCCGTTCCAGCACACGCTGTCGACGTGGTGGCTGCCGATCTTCGCGCTCGAGCTCGAGCGTGGAGTGCCCGACGCCGCACGCGCCGTGTCCGCGTCGCGTGCCGCGCACCCCGCTCCGGCGCGGCCGTGGTGGCCGGCCTGGGTCGTGGCCGCGCTCGCCGGAGCGCTGGCGGGCGGCGCCGGCTCCTGGCTCGCGGCGCGCGCGCGCCCGCTGCCGCGGCCGCGGCCGGCGCTCGCGAGCGCCGAGCGGCACGTGCTCCCGGCGACGTCGCAGGCCGCGCTCCACGTGCTGAGCGGCTCCGAGTCGCGCCGCGTCGCGCTCGCCGCGCTCGACGTCGCCGCGCATTTCGTGGCGCGCGGCGAGCGCGTGCTCGTCGTCGACGGCGCGCGGCGCCTCGGCATGCACGAGCAGCTCGGACTCGAGGGCGGCGCCGGCACGCTGGACTGCCTGGCCGGGCGCGCGACGCTCGGGACCTGCGTGCGTGAGGTCTGGGGGGAGGGGCTGTACCTGCTCCCGGTCGGGCTGCCGGGG
>DATJGS010000027.1:0-51289 GCA_035494735.1 Saccharimonadaceae bacterium (SeqCode)
CGGCTTCGGCCGCGGGTCGCCGTGTTTTCGTCGGACCGCACGGCGGCCGCCCGGGCACGCCGCGCGCGCGCCGCCCGACGCGTGCACGGGCCGAACGCTTCCCCTATGCTCGGATCGCAGTCGCACCTACGCCGCCCCCCACGTCACGCGTGGGCCGTGTCGACTCCCTGGGAGACGTCCTCCGCATGCCGTCGCTCGCGCTCGAGCTCGTGAATCTTCTGGTGCGCTGGATCCACGTGATCGCCGCGATCATGTGGATCGGCGATTCGTTCCTGTTCATGTGGATGGACTCCAGCCTGTCGGCGCCGACGAAGCCGCGCGACGGCGCGGTGTCGGGCGAGTTGTGGATGGTGCACAGCGGCGGCTTCTACGAGGTGGTGAAGCGCCGCTTCCTCGCGCCGCACGAAATGCCGGCCAGGCTGTACTGGTTCAAGTGGCAGTCCTACATGACCTGGATCAGCGGCTTCTTCCTGCTCGGCCTCGTCTACTACGCGGGCGGCAGCCTGTACCTGCTCGACCCCGGCCACGGCCCGAGCCTCGCCGTCGCGGCCGCGATCGGGCTCGGGTCGCTCGTCGCCGGCTGGCTGATCTACGACGCGCTGTGGATGTCGCCGCTCGCCCGCCGCCCTGCGCTCGCCGCGCTCGTGTCGTTCGCGCTGCTCGTGCTCGCGACGGTGGGCCTGACGCGGGCGCTGAGCGGGCGCGCCGCGTTCGTCCACGTCGGCGCGCTGATGGGCACGATCATGGCGGCGAACGTGTGGCGGCGCATCATTCCCGCGCAGGACCACATGCTCGCGGCCACGCGCGCCGGCACCGCGGTCGACGTTTCGCTGGGCGCGCGCGCCAAGCTGCGCTCGACGCACAACCACTACATGACGCTGCCCGTGCTGTTCACGATGCTGAGCAACCACTTCCCGAGCGCCTATGGCAGCCGACTCTCGTGGCTCGTGCTCACGCTGCTCATCGTGCTCGGCGCGGCGGTCAAGTACGTCATGAACTTCGGCCCGGCGCGTCGCGCGTGGGTGACGGCGGCCGGGCTGGCCGCGCTGGCCGGCGTCGCCGCGCTCACCGTGCGGCCCTCGGCTCCGGACGCCGGCGCCGCCGCGTTCGCGGGGCGCTCGCCGGTGACGTTCGCCGACGCGAACGCGATCTTCCAGAGGCGTTGCGTGACCTGCCATTCCGCCCACCCGACGAATCCGGCGTTCACCGCGCCGCCCAACGGCATCGTGCTCGAGGATCCGGCGCGCATCCACGCCCTCGCGCCGCGCATCCTGGTGCGCGCCGTGACCACGAAGACCATGCCGCTCGGGAATCTCACCGGCATGACGGACGACGAACGGCAGACGCTGGGCGCGTGGATCGCGCAGGGCGCGCCGGTCGCGGTCGGCGCGACGCCCCGCTAGAGAGCGGCGCGGGGCGCCGGCGCCTCGCGCACTTCCTCCGCCCGTCGTGCGGCGGGATCGCGCGGCACTCCGGCGGCATGGCGGCCCCTCGCCGCTTGTCGCGCCGCGTGCGCTCCCCTACCATTTCCATGAGCCGTGTTCGGCCGCGCGGTCTCCCGCACGCCGGCCGGATGGCTCGAGGGTCCAGGGAAGGCGCCTCGCCCTGCGATTCCGCGTCCCTGCCGAGGTGCTCTCGTTGCGAGGCTCCAAGCTCCACGTGTTCCCACTCCTGGCGCTGGTCGTGCTGCAGGCCGACGTGCGACGCCCGCCGGAAACGGCTCCCTTCCCCCGTTACGAGATCGCGCTTCCGGCAGCGCCTTCGGACGTCGAGCGCTTCGCGGGCGACGAGTTGCGCGCCGCCCTCGAGCGCCGTCTTCACGCGCGCGTCACGCCGGCGAGCCCGGCGAGGCGCGACGCACCCGGCGGCTGCCGCATCGTGATCGGCACGAGCGACGACACGCCCGAGATCGCCCGCGCGATCGCGGCGCGCTGGATCGCGCCGCCGGCCCAGGCCCAGGGCTACACGCTGCGCGTCGGACCGGATCCCGCGCGGCGCGGCGCGCGGCTCGCCGTCATCGCCGGCAACGACGCGCGCGGCGCGCTGTACGGCACGATGGATCTCGTGCACTTCGACCTCGCGGCCCTGGCGAACGGCGCCGAACCGCTCGTGCGCGCGGACGCGCCGAGGATCCAGACGCGCGGGTTGTGGTCGTGGGCCGGGCGCATCTACAACTACGAGCGCTACCTCGACAACATGGCGCGCTGGAAGCTGAACACGCTCGTGCTGTGGCACGCCTACGCGCCGGCCAACGGTCGCGCGCTCGCCGACTACGCGAAGCGGCGCGGCGTCGATCTCGTCTGGGGCTACAACCTGGCGTACGAGAATCCGGTGTGCCCGTCCGACACGCTCGAGCGTCGCCGCTGGCAGGAGTACGTGGTGCGCACGTACGAGCGCGACTACGCGCCGATCGGCGCCACCACCGTGTACTTCCAGGCGTTCACCGAGACGGGCGACAAGCAGCGCTTCTGCCGGTTCGGCGACCAGTGCCCGAACGGCTGCAAGGGCAAGAGCGGCGGTCAGCTGCTCGTCGAGTGGATGAACCCGATGATCGAAGCCCTGCTCGCGCGCCATCCGAACGTGCACGTCGTGTGCGGCGTCCACGCGTCGGCGCTGCACACCGACTATCGCGACGTCGCCGGCCTCGACCCGCGCGCGAGCCTCATGTGGGAGGACGCCGGCGACTTCCCGTTCGCGTACGACCCGGAGAAGGTGCACACCACGACGTTCGCCCAGACGCTCGACCTCACGCACCAGCTGGCCGAGCTGCGCGGGCCCGCGGCCGAGGCGGCGTTCGTGTTCAAGGGCATGAGCGCGTCGTACGGCGGTCTCGACGCCATGCTCGAACCCGACCCGGTGCTGGAGCGCCTGGCCGCCGAGCGCGAGCCGGCCTGGCGCAAGTCCGAGCGCGGCTGGCGCGCGCACCTCGACTCGGAGCTGGAAGCGGCGCGCATCGTCGCCGCGCACGCCCCCGGCCGCACGACCCTCGTCGGCCTCGCCGAGGATGGGCTGTGGGAGGAGCGCGCGTGGTTCCCGGTCGTCGCGTTCGCCGAGAGCGCATGGAACCCGGCGCGCACGGCCGGCGACCTCACGCGGCGGCTCGACGACTGCGCGGACGTCGCGCGGTTGCCCTAGGACGCCGCCGCCGGCCCCTTCGCGTACCACGTCCCGCGGTCCGTGCGGCGCAGCACGTGATAGCGCGCCGCGAGCAGATCGAGGAACGGCGCCGAGCGCGGCCGGCACTCGTCGACGATCGGCACCAGCTGCTTCTCGATGAAGACGTACGCCGGCGCACGCTCGGCGAGCGCGCCCGCAATGAGCGTCCACTCGTCCGCCGAGATGAAGCGTGTCAGAATCGCCGCGTTGTGGCCGCACGCGGTCTCGCGGCCCGCGAAGAACTCGAACAGCGGATTCGCGAGGAAGTACACGGAGCCGGACGCGGCGTCGGGCCGCGACAGGAACGCCACCTCGTCGCGCACCAGCGCGTACGGCATCTGCGTCGCGACGGCGGATTGGAACGCGACGCGGTGCCGCGCGTCGACCGCGAAGCGCGCGCGCGCCAGTTGCAGCACCTTGAGCCCCTGCGCACCGAACGCGCCGCTCAGCGCGAGCGCGCCGAGGAGCCACGCGGCGAGACGCACGCGCGCCGTCGCGGGCGCTGCGAGGGAGGCCGCGCGACTCCAGATCGCGTCGACGCCGAGCGTGGCGAGCAGCCCGGCGGGCGCGATGAGCAGCAGATACTGGTACGGCCACCACGACATGCGCTGCGACAGGATCACGAGGAGCCCGAGCGCGAACCACGCGGCGCTGGCCCAGGCCACGACGCGCCGCGTGCCGTCGCGCGCCGTGAACAGACCGAGCGCGCCCACGGCCAGCACCGGCGCGAAGCGGAACGCGTACCACGAAACGCCCTCGACCAGGTTGCCGAGGCGGAAGCCGTGCGAACCGCGCGCGACGCGCAGCGGGAAATCGATCCACGTGCTCCACGCCTGCGTCCACGCGCCCTCGGCGCGGAAGTAGGCCACCGTGCCGGCCAGCGGCAGCGCGAGGCCGAGCGCGGCGGGCAGCGCCATGCCGAGCAGGATGCGCATCGGCGTCGCGCGCGCGCGACGCATCGCGTCGACCGCGAGCACGAGCCACAGCCCGGCGACGAGCGGGGCGAACATGAGCTTGAACAGCAGCACGACCCCGCCGAGCACGCCCGACAGCAGGAAACGCGGCGCCCCCGCCGGGCGGCCGTCGTCCGCGGGCAGGGCGACCCACAACGTGAGCAGCAGCGGCAGCCCGACCAGCGCTTCGACCTGGGTGAGCTTCACGTCGTCGCTGACCGCGTAGTACAGGCCCACCGCGAGCAGCGGCGCGAGGCTGGCGATCGCACGGTGCGTCACCGCGCGACGCAGCACCTGGATGGCGGCGAAGCCGAACGCCAGCTGCCACAGCATCTCGAACGCGTGCACGCCGACTTCATGGAAGCCGAACAGCCGCCCGCCCAGCGCGTAGAACACGAACACGCCCGGCTGCTTCGTGTCCCAGTAGTCGCGGTACAGGACGCCACCGTGGGCCACGCTCTTCGCGCCGAGCGCGAACAGCGCCTGGTCCCAGGTGAACGGCATCGCCAGGTTCAGGAGGGCGAGCACGGCGAGCGCGAGCAACGCGCCCAGGTCGAGCGGAGTGAATCGGGCAGCGCCGGACTTCACGCGTCGCTCCTTCCGTAGAGGGATCGGCTGGGCCCGGGCGCGCCGCCCGGTGCTTCCACGACAGCGCACCATAGCGGCAAGGCCGCGCCGCTCCCAAGTGTGAATTTCGCGCCCGCCTCAGCGGGCGACCAGCGCGAGCCCCAGCGAGTCGGAACGCGCGAGCACGCGCAGGCGCCCGCCGCGCACCAGCGACTCGACGCACGCGACGAACGCCCGCGGATAGTTCGCGCCGTTGAAGCGCTCGTCCTCCGACGCGTAGGGCACGACGAGCGCGTCGATCCCCTCCGCGCGCATCTCCGCTTCGAGCCGGTCCGGCGAGCGCGCTTCCAGCAGCGCCACGGGATGCGCGCGCTGGCCCCAGGGGATCGGCCACGTCGCGGCGCGGCGCGAGTACCAGTACGTGTCGTACGTCCACAGACTGAGCACGCGCGCCGAAGGCGGCAGCGCCGCCTCGATGCGCGCGTCGAAACTCTCGAGCGCCGGATCGATGTCGAAGTCCGAGCGGAGATCGGGCAGGACCACGAGCCAGGCCGCGACCAGCGCGAGCAGCGCCACGTCGACCACGCGCGCGCGCCGGCGCCCGCGGCCCCACGCGTCCCACGCCGCCCACGCGCCGAGCAGCGCGAGCGGCGGGATCAGGGGGTTCACGTGGCGCGGCGCGTGGATCGGCAGGAGCGGCGCGGCGAGGATGGCGAGCAGGCAGAACGCGATCAGTCCGCCGACCGCGTCGAAGCGCCGCCGCGCCACACGCCACGCCAAGCCGGCGGCGCACGCCGCCAGCACGAGCGGTCCGATGCCGCCGGCCACCTCGCGATAGAACGCCCACGGCGCGAGCCCGAACAGAGTGAGGTTCTGCCGGTACAGTTCGCTCGACACGTCAGGGGCCAGCGCCGGATAGAACGGGCTGCCGAACAGCACGGCGTTCCGCCACCACATGGGAAGCGCAAGCGCGAGGCCGACGCCGAGGGCGATGACGTGGGCGCGCGCCTCGTCGCGCCGGCCGCGCGCGAAGGCCACGATCCCCCACGCCAGGAGCGCGACGGGCAGCAGCGCGGCGGATTGCTTCGCGAGCAGCGCGAGCCCGAGCGCGACGCCGAGCAGCGCGCCGCGGGGCCACGACGGCCGGACGTGCACGCGCAGCCAGGCCACGCACACGACGGTGGCCAGCAGGGTCTCGAGCGCCTCGGCGTAGAAGCGCAGCGCGTATTCGGCGAGCGGCAGACTGAGGAGCGCGAGCAGCACGGCCCAGCGCCGCGGCGCGGCCGGTGCCACGCCGCGCGCACCCCACCCGAGCACGACCAGCGTCGCGCCGGCCAGCGCCAGGTTGAGGACGCGGAGCGCGCCGGCGCCCCACGCTCCCGCCCACAGCGCGCCGACCACGTGCAGCAACGGCGGGTAGTAGTAGTAGAAGCCCGAGTACAGCCCGGGCAGTTCACGGGGCAGCGCGTGGTGCGCGAGGATCCACGTGCTCGCGTACGCGTGGAAGCATTCGTCGGTGTAGAAGCGCGCGCGCAGGGCCTGCGGCGCGAGGCGGAGAACCCAGGCCGCGCAGGCGACGGCGGTCAACGCCGCCGTCGCGCGCGACCAGGCGACGCCCTCGATCGGTGCGGCGTCTGCGGGCGCCGCGCGCGTGGCGTCGCCCCGGTCGCGGTCCGCGCCACGCCGCCCGCGCGCCATCTACAGGAGCTCGGGCGTGGCGCAGGCGTCGGCCTCGACGAAGCGCGACGGGCGGAGCGCGGCGACGTCCAGCGAGCGCGCCGCCCCGTCGCACATCATCTCGGCGAGCAGCTGGCCGAGCGCCGGCGAGTGCATGACGCCGTGTCCGCACGAGCCGTTCACGAGCCACAGATTCGGCGCGCCGACGGCGGGGCCGAGCAGCGCGTGGCGGTCCGGGGTCATCTCATACAGACCGGCATGGCACGCGGCGCGATCGAGCGGCACTCCGGCGAGCGCGGGCACGCGGCGCCGCGCCTCGGCGAGGACACGCTCCAGCCATGCGTCGTCGACGCGCGTGTCGTACGGGCGGCCCGGGACGCCCGGCACCGGCATGAGCAGCAGCACGCGACCGTCGCGCACGCGCAGGTGGAACCCGTTGCCGACCCAGATCGTCATCGGCATGCGCTCGGGCAAGACGTCCGTGGGCACCGTGGCCGCGACCATGCGCCGGAGCGGCGTGACCTCGACCGGCACGCCGGCCAGCGCGCCCAGCGCTCCGGCCCACGCGCCCGCCGCGTTCACGACGTCGCCGCAGGCGATCGAGCCGGTCGCGGTGTCGACGCCGCGCACGCGTCCCGTGCCGTCACGCGTGACGCCGGTCACCTCCCGCCCCCACTCGAAGCGCACGCCGAGGCGCTCGGCGGCGGCACGATAGCCCTCGAGGATGCGCAGCGGGCGCACGAATCCGTCGCGCGGCCCGAACGCGGCGCCGAGCACGTCGTCGAGCGTCGCCGCCGGATTCAGCGTCGCGAGCGTGGCCGCGTCCGGCGCGGTGACCTCGTCGAGCCCGGCCGCGCGCTGGGCGCGCTGGGCCGTGCGCAGCGTCTCGAGTTCGGCCTCGGTCGTGGCCAGCCACAGGTAGCCGGCTGGCACGTAGCCGGGGTCCACGCCGGTCTCGTCCTTGAAGCGCAGCAGTTTCTCGCGCGCCAGCAGCGAAAGCCGGACGTGGATGGCGGTCGCGAACTGCGTGCGGAAGCCGCCGGTCGCGACCCCGGTGCTCCCCGCGCCCGGGCCGGTCCCCCGATCGAGGACGCGCACGTCGCGGCGCCCGCGCGCGGCGAGGTGATACGCCACGCTCGCGCCCATGACGCCGCCGCCCACGATCACCACGTCCGCCGTGTCCCGCATGAGCCGCGATGGTCGCTGGCGGCGGCGCGGAGGGTCAAGCACGATCGCGCCCACCTGGGATAGTCTCGCGGCCGCCATGCCCGAGATCCCGAATCTGACCGTGTACGTCGAACAGCTGGCGAGCCGCCTCGTCGGGCATCGCCTCGAAGAGGCGCGCGTCACCAGCCCGAACCTGCTGCGCACGGCCGAGCCTCCCGTGGCCGCCGCGTGCGGGCGGACGCTGGAGCGCGTGCGCCGCCAGGGCAAGCGCATCGTGCTGTCGTTCGCCGGCGATCTGCACCTCGCGCTCCACCTCATGATCGCCGGACGCCTGCGCTGGCGGGCGCGCGGCGTGGCCGCCGGTGGCCGCGCCGCCCTGGCCACGTTCACGTTCGATCACGGCACGCTGACGCTGACCGAAGCCGGCACGAAGCGTCGTGCCGCGCTCCACGTGCTGGCCGGCGCGGACGCCGTGCGCGCGCTCGACGGCGGCGGCGTCGAGCCGCTGGAGGCCGATGTCGCCGCGTTCGCCGCGGCGCTGACCCGCGAGAACCACACGCTCAAGCGCGCACTGTGCGATCCGCGCCTGTTCAGCGGCATCGGCAACGCGTACTCCGACGAGATCCTGTTCCGCGCACGCCTCTCCCCGCTCCAGCTGTCGCGCAACCTCGACGCCGCGGAGATCACGCGACTGCGCGAGGCCACGCGCGACGTGCTCGAAGAATGGACCGCGCGCCTGCGCGCCGAGGCCGGCGACGCGTTCCCGGAACGCGTGACCGCGTTCCATGACGAGATGGCGGTCCACGGCCGCTTCCGACAGCCGTGCCGCGTGTGCGGCACGCCCATCCAGCGCATCGTCCAGGGCGAGCACGAGATCAACTACTGCCCCCAGTGCCAGACCGGGGGCCGGCTCCTGGCCGACCGCGCGCTGTCCCGGCTGCTCAAGTCCGACTGGCCGCGCACGATCCAGGAGCTCGAGGAGATGCGCGCCGGTCTCGCGCTGCGCCGCGGCGCGAGCGCGCCCGAGGAGCGCCGATGACGCGCGTCGCGTCCGCCGCGGACCTGGCGCCCGATGCGCTGGCCGCGCTGTTCACCGCGGGCTACGCGGGCTACGTCGTGCCCATCGCCGTCGACGCCGCGCGGCTCGCGCAGATGGTCGAGGCGTGGGATCTGGATCTCGCGCGCTCGCGCGTTCTGTGGGACGACGCGACCCCGGTCGCGTTCGCCATGCTCGGCGTGCGCGGCACGCGCGGCTGGATCGGCGGCATGGGCGTGGTCGCGGCGTCACGCGGGCGGAGCCTCGGCCGCGCCGCGATGGACGCCGTGCTCGCCGAGGCGCGCCGCGCCGGGATCACGCAGGTGGCGCTCGAGGTGCTGGAAGCGAACGCGTATGCCGGTCGCGTCTACGAGGCGCTCGGCTTTCGCGACACGCGCGCGCTCGACGTATGGAAGCGCCCGGCGAGCGACGACGTGGGCACGATGCCGGCCGCGGGCGCGGGAGCGGGCGCGAGCCCGGCACCGGACCCCGGCGCCGAGCGCGTCGATCCGACCCACGTGCTCGCCGAGTACCCGCACCTGCACGCGACGACGGCGCCGTGGCAGCGCGAGCGACGCACGCTCGAGTCCGTCGCGCCGCCCGACGCCTGGGGCGTACGCCATGGCGGGCGCCTGGTGCTCTCGGCGCTGACGCGCGCGGTTCCGACCGGGCTCACCATCCTCGACCTGGGCGCGGATGCGAGCGCGGACGTGGCGGCGCGCGCCGCGTTCCTCGCGGCGTTGCTGGCGCGGCATCCGCGGCAGGAGGCGACGCTCGTGAACCTGCCGCGCGACGACGCGTTCAGCGCGCTCATGCCGGCGGCGGGATTCGCGCGCGCGCTCGTCCAGCGCGAGATGCGCCTGCAACTCTAGCGGTCGCGGCGACGGCGCCGCCGAGCGCGCGGTGGCCAGCGCGATCGTCCGGTTGCTAGACTCTCGTGCGACCCTTTTCACTCAGTTCGGGATTCCTCCCGCCACGACCCCGACGGCCGCGCATGCACCCGAATCCGAAGCCGATCCTGCCCCATCCCGTGCCCGCGCCGCGACCGGGCGTGAGCGCGCGTGCGCGCTTCGTTCGCTGCGCGGCCTGGCCGGTCGCGACATTGACGCTCGCCGTCGCCCTGCGCCTCGCGTTCGTGGCGTGGCATGGCGACGTCCCCCTCGCCGGCGACCCGGTGACCTACGACAACATCGCGCAGAATCTCGTGAACGGCCACGGCTACGCCACCGGCCTCGGCGCCGCGGACCGCCATCCGACCGCGATGCGCGGACCCACGTACGTGCTCCTCGTCGCCGGCGTGTACGCGCTCGTCGGACACCGGACCATGGGCGTGTACCTGGTGCAGATCGCGCTCGACACGGTGGCGTGCTGGCTCGTGTACCGCCTCGGCCGCCACGTCTTCGGGCGCGAGACGGTCGCCGTAACGGCCATGCTCCTCTACGCGCTCGATCCCCTCTTCATTCTGAACACCGGGGCGCTTCTGACCGAGACGTTCGTGACGACCCTGGTGCTGGCCGCGAGCCTCGGCTTCCTGACGTGGACGCGGGAGCGGCGCGCCACGTCCCTCGTCGCGAGTTCCGTGGCCATCGGCCTCCTCGCTCTGAGCAAACCGAATCTGGCACCACTGCCGTTCGTCTTTTTTCTCTCCGCCCCGCCGACCATTCCCTGGGGAGCACGCGTGCGCGCGCTCGCGCTCCAGGTCGGGGTGGTGGCCCTACTGTTCGCGCCGTGGATCGCGCGAAACGCCGTCGTGTTCCACGCGTTCGTCCCGGGCGTGTCGATCGGCGGCATGACGTTCTGGGGAGGCACCGGGCCGGACCACGGGCGCACGCTGGGCGGCCCTTCGGACCCGGGCACGCCGCCTCACGTGAGAACCGCCATCACCGGGCTCTCGGAGGTCCAGCGCGATCGGTGGTTCTACGGCGAGGGCGTGCGGGTGATCCGCTCCGCTCCCGGCCGTTACCTCCGGTTGCTCGCGAAGAAGTGCGTTCGGCTGTGGTTCAACCTGTGGTTCGACGATCCGCCGTCCCGCGCCAGCATCGCGCTGGCGGTCGCGAACCTGCTCGCGTGGCTGGCCGCGGCCGTGGGAATGCGGGCCTCCCCCGCGGACCGGGCGGCTTCGCGCCTGCTGCTCGGGCTCGTCGGGTTCTTCACGGTCATTCACGTCGTGTTCTTCGCGGTGGTTCGTTACGCGCTCCCGGTGTACGCGTATCTGCTGCCGTTCACGGCGTCCGGGCTCGTCGCGGCGGCCGGCGCGGTGCGCGCGCCGCTCGCGCCGGCGATCAGAACTGGAAGTAGATGAACGGATTCGTGCCGAACGGGGCGTACAGCAGCACGAGCAGCAGCAGCACGGCGAGCGCCGGCCACGCTGCGGCGCGCGTCAGGTCGAGACGCAGGTCGCGCTCGCCTCGCGCCTTCACCCACACGTGCAGCGCCGCGCCGAGGCCGATCACGACCAGCCCCTGCACGTAGTACCAGTCCATCCCGCCGGCATCGAGGAACGCCAGCTTGCCGAGGTAGGCCCAGGCCGTCGCGAATGACGGGGCGCGGAAGAACACCCAGGTGACGAGCACGAACGTGAACGTGGTCACCCACGACGCGAGCTTGCCCCAGGCGCCGAAGCGACCCTCGCTGCCCGGGCGGCGGCGCTCCGCGACCCACTTGTGCCCGGCCAGCGCGACGCCGTGGAGTCCGCCCCACACCACGAAATTCCACGACGCGCCGTGCCACAGTCCGCCCAGCAGCATGGTGATCATCAGGTTCACGTACGTGCGACCGCGGCCGCGTCGGTTGCCGCCGAGCGAGATGTACAGGTAGTCACGCAGCCACGTCGACAGCGTGATGTGCCAGCGGCGCCAGAACTCCGTGACGTTGAGGCTCAGGTACGGGTGGCGGAAGTTCTCGGGCAACTGGAAGCCGAGCATGCGCCCGACGCCGATGGCCATTTCGCTGTAGCCGGAGAAGTCGTAGTAGATCTGCCCGGCGTAAGCGATGACCGCGAACCAGCACACCGGCGACGCGTACGCGCCCGGGTGCGCGAAGACCGGGTCCACGTAGACGGCGAGCGTGTCCGCGAACAGGACCTTTTTCGCGAACCCGCGCACGAACTGCTCCAGCCCGAGGCGCAGGTTCTCGAGGCGCGGCGGGTGCACGCGCTCGAGCTGGGGCAGGAACACCGAGCCGCGCACGATCGGCCCGGCCACGAGCTGCGGGAAGAACGCGGCGAACATGGCGAAGTCGCGGAAATTGCGCGTGGCGCGCAGACGGCGCTGGTACACGTCGATGGAGTAGCTCATGGTCTGGAACGTCATGAACGAGATCCCGACCGGCAGCACGATGTGCAGCTTCGGCACGTGGACGCCGAGCGTGTCGAGCAGCGGCGCGAGCGTGCTCAGGAAGAAGTTCGTGTACTTGAACACCGCCAGCGTCCCGAGGTTGCCGACCAGGCTCGCGATCAGCCACGCGCGGCGCCGGCCCGGGCGCGTCTCGTCCTCGAGATGCACGCCGACGTTGTAGTCGAGTACCGTGTAGCCGAGCAGCAGCAGGCAGAAGCGCCAATCCCACCAGCCGTAGAACACGTAGCTCGCGCCGACGAGCAGGTTGCGGCGCGCGTTCTCCCCCGGCAGCGCGGCGAGCAGGCCGAGCACGACGGCGAGGAAGACGAAGAACTCGATGGACGAGAAGATCACGGCGCGGACTCCCGGAGCGCCGCCGCGATCGCCTCGCCCACGAGTCGATGCCCGCGACGGTTGATGTGCCCGCTGCCCATCACGCTGTTCGCGAACCCGTGGACGGGCTGACCGGTGCGCCGGAACTCGGCGCAGAACGCCTCGGTCGGATCGATCAGCTCGACATGGTTGCGCTCGGCGAACGCGTGATAGAACGCACGCCGCTCCGCGTACACGGGAGCGCACGGCTCGGCGAAGTAGTCGATCCGCGGCACGTACACGAACACGACGCGATGCCCGTGGGCCGCCATGCGCCGGTAGAGGGCGTCCAGCATCGGGGCGAGCCGGGGATCGAGCGGTGGGTGGCGCTCGATGGCGGCGCTCGTCGCCGCGACGTGCGTGAAGCGCTGCGCCAGGCGCTCGCGCTCGTAGCCGGACAGCAGCGAGACGCGACGCCATACCAGCGTGGCCAGCGCCGAACCGCGCAGCACGTCGTGAGCGAGGCGCCGCACGCCGTGCTCGTCCCCGCTCCCCAGCGCCTCGATCATGCCGCTCGCGCCCGGGTGGCGGAGCGCGAGCGTCAGGTCGTCGAGATCGCCGTCGTTGATCTGGACCAGCACGATCTCGGGGTGCAGGCGCTTGTCCCACTCGTCGAGCCAGTCCGCGTACTGGACGGGAGAGCGCCCCGACATGCCGGCGTTGACGACCTCCCAGCCCGGCGCGTCACGCTCGGCCACGCGCTGAAAGCTGGCCGCGCGCGGCACCTGCAGCGCCTCGGCGTACGAGTCTCCGAGCAGCAGCGCGCGATGCCCGGGATGGGACTGGAGCTCGTCGTCGAAGAGCCCGAGCGCGTTCGTGCGCGTCTCGCTCCAGCCTTCGCTGCTGTGCACGATGCGCGTGTGGGGCGGCTGCACGAATCCGTAGCGCGGGTCGCCGAGCGCGGTCGACGGCGATTCGATCCACCGGCGCACGACCGCTTCGCCGAGCGCCAGGACCACGACGACACCGATGAGCGCGCGCAGCGCCGTGCCCGCGGCACGCCGGCCGGGTGGGCCCGGCGCCATCGGCGCCGTCACGCGACCGGGTCGCCTTCGATCGTGGCGAGCCCGGCCAGCACCATGCGCGTGACCTCGACGCTGAGCGGCTCCGATCCCTCGTTGAGCAGCCGCGGCAGCCGGTGCAGGGGGACGCGTTTGTACGCGGCGTTCATGAGGTCGAAGCCGAGCGGCGTCGCGGCCAGGATGCGGCGGGTGGCGCCGTGCACGAAGACCCGCTCCTCGCCGTGGCGGAACACGGCGACCCGGGCCCGATCCGCGCTCAGCCGAGCGCGACGCACGCTGCCCGACAGGAGGGCCGTGACGCGCGCCAGCGTCGCGTCGTAGGCCTCGCGCGTCACCGTAGGCGCGCCGCCGGTCTCGGCCCAGGTCAGGATCGGCACGAACCAGCCGCCCCACTGCTCGGGATGTTGCCGCGCACGCGCTTCGAACCAGGGCATCATGCTCTGCGTGAACTCGGCGCGCTCCTCGTGTCCGCCCGGCCGGGGCGGCGGCAGCGGGTCCGAGAACTCGATCACCCGATGCCCGAGCGCGGTGCGATACGCCGTGGCCATGACGACCGGAGACTGCGCCTTCTGCGCGAGGTAGGCGGGCCCCAGCCGCAGGCGCATGTCGAGGCCCATCATGCGCACGACTTCGGCGTGGTGCTGCCCCGCTCCCGGGCCGCCGACGCCCGTCTGGCCGTCGATGAACACGGTCACGGCGTCGCCGCGCTCCAGGGCGCGCAGGCAGCTGATCAGCGTGCGCGCGCCACGGGCGGGCAGCGTGCGGATGGTGCCCGGCACCTTGGAGATGGCCACGTCCCAGCCCGACTGCATCTCGTCGCGCACGTCGTCGGCCGCGACGGTCGTGCTGGGAACGCCCAGCCCGCCGACTTCGAGCGCGACGTAGAAGAACGGCCCCAGGTGCATGGAGCAGACGAGGACGCCTCGCCCCTCGCGGTGCGCGGCGCGCAGCGCCTCGCCATTGCGGATCTCGTGGGCGCGGCCGCCGCGGGCCAGGTCCTCGTGGTCGAGCCGGATGAGCAGGCGATAGATCAGGCAGCGCTTGGCCATGGCGATGGCCTCGGCCGAGCCCAGCGAGTCCCCGTAGGCGGACGTCAGCGTCACCGGCACGAGGCTGACCCACGGCGCGACCCGCTCGTAGCCCCGGCTCAGGCGCACGCGGGCGTAGGCGCCGAGCCACGCGCTGCGCGCGGGAAGCGTCAGGTCGCGTAGGTTCAAAGGGACACCTCGCCGAGGGGAGAAATGGCAAGGCGGAAGGGATCGCTTGTCGCTCCCTTCCGCCGTCCAACCTTCACCGCGCCGCGTGTGGGCGGGCGGCTTCTAGACTCTTACTTCACGCCCGACAGGCCGGCGCTCAGGCTGTCGAAGCTGCTCGAGAAGCCGAACATCTCGCGGCGCTCGAGAATTTCCTTCACCGAGTACGCCTTGTAGAGCTCGACCTGGGTTTCCTTCGTCTGGTTGCTCATGGTGCCTCTCCCTCCTTGGGTTCGAAGCCGGCTGCTGTGCGGGCCTCAGCCGACGGACCGACCGCCGCGAGGCGACCCCCTCCCTGGTGCCCACGAGGGGATTCGGGCGGGTAAGCTATCAGAACCCATCGGCATGTCCAGACTGATTTTTCATCGGGTTCCGCCGTTCCCAGGTCGGCAATCCCGGCCCGCTGGCGCCCGCCCGACGCGTCGCCCGGGCCGGTCTTCGACCTCGCGTGAAGCATGAACGGTCGCGCACGGACGCTCCCGACCGAGCCCGGGCGCCCGCGCCGTCACCTCCCTGGAGTCCGCTTCGTAGTCGACGTGGCGGCCGCCGCATTGCGCGCGGCCGCCGGCGCGTGACACTCTGCGCCCCGCTTCGAACTCTGGAAAGGGCGACCTTGATCGGCTGGTTCAAGCGTTACGCGAGGTGGCTGCACACCGGCTGGCCGGCGGGAACGGTCGAGCGTCTCCCCGAGGTGCACGCCGACGGCTCGACCGCGGTGCCCGGTGTCTACGTGGCCGGAGACCTGACCGGCGTCCCGCTGCTCAAGTTCGCGCTCGATTCCGGCGCGCGCGTGGCGCGGACCGTCGCCGCCGACCCGACGCTGCGCGCGTCCGGCGCGCCCGAGGGAGCGTGCGACCTGGCCATCGTCGGCGCCGGCGTAGCGGGCGTCGCCGCCGCTGTCGAGGCCAGGAGACTCGGCCTTTCGGTCACCATCTGCGAAGCCGCCGAGCCGTTCTTCACGCTCGTCAACTTCCCGAAGCGCAAACCCATTTACACGTACCCGCACGCGTTCCAGCCAGCGGGAGCGTTGCAGGTGACCGCGGACGTGAAGGAGGACCTCGTCGCCGAACTGCGCGCCCAGGCCGCGGCGGCCGGCGTCTCGCCGCTCGCCGCGCGCGTCGAACGGGTCGAGCGCGCGGGATCCGGGCTCTCGGTGAAGCTGGCGGACGGTTCGAGCGTCGCCGCCCGGCGCGTGCTGATCGCGATCGGACGAAGCGGCAACTTCCGGCGCCTCGACGTTCCCGGCGAAGACCTGGACAAGGTCACGAACCGCCTGCACGACCCGCGCGACTTCGCGGGCCGCCGCGCGCTCGTCGTCGGCGGCGGCGACTCGGCGCTCGAGTGCGCCATCGCGCTGACCGTGGCCGGCGCCGACGTGACGCTGGTCCATCGCGGCGCGACCCTGGCGCGGCCCAAGCCCGACAACCTGGCGCGCCTCGAACGCCTCGTCGCCGATCCGACCGCCGACGTGGCGATCGAGCACCCGACGTCCGAGAGGGTGACGACGCCGGCCAGCTCCTCGATGCGCGCGGGCGCGCCCGGGCGGCTCGCGCTCCGCCTCGGCACGCGGGTCCGCGCGATCGGAGAGCGCAGCGTGGACGTCGAGGGCGCGGACGGGCGGCGCGAGACGATCGACAACGACGCGGTGTTCGCGATGATCGGCCGCGAGGCGCCGCTCGACACGTTCCGGCGCTCGGGCGTGCCGATCGCCGGCGAGATGACGCCGCGGCGCTGGAGCGCGCTGTCGCTGTTCCTCGTGTTCTGCGCGTGGCTCTACAACTGGAAGTCCTACGGCGCGGCCTGGGAATGGTGGCAGAAGCGCCACTGGTTCCCGGCGAACCTGCCGGACCTGTTCGCGGCGGCCGGCGGCGCGTGGTCGCGGGCGGCGCACGATCCCCGGAACCTGATCGGCACGCTCGCCATCAGCGCCGCGGGGCCGGCGTTCTACTACACGCTGGCCTACTCGATCGTCGTCGTCGTGTTCGGTATCCGGCGCATCCGGCGCCGGCGCACGCCGTACGTCACCGCGCAGACGCTGACGCTCATGGCCATTCAGGTGTTCCCGCTGTTCCTGATCCCGGAGATCCTGCTGCCTCAGCTCGACGCGCACGGCTGGCTGCCGCGCGGCATCGCCGACGCGCTGTTCCCGGTCGTGAACTACGGTCACGGCCGCGAGTTCTGGCGCGCGTACGGCCTGGTCCTGGCCTGGCCGCTGAACGTGTACAACCTGTTCACCGACCAGCCCCTCGGCTGGTGGATCGCGATCAGCATCGTGCAGACCTGCGTGCTGATCCCGCTCGCCGTGTATTTCTTCGGCAAGGGCGCGTACTGCGGGTGGATCTGCTCGTGCGGCGCGCTGGCCGAGACGCTCGGCGACACGCATCGCCACAAGATGCCGCACGGTCCGAAGTGGAATCGCCTGAACCTGGCCGGCCAGGGCGTGCTGGCGATCGCCGTCCTGCTGCTGCTCGTGCGCATCACCGGCTGGCTGATTCCGGGGCGCGACTGGATCGACGAGCACTTCTACGTCCTGTTCGAAACGCGCTACAAGTGGACGGTCGACGTCTTCCTGGCCGGCGTGCTCGGCTACGGCGTGTATTTCTGGTACTCGGGGCGTTTCTGGTGTCGCTTCTTCTGCCCGCTCGCCGCGCTCATGCACGTCTACGCGCGATTCGGACGCTTCGCCATCGTCGCCGACAAGAAGAAGTGCATCTCGTGCGCGCAGTGCACGACGGTGTGCCACCAGGGCATCGACGTGATGAGCTTCGCGAACAAGGGCCTGCCGATGCGCGACCCCGAGTGCGTGCGCTGCTCGGCGTGCGTCGAGACGTGCCCGACGGGCGTGCTGTCGTTCGGCCAGGTGGCGCGCTCGGGGGAGATCATTCGACTCGATTCCCTCCTCGCTTCACCCGTCCAGCGCCGCGAGGGCGCCGAGCGCGCGGCGCGCCAGGGCTAGGAATTCGCCCAAAGACGCGAGCGGCCGGCTCCTCGCGAAGAGGAACCGGCCGCTCGCAAGTTACAGTGGTGCGTCAGGCCGTCTTGCGGACGTTGGCCGCCTGCAGGCCCTTCGGACCCCGCGTGATGTCGAACTCCACGCGCTCGCCCTCGGCCAGGGTCTTGAAGCCCTCACCCTGGATCGCCGAGAAGTGCACGAACACGTCCTCGCCGCCCTCCTGGGAGATGAAACCAAAGCCCTTCGCATCGTTGAACCACTTCACAGTACCTAGAGCCACTTCCCACTCCTTGCGACAGGGGACCCCAAAGTCCCCTCTGAGAGGAACCGATCCGGCCGGGGAGCCGGATCGCGAGGAACGCGGCCGGGACCTGCTCCGGACATCTCGCCCCAAAATGCGAACCGCCGCGGTATGAACCGGTTCCGCGGCGAGGCGCACGTTCGAGGAGCGCATGAGCGGGGTTCCGACGCGCAGAATTATTCGCGTACGTCAGACGTTGGTCAAGAAGTGTTTTGGGCCCGCCCCGCCTGCTCAGGACGTCAGTTGCCCGGCTCCGCGACCCCCTCCGGCACCCGCACCTCGAGGTTCCGGCTGACCTCGGTCTTCCCCGCGGTCAGCGTCACTTTGTACGTCCCGGCCTTCACGAACAGAGGCTGGTCGTTCCATTCCGGGCGGTCGATGCGCTCCTTAGGATCCCCGGCCACGAGGTCCCAGGCCACACGATGCAGCCCCTTCGTGCCGGGACCCATCAGCTTGCGCAACTTGTGGCCGGCGCTGTCGGCCACGCTGATCGTGACCCCGTCCGCGAGGTCCTTCCCGCACCAGTAGTTGAAGTACGCGCCGAACACCGGATTCTTCGCCGTGAACACGCGCTGCCCCCACGCGCCGCCGATCCCATGGATGTAATAGGCCGTGGCGCCACGCGGGGCGAAGAACGTGATCGAGTCGGTCGTGGTCGTCGTCCCCCAGCGCTCGAACGGCGTGATGTCGTCGAGCACGTAGACGCTGCGGCCATGCGTGGCGGCGACGAGATCGCGCTCGCGCGGATGGATCTGGATGTCGTCGACCGCGACCGTGGGCAACCCCTGATCGAGCCTCAGCCAGTGGCCTCCCGCATCCTGCGACATGTACAGCCCGAACTCGGTGCCGGCGAACAGCAGGCGCGGGTTCTCGAGATCCTCGCGCACGACCATCACCGGCTGATCCTTCGGCAAGTCGGAGGCGATCGACGTCCAGCTGCGGCCGAGATCGTGGGTCACGAACAGATACGGCGCGAACAGGTCCGAGCGGTGCCCGTCGAGCGCGACGTAGGCCGTGCGCGCGTCGTGGTGCGAGGCCTCGATCCGGCTGACGTAGAGCCCGGCCGGCGCGCCGCGCAGGTTCGCGGTCAGGTCGCTCCAGTTCCTGCCGCCGTCCACCGTCACCCACAGCTTCCCGTCGTCGGTGCCGGCCCACACCTGGCCGGCCTGCTTCGCGGATTCGGTGAGCGACACGATGGTGCAGTGCGTCTCTGCGCCCGAGCCGCCGGTGTCGAGCTTCTTCGGATCCTGGGTGCTCAGATCGGGGCTGGCCATCTCCCAGCGGTCGCCGCGGTCGAGCAGGCGGAACACGTGGTTGCCCCCGAGCCACAGCACGCTCGGATCGTGCGGCGAGATGAGGAACGGCGTGTTCCAGTTGAAGCGGAAGCGCTCCTCGCCCTCCTTGTTCGATGGGCGCAGGTTGCGTTCGCGGTGGCTCTTCAGGTCGACGCGGTTCAGGTAGCCCTGCTGCGACTCGTAGTACACGAGGTCCGGGTTCACCGGATCGACGGCGACGTGGAAGCCGTCGCCGCCGCCCAGACACATCCAGTCGTCGTTCAGGATGCCGTTGTGCTCCTGATCGCCGATGAACGGCTCCGGCTCGAACCACGTGCGACTCGGGCCGCCCCAGCTCTGGTTGTCCTGCAGTCCGCCGTAGATCCGGTACGGATCGCGATTGTCGAGCGCCAGGTTGTAGAACTCGCCGGTCGCCAGGTTGTTGATGAAGTCCCACGTCGCCGCGCGATCCCACGACACGAACAGGCCGCCGTCGGTGCCCATCATGACGTGCTCGGGATGACCCGCGTCGACCCACATCGCGTGGCAGTCCGGGTGCAGGTTCTTTGCTCCGCCGGCGCGGAACGTGCGGCCGCCGTCGTCCGAGATCCACAGGTCGGTGCCGAGCAGGTAGATCCGCGACTCGTCGTCGGGCTGCACGCGGATCTGCGAGAAGTAGAAGCTGCGCGGCGTGTACGGGCTGAGCCGCGCCCAATGGTCGCCGCCGTCCTCCGTGCGGAACACGCCGCCGGTGCGGCTCTTGTCCTCGAACTCCGCGAGGTGCCCGCCGTCGTCGGACTCGACGACCGCGTAGACGACCTTGGGGTTCTTCAGGAACACGTCGAGGCCGATGCGTCCGGTCGTGGCCGGCAGGCCGTTCGTGAGCTTCGTCCACGTGCGTCCGCCGTCACGGGTGCGGAAGATGCCGCCGGTCGTGCCGCCCGACGTGTACGACCAGGCCGTGCGCCGCCTCGCGTAGAGCGCGGCGTACAGCGTGTTGGGATCGCTCGGATCCATGGCGAGATCGACGGCGCCCGTGCGCGCGTCGACCTTCAGCACGTGCGCCCACGTCTTGCCGCCGTCCGTCGTGCGGAACACGCCGCGCTCCGGGTTCTCCCCCCACAGCCGCCCGAGCGCCGCCACGAACACGGTGTTGCTGTCCTTGGGGCTGACGACGATGCGCGCGATGCTGGCGGTCGCGGTCAGGCCCAGGTGCGTCCACGTGTCGCCGCCGTCGTCCGAGCGATAGACGCCGTTGCCCCACGACGACGAATTGCGGCTGTTCGCCTCGCCCGTTCCCACCCACACCACGTTCGGGTTCTTCGGCTGCAGCGCGATGGCCCCGATCGAGGCCACGGGCTGCCGCTCCCACACCGCGTTCCACGTCGTGCCGTGGTTCGTGGTCTTGAACACGCCGCCCGTGCCGAAGCCCAGGTAGATGGTGGTGGGCTTCTCCGCGCTCGAGGCGATCGCCGCGATGCGCCCGCCCATGTTCGCCGGGCCGACCGAACGCCAGCTCAGCTCCTTGAGCAGCTTGGAATCCAGCGCCCCGCCGGCGGCGGGCTCGCGCGCGACGGCGGCTCGGCCGTCCGCGACGCCCGCGATCGACAGCACCACGCCCAATGCGAGACCCGTGACGACCCGCGCGGCCGGAGACAGCGAGCACGACGCCATGCCATCCTCCAAGCCAGCCCGCGTCGAGCGCGGCCGGCCCGTTGCTGGAGACCAAGAACGGGGCGGACCCGACGGGCCCGCCCCGCGTGAGATGTGACGAGGCTAGTGGACGCTCAGGAGCTCCACGTCGAACAGCAGCGTCGCGCCCGGCGGAATGACGTCTCCCGCGCCGCGATCGCCGTAGCCGAGCGAGGGCGGGATCGTGAGCTTGCGCTTGCCGCCGACGCGCATGCCCTTGACGCCTTCGTCCCAGCCGCGGATCACCTGACCGGTGCCGAGTCGGAACGAGAACGGCGTGCCGCGGTCGACCGAGCTGTCGAACTTCGTGCCGTTCGTGAGCCAGCCCGTGTAGTGCACCTGCACGGTCGAACCGTCTTCGGCGATGGCGCCGTCCCCGACCTTGAGATCCTGCATCTTGAGTCCGTCCGGCAACGTGACCTCCTGGGCCGAAGCGCCCGTCGACGTGGCGCCGCCCGACGCGGCGCCGCTGGACGTTCCACCGGCGGCGACGCCGGCGCTCGTGGTGGACGACGAGGTGGTGCCGCCCGACGTCTGCGAGGCCCCCGCCCCTCCCGATTGCGGCTGCTGGCAGCCGGCCAGCGCGATGACGGCCAGCGCGGCGATCCAGCTTTGAGTCCGATTCATGCCTGCTCCTTTCGAGTTCGTGGCGCGTGCCTGGTGCGCCTGCCAAACGAGCGTGAAACGCTCGCACATCCTTCCTCCACCATCAAGACGGAAGCCGTCGGGCGCGGCGTCCCCACGGCCCGGCGCGCCCCGGCGACCGCGACCGCGCGCCCCGCGGTTCCGCGGCGGCGCTTACTTGCCCGCCCGCTGGGCCTCCTCGAGCGTCGCGCGGTACGTGGAATCGCGTGGCCCTCCGGCATGGACCGCGCGCTCGGCCCACTCGGTGGCCTCGCCGTTCCGGCGCTGGCGCAGCAACGCGACGGCGAGATTGTTCATGGCGTCGGCGTCCGCGGAATCGCGGAGCGCGCGCCGGTACTGCTTCTCGGCCGAGCGCCAGCGTCCGCGCGCCGCCTCGAGGTTGCCGAGGTTCACGCGCGCCGTGACGAAGTGCCGGTCGATCCTGAGCGCGTGGCGGTACTCGTTGCGCGCGAGCCGCGGTTCGCCGCCGCGTTCGTAGCTGAGGCCGAGGTCGTTGTGCTCGGGCGCGGTCAGCGGATCGTGCAGCACGACGAGGTGCGAGCACGCGCCGAGGCACAGCATCGCGGCGACCGACACGGCGAGCGCGAGCGCCGTGGGCGCCGAGCCCTCACGCACTCGCGCGAATGGCGGCGATCGGCGCCTCACGGCGCGCGCCGCGTCACGATGAGCGCCTGATGGCCGGCCGTGCGCCAGCGACCGTCGAGGTCCCGCGCCGCGATCCGCCGCGGCCGCGCGCCGCCATCGTTCAGCACGTAGCAACCCCGCTCCGGCTCCCAGCCCGTGACCACGGCGTAGTGAGGCACGGTCAGCGGGGGCCGGCCGTTCTGGTAGAGCACGATGGGCGGCACTCCGCGCGCGAGCCACGCGACGAGCGCGGAGTCCTCCAGCGCGTCGACGCGCGCGTCGAAGCCGGCCCGGCGCGCCGCACCGGCGAGGTCCGTGATGAGCGCGCCGCGCAGAGCCGGATCGTAGGCCGCGGACGCCAGGCCGACGCTCGAATCGGCGCCGTAGTAGCGCAGGACCATCTCGAGCGCGGCCGGACCACAGCGTTCCGGCGCCTGACGCACGACCGGCACGACCAGATGGAAGGCGGTCGCGGCGGCCGGCCCGACGAGCACCAGAGCCACCGCGACGCTCCACATCAGCGGACTACGATCTCCTTGTTCATCAGCTTCATGATGACGATCACCAGCAGCACGATGACGAGGATGGTGATGATGACGCCGAGCCCATCGTCGCCGCCGGTCGGCAGTCCCTTGGACGCCGTGGCCAGCGTGTGCAGGTCGTGATCCGACAGGCTCGCGACCTTGAGCTTGGCCTCGTCGGGGTTCACGCCGTAGTCGCGCAGCTTCTGCGCCACCAGCTTGTTCTCGAGCGCGCGCTGGACCGTGACCACGTCGGCGTCACGCGCCGAGGCGATGGTGGTCTGCCCGCTCGGCTGGGAGGCGACGAGTCCGGCGAAGGCCGGCGCCGTCTGCAGGGTGCAAGTCCAGCCCAGCACGACGAGTGCAGTCCAGAAGCGCAGCGAACGAGGAAATATCCGCATGGGTCCCTCCCGGGATCGGCCCCTTGAGCGAGCGGCGCTCCGCGCCGCAGGAACGCCTCAAGGTAGAACGGCCTGGCGGATGGTGGCAAGCCGGGCCCCACATGGGACGACACGACCCAGCCCCGGGTTCGGCGACCCCCCGGGGGGCCCAGGTGAGGAGCGATTCGGGCTCAAGCCGTGAGCGCCGCGCGCCGAAACCCAGAGGGCTGCGATTCCACTCGCGAATCGCCCGGTCGCGCACGGAAAGCGCGCCGCTCTCAGGAGGCCATGATGTCCGAGTACAACAAGGTCGTCGCGCACTTCAACAACGGCAAACTGGTCAAGGGAACGACTCAGGACTTCTTCCCGAACCGCCCGTTGTTCCATGTGCAACCGGCCGGAGAGCCGAGCGTCGAGATCCGCTGCCGGGAGCTGAAAGCCATCTTCTTCGTGAAGGATCTCATGGGCGACGCCAAGCGATCCGACCTGCGCGGCTTCATTTCGGCGCCGAGCGAGACGCAGCAGGGCAAGAAGCTGGCGGTGCGCTTCAAGGACGGCGAGCTGCTGTGCGGCTACTCGCTCACGTATTCGCCGGACCGCGACGGGTTCTTCGTCTTTCCCGCCGACGGGGCCAGCAACAATACGCGCATCTACGTGATCAGCACCTCGACCGCCGAAGTGAAGGCCGGTCCGGCCGCCGAAGCCCTGGCCCAGAAGGTCCTGAACAGCCGCGCGGCCTGAAAGCAGCGCACGTCGAAGCGAACGCCCGGCTCGTCACGAGACGGGCGTTCGTGTTGGCGGGGCGCGGCGGCGGCGCGGTCGATGTGGACCGCCGGCGCGGGCGATTCCATCGCGCGCGGCGAGCCGAAAATCGCCGCTGCGCTTGCGGTTTCCCGGGATCTTGACTAAGGTCGCCGCTCGCTGCACGTGCGCGTCACGCTCTCTGACGATCCCACCCGGAGTCCCATGACATCGTTCAAGCATCGCCAGCGCCGCAAGAAGGCCAAGGAATCGCAGCGCAAGAAGAAGGACAAGGCGCGCGCGGCTCGCAAGACCCGCCGCCGCTGAGCGCATGACCGGGCCGGCGTCCCGCCAGGCCCCGCCCTACTCTTTCCTCAGCCACCTCACGTAGGCCCACAACGCCGCGATGTCGTCCGGATCGCGCTGCTTCTCGAAGTGCGGCATGTGCAGCACCGCACGCCTGAGGAAGTAGCCGGCCATCGGGTTCTTCGCGAACCGGTCGCTCACGCCGTGGTCCACCCACTGGCGGAATTCGCTGCTGTCGCGCACCAGCTCCGCGAAGTCCTGGCCGTCCCATGACGGCACGTAGCCCTTGAGCGACCCGGGATTGCGCCGCGCGAGCCGGCCGCCCGGGCCGTGGCAGCCGACGCAGCCCAGCGCCTCGCTGCGCTCGTAGCCGCGCTTCGCCAGCGAATCGGGGATCTCGGGCCCGGCCATCACCTCGACGTACGCGACGAGGCGATCGATCTGGCGCTTGGAGAGACGCTTCTCGAACCCCGGCATGCGCAGCGCGCCCTTTTGCCGTTCGGCGCGCCACGTCTGACTCTGCCGGCGCTTCTCCGTCGACCCGTCCTCGATCCACTGGCGGATCTCGTCCTCGGTCTTCGCATACATCATCACGTCGCCTTCGAACGTGGGGACCTTGCGATCGAGACGGCCGGGGTTGTACGCGCCGCGAATGCCGTCGGGGCCGTGACACGCGAAGCATCCCGACTTCTCGGCGATGCGTCGCCCCTGCTCGGCCTCGGGGAGGTCGGAGCGGACCGTGCGCCAGACGGCGAACAGCACGGCGATGGCGAGCAGCGCGACGAACAGGCGGCGCATGAGGGAGGAATGCAAACGGCGTGAGGGTGTCGAAACCATCCCTCACGCCGCGTGCGAACGGACTACTTGGCGACCGCCGCTGCCATCGCCTTCGCTCCGGTGACGTCGATGCCCTTCATGCCGGCGCGCTCCAGCATCGTGCCCGAGACCTCGACCTGCGATCCGACCCAGCCCTTGCACTGGTTGTACGGGTCCGCGTTGTCGTGGTTCACGGTGAGCAGGTAGAGCTTGCCTTCCTTCGTCAGCAGGCCCATCGGCATGCCGTTGGCGACGCACTTCGCGCCGCACTCGACGTGCTTCTCGCCCTTGGCTTCGTGCGAGAGGTAGCAGCCGGTGTCGACGATCTCGCCGGTCCAGGTCATCGTCTTGGCCGGCTTCGCCGCCATCTTCATCCCGGCCATCTTGTCGTCGGCGAGCGCGTAGACCGCGAACAGCGAAAGGCCGGCGACCGCAACGACCGTGAGCAGACGCTTCATGGTGTCTCTCCTCCTCGAGTGGAAATGCGAACGAGCCTTGGGGGAGTCGGCGCGTTCATGATGCGCGTATACATACGCCCGAATGCAACGGGTCGCAAGGAACGTGGCAATTTCCTGACGAAGAATCACCAAGTCGCCACATGGCGGCACGAGGGTCGGATCTCGTGCGGCGGAAAGAGGATCAGCTCAGGTCCAGGTACTTGAGATCCAGCGGACCGAACAGGCCGCCGCCCTGACCCTCGAACCACTCGCCGCCCCGGCGCAGGCTCTCGGACGGCACGTCGACGACCGGCAGGCCGAGATCCTCGGTGGCCGCGACCTTGGGCGTCGTCGGCAGGGAGTAGCGCTCGCTCGCCAGATAGTCCTCGAACTCGTCGAGCGTCCACGCGAACAGCGCGTCGACCTCCCACACCAGGCGCACTTCCTTGCCGCGCACGAGATCGGGCGGATCGTCCGGGCCGACCGGCTTCAGCAGGCCGACCGCGCAGCAGTCGCAGCCGAACCAGAAGTCGGGCGTGCCCACGACCTTCAGACTCTCGGTGACCGTGGCCTCGGTCGGCGCGTCCTTCCACACGTTCGTGAGCAGTTCGCTCAGCGCGAACAGGTAGCGCAGCAGCGCGCGCGGGTCGTCGTTCGCGGCGCCCTTCAAGCCGGTGCCGAGCACGCGCAGGTTGCGGATCGCTTCGAGACGCACCCACGGCGAGCGGCGATTGCACAGCGCGGTGAGGCTCTTCAGCGTGCTGTCGAGGCGCTCGCGCGTGCCCACCAGGAGATCGGAGAAGCTGCCGTTGCCCTTCTCCAGGAACTCGACGGTGCGGCGCATGGCCTGATTGAGCGGCAGGTAGCCGGCTCGGAGCGTGGTCCAGTCTTCCGTCAGGCGTTGCTTGGCGATGACGTCCCAGTCCGCCATGGTGGGCGTTCCTCCTCGGCCGGTGCGACTGCAGGATGCGTGTTTGCGGTGCGCGCGGAGTATAGCGGCGCGCGCCGGCCCGGGTCCAACGCGACCACGGTGCGCGCGCCGCGCCTCACACGGCGGCCAGCGTGCGCCCCGGATCGACGGCGACGCGTGCTCCCGCCGCGCTCGACTCGCGCGCCGCGTCGAGCGCGCACTGGACGTGCAGCGCGTCGTCGAAGTTCGGCTCCATCGCGGCGCCTTCCGTGATCGCGGCGTGCAGGCGTTCGAGGAGCCGGCCGAACGGCGCGACGAGCGCGGGATCGCCCTCGCGCGGCGCGAGCGCGTACTTCTCGGGAATCGCCAGCTCCTCGGGATCGCGTCCGGCGACGAGCCGCCACAGCTTGTAACCCGTCTCGTCCCAGCGCAGCGAGGCCTCGCTGCCGTGAATCTCGAAGCGCTCCCAGCGGTACGGCATCGTCGCGTTCAGGTCGATGAGCGCCGTGGCCCCGCCCGCGAACGTGTAGTGCAGCGTGCACGCGTCGTCGGCCGTGGCGATTCCGCTCGTCGGATCCGTCGCCGTCGGCCCGCGGCCCGGCTGGTCGACGCGCACCGACGCGAGCACGTCCATCGGCTCGCCGAAGAACGTGCGCAGGCAATCCGTGTGATGCGAGCCGAGCGCACCGAGGATGCCACCGCCCTTCGTCCGATCCGAGAGCCACGTCATGCCGCGCGCGCCGCGCGTCGGCCAGATCGCATAGCGGCCGAGGATCTCGCCGCGCCGCGGCGTGCCGATGGCGCCGGAGCGCGTGAGGTCGAGCGCGAGCCGTCGCGCCGGGAAGAAACGGAATTCGTGGTTGATCGCGGCGACGCGCGACGCGGCATGCGCGTGCTCACGCATCTCGGCGGCCTGATGGCGGTGCAGCGCCGTCGGCTTCTCGCACAGGACGTGCGCGCCGCCGTCCAACGCGGCCAGCATCATCGGATGGTGCAGGTACGCGGGCGTGACCACGCTGACGAGATCCGGCTTCACCTCGGCGAGCAGCCGGCGCCAATCGTCGAACGGGCGTACCCCGCCCAGCTCGCCGGCGATGCGCGCCGTCTTCTCGGCGTTCGAGCCGGCGATGGCGACGAGTTCGAAGCCGGTGTGGCGCTGGAACCCCACGGCCTGCACGGTGCGGCCGAACGACGTGCCGAGGATGGCGACGCGAATCGGGGGCATGGAACCTCCGCGAAGCAAGACGCTGCGACATTCGGGCTGTGGCGAATCGTGACAGCCTGCCCGCACGGTCGTGCCGGAGTCAATCGACGCGCGCGCTGTGCTAGATTTCGCGGGGCGCCGTTCCTCGAGGTCCGCGCCCGGCCAGACGGATGGGGCCGCCCCGCCTCCACCCCTTTCGGAGATTCCGAATGCGCGATCCGCGCAACGCCCGACTCGCCGATGTGATCGTCCGCCACTCCACCCAGCTGCAGCCCGGCGAGCGCGTGCTCGTCGAGGCGTTCGACGTGGCCGACGGACTCGTGCTCGATCTGGTCGACGCCGTTCATCGCGCGCGCGCCGTTCCGTTCGTCGCGCTGCGCAGCAACGCCGTAAACCGGGCGCTCATTCGCGGCGGTGGCGAGGCGCAGTTCCAGCTCCAGGCCGAGGTCGAGCTGTTCCAGATGCAGAAGGTCGAAGCCTACGTCGGCCTGCGCGGCGCGCTGAACAGCTCGGAGCTGTCCGACGTGCCGAGCGAACGCATGGCCGACTACGCGCGGCTCGTCATGCGCCCGGTGCACACCGGTTATCGCGTCGAGCACACGCGCTGGGTCGTGCTGCGCTACCCGACGCCCTCCATGGCCCAGATGGCGAACATGAGCACGGATCAGTTCGAGGATCTGTTCTACCAGGTGTGCACGCTCGACTACGCGCGCATGTCCGACGCCATGCAACCCCTGGCCGCGCGCATGGCGCGCACGGACCGCGTGCGCCTGAAGGGTCCGGGCACGGATCTGACGTTCAGCATCAAGGGCATCGGCGTCGTGCCGTGCGAGGGGCGCCGCAACCTGCCGGACGGCGAATGTTTCACGGCGCCGGTGCGTGACTCGGTGCACGGCACGATCGCGTACAACACGCCGTCGCTTTACCAGGGCACGACGTTCGACTCGCTGCGCTTCACGTTCGAAGGCGGGCGCATCGTGAAGGCCGAAGGCCAGCCCGCCGACCGCCTCCAGGCCGTGCTCGACAGCGACGAGGGCGCACGCTATGTCGGCGAGTTCTCGCTGGGGTTCAATCCGCTCATCACGACGCCGATGAAGGACACGCTGTTCGACGAGAAGATCGCCGGCTCGCTGCACTTCACGCCGGGCCAGGCGTACAGCACGGCCGACAACGGCAATCGCTCGCAGGTCCACTGGGATCTGGTGCTGATCCAGCGCCCCGAGTACGGCGGCGGCGAGGTGTGGTTCGACGACGAACTCGTGCGCAAGGACGGGCGCTTCGTCGTGCCCGAACTCGAGGGGCTGAATCCCGAGCGCCTGACCACGTAGCGCCGGGCGCGGGTGCGTCCGCTCACGAGCCGAACGAGAAGCTGAGCCCGGGCGTCGCCCGCACTCAGCGCAGGACGACGGCGCGCGCGACGCGTGTGCCGCGCGGCGTGGTGAGCCTCGCGAAGTACACGCCGGCCCGCGCCGCGCGGCCGTCGCCGCCGCGCCCGTCCCAAGGCAGCACGCTCGCGCCCTTCGGGAGCACCCGGTCCGCGAGGACGCACAGCCGGCGCCCGCCGAGGTCGAAGACTTCGAGGCGGGCCGGCGTGGGCGCCGCGAGATCGACCACGAACACCGTCGCGGCCCCGAGCGCGCTGCGCGGCGCGGTGCGCAGGCGCACCGGCAGCTCGCCGACTCCCATGGGATCCCCGTCGCTGCCGCCCGGCGGGCCGGGCGGCACGGACGGTCCGGCGAGGAGCGTGCTGTCCGGAAGCACGACGAGCGTGCCGCTCGCGAGCGAGTCGCCGAGCACGCGGACGCGCACGCGCGTCACGCGCGACGTGTCCGGCCACGTCCGCGCGATCCACGCGAAGTTCGTGGTGTCGGCGGCGAGCGCGAGGGAGTCCGGCAGTCCGAGCGACGACGGCGCCACCGGCGTGTCCTGCCCCAGCGAATCGACGGTGGCCGCGCCGACCGCGACGACATGGCCGGCGCCGAACGCCGCGAACACGCGGAGCGTCGCGCTCGAGTCGCGCCGCACCGTGTCGGCGGACCACGCGAGGCCCGTCACCCGGAACGAATCGGGCGGCGGCGGCGCCGTCGTGCGGAACACCGTGAGGACGCGCGTCTCGAGGTCCATGTCGGCGATGCGAACGCGCAGCCGCAGGCAATTCGCGCTGTCCGGCTGAATGCGCGACGTCCACGCGAAGCTCGTCGTGTCGCCCGTGACCTGCATCGAGAACGGCAGTCCGAGCGAGGACAGCGACACCCAGTGCTCGACCCCGGTCGAGTCCACGGTCGCGCCGGTCAGCGACACCACCTGCCCGGTCGGGCCCTGGTTCAGGACCCGCAGGAGCACCAGGGAATCCACGGCGACGCGGTCACCCGACCAGTCGATCCCGGTCACGCCGGGGAACGCGACGCGAACGACGCAATCGCCGCTCTGCAGCGTGTCCCCCGCGACCCCGACGACGACGCGCGTCTCGCGCGGTCCCCCCGCGGTCGGGTAGAGGCGTGACGTCCAGAACAACGTCGTGATGTCGCCGCTCAACGAGACCTGCCCGGGAAGTCCGAGCGAATCGAGCGGTGCGGACACGAGCGCACCCGTCGAATCGCGCACGAACGCCGCGAGCGGGATCGTGTGCCCGGCGCCGGCCACCGAGGAAATGCGCAGCGCCACGACGTCGCCGTCCGTGACCTGGCTGTCGGCCCACGCCAGGCCCGTGACGCGAAACGCGGGTGGTGTCGTCGTGTCGGGCAACACGACGATGCATCGCGGCGTGGCGGCGGTTTCGTCGGCGAGGTGCACCAGGACGCGCGTCGGCGTGGTGCCGCTCGCGGGCCAGCGCCGCGCGTACCACGTGAAGTCCGACGAATCGGCGGGCAGCGTGAGGTTGAGCGGCAGGCCGAGCGAATCGACCGGGACGGGACTCTCGGCGCCGGTCGAGTCGAGCACGGAGGCCGCGAGCTTCGCGACCTGCCCGGTCCCGTTCGCGGTCGCGAAGCGCAGCAACGCGGGGTGCCCGCTCGCCACCGTGTCCGACTCCCAGCGCAGACTGACGACATGGAAGGAACTGGGCTGCACGAGCTGGAACGTTCCGTCGGGCTGCCACACCATGCGGTTCGGCTGGATGCGATCGGCGTTCACGAACCAGAAGTAGTCGACGAGGCCGTCACGCTCGTACTCGGACGCGAACCACGCGAACGTGTTCTGCCCGAGCATCGTGCCGAGCGAGCCGCGCTGCGTCCAGCTCGCGGGATCGCCCAGCGGATCCGGACCGGTCATGAACGTGATCGGCTGGGACGTGCCGCCCGTGAAGAACAGGTACCAGAGCGAATCGTGCGGGAACACGTGCGGCGATTCGGTCAGCACGTTGCCCGAGTACTCCACGTGGGTGGCGAGCAGCGGCTTCACGTCGGTCCACGCGAATGGGTCGCCGTCCGAACGCGCGACGCCGACCACGCTGCGCGTCGAGTCGTGGGCCAGCGTTCCCGCGTAGTACATCAGATAGCCGCCCGGCGCCGTCGGATCGGACATGACGAACGGGTCGCGGAACGCGGTCAGCGCCTCGAGCGAATCGCAGAACGACCAGGGCACCTGGTCGCACGAAAGCACCGGCGCGTCGAACTGGTTCCACGTCAGCAGGTCCGTCGACGTGGCGACGCCGATCCGCTGCCAGCGGTTCATCACGCCAAGCGACTCGGCCACGCCGCAGTAGAAGAGGTAGTACACGCCGTCCCTCTCGACGACTGACGGCGCCCACACGTGCATGTTGTCCCACTGGCCCGGGCGCGAAGGCACGACGGGGGGCAACTGCGTCCACGTGAACAGATCCGGCGACGTGGCGTGGCCGAGGTCGTTCTCGGTCTCGTCCACGGGCAGCGTCACGTTGCGCCGGATATAGAAGAGATGGTAGAGACCATCCTTCTTCACGACCGCGAAGTCCTTGGGCCGGTAGGGCGACGGCGGGATCATCCACGCCGCGCGGGCGCCTGGCGGCAGGGACAGCCCGAGGCCCAGTGCCAGCAGGGCCGTCGACAACGTGTGGAGCGCTCGGCGCAGGGCGCGATCCTTTCGTGGCGGGTGCGGTGGCGAGGGCGGTGGGCGCAGGCGCTGCGGCGAAACCGCTCGATTATCCGGCGCGGCTCGCGACAGTGTCAACGACGGGCCGGACCGATCCGGCGACCAGACGACCCAGGGAGAAACGCGTGATCCAGTTGCAGAAGCTCAAGTACTCGATCGGCGAGCGGGTGCTGTTCGAGGACCTGGACTGGGTGCTCTCCCCCGGCGACCGCGTGGCCCTCGTCGGACCGAACGGCGCCGGCAAGACCACGCTCATCAAGGTCATGCTCGGCGAGTACACGCCCGAATCGGGAGCGCGCGTCATGGCGCGCGGCACGCGCCTCGGCTACCTGCCGCAGGAGGCCGCCGAGCGCTACGACGGCACCGTGCTGGACCGCGCGATGGAGGCGCACCGCCACCTGCTCGGCATGCGCGAGGAACTGGACGCTCTGCACCAGCGCCTCGGCGAGAGCACGCCCGACGATCCGCACCTCGAGGCGCTGCTCGAACGCGCGGGCGAGCTGCAGCACCATCTCGAACTGCACGACGAGCACGCGCTGGAGCCGCAGGCGCGCCGCGTGCTGTCGGGGCTCGGCTTCTCGACCGCCGATCAGCTCCGCCCGCTCGAACAGTTCTCGGGCGGCTGGCGCATGCGCGCCGCGCTTGCCGCGCTGCTGCTGACCGATCCCACGCTGCTGTTCCTCGACGAGCCCACGAACCACCTCGACCTTCCCGCGATGGAATGGCTCGAGGACTACCTCGAGGACTTCCACGGCGGCCTCGTCGTGGTCTCGCACGACCGCGTGTTCCTCGATCGCGTGGCGACCGAGATCCGCGAACTGGATCGCGGGCAGCTCAGCGATTACCCGATGACGTTCACGCGCTATCTCGAGGAGAAGGAGCTGCGCCGCGAACAGATGGAGGCGCAGAACGTCCAGCTCGACGCCAAGATCGCGCAGCTGTCGCGCTTCGTCGAGCGCTTCGGCGCGAAGAACACGAAGGCCGCCCAGGCCCAGAGCAAGCGCAAGCAGATCGCCCGCCTCAAGGATCAGCGCGTCGTCATCCCGCGCAAGTCGCAACGCATCCGCTTCCAGTTCCCGAACCCGCCGCACGCCGGGCGCACGCTGGTCCGGCTGCGCGACGTGGCGTTCGGCTACGACGCGCACGACGTGCTGCGCGACGTGCGCGTGGAGCTCGAGCGCGGCGAAAAGGTCGCGATCGTGGGCGCGAACGGCGCGGGCAAGACGACGCTGCTGCGCGTGCTCGCGGGTCAGCTGGAACCGCGCTCGGGGCAGGTCGAACGCGCGCCGCAGACGCGCCTCGCGTACTTCGCGCAGCACGCCGCCGAGACCCTCGAGCCCAAGCTCACCGTGCTCGCGGCGCTCGAGGAGATCGCCACCCCCGAGTGGCGGCCGCGCCTGCGCTCGCTACTCGGCAACTTCCTGTTCCAGGGCGACGACGTGTTCAAGACGTGCCGCGTGCTGTCGGGCGGCGAGCGCCAGCGCGTCGCGCTCGCGCGCCTGCTCCTGTCGCCCAGCAACCTGCTGCTGCTCGACGAGCCCACGCACCACCTCGATCTCGCCGGCAAGGAAGTGCTGGAGGATGCCCTCGAGCAGTATCCCGGCGGCATCGTCGTGGTGACGCACGATCGCTCGCTGATGGCGCGCGTCGCCTCCCGCGTGCTCGAAGTGAACGACGGCCGGGTCGTGCTGTACCCGGGCGGGTACGACGACTATGAGTCGACGCGCCTGGCCCGCCTGGCGGGCGGCGCCGACACGGCGCCCGTGGCGGCGTCCGCTCCCGATCGCGTCGCGGCGGCCGACGCGTCGACCGCGCCCAAGCGCGCGAAGTCGCGCACCCCCGCCCCATCCGCCGCCGCGCCCCGCGCGCGTGGCTCCGCAGCGGCCCCCGCCTCCGCGTCACGCGACGCGGCGCGCGGCGGGTCGCGCCAGCGCAGCCGCGAGCTGGAGCGGCTCGAGCGCGACATCGAGCAGCGCGAGGCCCGCGTGCGCGAAGTCGAGGGGCAGCTCGCCGATCCCGACGTCTACCACGACGGCGTGCGGGCCCGCGCGCTCGTGACCGAATACGAGCGGCTGCGCGCCGAGCTGGACGCCCTCTGGCAGCGTATGGGCGAGCTCGCCTAGAGCCCGTCCGTGACGTGCTGACGCGCCCTAGGGCGCGACCGCGAACACCGTGACGTCGCGCGCCGGGTCGGCATGGTCGATGTGCAGCGCCGCTGGCAGGCGCCCCCCGGGGTAGCGCGACGCGAACTCCGCGAGCCGGCTCGTGGGCAGCGCAGCCCAGCGCACGTGCAGCCGGCGCACGGTGTCCGCGAAGCGCGCCGAATCCGCGACCAGGGGATAAACGGCGAAGCGGTCCGCGTAGTACGCCCAGTACGACGTCGTCTCTCCCATCACCGCTTCGTCGCGCGTCAGATGCGCGTCGAGGAACGCCGCTTCGTTCCGAGCCGCGTCGCGTTCGCGATCGGGCGGCGTCGCGACGTGACGCACGCTGCGCACGGCGACGGCCGCGAGCAGCAGCGCAAACACGAGACCCGGCACGCGTGACGGGCGCACGCCGCGCGCCGATTCGCTGCTCGACCACGAGCGCGCCAACGACACGGCGCCGAGCGCGACGAGCAGCGAGAGCACCGGCGCGAGGCTCGCGAAGTAGCGCGCGATCCAGTTCAGCCCGAGGATGAACGCGAGCGTCGTGACCAGGAACACCGACGCGAATCCCCACACCCGGGCGCGTGCCGCGGCGATGGCGGCGCCGAGCGCGAGCGGCACCAGGAACACCCAGTGCCCGAGGAGATCGTGGGGCAGCGTCTCGATCGCGAAGCGCCGCGCGCCGTGCACGACGACCCGCATCACGTCGCCGAGATGGGCCAGCGCGTAGCGGGTCGCGTCCGGCGGGCGATCCGGCGAATGGACGAGCGCGAACGTGTCGACGTACGGCCACAAGCCGAACGCGGTCACATCCGAGTGGAGCGGCGCGCCGAACAGGCGCACGTTGCGCGCGAGGAACGGCGCGACCGCGGCGAGCGCGCCGACGCCCGCCAGCAGCACGCGCGCCACGCGCACGCGCGGGCGCGCGCCGGCGACGAGCAACAGCAGCAGCGCGGGCGCCGCGAGCAGGGCATGCGCGCGCACCAGGAACGCGAGCCCGAAGATCGCGCCGGCCGCGAAGTCGAGCGCCTGCGCGGTCGGCGGCGGCGCGAACGCTCGCCCGGCCTCCAGCCCCTCGCCGGCGAGACGCGGCGCAGCGGCGAGGAACGCAGTCGTCACGAGCAGCGCGAACAGGGACTCGGCCATGACGTACGCCGACTGCGCGATCAGCACCGGACACGCCGCGGTCAGCGCGGCCGCCGCCAGCGCCACCCAGGGATCCGCGTGCAGGCGCCGCCCGAGCGCGTAGACGATGAACGGCAACAGCAGTCCGGCGAGCAGCGAGATCCATTGGCCGGCCGCGAACAGCGGTACGCCCAGACCCGCGAGCGCGGCGATCGCGAACGGATAGCCCGGCTCCTTGAACGTCTCGGGCATCGGCAGCCGTTCGGGCGCCATCCACGCCGGCCACGCTTCCGGCGTCGAGAAGCCCTGGCCGCGCGTGATGCAGCGCGCGATGTTGAGGAACCGCGCGCCGTCCGGCGTGAGGTTGGACTCGGACACGGCGGGCAGGCACGCGACGCGCACGATCAGCGCGAACGCGCCGATCGCGACGAGCACGGGGAGTGGCCGGAGGCGGGGCACGCTGCGCACTCTAGGCGGCGCGCCGCGCCAGGGTCAACGGTGCTTGCGCGCGACCGGAGCCCCCGCTAAGGTGCGCGACCATGGCCGACGTCACGCTCCGCACGTACATCTTTCTCGATTCGCTGCAGCCGCAGCTCGCGGCGTTCATCGGCACGACCGCGCGCGGCTTCCTGCCCGTGCCCGGCGACGCGTCGATGTTCATCGAGACCGCGCCCGGGCTCATCATCAACCGCATCACCGACGTCGCGCTCAAGGCCACGCAGGCCACGCCGGCCATCATGGTCGTCGAGCGCGCGTTCGGCCTGCTCGAGATCCACCACCGCGACAAGGGCCAGGTGATGCTCGGTGGCCAGGCCGTGCTCGCGCATCTCGGGATCGGCGAGACCGATCGCGTGAAGCCGCGCGTCGTGTCGGATCAGATCATCCGCGCGGTCGAGCCGTATCACGCCCAGGTCATCAACAAGACGCGCTACGGCGACATGCTGCTGGCCGGCGAGTCGCTGTACATCTTCGAGACCGAGCCCGCCGGCTACGTCGCGTTCGCCGCGAACGAGGCGCTCAAGGCGGCGCGCGTCAAGCTCATCGACGCATCGCTGTTCGGCGCGTACGGGCGGCTCTACCTGTCCGGACCGGAAGCGCAGATCGACGCGGCGCGCGAAGCCGCGGTGCGCGCCATCCAGACCGTGACCGGCCGCGAAGGCGCGAAGGGCGAAGGCCGGTAGCGCCGGCCCCAGGGCCCCGGAGTTCCCGTCGTGTCCGTCCTCACCCGCACCGTGCTGCTCCTCGTGTGCTCGAACGTGTTCATGACGTTCGCGTGGTACGCGCACTTGAAACGGCTGCACTCGTGGCCGTGGTTCACGGCCGCGCTCGCGAGCTGGGGCATCGCGTTCTTCGAGTACCTGCTCCAGGTGCCGGCGAACCGCATCGGCTACACGCGGCTCTCCCTCCCGCAGCTCAAGATCCTGCAGGAGGTGATCACGCTGTCCGTGTTCGTGCCGTTCTCGATGTTCTACATGAAGGCGCCGCTCAAGCTCGACTACCTGTGGGCCGCCCTGTGCATGGTGGGCGCGGTGTACTTCATGTTCCGGGCGGCGTGAGCGCTCCAAAAACAGCGTCTTCAAGTTCCTTGTAAAGGTTCACGGCGCGAGGCATGAGGGGTGCGAGCGTGTCGCTCAAGAATGCGTCCGCTGAGTTGCCGCGGCCCGAGAGCGGCAGGATCTTCTTGAGCCCTACGTACACCTGTCCTTTGACGGCCTTGAGGTCATCCAGTGGCCTCCCCGCCGCACGCGAGTCCGCAAGGGCGCTCTCTTTGATCTCCAGAACCTTGTCGATGAGCTCCACATGACCCAAGTCTCTGCAGAGCTCCTCCAGCACGGCGTCATCAAGGAGATAGGCCTCAAGATGTCTCTTGGGCAACACTCTGACGCCACGCTCCTCAAGTTGAGCAATCTCGACAGGCGACATGTCGTCTCGATCCAACAAGCGTGTCACGATAATGCCCGACAGAAGCCCTGTTAGTGCAGCTGCCAACCCTCGGAGATCGCCCGCAACCTCATGATGGTTTCCGGCGGAAATGAATTCCACGTCTGGATGCGACTCGCCGAAGATCGCGCGATAGCAACGAGCGTCGAATTCGTCTCGATCACCTTTGCCCGCCTTTGCTCCCTCGCAAAGGATGACGTGGTCCGGAGCGACGAGTTCGGCGATGTCGCCAATAGCTGCGTCAAAGTGCCGCTTCCAGAGTTGGCGATTGACGGCGGCGGGTCGCATCGTTACCTGAGCGTCAAAGTCGCGACCCATGAAGTCGAGGAAGACCACGCCTCCTCTGTCTTCGGCCCACAGCTCCTGGGCTGCTCTAAGCATCCCCACAGAGTGGGTCGCGATCCAAAGCTGACTGCGATCTGGCAGGATGCCTCGCATCTCCGCTAGGAGAGCGCTCTGCAGCGTCGCGTGCAGATGCGACTCAGGCTCGTCAATGCAGTACACGGTATCCGTAAAGGTTGTGCGCATGATGTGTAGATCTAGCAGCAGATCGAAGGCCGCCTTCTCGCCGGCCGAGAGATTCTTGTAGAGAAAGCCAGCACTTGCACCCTTGTCGAATACGAACGTTCCTACGCCCAACGGGTCTCCGAGTCCAGCCAGCCTAAGATCGCCAAAGACCCTCGACATTGAGTCCCTAATGGGCCCAACAAGTGTCTCACGAACCTCCGTCACACGTGCCTCATCGTTCTTCGGATCGAACACTGCCCCAACCGCAGCCGAGACGGCTCGACGGTAGTTCGCGGCCACGCTGATGTCGCTGTCTATCATCCGCCGAAATCGTTGCTCCTCGAGGGGGTCAGCGACTCGCTGAATACCCTCGGCACTGAAGTCCGACTGATTGCGATACGGTGAACGGAAGTAAAAGAGATCTCTCCGCTCTGTCGGCGGCAAGGGGTGTCCTTCATGGAACTCGACTCTGATCTTGCCTGCCCAACTGGGCTCTATCGGGAATCCGACCTTGTCGTGATAGGTCGACTCGTACATCGCGCCTCGGCCATTCAGCCCGTGCCACACCATGAAGGCGTCGAATAGAGACGACTTCCCGGACCCGTTTGGGCCCACGAGCACAACCAAGCGCGCAGTGGCTGGGATGTCCTCAATCGTGAGGTCGCTGAACCGTTTGAAATTACGCACGACGACACTTCTTACGTGCACGGACACGCTCCCTGCAAAATGACTTGCACATCCGCGATTGACGTCATTCTGCGCGAATAGACGCTCGCCAGGCAAAGCCGCGCAGCTGGATGAATCTTGTCACGAGCTCATAGAGCGCCAAGTTCACGTGCTGAGGCAGTGGGCTTCGCCACTCGAGGAAGGCTCGGGCCTCCTCCCCGTTGGCAACGTGCTTCATGTACTCGAGGGCCGCCGCATCCGCAAAGTAGAAGCGAGATGAGATCATCTGACCACCTCGAGAAACTAGCGGCACGGGACACGACTCTCCACCTCCAAATACGCTGCGAAAGCCTCTGGCCAATTCGTCGGGATCGTAGTGGTACCCAATCTTGTTCCGAATTCGCGTGAGGGTCTTCCCGATTGCCCCCGAGGTCGAGCGATTGAGGGCGGCATCTACAACGCCAGTCCAAGCATTGCGACTTCTCGCGCTCAGCTGCTTCGTCAGATTCCCGAATTCAGGGCTCTCAACGATCGCTCGCTGATCATGAATCAGCATCAACAGCTCGTTGACGTGACTTGCAAGAAGCCGTTGCAGGTGAACAGCGACAGCGGAGTACTGCCCACGCTCGGTGGTAATGGCTATCGGGGGCTGAGGCACGCCGTTCATCAGGTGAAGGGCCATGCCAAGATCGCGCAGGTCATTGTACGCGAGGGCCAGGGCAAGAACGAGATTGCACAGCCCGTCAGAATGGAGATCGTCGGCATCGAAGGCGCGGGCATCAAATGACTCTAGGGGTGCAAGGCCATCAACAAAGTCCGCGTAGCTGAGTGGGGGGCCAGCGATCGTACTCGTACCGGTCCTCGTGCGCTTCTTCCTTCTCTTCATCACCACATCTCCCCCTGCCGCCAGCGCGCCTTCGGGTCGACGGCGACGAGCCCGAGGCGCTCCTTCATCTCGTTCGCGCTGGCCGGCGAGTGGCCGGCCCAGTGGTTGTTGAAGTAGCCGTAGACCTCGCGCACCTCGGGCAGCGCGCGCCGGACGTCGGGCTCCCACGCCGCGAACTCTTCGCTGCGATCGATCTGCACGCGGTCGAACACCGTGACGTCGCGCCGATCGCCGAGCCAGCGCAGGTACAGGAAGTCCGCCGTCACCTCGCTCACGTGCGGCAGGACGCGCCACGACGTCCAGGCCACGGCCAGCCCCAGTTCGCGCAACGTCGCCCACGTCTCGGGCACGTGCCACGACGCGTGGCGGAATTCGATCGCAAGCTTCGCGTCCTTGGGGTTGAGGCGCGCGAACGCGCGCAGCGCGGCCACGTTCTCGGTGGTCCGTTCGAACTCCGCCGGCATCTGCGCGAGCAAGGGCCCGAGCTTCGCGCCGAGCGGTTCCAGCGCGCGCAGGAACTCGGCGAACTCGGGCGCCGCGTCGCGCAGCAGCGCGTCGTGCGTGATCGCGCGCGGCAGCTTCGCGGCGAAACGGAAGCCCGCGGGCACGCGTTTCTCCCACGAACGGGCGATCGCCGGCTTGGGCGCGCCGTAGAACGTGGTGTCCAGCTCGACCGTGTCGAACACCTCGGCGTAGAACGGCAGCAAGTCCTGCTGCTTCGCGCCCGGCGGATAGAACGCCCCGAGCCAGTCGGGATACGCCCAGCCCTGCGTGCCGATCCGGATCTCCGCGCTCACCGTCGTCCCGGCGCGAGCGCGCGGTTCAGGAACGCGGTCACGCGCCGCTCGTATTCGACGCGGTGGCGGAGCCAGGCTTCGGTGTGGCCGCCGTCCGGCACGATCCACAGCGGGTCCTTGGCGCCGGCCGCCCGCCACAGGTCCTCGCTCTGGTCGATGCCGAGCCGGTCGTCGTGCACGGAGTGGATGAAGAAGATCGGGCGGTCCTTGAGTCGCGCGCACGCGGCGAGCGGCTCGAGCGCGTACGGGTCGTGCCCGGTGATGGCTTCGCCCACCCAGCGCGTGAGCGTGGCGAACGGCTCCTTCGGCAGATGCCAGAAGCGCTGCATCGCGCCCTCGACGGCGCGCTTCCCGTCCGCGAACGGGCAGTCGACGACGACCGCCTGAACCTCCGGGCGCTCGGACGCCAGCGTCAGCGCAACGCTCGCGCCGAGGGATTCGCCGAACAGCGCGAGGCCGTGCGCGGCCAGCGCGCGGTGCGCCGCGACCCAGTCCAGCTCGGCGCGCGCGTCCTCCATCTCGTAATAGCCGAGCGTCGTCGGCATCCGGTCTGCCGCGCGCGACGAGCGGAAGTTCGCGGCGAGGACGGAGTATCCGGCGCGGTTCAGGAACTGCCCGTAGCGCCAGGCGCGCGTGTGATCGCGACCGTAGCCGTGGAACACGACGACGAGCGCGTCCTTCCGCCCGCGCAGCAGCCAACCGTCGAGACGATCGCCGGCGCCGACCGGGATGCTGACGCGCTCGGCGCGCGCGTCGAGGTTCTCGACGCCGCCGAGATCGACGGGCACGGGCGGGTACAGCGCGAGCCATCCGCTGCCCGCCGCGAGGATGACGAACGCGGACGCGAGCAGCGTGAGCGGACCGCGCCAGCCGCCTTTCGGCTCGCGTTCCGCCTTCGCGTCTTCGGCCTCGCTCATGCCGCCTCGCGGCCGCGTGCCGCGGCGCGACCGGGCTCCCCAGCGTTCAGCGCGAGAGCTTCAGGCCGCGCGGTCCCACGTACTCGGACTGCGGGCGGATCAGGTGATCCTCGGCGTGCTGCTCGATCACGTGCGCGCACCAGCCGGCCACGCGGCCGCACGCGAACATGGCGACGAACGTGCGCGGATCGAGCCCCAGGGACTGCAGCACGAGCGCGGTGAAGAACTCGACGTTCGTCTTGAGGTTGCGGCCCGGCTTCAGCTCCTCGAGCACGCGCACGGCCGTCTGCTCGACGCTGCGCGCCAGGTCGAACAACTTGCGGTCCTCGAGGTGGGCCTGGCCCATCTCCTCGGCGACCTTGCTCAGCACTTCGGCGCGCGGGTCGCGCACCTTGTACACGCGATGACCGAATCCCATGATGCGCCGGCCCTCCGCCATTTCCTTGCGCAGCCACGCTTCGGCGTTGTCGGCGGTCTTGATGTCCACCAGCATGTCGAGCACCGGCCCGGGCGCGCCGCCGTGCAGCGGGCCCTTGAGCGCGCCGATCGCGCCGGTCACGGCGCTGACCATGTCCGAGCGCGTGCTCGCGATCACGCGTCCGGTGAACGTCGACGCGTTCATGCCGTGGTCGATGACCGTCACCCAGTACGTGTCGAGCGCCTTCGCGGCGATCGGGTCCGGCTCCTTGCCGTGCACCATGTACAGGAAGTTCGCGGATAGCGACAGGTCGGCGCGCGCGGGAATCGGCTCCAAGCCCTTCGCGATGCGCGTGTGCGCGGCGACGATGGTCGGGAAGCGCGCGGTCAACATCATCGCGTCCTTCGCGTCGGCCGCCGGCGAGATGTCGTCGGGGCTCTCCAGCTCGAGCGACAGCGTCGCGCACGCCATGCGCAGCGCGTCGATGGGCGGCGCCTTCTTCGCGGCGCGGATCACGTCGACCGTGATGCCGCCGATCGCGCGCTCACCGGCGATCTCCCGGCGCATCCCGGCCAGTTCGGAGGCCGACGGCAGCGTGCCGTGCCACAGCAGCCAGGCCGCCTCCTCGAACGTCACCTTGCCGGCCAGTTCCTTCAACTCGTAGCCGCCGATGATGAGTTCGCCGGCCAGGCCGTTCACGTGGCTGAGTCGCGTCTGTGCCGCGACCACGCCGTCGAGTCCGCGGCGTGCGGGCGCGGGCGCGGGAGTGGAACTCATGTGCGTCTCCTCGGGATGAAGGTGGGTTCGTCCGTGTCGATGGCGCCGACTATGCAACGCGCCGTCGGGCGCGCGCAACCTGCGCGGGAACGCCTCACGGCGTCGAGGGAATCGCCAGCGGATCGTCGCTTCGGGTTTCGCGCTCGGCGTGACGGAAGTAGATGACCGTGATCGGAATCACCCAGTAGATCGTCCCCGGCACCCACATGATGAGGCCGCCCAGACGCTGGTCGTCGACGGCCGACAGGTCCGCGAACACGCGCGGCGCGAGCGCGTACCACTCGTACAGAGGTTGCGTCGCGAACGTGATGAGCGCGGCGACCGGCATCATCGGAATCCCGATCACGGCCAGGTAGAAGATCTGCGCCGGCGCGCTCAGCGGCTTCTCGACCGCGGAACCACCGGCCACGGGCCACCACATCAGAACCGCCGTGGCCATGACCATGAGATGCATCGCGATGTGGAACGGATGGGCGCGCATCATCAGGTCGTACAGCGCCGGCACGTGCCACACCGTGAACACGAGCGTGTAGAGCGCGAAGCCGACGGGAACCGCCGAGGCCCAGCGCCACGCGCCTTTTGCCCAGGGCCGTGTCGTCAGCCAGCGCGCGAGCCAGCGTGGCAGGCCGAGCAGGAACAGCGGCGGGAACACCTGAGCGAGCAGCAGGTGCTGGATCATGTGCGTCGAGAACAGATACTGATCGCTCAAGTCGTGCAGCGGACCGCTCAGCGAACCGAGGGCCACGACGAGCGACGCTCCGAAGCTCAGCGCGCGCCACGGCTCGAACGGAGCGTCCCCGCCCAGCGCGGCGCGCCAGCGCGTCACCGCGAGCGAGTAGAACAGCGCGAGCAGCGCGCATCCGAGCGGCACGCTCCATTCCAGATGCCACGGCCACCACGCGAAGCGCACGGGCGGCTGTCGGTCCATCGGATAGACGCCGTTCACGACGATGGCGTTCGCGCCATCGCGCGACCACACCCGGGCCTTGATGGCGAGCGTCTCGCCGAGCGCGTCGAGGAAGCCGGCGCGCGGGTCCTGCCAGTGGTTCTGGCCGACGACCGTGAAGAACTGCCGGCGGCGGATGTCGAGGAAGCCCATGCCCTGCTCGACGCGCCCGCGCACCATCGCGCACTGCTTCGCGGACAGGCCGTGCATGTTGTGCTGGAACAGGCACACCGGGTCCACGAACTCGCCCACGAGGTACACGCTGTCCGAGTTCGCGAACGTGACGTCGGCGCGCGCGGGCGCCACGAACGCCGCGAGCGCGAGCGCCACGAGCGCGACCGCGAACGCCGGAGCGGCGGCGGGCGCGTGCGGGACGGGCGTGAGTGTCTGGGTGGTGGAACCGGACGGCATGCGTGGAACTCCGGGGCGAGGATGGCCGCCGGCCTCGGCGCTCCGGCGACCGCGCGGCATCTTACCCGAAACGCTGCAGGAACTCCGCCGTGTGCTCGCCCAGTCCGGGCGGCGCGAGCCCGAGCGGCGGGCGCGCCGCGTCGATGCGCCACGGCAGCGCGAACGATTCGCCGCCGTCCGCCCCCGCGGCCGCGCGCACGAACCCGCGCATCCGCAGCGCCGGATCGCGCACCACCTCGTGCATCTCGCGCACCGGGCCGGCCGGCACGCGCGCGGCGCGCAGGCGCTCGAGCCACGCGTCGCGCGGGCGCGTCGCCAGGCGCTCGGCGATGGCGCCGACCACGCGCGCGCGCGCCGCGACACGACCCGGGTTCGCGCCCAAGGCCGCGTCGGCGCCCAGCGCTTCGAGCCCGAGCGCCGCGCACAGACGCGACCACTGCGCGTCGTTGCCGACCGCGATCACCAGCGCGCCGTCGGCGGCTTCGAACGTCTGATAGGGAACGATGTGCGGGTGCGCGTTGCCGTGACGCCGCGCCGGCTCGCCGGTCGCCAGCGCCGCGGCCGAGACGTTCACCATGGACGCCACGCCGACCTCGAACAGCGCCACGTCGAGCGCCGCGCCGCCGCGCCCGCGCAGCCGGCCCACGAGCGCCGCCAGGATCGCGGCCGCGGCATGGGCGCCGGTCAGCACGTCGATGAGCGCGACGCCGACCTTGAGCGCCGGGCCTTGCGTCTCGCCGGTCACGCTCATCAGCCCGGTGAAACCCTGGAGCACGGCGTCGTAGCCGGGCAACGCCGCGTACGGCCCGTCCTGGCCGTAGCCGGTGATGGAGCACGTGACGAGTTCGGGGCGCGCGCGGCGCAGGTGCGCGGCGTCGAGGCCGATGCGCTCGAGGTCGCCGGGCAGGAAGTTCTCGACGACGACGTCGGCTTCCGTCGCGGCGCGCCGCAGAGCCGCCTGGTCCCGGGCGCTATCGAAGTCGAGCGCGGCGCTCTTCTTGTTGCGATTGACCGACAGGAAGTACGCCGACGTGCCGGCCACGAACGGCGGGCCCCAGCTCCGCGTCTCGTCGCCGCTGCCGGGCCGCTCGATCTTCCAGACGTCGGCGCCGAGGTCGCCGAGCAGTTGCGTCGCGTACGGTCCAGCCAGGACGCGCGACAGATCGAGAACGGTGAGGCCTTCGAGCGGTCGAACGGCCGCGGGCTGCGCGGCCGCTTCCGCGTGAGGGTTCAGTTGCGCCCCGCCAACTCGTCCACGAACGCGCCCGCGCTGAGCGCCGCGCCGGTCGTGCGCTGGATCGCGCCGCGCCAGTCCAGCGACTTGCCGGGCCGGAACAGATGCTCCGTGAGGTAGCGCCCGACGTCGGGGCTCGACACGTAGCGGTCCCACGCGTCCGCGCCGCCGCCCAGCACGCGGTCCAGCAGATGGCGCTGCAGCTGCGAGGCCATGATTTCGCCGAGCATGTAGTTCTGGTAGTACACGGGCGCGACGCTGAAGTGGATCTTGCTGGCCCAGTCCGGCGCCCGCCTGCCCTCCGGACGTCCCACGCGCTGGAAACGCTCGACCAGGTCCCACCACAGCGTATCGAGGTCCTGCTCGGGGTCGCGATACAGCGCGCGTTCCATGTGGCACATGACGAGGCACCAGCGCGTCTGCACCAGCAGCTGCTCGCGCGTCGCGCGCCGCGTCGCCTCGCCGGCGGCGGCCGCCGCCTCGCGATCCAGCCCGGCGTAGCGGTGCAGCCACGCCGCGTTCTTGCTCAGGCGCCCGAACAACATGGCGCTGGCTTCCGTCGTCAGCGTGTGCGCCGGCGTGCGCAGCAGGTACGGCAGCGAGCGATCGAGGTACTTGTCGTAGACGGCGTGGCCGAACTCGTGGAGCAGCGTGCTCATCCACTGCTCGTTCGGCCGCAGGTTGCACAGCACGCGGATGTCGTCGCCGCGGTCGACCTGCAGGCAGAACGCGTGCTGGCTCTTCCCCGGCTTCTCGTACAGGTCGGCGCGCGCCAGCAGGTCCGCGACCTCGAGGCCGATCGCCGCGAAGAAGCGCTCGGTCATCTCCTCGAGCGCGCGGTCCCGGAAATGCGGATCGAGATCGACCGCGGTCGGCGGCGCTTCCTGGAAGAACGGATCGTTCATGTGCCACGGCCGGATTTCGGACGGGCCGACGCGGAAGCGGCGCGTCAGTTCCTGATCGAGCCCGGCGCGATAGTGCTCGAACAAGGGCGCGGTGCCGGCGTCCAGCTCGTCGAGCAGCGCGAACAGTTCCGTCTCGTCGAGTTCGTCCAGCGTCAGCATCATGCCGTAGTAGTTGTCGAAGCCGACCTGGCGCGCGGCGTCGTTGCGCAGGCGCACGAGCGTCTTCAAGTCGGCGTCCACCTGGCCGCCGATCTGCTTCGAGGCCTCCCACGCCGCGCGGCGCTCGGCCGAGTCGTCCGAGCGCTGCAGGACGAGGCGGATCTCGTTGTCGGTGACGCGCCGCCCGCCCAGCTCGGCGCGAAAGTTGTTGAAGCGGCTCTCCAGCGCCTTCTCGATCTCGACCATGCGCGCGATCGACTCGGTGGGAATCTGATGCGCGCGGTACGTGTGGATGAGCAATTCGAGCTGGCGCGCGAGGACCGGGTCGACGACCGCGCCCGAGTCGCGCCACGCGAGCAGACGGCGGTACGGCTCGGCGCGCGCGAAGATCAATCGAATCTGGTTGTCGAGACGGGCGCTGGCCTCTTCGTGCTCGGGCTGGCCGGTGACGTTCGCGAGCCACGTGCTCTCGTTGTACTGGAGCTGCAGGGGCTCCAATTCACGCACCAACTGCTCGGCGAATGCGGCGAACGCACGCGCCTGCTCCTCCGAAGACTCTCGGGCTTTGTCCACGCACTCTCCAAAGATGGTTCTGGGGCTCGGGAATTTTCACGGACTGGGGGGTGCCGTGGCTCCGGAAGTGGCGGCCCGGGCAAGCCCGGTGTTCGAGAAGCGGCCGAAGCGCCGCCAGTATAGGCGAGCTTGTTCGGCATACTCAACGACGGAACGCTGGCCGGCGTGCGCGCGGCCACCAGGCACCCGCGAGCGCTCTCGGCCGCCTCCGCTGGCTCAGCGGGACCGCGTAGCCCGGCGCACGATCGGGGCGTAGAACTCGGGACGGCGCGCCGCCCACAGGTCCGTCGCGGACGTCAGGCGCTTGCGCCGCGCCGACGCCAGGTCGCAGTCCACCGCGCAGGCCCGCGCGTCCCGCGCCCCGGCGTGAATCATCACGCGTCCGCTCGGATCGGTGATCTGGCTGCGGCCGGTGAAGCCGACCACGCCCCCGGGCCGGCGCTCGACCCCGGTGCGGTTCGCGGTCGCGAGGAAGACCCGGTTCTCCGCCGAGCGCACGCCCAGCGTCTTCTGCGCGCCGGCCAGCACCAGGTTCGACGGATGGGCGATGACGTCGGCGCCGAGCAGCGCGAGCACGCGCGGCACTTCGGGGAACCGCCAGTCGAAGCAGATCATGAGCCCGACGCGCGCCGGACCGACGCGATGCACGGCCAGCGGCAGATTGCCCTTCGTGAACCAGCGGCGCTCGCTCTCGAACAGGTGGAGCTTGCGGTACACGGCGCGCACGCCCCGGGGCCCGACGAGGAGCGCGCTGTTGTAGATCCGGCCGCGATGCCGCTCGGGAAATCCCGCGATGTAGTGACGCCGTTCACGGCGCGCCGCGCCGATCAGCGCGCGCGCCGTCGCGCCGCGCGCCGCGTCCTCGGCGAGCGCCTCGATCTCGGCGGTCGACGAGAACACGTAGCCCGAACTCCACAGCTCGGGCAGCACGACGAGATCGGCGTCCACGGTGCCGGCCAGCGCGAGCCCGCGCTCCAGGTTCCCGGCCGTGTCGCCGAAGCGCGGCCGGCCCTGCACGAATGCCAAACGAAAACCCGCCACGCGTCGCACGGTAGCGGGTTCGTGTGGGGCGCGCCAGCGCGCGGGACTTCACGCGATGCGCAGGCCCTGCTCGTCTTCGCCGGCCGAGACCGACATGCCGGCGCTCTCGGTCAGGCGCATCTCCATCACGCCCGCCGCGTTCACGACGTGCACCGCGGCCCCGGTCAGGAGCACGAAGAATCCGCCGCCCGCGCCGTTCATGAAGTCGGACAGCCGCTGCGTCTCGCGCTGCAGCGGCATCCACACCCTGCCGCTCAGCGCCGTGCCGTCGAGCTGCGTGAGATCGCACTCCTCCTCGCGCCACGGATCGAAGCCGCGCGCGAAGACGTCGCTCTGGATCACCTGCCGGCCGGCCGTCACGCGCAGCACCTTGTTCTTGTTGAACAGGTGGATGCGCCCCTCGTCGCCGACGGCGACGGGCAGGAAGCGCGTCGTCTCGTTCAGCTTCTCGAGCACGGTCTGATGGCGGTGGCCGGCCGCGTCGAGGTCGAGGAACACGTGGCAGGGAAAGCCCTGCCGCTCGCTGGTCCACAGCGTGACGGGGATGCGGCGCTTGGGGATGTAGTGATCCATCGTGGACCTTCCTTGAACGTGCGAAGCGAGTGAGCGTCGGGCCTGGGCATCGTGCCGAGGGGGGATCGGCTCCCTGTCGCCTCGATCCGTCGAGGCAGGCTCCAATAGCAACAGTCCGGCCGACCGCGCGCCCCTGTTCCCCGGTGACCCGGACCGCATGGCGCGCGGACTTGCGGCGCCGGACCACACGCCACGAGCCGGGGCCCATTGCACATCGCAACGGGCGACCGCGCGCGTCGCGGAATTCCGCACGGGCGGGACGGGAGCCCGCGAAGCCTCTGCTACACTGCCGCCCATGTTTCAGCGCGCCGAACTTCCGATCCGCCGCGGCCGCGGAGACTCCGGGAACGCTATGCGCGCCGGCCTCGCGCTGTTCGGCTTGGCGCTGGGGCTGCGCCTCGCGTACACGTGGCTGGCCGCGGGCCCGCACGCCGCACCGTACTCCGACGCCGCCGATTACGACGCCATCGCCTGGAATCTCGCGGGCGGACACGGCTTCAGCATGGCCGACGCCGCCGGCGGCTTCTACCCCACCGCGTTCCGGCCGCCGCTCGTGCCCTGGCTGACCAGTCTGGTCTATCGCGCGTTCGGGCACCGCTACCTCGCCGCGCTCGCGCTGCAGTGCGCGATCGGGGCGGTCGTGCCCCTGCTCGCCGCCTGGTACGGCTCGGCCGTGTTCGGGACCGGCGTCGGTCTGGCCGCGGGCGTCCTGTGCGCGTTCGATCCGCTGCTCGTGTTCTTCTCGGGCTACCTGCTCACCGAGACCGCGTTCACCGCCGCCGTGCTGCTCGGGCTGCTGCTCACCGCGCAGTGGATCAAGACGCCGCGCCCGGGACGCGCGCTCGGCGTCGGACTGGCCTGGGGCGTGGCCACGCTGGCCCGACCCACGGCGCTGCTCCTGCCCGCCCTGGTCGCGGTCTGGGCGTGGATCCCGCTCGGCCTGACGCTGGCCGCGCGCGACCGCGTTCGCCAGCTGCTGTTCGTGGCGCTCGGCGTCGCGCTGGTGGTCGGGCCGTGGACGCTGCGCAATGCCGCCGTGATGCACGCGTTCGTCCCGGTCACGACGGGAGGCGGCCGCGCGTTCCTCGACAGCAACAACGCGCTGGTGTGGGGCGACCCCGCGCTGCGCGGCGGCGCCGAGAGCACGTATCATCTGGAGCCGTACGCCGCCCACTTCCAGGGGCTCGGCGAGGCGGCCGCGGATCGCGAGGCGTCGCGCCTGGCGCGCGAGTTCCTCGCTGGACACGTCGCGGAGTGGCCGGCCATGGCCGCGGCCAAGCTGGCGCGCTTCTGGCGCCTGTCGAGCGAAGCCGGCGCGACCGGCTCGTGGCGCAGCGGCGATTCGCGGCTCGGCGCGCTCACTCGCGTCGTCGATCCGCTCCTCTTCTGGTCGTTGCTCACGCTGCCGCTCGCGCTGTGGGGCGCGGCCCGCGTGCTCAGCGGTCCGCGTCGCTGGTTCCAGTCGCTCGCGCTCCTGACGATCGGCTACTTCACGTTGCTGGCCGTCGTGTACTGGGGCGCGCTGCGCACGCGCGTGCCGATCCAGCCGATGGTGCTCCTGTGCAGCGCCGTGGGGTTCGAGGACCTGCGCCGCCGTCTGCGCTCGCGCGCGCGCGGCTTCAAGGTCATCGAGGGGCGGCGCAAGGCGAGTTGAGTCGCGCGGCGCGGCGTCAGTACAGCGCGGCGTCAGTGCGGCGCGGCGTCAGCGCCGCACGGCGTCAGTGCGTCGGCGCCGCGCGCAGCACGCGCACCGGCCGGCCCTGCCACTGGCGCAGCGCCCGGGTCATCACGGCCTCGGCCGGCTGGCCGCGCGGCGAGAACGTACGCGGCTCGTCGGCCTCGCGAGACGCGCCGCTGAACCATTTCCACCAGAACACGCCCGCCACCCAGTCCGCGGGTTCGAGCGCGCGCGTCACGGCCTCGTAGCAATCGCGCTGCGCGAGCGGCTGGGACGCGCCGCCGTGCGCCTCCTGCCACGGCTCGAGCGCGGCCGAGGCGGTGGGCGCGTAGCCGACCTCGTCGAGCAGCACCGGCCGCCCGGTGCGCGCGGCGAGCGCGCGCAGCTTCGCGAGCGCGCGCGTCGCGCCGGCGGTCAGCGTCGCGACGTCGGCCCCCGGCCGATCGGCGAGCGGGTAGTAGAACGACACGCCGATCAGATCGAGCGCGTCCCAGAACGCGATGCCGTCGACTTCACGATCCCAGTTCGCGCCGTAGCTCAGCGTGCCCGGGTACGCGCGGCGCACGTCGCCGATCAACGCGCGGAAACGCTCGGGGAAACCCAGCGACGCGGTCACCGTCTCGTGGCCCACGAACAGTCCGTCCATCCGCTCGCGCGCCGCGAGCAGGGCGTAGTGCAGGACGAACGCGCGATAACGCTCGAAGAAGCGCGGCCAATCGCTCGGCACGAAATCCAGCTCACCGACCCAACCGCGCGTCCACAGGTGCGGCTTCAGCCATACGCGCAGTCCCAGCGCGCGGGCCCGCGCCGCGGCCTCGCACACCGCCTCGTCGGTCTCGCCGTCCACGCCGCCCTCGGCGCTCGGATAGATCTCGGGCGTGTGCAGCGACGGCAGGTACCCGAACGGGGTGAGCGACACCCAGTTCACGCCCATGCCCTTCAGCGTCACGAGCTGCTTCGCGCACTCCGCCGACAGGTAGCCGCTCTCCAGGTCGACCGAGTGCGCGAGGCACACGCCGCGCTGGAAACCGTCCGCCGGACGCCACGGACGCGCCTCGCGCTCGCGCAGCGCACGCTCCGCCGCATGCGACAGCGAGTCGGCGAGCGCCGCGTAACGCCGCGCCACGCGCTCCGGGTCGACGCCCAGCGGCCGACACAGGCTGTCGAGCGTCGACAGCCCGCTCACCGACAGCGCGCCGACCAGCGCGCGCGGCGCGCGTGACCCGGAGCTCTCCCACAGCGCGCGGCACAGCAGCGCCCGCGCCGGCACGTCGATGAGCGGCGAGCGCCACTCCGTCGTCCGCGCCGCCGCGTCGCGCGCCGTGGGCAGCAGCCGCGCGAAGTACAGACGGGCCACCGCCACGTCGAGCGGCTCGCCCTCGAGGCGCCCGGCGCGCCACACCGCGGCCGGCACCAGGAGCGGCGCGTCGCGCGTCGCGCCCAGTTGCCGCCAGCGCGCGGCCGTCACCGACCACAGATCGAGCGTCGTGCGTCCGGCGGCCGGCGCGGCGCCCGCGCCCTCGTCGCCCAGGTGCTCGGGCCGCGTGTCGTGCGCGATGCGGCCCTTCTCCTGGAGATCGTGGTACAGCGTGAGCACGATCGGCGCGGCGCCGGCGCGCGGCACGAGTCCGTCCGCGCTCATGGCCGCGAGCAGCGCGTCGCCGCGCGTGCGCGCCGCCACGGCGAGCGCGGAGCCGCGAGCCGAGCGCACGACGAGCGCGCGGCCCGGGAGCCGCACCAGCGTCGTCGCGAAGCGCTCGCGCTCCGTCTCGAGATCGCGGTCGAGGGACGCGTCGTAGCGCCAGGGATGCGCCGGGTCCGACGCGAAGCGCCCGCGGCGCACGACGTCGCCGCCGCGCACGACGTGCCAGTCGTCGTCGCCGAACTCGAAGAAACCGCCGCGCCGCGCCAGCGCTTCGGGCGCGTTCGCCGCGATCAGGAGCAGGAAACGCTCGGGCGCGAGCGGATTCGGATACACGAGGTGGACCACGTCGTCGGGCCGTTCGTACGTGCGTCCGAACAGACGAAAGCCGCTGTCCGTGAACGCGAGCGGTAGGCCCGGGGCGATGCGGCGCGTCCACGCGTTTTCTTCGGGACGCCCGAGCAGCAGCACCGGACGCGACGCGAACGTGGCCGCGTCGACGTCGCGATCCGCGCGCACCGTGGTGCTGTCGCCGC
>DATJGS010000028.1:0-9937 GCA_035494735.1 Saccharimonadaceae bacterium (SeqCode)
GCGAGCGCGGCCTCGACGCGGTCGCGCGACGGCGCGAAGCGCCGCATCCAGGGTCGCGAACCGCGCACCAGCCAGCGCAGGGCGAGCAACTGGAGCGCGCTGCCGAGCGCGCTCGCCGCGCCGCCGAGCAGGGCGACCGCGAGCGGCGGGTGAAGGTGCCCGTAACGCAGCAGCAGCGGCGTCGTGAACAGCCCGAGCGTGGCTCCGTCCGCGAACAGGAGCACGCACAGCCACGCCAGCGAGTCGGGGTGCACGACGCGAGGGTTCTCCGCACGCGAGGGACGGCCTGAAAACCGAACGGCGCCCGCCCGACCCGGCACGGACGCCGCATGTCTACCACAGCCGCCGCACGGGCGGCACGACTAGCCCGTGGTCGGCGCCCCCGGATCGTCCGGCGGTGGGCCCGGCGGAGGCGGCGGCGAGTACGGCGGAGGCGGGGGCGAGTATGGCGCCGGCGGTGCGGCCGGCGGCATGTACGAGCTCGGCGGAGCCGGCGGCGGCGGCGGCGGAGTCGGCCAGGCCGTCGGCGGCGCCTGAGGCGCGGGCGGGTACCCAGGCGGCGCGGGCGCGTATCCCGGCGGCGCGGGCGCGTATCCCGGCGGCGCGGCATAGCCGGCGGCCGGCGCGGGCGCACCGGGCGTCGCGAACTGGGCGCGCGGCGTGCGCGTTCCGCGCCACCAGCGGCCGACGACTCCGGTCGCGAACTCGGAGCGCAGCAGCGCGCCGGCGCCGAGCGTGCCCACGAGCGAACTCGTGATCCACGAGATGACGACGATGAATCCGCCGAGCACGCCGATCCCAGGCACGGCGTGCAGCAGATGACCGAGCGCGCGACCGCCGATGATGAGCACGGCGCCGGTCACGGCGGCGCGCATCGGCGTGATCTCCATGCCGCCCGGACCCCGCGGCAGGTGCCCGCCGAGCCACGCGGCGCCGACCACGAAGCCCCACAGCAGGAGCAACATCAGCAGCAGCGCGTACGCGACGAGCGCGGCGAGCGCGACCGGAATGCCGATGATGGTGATGCACAGGATGGCGACGACGAGGCAGAGCGCGATGAGAGACGGGATGACCAGCACGATGGCCAGAAGCCCGACGCCGAGCGAAGCCGCGGTCTCGCGGCGCAGGCCGTCGATCGCCGCGACCGTGCGGCCCCCGGCGATGCGCATGGACAGCCAGATGAGTCCGAGCACGACGAGCAGCCAGGCCAGCGTGACGCCGAACTTCGTCAGTTCGACCACGGCGCTGCGCACGTGGCCTTCGACCGGCAGCAGGTGGCGCAGCTCGCGCTCGCGGCGGCCGCTGAGCGCCGTCACCTTCTGCCCGCCGACGAACGCGCCCGAGTCCTCGTGGAGTTCGCCGCCGATGCACGCGACGTCGCCGTCCACGCGCGCGGTCGAACTGAGGTAGACGTCGCCGCGCAGCGCGGTCACGTCGCCCTTGACGTGCCCGTCCACGGTGACGTCGCCACCGATCGCGACGACGTCGCCGACCACGGTCTGGTCCTTCTCGATGTGGATGTCGGATCCGACCCGCGTCATGTCGCCCGAGCGCTCGCTGCCGTCCGGTGGTAGAGGCTCGGCCGGCGTGATCGGGCGCAGCGTGTCGACCGAGGACGCGGACGGAGCGGGCGGCGTGGAAGGCGCGGACGGCAGCCGCGACGCGCGGCGCAGGGCGACGCGATCCTCGATGCGCCCGACGCTCTCCGGGGCGACGCGCCGGAACGTCATCTCGTCGGCGGCCCACGCGGGCGACACGGCGAGGCGCGCGACCCGGCCCGCGACGTGCGAGGCCAGCACGAGCGCCCGGGGCGCCCAGCGCGGAGCCTCGATCCGGGCGGCGACGATCGCCCCCACGGTCACGGCCAGTGCCGCCAACAGCCCCAGAGTCCGCCGGCGCATGATCACTTTCCACCTCCGCTCGTCACGTGAATGTCTCCCGAGGAACTCCGCAGCGTGACCGGCGCGCCGCCGCCGCTCACCGTGGCCGTCAATTGATGCCGATTGACCTCCCGCACCTGGAGGGGCAGCTCGACGTCGAGCGCACCGTTCGAGGTACGCGCCTCGAGCGCGCAGCCGGCTCCGCGCGGGATGTGGACGGTGAGGTCGCCGCTGCCCGAGATCACTTCGGTGCCCGCGAGCGGCGCGGCCAGCTCCAGGGTCACGTCGCCGCTGCCCGACTCGATGCTGGTGCGGCCCGCCGCGCGACGCGCGGCGATCTCGCCGCTCGCGCTCGTCGCCACCAGGCCGCGCGGCGCCGAGGACACGTCGACGTCGCCGCTCACCGTCTCGACGCGCACGGAATCCGCGGCCCGGTCGACGCGCACGTCACCGCTCGCGGTGCGGACGCGCACCGTTTGCGCCGCGCCGTCCACCACGACGTCGCCGCTCGTCGAGCGCAGCGTGCCGCCCGAGCAGTCGATGGCGAACAGGTCGCCGCTCGCGCTGCTGACCGCATACCGGCCGCAATCTTGCAGGGTGACGTCGCCGCTCGAACTCGACAGGGTCTGCATGGCGGTGATGCCCTCGCTGTTCTGGTCGCCGCTCGAGGTCGACAGCTCGACGGGCAGGTTCGCCGGCAGCTCGATTCCGAGTTGAACCTCGACGCGCGGCAGTTCGAATCCCTTGAAGAGGTCCCAGAAGTTGATTTCGACGTGCGTCCGCGAGGGGTAGTTCACCCGCACCACGTAGACGCCCTGTTCGTTGCCCAGATCCACCCGGGTGCCGCGCGACAGGCGATCGTGATCGGCCGGATCGGCGTGGATCACCTTGAGCGCGGTGACGTGGATGCGACCGTCGACGCTGGGACGCACGCGGATGTCGCCGGAGGGGTTCTCGGCGCGGAACGCGCGCAGCCCGGCGGCGCTCACGACCTGCTCGCTCGCTTCGCGCCACTGGTCCGCCCGGGCCACAGCCGGTCCGACCGGCAGCGACACGAGCGCACCCAGGGCGAGCATTCCGAACCGGCTGCCTAGCATCGTCGCGAACCTCCTCTCACGTCGGCTCCTACGCGAGTCGGCGCGATGGGGTTGCGAGTCCGGCCCATATTTCTTGCCGGGGCGGGCCCCCTTCGCCAAAAAGCCCAGGAGGGGAGGCTCCGATTACGGATCTCCCCTCCCATACGGCACCGCATCGTCAGGCGCGGGCTTACTTCTTGGTCGAGTCCGTCATGGCCGAACTGTCGGACATCCCACCCATGCTGCTGTCGGTCATGGCACCACCGGACGTCTCGGTCGAGGCAGGCGTCTCTTCGGCCTTCTTGCCACATCCGATCACGGCGAGAGCGACGGTCGTGGCCAGCACGGCCACCATCGCGAGAGCGAAAAGCTTACGCATTTTTGAATTTCACCTCCCCTCCATCTCGCCGCGCCGGTCGGTCCGGCAGCGGCCCTATTGGCGTTCAATCACGATAAGAGAACGACACCACAGCGGAGCGGTGTCGGAACGGCGGCGTCCGTGCGAGCCTTGAACTCGTTGTCGAGCGGGGAGCGAAAGGATGCGGTCCTGAAGGGTCCAAGGACTCGGGACAAGCGGGTGAGAAGCTAGGGTCCACCCCCCCGCTTGTCAACCCCTTTTTTGCCGGCGCGAAATGGACCAATGCCAAGCCCTCAAATGCCTTGCAGCGCCTGCTCGAGGTCGGCGCGCAGGTCCTGGACGTCCTCGATGCCGACCGACAGGCGCAGCAGGCCGTCGGCGAAGCCCATCGACTGCCGGACTTCGCGCGGAACCGACGCGTGGGTCATGGATGCCGGGTGACACACCAGGCTCTCGACGCCGCCCAGGCTCTCGGCGCGCGTGAAGACCCGGAATCGGTCGAACACCTGCTTGCCCGCGGCCAGGGAGCCGTCCCCGGGGACGAACGAGATGATGCCGCCGAAGCCGCTGGCCTGTTTCTTCGCGAGCGCGTGCTGCGCGTGGCTGGCGAGCCCGGGATAGAACACGCGGGAGGCCCCCAGACGCCGTTCCAGCCAGCCCGCCAGATCGCGCGCGTTCTCCTCGTGGCGCTGCATGCGCACGGCCAGCGTCTTCGTGCCGCGCAGCGCCAGCCAGCAGTCCATGGGCCCGGGCACGGCGCCCGCGGCGTTCTGCAGGTAGCGCAGCGACTCGGCGAGCGCCGCGTTCGACGTGATCAGCGCCCCGCCCACCATGTCGCTGTGCCCGTTCAGGTACTTGGTCACGCTGTGCAGCACGATGTCCGCGCCCAGGGCGAGCGGACGCTGGAAGTACGGCGTCATGAACGTGTTGTCGACGGCGACGCGGATGTCGCGGGCGTGGGCGCGCGCGGCGACGTCGGCGATGTCGGTGAGCTGCATCATCGGGTTCGTCGGGGACTCGACGAACACCAGCCGCGTATTCGGGCGAAACGCCTTCTCGATCCCGGCGCTGTCGCTCGACGATACGAATGAGAACTCGAGCCCGAAGCGGCGCAGGACCTTCTCGAACAGGCGATACGTGCCGCCGTACAGGTTGTCGCCGGCGACGACGTGGTCGCCGCTCGACAACGTCTGCAGCAGCGCGTTCGTGGCCGCCAGTCCCGACGCGAAGCACAAGCCGTGGGCGCCGCCCTCGAGCGCCGCCAGGTTCGCCTCGAGCGCGAAGCGCGTCGCGTTGTGCGTGCGCGCGTACTCGAATCCTTTGTGCACGCCGAGCGCTTCCTGGGCGTACGTCGAGGTCTGGTAGATCGGCACCGTGACGGAGCCGGTCGTGGGGTCCGGCGATTGCCCGGCGTGGATGGCCTTCGTCGAGAAGCCGGAATCGGGTCGCAGCGCGGAATCACCGCCCATCACACGCCTCCCGCGATGAACTGCAGCATGTCGAATCGGGTCAGGATGCCGGTGATCGCGCCGTTCTCGCGCACGAGCACCGCGGGATTGCGCGACGCCAGCAGCTGGGTCACGTGATCGACCGGCTCGTCGCTGTCGACGATGGGCAACGGCTCGGCCATCAGCGCGCGCACCGGCTGGTCCAGCGACGCCGAATCGGCGAGCACGCGCTTCAGGATCTCGTTGTCGACGACCGTGCCCACGACCTTGTCGCCCTCGAACACCGGGATCTGCGTCACGTCGTGCTGCTGGACGAGCGCCAGGGCGCGGCGCAGCGGCTCGTCGGCGCTGACCTTGAGCAGCCCGCGCAGGATGCGCCCCTTGCCCGCGACGACGTCGGCGACGCGCGTCACCGCCGGATCGAGCAGGTGGTTGTCGCGCATCCATTCGTCGTTGTGCACCTTGCTCAGGTAGCGCTCGCCGGTGTCGGGGAGCAGCACGACGACCAGGTGCTCCGGGGTCAGCGTGCGCCCGACCTCGAGCGCCACCCACGCCGCCATGCCCGCCGAGCCGCCCACGAAGATGGCGTCCTCGCGCGCCAGGCGCCGCGCGGTGTTGAGGCCGTTGCGGTCGTCGCACGAGACCACGCGATCGATGACCGAGAAGTCGGTGGCGGTGGGGATGAAGTCCTCGCCCACGCCCTCGATCTTGTAGGGGTGGGCCTCGGTCATCTGATGCGTGTCGTGATAGGCCTTGAGGATCGAGCCGACGGGATCGGCGCCGATCACCTGCACCTTGGGATTCTTCTCCTTCAGGTAGCGCCCGGTCCCCGAGATCGTGCCGCCCGTGCCCATGCCGGCCACGAAATGCGTGATGCGCCCGCGCGTCTGCTCCCACAGCTCGGGCCCGGTCGAGCGGTAGTGCGCGAGGGGGTTCGCCGGGTTGTGGTACTGGTTCATGAGCACCGCGCCCGCGCGCTCGGTCGTGATGCGCTTCGCGACCGAGTAGTAGGACTCGGGCGACTCGGGCGCGACCGCGGTCGGGCTCAGCAGCACTTCGGCGCCGAACGCCTTCAACAGGTTCACCTTCTCGCTCGAGACCTTGTCGGGCATGCAGAACACGGCGCGGTAACCCTTGACCGCGGCCACCATGGCCAGCCCCAGGCCGGTGTTGCCCGACGTGCATTCCACGATCGTCCCGCCGGCCTTCAGCGTGCCGTCCTTCTCGGCGGCCTCGACCATCGCGAGCCCGATGCGGTCCTTCACGCTGCCGCCCGGGTTGAAGAACTCGAGCTTGGCCAGGATCGGGGCCGGACAATCGCGGGCCAGTCCGCGCAGGCGCACCAGCGGCGTGTGACCGACCGTGTCGAGAATGGATCCGAAGTACTGCACGCCGTCGAGGACGTTGCTCACGCGCGACGCGCTCCTGAAAGAGGTGGGGGCCGTTCGTTGCCTGGCGACCGGCGCGCCCCGCCCAAGACGTCGTGACGGGGCCGCGTGCTTCCGGGCCGGCCCGCGACACTAAGGACCGGCTCGCGAGCGGTCAAGCGCGCCGGGGGAAGCGAAACGGGGCTCCCGGACGACGGGAGCCCCGTAACGGCACGGCGAGGGTCCTCCGCTCAGTGTCCGCCCATCGTGTTCGGGTGCGCGGGCAGCGCCGGCATCGTTCCCGAGAACTGGTGCATGATGTGCGGCTCGTAGGTCGCGAAGTTGAACGTCGGGCTGCGCTCGGGGTTGTGACACGTCACGCACGTGGCCTCGGTGATCTTGGCCGGATTCGCCGCGAACGCCTCGTGGTTCGTGCCCATGCCGTGGCAGTTCTCGCACTGCACGTTGCCGAGCTTCGGGGTCTCGGTGCCGTTCTGGAACCCGCCCGCCTGCTTGTAGCCGACCACGTGGCAGGAGACGCACTCGGGCGTCGCGTCCTTCTTGGCGTCGACGAGCGTCTGCCAGGCCTGCGCGTGCTTCGTGGTCTTCCACTGCTCGGCTTCCTGCGTGTGGCAGCGCGAGCACACTTCGACGCCGACGAAATGGTCCGGGTTGTTCCCCGTGTCGGCCTTCTGTTGTTCGACCGCGCGCTGCTGCTCGCGCTTCTTCTCCTCTTCGTTGAACTTGTCCTCGAAGCCCTTGACCAGCGCCGCGATCTGCGCGTTCTCCCCGACCTCGGGGCTGAGCAGGAACATCTCGGACTGCTTCGCGGTGGCCTTGCGCGCCGCGTCCAGCGACAGGATCGTCCGACCCATGTACTGGCCCTGGTCGGCGCCGTAGACGGCGATCGCGTCCTTGATCATCCGCCCGCTCTGGACGAGCGGCACGTTGCGCCCGACGATCACGCAGTCGATGCCGTCGACCGCGGCCACCAGGTCCTCGGTCTCGACCTTGCCGAGCTGCGACAGCAGCACGACGACCGTCGCGCCCTGCTTGCGCAGATCGGCGACGGTGCGCTTGGCGATGACGGTCGGATCCTGCACCAGGAGCGTATCGCGCGACGGACCGAGGTCGGCCTTGTCGCTGATAAGGCCGAACACGCCGACCTTGACCGTGCCCACCTTCTTGACGACCGAAGGCGACAGCGCCGGCTGCTGCGTGAACTTGTTGATGAGGTTCGCGGAGAGCACGGGCAGCTTGGCTCGTGTGGCGCGCGCCTTCAGGTACGAGATGCCGAAGCGCAGATCGCGATCGCCGACGCCGACCGCGTCGGTGCCGAGCAGCTTCATGCCGTCCATCAGGAATCCGGCGAACGGCTCGTGGACGTCGTCCTCGGGGAAGAATCCGCCGTCATCCACGAGAAGGATCTGGCTGTAGCTCGTCTTCATGCTGTCGATGAAACTGGCCCGCCGGGCCAGGCCCCCTTTGGGCGTGTGTCAGCCGCAGGGGCTCGTCTTGCCTTTGACGTCGACGGTCGACAGGATGAGGAGCTTGTCGGGCTCGAGCTGCGAGGTCTTCGGGGCGGTGGCGCCGGTGAGCGTCACCCACACCGCGAGCGCCAGAGCGGACGCAACCGCCAGGCGGGATGCCAGCACCTTCATGAGGTCGGATCTCCGTTGGGAGTCTCTGGATGGACTTCTGGCGGCACTCGATACGTATGCGAGGGGTGAGTTTACGAGGCGTCGCTCGTGACCGTCAAGACAGGAGCACGTCAGGTTTTCGCCGTCTAGGGCGGGGTCGGACGCAGGTACTTGCCGAGCAGGTCGCGGGACGCCACCCGGCGACCGGAACCCGCGTGCACGACACGGACTTCGAAGCCGTATCGGTCCAATCCGAAGTGCCGCTCGATGCGCCGCACGAGCCCGGCCACCGTGGCGTCGGCGCGGATGGTGCGGCCGCGCCGGCCCGCGCCGTGGGCCCGGGCGAGGCCGGCATCGAAGCCTTCGCGGTACGCGCGCTTGAGGGCCAGGGTCAGCGAGCGGCGGTGCGCGCGGGTCAGCGCTTTGACCGTCTGCGTCTGGGTCATGGCGATCGCTCCTCGAGGGACCAAAGGTGACGGATCCGCGCGCGACTCTAACACCGGACGAACGCACGGAGGCCCCGCGTCCTGGTTCCGCGGTTTGGAGGCGTCGGGCGCGGGCAGTACCCTGCCGCGCGTGCGCACGCCCGAAGGTTCGACCAGTTACGACACGCTCACCGAGCGCGAGTGGGAACAGGTGCATCACGTCTGGGACCTGCTCGACGAGGGCGACGTCGATCGCGCGCGCCGCGAACTGGACGCGCTGGCCGCGGCGCGGCCCGGGCATCCGGACGTGCGCATCGTGGAGGCCGCGGTCGCGCTCGACGAAGGCGAGGCGGCGCGCGCCCTGGACGCGCTGCGCGGCGCCGAACGCTCCGCCGACCCGGCGCTGTTCTTCCACCTGCGCGCGGTCGCGCACTACGAGCTGGTCGAGTGGGAGGACGCGCGCGACGACGCCGAGCGCGCGATCGCGGTGCACGCCGACCTCGGCGAGGCGCACGATCTGCTGAGCCGCGTGTACGAGCATCTCGGAGACCTGGAGCGCGCCGGTGAGCACGCCGAGCTGGCCTGCGAGATCGACGCCGAGGCGTTCCCGGAGGCGCTCGAGGTCGCGGACTCGGAGTTCGACGCGCTCGTCGAGTCCAGCATCAAGGAGCTGCCGGCGCGCGTGCTCGAACACCTGAACGAGCTGCCGGTGCTGGTCGAGCCGCTGCCCAGGCGCGAACTCCTGAGCGCCGAGAAGCCGCCGCTCTCGCCCGACATCCTCGGCCTGTTCGTCGGCCGCCATCTCATGGAGCGCAGCAGCGGCGACGTGCCGGGCGCGCCGGGCGTGATCTATCTGTTCCGGCGCAATCTGCTGCGCGTGTGTTCGGACCGCGAGGAACTGGCGCGCGAGATCCGGGTCACCGTGCAGCACGAAGTCGGACACCTGCTCGGTCTGGACGAGGACGACCTCGAGGCCTGGGGCCTCGGCTGAGCGCAGGGCGAAGCAGCGCACGGCGCTGCCGCCGCACCGCCTGGCTCGCGCGGTGGGCCCGGGGCCTCAGCGCGAAGGCCTCCGCCGCTTAGGCGCCGTCTCCGTCCTCCGCCACCTCGTCGACACCGACGCTCCCGGTCGCGCAGCGCGCGCACGGAACGCGAAATCGGGCGAGCGCGGCATCCGTCTCGAGCACGCGCAGGTTGTCGCGCGCGGCGCGCGGCGCCGCGGCCTCGACCGAGCGGCGGGCGGCGGCCAGCGCGTCGCGCCACACGGCCGCGCGCGTGGCGCCGAGGCACGGCTGGCGGGCCGCGATCTCGAGGCACTCGGCCGCGAGCGGCGCGGCGACGCGCGCGGCGTCCGCCGCCATGCCGAGCGTCGCGTACGCGTGCAGCGTGAGCGCGCGGTCCCAGAACGTGTCGAACTCGAGCTCGCGCTCGGCCGCGCGCAGCACGCGCTCGTCGGCGCACGCCGCCCGACCCTCGGGGCTCCGCGCGCGCGCTCTCTCGGCGACGAGCGAGAACAGCAGTCGCCCGATCGTGGGATCGCTCCAGTACGCGGACGGCTCGCCGGCCTCCGCGCGCGCCGCGGCCAGCACGTCGCCCGCGGGCAGCCCGGGCGTGACGGCGAGCGCCTCGAGCACGGCGAGCGCCGCGCGATTCCAGCGCGCCTCGCGCGCGTCTCCGGCGGCCGCGAAGTCCTCGCGCGCGCCCACGAAGTGCCCGCGCCGCGCGCGCAGCACGCCGCGCTCG
>DATJGS010000029.1:0-87495 GCA_035494735.1 Saccharimonadaceae bacterium (SeqCode)
TCGGTCGCGAACCGGCTGGGCTCGAAATCGACCTGCTCCGGACCGAAGCGATAGGTCAGCTCACCCGCGATCGGCAGGTGCCGCTGCAGTGGAACGGGTGCAAACGGCCCCCACTCGTGGAGCGCGCGAGTGTCGGTCACCTGGGATCGAGGCGGGGCGGCGAGCGACGCAGTCATCGGCTGGACCCCGGCCGGCGGCGTGATGACCAGGTGTCCGCTGCCCTGATGCTCGGCGAATCGTCCCAGCGGCCATTCCAGCAGCACCCGATCGCCGTCGGCGGTGCCGGCAAAGCGCAGTCCCTTGAGCTGCTCGAAATCGGTGAACGACGCCAGATCCACGCCCGCAAAATTCGCTTCGAACCTGGCCACGGGTCGGGCGGCGGAACCGAGCGGGCGAATCGAGTAGGTGAAGCGCCCATCGCCGCCGAACAGCCGCGCGCCCGCGTTGGTCACGTCGAGCGCCGTCGGCGTCCAGCGCAACGAGCCGTACAGCCCCGGAAACCGGTACTCGTTCACGCCGAGCGCGGCGCTCGCAAACGTGCCGGTGAGATCGCGGCCGTTCTTGAACAGATGAAACGTGCCGGTGAAATCGCCCTCGCCGGCCAGCTCCCACTTTTCATCCTTGAAAAACAGCTGACGCATCCGCGGGAATTGCACGCGCGACTTGAACTGGTAGGTCTGCTCCGGCCAGTGCCGGACGTCGACGACACCGGTCGCAACGGTTTTCGCGCCGTCGGTGTCGAACTCGACGCGGTCGAGGTGAATCCGGCCCTCGTCGATGACGAAACTCGCGCGCATCTTCGCCCAGAACGGGACGTAGTGCTGAATCGCGACCGTGCCGCCAGTGAACGTGGCCGTGCCGTGGTACTTCGGCAGGTTGCCGATATTGATGTCGATATCGCGGGCGACCACGCTCCACGGCGCTTCGTGATCTTCGAACGTGAACTGGCCGCGCCACGCCCGCAAGTACTTCAACGTCGTCGTGAAGCGCTTGGGACCGGGCGGCTGCTCGTCGGCGTCGTCGGTGAATTTCGGGAAGTTGTTCCGGTTGTCCCACTTCTCGACCAGCATCTCCCAGTCGGTCATGTCGACCGCGGTAATCGTGACCTCGCGGTTGAACGCCGTCGACCAGTCGAGCGCGACGTCGAGGCGCCGGGCAGTGAAGAACGGCCGATCGTCGGGCCGGAGACCTTCGATCGAGAAGTTGTCGACCTGAATCCGGCCGGTCAACAGACGGATGCTGAGGCCGCCGATGTGGATTGGCCGTTTCCAAGTGTTTCGGCCCAGCGTCTCGGCGCGCTCGCGGACCAGCGGGCCGAGATCGACGGCGACGGTCGTTACCACCGACACGCCGAGAATCGCCGCCGCGACGGCGAGCGTGCGGGTAGCGTAGCGGTACGCCTTGTGGTGACGAAGTTTCTTGAGGAAATTCACCGGCACTACTTCAGCTCAATCAGCAGCGCGCCCGCATCGACCGAGGCGCCTTCCCGCACATGAATTGCGACGACGTGGCCGTCCTGCCTGGCCCGCAACTCGTTCTCCATCTTCATCGCTTCGACGACGACAAGCGGCTGGCGCGCCTTGACCGCGTCGCCGGCGCCGACCAGCACGCGGATCACTTTGCCCGGCATCGGCGCCACCACCCGATGCGCACTGTTTTCTCCTGCGGCTCGTCCCGAGGTATTGCGAGCGGCGCCGCCATGACCGCCGTCGGCCTTCCGGCGCCGCCGGCCATTGAGGGTGACGGCAACCGCCGAACCGCCGATGTGCACACTGAGCGGGCCGGATGCGAACGGCTGCGAAATCGCGACCTCGTAGCTCGCACCGCCCGATCGCGTCTCGACTGGACTGTCGCCTTCCGGCCACACTTCCCCAATCAACAGCGACAATCGGTGCGCGTCGATGCGTGCCGCGTCGACATTTCGGATCTGGCCATCCACCTCGACTGCAAAAGTGTCGGCGGTGCGGGTGACCCTGACCTTCCGCGAGCGTCCGTTGACCTCGACCTCGTAGTGCATAAAACGTTCAAGAGACCCACTGGCTACAGGCTCCGGGCCGATTCCTTCTGAAGAACGCCCTTGCGCTCATCCTTTGACCGTGGGCTCAGGATGAGCGGTTGAAGGACCTTATCCCCGGCCGGGCATCACGCGCCCGCCATCCCGCAGGCCGTCGAGACGGGCCTGCGTCTTCCAGCGCTCGGTGGCCCTCGACGTCGCGGCCGGAGGACCGGCCGCCACGCCCTGCGATAACGACGCGTGGATCGCGGCGGCAATCGTCGCGATCGCTTCCGCTTCGGACCCCGCGGCGTCGAACGACCTGCCGTTGCGCGCCTTTAGCACGTCGTCGAGATACGTGGTGTGAAAACGGCTCTCGAGGAACTCCGGCTGTGCGAGCAGCCAGGCGAAGAACGGCAGCGTCGTCTTGATCCCGGTCACCAGATACTCGCCCAGTGCGCGACGCATGCGCGCAATCGTCTGGGGGCGATCCTCGGCCCACGCGACCAGCTTCGAGATGAGCGGATCGTAGAAGATGGGGACATCGAGGCCGGCGCCGGTGCCGCTCTCGTCGCGGATGCCGGGGCCCGCCGGCGTCCGGAGGTGCCCGATCCGGCCGGGTGACGGCAGAAAGTTGTTGTCCGGGTCCTCGGCGTAGACACGGCATTCGATGGCGTGCCCGATCGGCACCAGTACGGCTTCGGGATCGAGGTCGAGACGTTCACCGCGGGCGATCCGGATCTGCCACCGCACCAGATCGATGGCCGTCACCATCTCGGTGACCGGGTGCTCCACCTGCAGCCGCGTGTTCATCTCCAGGAAGTAGAACGCGCCGTCCTCCGCGAGCAGGAACTCGAGCGTTCCGGCGCCGCGATAGCGCACCGCTTCCGCGAGCGAGACGGCCGCGAACGTCAGGCGCTGGCGCAGCGCCTCGTCGACCGCCGGCGACGGGCATTCCTCGATGACCTTCTGGTGTCGGCGCTGCAGCGAGCACTCGCGCTCGAACAGGTGCACGGCCTTGCCGCGACCGTCGCCCAGCACCTGCACCTCGATGTGGCGAGCACGCTCGAGGCGCTTCTCGAGGTACACCGCGCCGTCGCCGAACGCGGACTCGGCCAGGCGCGTCGCGCTCTCGACCGCCTCGCGCAGCGCGGCTTCGTCGGCGACCACGCGCATGCCCTTGCCGCCGCCGCCGAGCGCGGCTTTGACCATGACCGGATAGCCGATGCGCGCCGCGGCCTTCGCCAGCGCCGAGGCGTCCGCCCCTTCGGCGCCGGGCACCACCGGCACGCGCGCCTTCTCGGCGAGCGCGCGCGCCGCCCGCTTGTCGCCCATGGCGCGGATCTGCTCGGGCGCGGGGCCGATGAACGTGAGTCCCGCGGCCTCGACCGCTTCCGCGAACGCCGCGTTCTCGGCGAGGAATCCGTACCCGGGATGCACGGCGTCGGCGCGCGCGCGGCGCGCGGCGTCGATCAGCGCGTCGATGTTGAGGTACGACGCGCGCGGCTCGGCCGGCCCGATCTCGAGCGTCTCGGCGCCGAGGCGCGCGTGGCGCGCGCCGCGATCGGCCTCGGAGCACACCATGATCGGCGCGATGTTCATCTCGCGCAGCGTGGCCGCGATGCGGCACGCGATCTCGCCGCGATTGGCGATCAGCACCCGGCGGAACATGGCGGCCTTAGCGCGCCGGGCCGAAGGCGCGGCGCGTCGCGGCGATCGCGCGCGTCGCGCTCACGCGTCCACCTGCCAGCGCGGTTTGCGCTTCTCGAAGAACGCGGCGAGCCCGTCGCGCGCCTCGTCGCCCGAGCGCACCTCCGCGAGCGTGCGCGGCAGGCCCGCGCGATACTCCTCCCAGCCGGTCTCGCCCCACAGCTCGAGCAAGGACTTGATGCGCTCCTGCGCGTGCGGGGCGCCCTTCAGTAGTTCGCCCACGCGCTCGTCGACTTTCGCGTCGAGTTGCCCGGCCGGAACGACGTGGTGCACGAGCCCGACGCGCAGCGCGTCCGGCCCGGCGAAGCGCTCGCCCGTCAGCATCAGTTCGCGCGCGTGACGCTCGCCGAGGCGACGAATGACGTACGGGCTGATGAGTCCGGGGATGATGCCGAGGCGCACTTCCGTGAGCCCGAAGCGCGCGTCGTCCGCGGCGACCGCGATGTCGCACGCGCACGTCAGCCCGACGCCGCCGCCAAACACGCTGCCGTGAATGCGCCCGACGAGCGGCTTCGGGAAGTCGGCCAGCGTCGCGAACGCGCCGCCCAGGCGTTTCGCCTCGGCCAGGTTCGCGTCGAACGACGCGTTCGCCGACGCCTTCATGGCCTCGAGGTCGGCGCCGGCGCAGAACGAGGCGCCGCGGCCGCCGAGCACGACGACGCGCACCGAGGCGTCATGGGCCAGCGCGTGCAGCGCCGCGGAAAGCTCTTCGAGCAGGTCCGCGGACAACGCGTTGTGCACTTCGGGACGGTTCAGCCAAAGCCGTGCGACGCGGCCCTGGTGTTCGAGTTCGACGTGCGACATGGGTCCTCTTCAGGGCGAGAGATGAGTGGGCGACAAAGAAGAATACGGATTCACGCGCGGGGACTCAATCGGGCCAGTCTGTCGCACAAACGAGTGTGGGCACGGTGCACTCGTCGCGCCGAGCCTTGCCCGGAGTTGCAAGGAAACGCCACGCGACGCGCACGAGCATTGCGGTGGGACACCGAGAGACCTAGCGTGGCCCTCGTCACACGTCCGATGGCTCGCGCGCCGCTGGCGCGCACCCACCCCCGCCATCCAGACCCGTGCTTGCAGCGGGCCCGGCACGAGGTCTTCCATGAAGTATTCCCGTTTTTCGTTTTCCCTCGCCGCGGCGTCGCTCGGCCTCGCGTTGTCGGCCGCGCCGTCGTTCGCGGTCTGGCCACACGATTCAGGCGCGAACCTCCCCGTATGCACGGCGACAGGCGATCAGCAGTCGGTCGTCATGACGCCCGAGGGCTCGGGCGGCGCATACGTCGCGTGGACCGATCCGCGCACGGGGGATACCAACATCTACGCGACGCACCTGACCAAACTGGGCGGGCTCGATCCCGCATGGCCGCTCGACGGTCTCGGGATATGCCTCGCGGTCAGTCTTCAGACCGAGTTGTCGATGACTTCTGACGGCTCCAACGGCGCGTTCGCCGTGTGGATGGACACGCGGTCGCTCTCGACCGAAGAGGTCTACGTCCAGCATCTGATCCCAGCCGGCGCCGATCCCGCGTGGCCCGTGAACGGACGCGCCGCGGCCTCGTTCTCGACCGCGACCGAGCTCAATCCTCGCGCGGTGGCGGATGGGTCGGGCGGAGTCATCGTGACCTGGACGGACCTGCGTCCGGGCGGCGACTTCTCCGAGGTCTACGCGCAGCACGTCCGGTCGAACGGTCAGGTGGACCCGGCGTGGCCGGCAGCCGGTCTGCTGGTGTGCACGGCGCCGAACAACCAGCAGTTGCCGGTGCTCGTCGCGGACGGGGTGGGTGGCGCGGTCATCACCTGGCAGGACGGGCGGGCGGGCAACAACGACATCTACGCGCAACACGTGCGCGCCGACGGCACCGTCGATCCGGCGTGGCCCGCGAACGGCCGCGCGCTGTGCACGAATGTCGCGGACGAGCAGCCGCCGGCCATCATCAGCGACGGTGCGGGCGGAGCGATCGTCGCGTGGCCCGATCAACGCGGCGGTACTTACGACATCTACGCCGACCACGTTCAGTCGAACGGCGCCCTCGATCCGACCTGGCCTCCGGACGGCAAGGTCGCGTGCGCCGCGGCCAACGATCAGAAGAACCCGACGATGATGGCGGATGGCTCGGGCGGCTCGTTCATCGCCTGGGAAGATGGCCGTGCCGGCGCCTTCCAGCGAAGCGTCTTCATGACGCACATGCTGTCCTACGGAAACTTCGAGGCGATCTGGACCGTCAACGGCATCGCGATCACGAGCGGCGCATTCGACCACTTGAACCCCGTGCTGGTCGGGGACGGCGGCACCGGCATGCTCGTGACGTGGTTCGATGGCCGCACCGTAGGGGACGTCTACGCCGGACACGTCCGGGCCGACGCCACGCTGGACCCGACGTGGCCGGCCACCGGCAAAGCGGTGTCGACGGCCTTGAGCACTCAGACCAATCCCCTCGCCGTGTCCGACGGCAGCGGCGGACTGATCGCGACTTGGATCGACCACCGCTCGGGCGGCTCCGACGTGTACGCGCAGCGCCTGGCGCGCGGCGGATTCCTCGGCACACCCGAGCCCGTCATCGAGTCGGTGCGCGACATCCCGAACGACCAGGGCGGAGCGGTGGACGTGGCGTTCGACGCGAGCTGGCTGGATCTGTCGAACGACCCGAACCTCGGGTACTACGAGATCTGGCGCGGCCTGCCGTCGGGCGCGGCCCAGATGGCGCTGCGCAAGGGCGCGCACCTCCAGTCGAGCTTCGCTCATCCGCCGACCGAGGTCGGCGCGATCGTCGCACCGATCGACCGTGCGGACGCCTACGCGTGGCAGTACGTCGGCTCGATCACCGCGGCGCACTTCATTCCGACCTACTCGTTCCTGGGGCCCACGCTCGGGGACTCGATCGGCTCGGCCAACCCCAGAACCGGGTTCATGGTCATCGGGCGCGACAACGCCGGACTCCTGTACTGGCTGTCGGCGCCGGACAGCGGCTACTCGGTCGACAATGTTCCGCCGACCGCGCCGGCGCCCTTCCTCGGCGTGTACGGCTCGGGCTCGTCGAACCTGTCGTGGGGCCCGAACACATCGCCGGACTTCGCTTCCTACCGGCTCTATCGCGGCAAGAGCGCGGGCTTCACGCCGTCGGGCGGGACGCTCGTGACCGCAACCACATTGACGTCGTACACCGATCACCCGGGCCAGCCGTACTACTACAAGGTGTCGGCGCTCGACGTGCACGGCAACGAGAGCGCGTATTCGCTGGTGCTGCCGACCGGCTCGCTCGCGGTGGACGACGCTCAGCACGTGCTGGCGCTCGCGCGCCCGAGCCCGAACCCGGCGCGCGCCGGCGCGTCGCTCCGCTTCACGCTGCCGAGCGAGATGAGCGCTCGGCTCTCGATCTTCGATCTGTCGGGGCGCCGCGTCGCGAGCCTCGCCGACGGCGTGCTCGGCGCCGGCGACCACGAACTGCGCTGGGACCTGCGCGGCGCGAACGGCGTGCGCGTGGCCGACGGCGTGTATTTCGTGCGGCTCGAAGCGGCGGGGCGGACGCTCGCCGAACGGATGGCGGTGACGAAGTAGCGGCCCGCGAGATCGCGACCAGGGAGCCAATCTGAGCCCAAGGACGGGCGCCGCGGGCGGCCCCGCGCACGTCGCTCGGCCATTGCGGGGATGTGCCGCGCGCGCTAGGTTGGCGAGCGTCGCACGTCCGATGGCTCGCGCGGCCCTGGAAGGCGCGCTCCACCCCCGCCATTCGCGGTCCGTGCAGGCGGCGGACTGGCACGAGGTCGAATATGAATCGTTCACGACTCTCGCTGTGCCTTGCAATTTCCACGCTCGGCCTCGCGCTGTCGGCCGCGCCGTCGTTCGCGGTCTGGCCGCACAATCCGGCGGCGAACCAGCCGGTGTGCACGCTGCCTGGGGATCAGTATTCGGTCTGCATCGCACCGGAGGCGTCGGGGGGCGCGTATCTGGCATGGACCGACCCGCGCAACGATGTCGATGACATCTACGCCTCGCATGTGACGAGGATCGGCGGACTCGACCCGGCGTGGCCGGTCAATGGTGCGCCCGTCGCCGTCGCCGCCGGCTTTCAATTGCAGTTGTCGATCGCGCCGGACGGCGGAAGCGGCGCGTTCGTAACGTGGATGGACCTGCGGTCAGGCAGCAGCGCCGCGGTCTACGTGCAGCACCTGCTGCCATCGGGCGTCGATCCCGCGTGGCCTGTCAACGGACGCGCGGCGGCCAACGTCGCCTCGGTCTCGCAGTTCCTGCCGCGCGCCGTTGCCGACGGATCGGGCGGCGTGATCGTGACGTGGGAGGATCAGCGCGCGGGTGGGCTCGGCTGGGAAATCTACGCCCAGCACATCAACGCGAGCGGCCAGGTCGACCTGGCCTGGCCCATCGGCGGGCTCCTCGTGTGCACGGCGGCCAACGACCAGATATCCCCCGTGCTCGTCTCCGACCTCGCGGGCGGCGCCGTCATCACGTGGCAGGATGGGCGCGCCGGCAACAACGACATCTACGCGCAACGCGTTCGCAGCAACGGTTTCGTGGACGCGGCGTGGCCGGCGAACGGGCGCGGTCTGTGTACGAATCCTGGCGATCAGTTGACGCCCTCGATCGTGGGCGACGGCGCCGGCGGCGCCGTCGTGGCGTGGGCCGACCAGCGGGGCGGCACGTACGACATCTACGCCACGCACGTGCAGGCGAATGGAGCCCTCGACCCGTTCTGGCCGGCGGACGGACGAGTGGCCTGCAACGCCGCAAACGACCAGAAGAACCCCACACTGCTGGCCGACGGCAGCGGCGGCGCGTTCCTGGGCTGGGAGGACGGGCGGCTCGGGGCCTTCGCGCGCAACGTCTTCGTCACGCACATGCTCTTCTATGGCGTCGTCGACCCGGCGTGGACCGTCAACGGACTCGCGCTGACGACGGGCGCTTTCGATCACCTCTATCCGGTGCTGCTCACCGACGGCGCCACGGACATGCTCGTCACGTGGATGGACGGTCGCGCCGGGTCCGAGATGTACGCAGCGCACGTGCGCGTCGACGGCACGCTGGATCCGACGTGGCCGGCCTCGGGCAAGGCGGTGTCGAGCGGCTTGGGGAACCAGGTGTTCCCGACCGCCGTGTCCGACGGCAGCGGCGGCCTCATCGGTGCGTGGAACGACGACCGTGCGGGCGGCTACGACATCTACGCGCAGCGAATGGCGCGCGGCGGCGTGCTCGGCACGCCCGAGCCGGTGATCGAGTCGGTGCGCGACGTTCCCAACGACCAGGGTGTCGCGGTCGACGTCGCGTTCGACGCGAGCTGGCTCGATCTCGCGAACGACCCGAACCTCGTGTACTACGAGATCTATCGGGGACTGCCGGCCGGCGCGGCGGAAGAAGCGATGCGCAAGGGCGCGCGCCTGCGGCCGACGTTCGCCGAGGCGCCGGCGGAGCCGGGCGCGATCGTGGCGCCGGACGGCGCTCAGGGCTACGCGTGGCAGTACGTCGGCGCCGTGAATCCCGTGCACTTCCTCCCGACGTACGCGTTCATCACGTACACGCTCGGGGACTCCGTCGGCGGCAGCAACCCCAAGACGGCGTTCATGGTCGTCGGGCGCGACGGATCGGGGCAGTTGTACTGGCTGTCGCCGCCGGACAGTGGCTATTCGGTCGACAACCTCGCGCCGAACGCGCCGTCGCCGTTCGTCGGCGTGTACGGCGGCGGTTCCTCGAACCTGTCGTGGGGCGCGAGCACGTCGCCGGACTTCGCGGCGTACCGGTTGTATCGCGGCAAGAGCGTCGGCTTCACGCCGTCGGGCGGCACGCTCGTGACCGCGACCACGCTGACGTCGTACACCGATCACCCGGGCGAGCCGTACTACTACAAGCTCTCGGCGATCGACGTGCACGGCAACGAGAGCGGCTACTCGCTCGTGCTGCCGACCGGAGCGCTCGCGGTGGAGGGCGCGCAACAGGTGCTGGCGCTCGCGCGCCCGAGCCCGAACCCGGCGCGCGCCGGCGCGTCGCTGCGCTTCACGCTGTCGCGCGACACGAACGCGCGGCTCGCGGTATTCGATCTCACCGGGCGGCGCGTCGCGAGCCTGGCGGACGGCGTGCTGAGCGCCGGCGATCACGAACTGCGCTGGGACCTGCGCTCGGCGGACGGCGCGAGGGTGGCGGACGGTCTGTACTTCGTCAGGCTCGAAGCCGAGGGGCGGACGCTGGCGGAGAGGCTGGCGGTGACGAAGTAGGCGAAGCCGGCGGCGTGTTCGCGGCGCTCCGGACCAACGCGCGGCGACGAATCCGTGAATGAGCGAGGCGCGGTCCCGAGAGACCGCGCCTCGACTACATCCGGAACACGCCGAACTTCATCTCGGGGATGGGCGCGTTCAGCGACGCGGTGAGGGCGAGCGCGAGCGCGGTGCGCGTGTCGATCGGGTCGATCACGCCGTCGTCCCACAGCCGCGCGGTCGAGTAGTACGGGCTCCCCTCCTCCTCGTACTTGTCGAGGATCGGCTGCTTGAACGCGCGCTCGTCGACCGGGCTCATGCCGCGGCCGGCGGCCTCGAGCTGCGCCTGCTTGACCTGCGCCAGCACCGACGCCGCCTGCTCGCCGCCCATCACACTGATGCGGCTGTTCGGCCACATGAACAGGAATCGCGGCTGGTATGCGCGGCCGCACATGCCGTAGTTGCCGGCGCCGAAGCTGCCGCCGAAGATCAGCGTGACGCGCGGCACGGGCGCGTTCGCGACGGCGTGCACCATCTTGGCGCCGTCCTTGGCGATGCCGCCGTGCTCGTACTGACGGCCGACCATGAAGCCGCTGATGTTCTGCAGGAACAGGAGCGGCACGCCGCGCTGCGCGCACAGCTCGATGAAGTGCGTGGCCTTCAGCGCGCTCTCGCTGAACAGCACGCCGTTGTTCGCGAGGATGCCGACCGGAATGCCGTGCAGGTGCGCGAAGCCGGTCACGAGCGTCGTGCCGTAGCGCGCCTTGAACTCGTGGAAGCGCGAGCCGTCGACGAGCCGCGCCAGGATCTCGCGCACGTCGAACGGCGTGCGCAGGTCCGGCGGAATGATGCCGTAGATCTCGGACGGGTCGTACTTGGGCGGCTCGGGCGTCAGCAGGTCGAGCGTCGCCGCCGCGTTGTTGCGCCCCAGGTGTCCGATGATGTCGCGCGCCATCTCGAGCGCGTGCGCGTCGTCCTCGGCCAGGTGGTCGGCCACGCCCGAGATGCGCGTGTGCACGTCGCCGCCGCCCAGTTCCTCGGCCGTGACTTCCTCGCCGGTCGCGGCCTTCACGAGCGGCGGGCCCGCCAGGAAGATCGTTCCCTGGTTCTTCACGATCACGGCTTCGTCGCTCATCGCCGGCACGTACGCGCCGCCCGCGGTGCACGAGCCCATGACGATTGCGACCTGCGGGATGCCGATCGCGCTCATGCGCGCCTGGTTGTAGAAGATCCGCCCGAAATGATCGCGGTCCGGGAACACTTCGGCCTGCAGCGGCAGGTACGCGCCCCCCGAGTCGACGAGGTACACGCACGGCAGTCGGTTCTCGAGCGCGATCTCCTGCGCGCGCACGTGCTTCTTCACGGTCAGCGGAAAGTACGTGCCGCCCTTCACCGTCGCGTCGTTGGCCACGACCATCACCTGGCGCCCGCGCACGACGCCGATGCCGGTGACGAGCCCCGCGCACGGCGCGTCGCCGTCGTACAGACCGTTCGCGGCGAGCGGCGACAGCTCGAGGAACGACGTGCCGGGATCGAGCAGGCGCTCGACGCGATCGCGCACGAACAGCTTGCCGCGCGAGCGATGGCGTTTGACCTGGTCCTCGCCTCCGCCCACGCGCGCCTCGGCCAGGCGGCGCTTCAGGTCCTCGGCCAGCGCGCGATGATGCGCGGCGTTGGCCTTGAACTCTTCGCTCTGGACGTCGAGATGGGATTCGAGCAGTTCCATGGAGCCTCGTCGGGTGGGTCGCGAAAGGCCGGCGAGTTATAGCAGAGGCCGCGAGTCGCCGCTACGCCAGCGGCAGCCGCAGTCGCGCCACGCAGCCGCGGCGGTCGGCGCGGTTCTCGAGGATGAGCGAGCCGCCGTGCGCTTCGGCGATCTGGCGGCTCAGCGCGAGGCCGATCCCGGTGCCCTCGGGCTTCGTCGTGAAGAACGGCACGAACAGGTTCGCGCCGTCGGCGATGCCCGGGCCCTCGTCGAGCACGTGCACGTCGCACCAGCCGTTCACGCGCTTCCACGTCACGCACACGCCGCCGCCGCTCTCGAGCGCGGCGTCCGCGGCGTTGCGCACGAGGTTGATGAGCACCTGCTCGAGCTGATCGCCGTCCGCCTCGAGCACGAGCGGCGGCCCGGGCACGACGGCGACGCTGAGCCGCGCCTCCAGCGCACTCACCCGATCGACCCACGACGCGACCTCGAACGCGCCCGGCGTCGGTCGCGGCAGGCGCGCCAGGCGCGCGTACTCCCTCATGAATCGCGCGAGCGAGCGCGAACGTGTCTCGATGACGCCGAGCCCGTGGCTCAGGTCGTCCGCCGCACCGGCGACGCCGCGCTGTTCGAGCGCCTGACTCAAGCTCTGCGCCAGCGACTGGATGGGCGCGAGCGAGTTGTTGATCTCGTGGCTCAGCACGCGCACGAGGCGCTGCCAGGCCTGGCGCTCCTCTTCGCGCAGGGCGCGCGTCAGATCGGAGAGCACGACCAGATGCAGCGGCCGGCCCTCGTCGCGATACGTGCCGCGGCGCAACTCCCAGCGCCCGCCGCGACCGGCGAGCTGCAGATCGACGAGGCGCGGAGTCTCGCCTTCGAGCAGCGCGCCGAGCCCGAGCCCGATGGCGCTGTGCCCGAGCGCGCGCTCGGCGTCGCGGCCGAGCACGTCCTCCCCTTCGCGATTCACGAGGCGCAGCATGCCGGCATCGTCGAACGCGAACAGCGCGACGTCGATCGAGTCCATGACACGGCGCAGCAGCGCCGTCGCCTCGAGCGCGCCGAGGCGCTGCTGGCGCAGCGTGTCGGCAAGCGCGTTCACCTCCCACAGCGCGAGCCCCATGGCGCTGTCGACCTGCGCGCCTCGCGCGCGAATCGAGAAGTCGCCCTCACGCAGCGCCGCCAGCATGTTCGACAACGTATGCAACGGGCGCGTCACGCGGCCGAACAGCGAGACCGCCGCGCCGAGCCACGTGCCGATCAACACGAGACCGATCGTCACGAGCGTCAACCGATCGACGTGCAGCTGGTTCAGCGCCCACAGCGCGACCGCGATCGACGGCGTACCGCCGGCGAGCGCGACGAGCAGCACGCGCACTTCATGCGGCAGCGCGCGGCGCGGCGCATGCGGGCGCGCGGGCACGGCGACGGGCGGAGTGGGCGCGCCGGACGAAGCGGCGGACTGTGGGCGCGCCGGCCGCGGCGGCTCGGGCCGTGCCGTCCGCGCCGGCGCGTCCGTGGTCCCGCGCCTGCCGTCAGAGCCCATGGCGTTCCAGCCGGCGGTACAGCGCGCTGCGTGACAATCCGAGCGACTTCGCGGCGTCGCTGACGTTGCCGGCGTGGCGCTTGAGCGCGCGCTGGATGAGCATGCGTTCGACCTCGTCGAGCGTCAGCTGCTCGATCGGCGGCGCCGCGCCGTCCGCCGCGGGCCGGAGCCCGAGATCGGCGGCGTGCACCACGCGGTCGCGCGCGAGCAGGACGGCGCGCTCGACGACGTGATCCAGCTCGCGCACGTTGCCGGGCCACGCGTGCGACAGCAGCGCGGCGAGCGCGTCCTCGTCGAAGCCTTCGAGCGGCTTGCGATAGCGCCGCGCGTGGCGCGACAGGAAGTGGCGGGCCAGGGCCGGCACGTCCTCCGCGCGCTCGCGCAGCGCGGGCAGATGGATCTCGACCGTGTTCAGCCGGAACAGCAGGTCCTCGCGGAACCGCCCCTGGCGCACCTCCTCGCGCAGGTCCGCGTTCGTGGCCGACAGAAAGCGCACGTTCGCGCTGCGGCTGCGCGACGCGCCGACGCGCTCGAACTCGCCGGTCTGCAGCACGCGCAGGAGCTTGACCTGCTGCGGCGCGGGCACGTTCGCGATCTCGTCGAGGAATAACGTGCCGCCGTCGGCCAGTTCGAACCGCCCGGCGCGATCGCCGGTCGCGCCGGTGAACGCGCCCTTCACGTGACCGAACAGTTCGCTCTCGAACAACGACTCCGACAGCCCGCCCATGTTCACCGTGACGAGCGGCCGCGCGGCGCGCGCCGACGCCGAGTGGAGCATGCGCGCGACGAGTTCCTTGCCGGTGCCGTGCTCGCCGGTGATGAGCACGTGCGCGTCGCTCGGCGCGACGCGCGCGACCAGTTCGAGCACGGGCCGCATCGCCGGCGAGTCGGCGATCATCGTCGGGCTGCCGTCGCGGCGCAGGAGCTGGTTCTCGTGCTCGAGCCGGCGCCCGATGCGCAGCGCCTGGCCGAGTTCGACCTGGGTGCGCAGCGTCTGCAGCAGCCGTGGGTTGTCCCAGGGCTTCTGCACGTAATCGCGCGCGCCGCGGCGCACGGCCTGCACCGCGCTCTCGACGCTGCCCCACGCCGTCATGACCACAACCGGCAACGTGCCGTCGCGCGCGCGCAGCAGTTCGAGCAGCTCGAGTCCTTCGCGGCCCGACGTCGTGTCGCGCGCGTAGTTGAGGTCGAGCAGCGCCGCGTCGAAGTCGCGCGTGTCGAGCGCGGCCAGCACGAGCGCGGGCGACGTCGCGGTCTCGACCTCGAAACCCTCGCTGCGCAGCAGCAGCTCGAGCGCGGCGAGCACGTCGGGATCGTCGTCGGCGACGAGGATTCGGGAAGGGCGGTCGGCGGATGGGGTCATGGTTCGGGCCTCCGCGCGCGGCGCGGGGGCGTCGAGACTAGCACGCGCCCAGTGCGACCGCGGCGCGCGGCGACGCGTCGGGCACGGGCTCCGGCGCGGCCGAAGCGAGGCGACCGCCCATGCGTGGGCGCCCCGTCCCCAGCCGCGCCGGCGCGCGCCCGGCGCGTCAGACGCGCTCGCGGACGATGCGCACGTTGCCGCCGTCCGAGTGCACCACGATGCGCGGGCCGTCCGCGCCCGGCGCGGAGTACGCGCGCTCCGTGCGCATGCGATGGAACATCGTGAAGAACGAGCGGCTCACGGTGGGCGTCGGGCGCACCAACGGGAAGTCGCTCTCGATCGCGTCCTCACGCCGGTCGTTCTCCGAGTTCACGACCTCGACGACGATTCGTGGCGTCACACCGTCCGGCACGCGGACCGTCACTTCGCCGCCGTACGAGCGCACGCTCACGCGGCGGTCCGGCCGCTGCGCGCCGTCCGTCACGGCGACGTCGACTTCGCCGCCGAACGACGTGACGCGCGCGTCGCCGGACAGGTCGGCCAGGTTCACCGAGCCGCCGAAGCTGCATACCCGCACGTCGCGCGACGCGCCGTCCACGCGGACGCCGCCGCCGAACGAGCACACGTTCGCCCCTTCCGCGGCGCCCATCAGGCGCACGTCGCCGCCGAACGACAGCTTGCGCACGGGATCGGCGGAGGCGTCGCGCGCGCGCCCGAACGCGGCCGCGCATGCCACCAGCACCCCAAACAGGATCACGGTCTTCATTCGCGTCTTCATACGCACCTCACTCGTAGCGCAGCGCGACCATCGGATCGACGCGCGTCGCGCGTCGCGCCGGCAGCCAGGCCGCGAGCGCCGCGCTCAGCGCGAGGATGAGCGCGACGCCGATGAACGTCGGCGGATCGTTGGGACTGACTTCGAACAGGATACCCGCCATCACGCGCGTCAGCGCATACGCGCTGGCCAGCCCGATGCCGCAGCCGATCACGGTCAGACGCATCGCCTGCCCGACGACGAGGCGCAGCACCGCGGAGCGATCGGCGCCGAGCGCCATGCGCAGGCCGATCTCCTGCGTGCGCTGCGCGACCGAGTACGCCATCACGCCGTACAGGCCGATGCCGGCGATCAGCAGCGCGATGATCGCGAACGTCGCGAACAGGCCGGTGAACAGGCGGTGCAACCACAGGTTGTAATGAAGGAAGTCGGTCATGGTGAGCGGGTCGATGAGCGCCAGATCCGGATCGTGCGACTGGATCACGCGGCGGATGCGCGCGGCGAGATCGGCCGGCGGCACGCTCGACTGCGTGACGATCGACATGAACTGGAACGCTTCCTGGTCGTGCGGGGCGAACGTGTTCATGTCGGTCCCCGGCTCCTCCACGTTCTGGACGACGTTGCCGACCACGCCGACGACCGTGGACCAGCCCACGGAGTCCGGCTGGCCCGCGAACTTCACGCGCTGGCCGATCGCCGAGCCGCTCGGCCACAGCCGGTGCGCCGTGGCCTGGCTCACGATGACGACGCGCGGCGCGTGCGGCCCGTCGTTCGCGTTGAAGTCGCGGCCCTCGACGAGCGGGATGCCGATGGTGCTGAAGTAGCCGGGGGAACACGACGCGAAGTTCGTGCGCGGGGCGTTGTGCGCGTCCGCGTGTGGATCGCTCGCGGCCAGGATGCGGCGCGTGTTGTTGTCGCGGTTGAGCGGCAGCGTGCTGACCATGCTGACCGCACGCACGCCGGGCAGCGCCGCGATCTGCCCCAGCACGGCGTGGAAGAAGTTCGTGCGATCGGCGTCCTGCGGATACGTCGCGATCGGCAGCAGCACGCGGCTCGTGAAGACGCCTTCCGTGCGCACGGTGTGGCTCAGCTCCGAGCGCTTCACGAAGCTGCGCATCATGAGCCCGGCCCCGACCAGCAACACGAGCGACAGCGCGATCTCGGCGACGACGAGCGACGCGCGCAGGCGGTTGCGCCCGCGCGACGAGCCGGCCTGCGCGGAGCCGTCGCGCAGCGCCTCGCCCAGGCGCATGTCGCCGGCGTGCAGCGCGGGCGCCAGGCCGAACACGATCCCGGCGAACGCGGTGATGCCCACGGTGTAGAGGAGCACCGGCGTGTCGATGCTCAGGTCGAGCCACATCGGCATCGCGAACGGGATCGTCGAGGTCCACACGCGGTTGCCCCAGTGCGCCAGCAGGATGCCGATGGCCGCGCCCGCGACGGCGACGACGAGACTCTCGGTCAGCAGCAGGCGCACGACACGCGCGCGCGTCGCGCCGAGCGCGAGACGCAGGCTGATCTCGCGGCGCCGCCCGGTCGCGCGGGCCAGCATCAGGTTCGCGACGTTCGCGCACGCGATCATGAGGACGAACACGACCGAGCCGAGCATGAGCAGCATCGTCGCCGCGACCGAGCCCACCTGGTCCTCGTTGATATCGCGCACGCTCATCTGCACGCCTTCGCTGGTCTTGGGATTGTCGCGCGCGATGCCGGCCATCAGCGTGCGCACCTGGGCTTCGGCCTGCGCGCGGGTCACGCCAGGCGCGAGCCGCCCGACCGTACGGATCGCGTAGCTGTCGCGCGTCTCGTCGGCCGGGTTGAAGCCCATCGGGATCCAGAAGTCCTGGTCCTCGGGCCAGCGGAACTTCAGCGGCATGACGCCGACGATCGTGCGCGTGCGGCCGTTGATGCGCAGGGGTCGCCCGACGATGTGCGGGTCGGCGTGATAGCGCGAGCGCCAGATGCGCTCGCTGATCAGCACCGGGATCCAGTTGTGGCCCCAGATCTCGTCGTCCGCGGTGAACCCATGCCCGAGGATGGGCTTCCAGCCGATCGTCGGCAGCAGGTCGTACGTGACAGTCGCGGCTCGCAATTGCTCGGGCTCGCGATCGATGGTCACGGTCGCCTGGACGTTCCACCAGCCGCCGACCTGCTCGAACGCCGGCACGTGCGCGCGCACGTCGCGCAGATTCATGAACGAGAGCTCGAACGGGTCTTCGTTGCGCTTGGGCTCGAGCTGCGCGACCGTGAACACACGGTCGGGATGGGCGACGGGCCACGGGCGGTAGATCACGCCGTAGACCATGCTGAACACCATCGTGTTGATGCCGATGCCGAGCGCCATCACCGCGATGACCACGGCCGTGTAGCCCGGCGTGCGCGCGAGCGAGCGCAGCGCGAAGCGCAGATCCTGGAAGAGCACGTCCACGATCAGGCTCCTTCCTCGGCGACGACGCGCCCGTCGAACAGCTGGATCGTGCGGTCCGCGTAGCGCGCGAAGCGCGTGTCGTGCGTGACCATGCACAGCGTCGCGCCCTGCGCGTGCAGATCGCGCAACAGACCCATCACTGCTTCGCCGTTCGCGGAGTCGAGGTTTCCCGTCGGCTCGTCCGCGAGCAGGATCAAGGGCTCGCCGGCGAGCGCGCGGGCCACGGCGACGCGCTGCTGCTGGCCGCCGGACAACTGGCTCGGCAGGTGGCGTGAGCGATGACTCATGCCCACGCGCTCCAGCGACTCGGTCACGCGGCGCTTGCGCTCACCGGGCGACAGGTCGCGATACGTGAGGGGCAGCTCGACGTTGTCGGCCACGGTGAGGTCGCCGATCAGGTTGAAGCTCTGAAAGATGAATCCGATCTGGCGATTGCGGATGTGCGCGCGCTCGCTGAACGTCAAGCTCTGCACCGCGCGATCGTTCAGCCAGTATTCGCCCGTCGTCGGCGCATCGAGCAGCCCGAGGATCGACAGGAGCGTCGACTTGCCGCAGCCCGAAGGACCCGCGATCGACACGAACTCGCCGCGCTTGATCTCCAGGTGAATGCCGCTCAGCGCGTGCGTCTCGACTTCCTCGGTCGTGAACACCTTGTGCACGTCCGCGAGGCGCAGCAGGCGCTGCGACTCGGCGGACGCGCGATCGCTCGTGGACGCGGCTTTGGAGGCGGGCGGGGCAAGGGTCGCGGACATGAAGGTCTCCTTCAGTGGTTCGGGGCGGTCGATCATGGAATGCGCACGCGCGTGGCTTTCTCCCAGCGCGACATGTCGGAGAGGATCACCTGGTCGCCCGGGCCGAGCCCCGAGCGCACTTCGACGGTGCTGGCCGAGCCGCGGCCGAGCTGGACGGCGACGCGCGACGCGGCGTGGCCGTCGCGATCGAGGCGGAACAGGCTGACCGGTCCCTCGCTCGAACCCTCGGACGGCCGGCCCACGTACACGACGTCGTGCAGGCGCTCGATCTGGATCGTGCCGTCGACGCTCAAGTCCGGGCGCGCCACCTTGGGCAGCGAGTCGTCGAGCGCGATGTCGACGGCCACCGTGCCGTTCAGCACGGCCGGATCGACGCGCGCGACGTGGCCGCGGATCGTGCCGTCGTGGGTGTCGACCACGGCGGAGAGTCCGAGCTTCAGGTCGCGCGACTGGGCTTCGGGCACGAGGATCACCGCCTTCAGGTGATCGACGCCGGCGACGCGCGCCAGCAACTGCCCCGGCGTCACCCACTGCCCCGGCTGCAGCGACAGCTCCTGCACGACGCCCGCGCCGCCGGCCCGCACCTGCATCGACGCGACGCGCGACTGCTGGAAGCGCGCGATCGCGGCGAGCCGCTCGACCTCGGAGCGGCGCAGCGCGAGCTGGGCGTCGAGTTCCTCCGACACCACCTGCAGGCGCTTCTGCTCGCTCGCGTAGCGAGCGTTCGCGTCTTCGGCCGCGTCGCGCGCGCGCTCGGTTTCCATCTCGGACGCCAGGCCTTCGGCGGCCAGGCGCTCGGCGACCTTGACCGCGCGGTCGGCGTTGCGCGCCTCGAGCTTGACCGAGGCGACCGACGCGGACGCCGCGAGGCGCTGGGTCTCGAGCGTGGAGCGCAGCGAAGCCAGATCGGCCTCGGCCAGCTTGACCTGGCGCTCGGCCTCGAGCGCTTCGAGCTGGACGTCGGGGTTGCTCATTTCGACGAGCAGCGTGGTCGGCGTCGCGGTCGCGCCCGGGCGCACCAGCACGCGCTCGATCCGTCCCGCCGTCAGCGCCGAGACCAGGCGCTGGTCCTCGGGCACGAGCGTTCCCGTGGCGCGCACCTCGCGCAGCATGTCGCCCTTCTTCGCGGTGTCGATCAGGAGCGACGCACGCTCGACGGTCGGCGCGGCCTGCTTCAACTGGCTCATGCCCAGGGTGGCCAGCGCGAGCAGGACGGCGCCGCCGCCCCAGATGAGGGCGCGGTGCTTGCGGCGTTTCGGGCGCGGAATGTCCATTGCGGCTCCTCCGTTGCCAGGTGTGACGGACCCGGCTCTCGGAGAGTTGCACTGGAAGAAGCGTTCCATGCCCGGCGCGGATGCGCTCGTGGCGCCACAGCGAGTTACGCGCGCGCTCGCGGGCTCCTACAGAAGAAAACGTCCGGTCCCGGGATTCGCTCGTCCCGGAACCGGACAGTGCTGTGGTGCTGGATCGCGGGCCGCCACGCCGACGTGTGGCGCGGCGACGGCCGCTTGGGCGCCGCGCCTACGCCTTCGCTGCCTGCTGCGCGCGCATGGCGGCCGTGGCCTCGCGGTTCGGCCCGAACAGGCCGGGCGGCGTGCCGCCGGCCAGGCGGCACATGAGCACGAGCTGGCCGCGGTGGTGGAGCTGGTGGTGGAGCGTCGCGTCCCACAGGATCTGGCGCACGGGCAGCTCGCGGCCGCCGAAGAACGGCCGCGTCTCGTCGAGCACGGCGGGCGTCAGCTTGGACAGGCGCTCGATCGCGTCCTTGTGGATGCGCGCGTAGCCGGTCGCGAGGCTCGCGACGTCGCGCGGCCGCTCGATGCCGGGCGGCTTCTCGCCCGACTTCGTGGGGTTCGCGACGATCCAGCTCGAGTAGCCGTCCAGCTCGGCCAGATGCCAGGCCATTTCGCCGAGCGAGCGGCTCTCCTTGTCGGCGCGGAAGTCGTACTGATCCTTCGGCAGCGCTTCCAGCAGCTTGATCGTGCCTTCGGCGACCTGGTCCCAGGTCTTCAGGAAGGTCTGCAGCTCGTTCGTGTTCGGCATGGGCGGGACTCCTCGGCGAAATGAAATAACGCGGGGATCGTTGCGGACCGACCGCGCGAGCCTACTCCGGCTCATCGTGATCGGCCAACAACGATCCCCGTGTCCTTGCCGCAGCGCCCGCGGTGCGTTGCCGTGCCACCGCGTCGGCGCGGATACCGACCGCGCGGCGCCGTCAGCGCCCCCGCCTACGTGCCGCTCGCCTGCCGGAGGTGGATGCCGCCGTTCACCGTGTGCACCTTGAGCGGGCTGCCGCCCTTGCCGAGCGTGCCCTCGACGTGATGCCGGCCGATGCGGCCGTGGACGGTCAGGGGGAAATCGCTCTCGATGTCGCCGTTCACGGACGACGCTTCGATCTCGGCGCCGACGTCGGACGGCAGGCTGACTTCGATCTGGCCGTTCACCGACTCGAATTCCAGCGTGTCCTTCCAGTTCGCGCTGCCGAGCCGCGCGTGGATGGAACCATTCACCGTCGCGGCCTGGGCCTGATCGTCCGTCGAGACGTCGATGGAGCCGTTCACCGTGCGCGCGTCGACTGGACCCGTGAGGTCGCGGATCTCGAGCGAGCCGTTCACGGTGTGCGGCGAGAACGAGACGCCCTTCGGCACCTTGATCCAGTACTCGACCGAGACGTCGTTGTTGCGCGTGTTCGAGTGCTCGTTGTCGCCGGTCTCGCAGCTGTTCGGGCGCGAGCCGAACGCATTCGGATAGATCGTGCAGATGGCGACACCCTCGTCGTCCTTCGACACGTCGATCTTCACGTCATCGGGGTCGCTGCGCCGCCACGACTTCGTGGCCTGCACCGACACTTCGTTCCCGCTCGTCGGCTCGGCGTGGATCGCGCCGTTCACGTTCTTGATCCACAGCCTCTGCCCGGGCTTGAGCGCGCCCGACCACTCGAAGTCCGGTTGCGACGACACGGTGCGCCCGCCGCCGACGCCGTGCGACTCGGAATGGCTGTGCGACTCCCTGGCCGCGACATAGGACGGCGCGGTCAACGCCAGCACGGCCGCGGTCGCGATGAGGATGGGGTGCAACACGGAAGCTGCGGTCCTCGGCTTCATGTCATTTCTCCTCGTCGTCGGACTTGTCCTCGTCGGATTGGTTGTCGCGCGCCTTGTGACGTTTCTCGCGCTCCACGGTGCGAATGCGCTCGAGCGTGTGCCTCTTGAACGTGGTCTTCACCTCGGGCAGGTCGCGCAGGTTCACCATCTCGGTGCCCTTGTGCAGCAGGATGTCGCCGCTGAACGACTCGAGCTGCAAATCCGAGCCGCCGCCGCCCAGGGTGAACGCGAAGTTCCGGTGGCCCTTCATCTGGTTCAGCTTGATGTCGCAGTTCGAGTCGAAATCGCCGTTGAACGTGGAGACCGTGACCGCGGCGTTCGTCCTGTCGGGCACGATCACCTGGATGTCACCGCTGTGCGTCTGAAAGTGGTACTGCCCGCCGTGCTTGAGCGCGCCGAGGAACGCCAGGTCGCCGCTCACGCTGCTGGCGTCGATCTCGTCCGAGTCGATGTGGCTCAGCGTCACGTCGCCGTTCACTGTCTCGGCGCTGATGTTGCCGACGACGTCGTCCAGCGTGATGCCCTCGTTGATCGAGCTGACCTTGATCCGGCCGCTGGCCTTCTGCAGCACGACGCCGCCCTGCACGCTGCTCAGCGTGATCGGCCCCGCGCCGCCCACGACCTGCACCTCGCCCTTCACGGTCTCGACGCGGATGCCGCTCTTGGCGCCGTCGATCTGCACGTCCGTGAACGGGCCGGTGACGCTCACCGCCATCCACATCGGCATGGTGATCTCGAAGTCCACGCTGCCGGGAGGACCGCGGCGGCTGCTCGTGCTGATCTTGAACGCGCCTTCGTTGACGTCGAGGTCGACGTCCGTGCGCGCGCTGTGGTCCGCCTCGATGCGCACGGCATTCTTGTTCCACGTGCTCACGGCCACGCTGCCCCCGAAGTTGCTGATGTCGAGCAGCGTCCCCGGACGCACGGACACCGTGGTGTCGGTGTGCGTGGTCAGCGAGGCGAGTGTGAACGCGGCGGCGGCGATGAACATCATGTGCGTGATTCTCCCTTAGCCGCGCGGCCCGGCGAAATCCGTGACGCGGCGCAGCAAATCCATCTTGAGCCTCAACTGCTGGGCAAGGTGTCCATTCAAGTACGGACTCGCGGGGTCGGCCGCGAGCGCGCGGCGCGCCTGATCGATCGCGTGATCGATGATCGCGAGGTTCTGCTCGACCACGCGCACCGTCGACGTATCCAGTTCGGAGCGGTGCTCGTGCATCGTGCGCTCGAGCTCGGCGATGGCCACGTCGTAGTGCGACGGATCGAAGCCGGCGTACTGGGCGTTCGTCGCGCCCGGCGCCACGTAATCGATGACCGGCGAGGTCCTCGGCGACGTCGTCGCTTCGCCGGTCGCGGCAATCAGTCCGGTGACACCCGGCCGCGCCGCCACGCCGTTGCCGGCGACGCCGGACGCGTGCCGCAGCGCCATCCACACGCCGCCACCCGAGAGCAGGGCCAGCAGAAGCGCGGCGGCCGCGGCCTGGGGCAGCGAGACCGAGAAGCGGAACGCGGGCCGGAAGAACGGCACGATGCTGCGGCGCGCGGCCGGCGGCGGCGCGGTCGCGGTGTCCGGATCGCCGGCCGAAGCGCCCGCGCCCATCTCAGAGCGCGCGGCGACGAGCCGTGCCTCGATCGCCGGCCACAGATCGTCCGCGGGCGGCGCCGACTCGAGCGTGCGGGCGCGTTCGACCACCACGCGCAACCCCTCGAGGACCGCGCTGCACTCCGCGCAGGTCCCGAGATGGGCCTCCAGCTCTTCGCGCTCCGGCGCGGCGAGCTGGCCGTCCACGTACTCCGAGAGTCGATCCGTCCACCGATCCGTCATGTCTGCCTGGCTCCTTCGAGATGCCGGCGCAGGATCATCCGCGCCCGATGCAACTGCGCCTTCGTCGTCCCCGCCGTGATCTCGAGCATCTCCGCGATCTCGACGTGCGTGTAGCCCTCGACGTCGTGCAGCACGAAGATCTGTCTCGCTCCGTCCGGCAACTTCTCGATGGCCCGATCGAAATCGAGCCGGTGATCCGATCCCGACGGCCGCGTCGGCACCGTCTCCAGCGCTTCCGGGTCGTCGTTCATGCGTCCGCGGCGGATCGCGTGTTGCGACCTCCGGGTCAGGATCACGTTGACCCCGAGCCGGTACAACCAGGTTCCGAACTGCGACTCACCGCGAAACGTCCCGATCTTCTCCCAAGCCCTGACGAAGATATCCTGCGTCAGTTCCGGCGCTTCTTCAGACCCCATCATGCGCCGGCACAGCGAGTGGATGCGCCCCACGTGCACCCGGTACAGCCGCTCGAAGGCGCGCAAGTCCCCACCAGCCGCCCGTTGGACATCCCCGGCGGCCTCGACGGGCGTTGGCTGCTGGCCTTTGCCTATCGCCATGACGAGGAGGGCCGGGAGCGCCATGCACCGGATTCAGACCACCCGACTGGCCAAATGGTTGGAACCACCCGGGCCCCCGAATTCGTCGAACCGGCCACCTGACCGGGCCGCCGGAAGGCGGAACGGGGCGGCCGTCGGCCCCATTCAAGGAGCGCGCGGGCGGCAGCATGGCCCGAGGCCAGGCCGGGTTTCAACCTTTCAGGGCCGAGCGCGGTCTCAAGGCCCAGCAGCGGGCAACGGACCGGCATGCTCGCGACGTGCAACCCGGGACGCACCCCGGCCGTAGCGCAAGGTGTCAGGCCGCTCCCCAACGCATTCCCTCGGAGTCTCGTGATGAACGCCAAGGTCGAAATCTTCGACGAGAACGGCCCGCGCCGCGTGCGTCGGGTGTTGTTCGCCCTGCTCATCATCGGCGGGCTGATGCTGATGGGCGCCGCCGTCGCGACCGTGTTCGCGCTCGACGCCAGCGCCGCGACCAGCACGTCCCAGGGCACGGCGCACCGTTACACGCTGAGTGGCGAGCGCATCGCGCTGTTCAACATCGCCGGCGACGTCACGCTGGAAGCCGGCACCGGCTCCGACGTGATCGTCGAAGTCACGCCCGACGGCCGCGACGGCGACAAGCTCGAAGTGCGCACCGGCGTGATCGCCGGCCACAACACGCTGCGCGTCGTCTATCCCACGAACCACGTGATCTACCCCGAGATGCAGTGGGGCTCGCGCGACAACAGTCGCGTGCGCGACGACGGCACGTTCGGCGACTTCGAGAAGCGCGGCGGCTGGCAGGGCGGCGGACTGCACGACTTCGGCTTCGGCTCGCACAACGTGAGCGTGTCGCGGAACGGCATCTTCGGCGGCGGCCTCGAAGCGTGGGCGCACATCCATGTATGGGTGCCGAGCGGACGCAGCGTCGAAGCGCATCAGATGTGCGGCCGCACGACGGCCACGCAGATCGCCGGCAACGTGGCGCTCGAGATCGGCAGCGGCCACGCGATCGCCGACGGCATCCACGGTTCGCTCGTGCTCGACACCGGCTCCGGCGACGTGGAAGCGCGCAACATCGTCGGCGACGTGATCCTCGACACCGGCTCGGGCGGCGTGAGCGTGCACACGGTCAAGGGCGGCGACGTGCTCGTGGACACCGGCTCGGGCAGCGTCGAAGGCGACGGCGTCGACGCCGGCTCGCTGAACATCGACACCGGCTCCGGCGGCGTGCGCCTGGACGGCGTGCGCGCCGACGAAGTGAAGGTCGACACCGGCTCGGGCGAAGTGGAACTCGGCTTCGTCGACGCCTCGATGCGGCGTTTGGACGTCGATACGGGATCGGGCGGCGTGGTGCTGCGCGTGCCCAAGAACTTCGGCGCCGACATCGAGATGGATTCCGGCTCGGGCGGCTTCGACAGCGACCTGCCGATCTCGATCGTCCGCCGCGACGACTCCTACCTCAAAGGCCGCATCGGCGACGGGCGCAGCAAGGTCATGATCGATACGGGGTCGGGTGGCGTGAGGCTGCGGACGAGGTAGGGGCTACGCTCCCCCCTCGTCGACGATCCTCGCTGCCAGCTTCTCCATGTCATCCCTTTGCTTCCGGTCGTAGCTCTCTTCCCGACTCCTAATGTCAGCATCGGATACAAAGTGCTGAATTGTGCTCCATGCCCTCACGTAGTCTCGATGCCCCGTGATTTCACGCTCACGCTCCATCAAATGCTGCATGGCCACCTCACCGTCCACCTTGCCGGCTGCCACGCCTCGCAGTAGTCGCACAATGAATTCATCAATTCGCTCCATTCGAGTGCCCCCCGAACAGGTGCGGAAGAATCACTCCCCGCTCCCGAAGAGTCGTCGCCAGATCCGGGCAATGACCGTCTCTTTCTCGTTCTCACGCTGGGCGACTACCGCGCTCCAGAGTTCCTGGATGGCCTCGCGTGACGAGCCGGCCCGGACGTCCTCGAATCGGACACCACCGCTCGTGGCGTAGTTCTCGATTGCTTGCCTCAGCGCGGCTGGCTCCGCGGTGCCGGGTCTCCTGTCGACTTGGATCGTGTCGCCCACGACGCTGAGATCCCATCGAACGCCATCCGCGGTCCAGCAGTCGTATTCGTGATCCTCGATGTCGATCAGTTCCAGATCTCGGCGCAGGTGCTGTAGGTCGCGAAACGCGGACATGTAGCCGTCGCGGTCACGAGTGAAGTAGTTGACCTGGTGCCGCACGCGCTACCGCCCCGTCGTCTCGAGCTCGCGACCCACGGCGTGCGCAGCAAGCAGCACGGGAGCCTCAGCGTACGGCGCACACAAGCGCGACGGAGCCACTATGGCCCTTTCTTGGAGTTCATGGCCGCGACGCGTGCCGTCAGCCCAAGTTGCTCAAGCGCGGTTGCAAGGTGTGTCGCAGGCCAGACGCTGGCCTGACTTCCCTGGAACACCCGCAACGTCACATCGTCCCCCGCATCGAGCACGACGTAGAGGCCGAACACGCGATCAGCTCGGTCGCTGAATTGCACGCGCCACCGCTTGACTCCATTGCGGTCGGACGTTCGCGCGGCGACCGAGCGATCGTCGCGCAGCGCCCACAGGATGCTGCGGATCGACTCGGGGTCGCTAGTGTTCATCACAAGGCGGCTACCGGTTTGAAGCGGCGCCTTCGGATCGATGAGGTATCTCACCTCGCATCGTCCCACCGACTTGAGCGCCGCCTCGAGTTTCATGCTGTCTGGTTCGCCGATTGCCTCATCGACCGTGTCTTCAAAGCTCTCATTCCAGGTGGGTCCGCTCGCACAGCCCGATAGCAGCAAGGCCAGAACGAGTACCACCCACTTCAGACTGCGCATCAGCGCCCGCCCGTCCTCTTCCCCGGCGCAATGTTCAGCGACCAGTCGTAGTCGAGGTACGCGATCTGGTAGTGGGTGACGTCGCGGCCGAGGGCGCGGGAGACGGCGACCGGGACGCCGCCCATCGTCGAGAAATCGTCCGCGTACCACTTGAAGATCGACGACAGCGCCATCTTCTTCACGGCGTCCGCGAACTTGTTGCGTGAGGGGTCGCGCACGAAGCGCGTGAAGTTCGCGGCGAGCGTCGAGTCGAGGTCGCGACCGACGTACGCGCGCGGCAGCAGCACGGGGCATGAGCGCGCGGCGCACACGAGCGCGAAGTGCACGCGCGGCTCGCGGAACGTGCGGCGGATGACTTCGTTCTCGAGCACGTTCAGCGAGATCGATCCCAGGTTCGTGTGCACGAGCGGCGAGTCGAAGACGCCGAAGCTGTTCGCGGACGGCCCCCAGCCGGGACGCAGCGAGTCGGCGACGGCGAGCAGCATCGTGGCGTTGTACTGGTTGATCAGGAACGCCAGGTACTCAGGCTTCGGCAGCTTGCTCGGATCGTTGTGAGACATCTCGAGCAGGTAGCCCTCGAGCGCCGGGCGGTAGCGCGCGCGGATCGTCGCGTAGTCGACGAGCCCGTCGTGCACGGTGGCCTTGAGCACGGCGTCGAATGTCGAGTGATCGTATGTGGGCGACGGCAGGAGACGCGCGGCGGGGGCGGCGGCGGACGTCGGTGCGGGCGCCGCAGTCGAGGCGGGCGCCGCAGCCAGGGCGAGCAAGGGCGCCGCGGCCTGCGTCGCTGGAGCGTTCGACGTCGCGCGCGCCTGCGGCGCGCCGAGCCCGAGGCCCAGCGCCAAGCCCACCGCGACCGCCACCACCCTCGCCGGCCCTGCCGCCGCGCCCGCCGCTGCGCGCGCTCTCGCGAATGCGTGCTTCTCGAGGCAGCGCGCGATGAGCGCGGTCCAGCCGGTCTGGTGTGAAGCGCCGGCGCCGCGGCCCGTGTCGCCGTCGAAGTATTCGTGGAACAAGACGAGGTCCCTCCAGTTGGGATCGGTCGCGAAGCGCGCGTCGCCGCCGTGACACGGGCGGCCGCTCCCTGAGTCCATGAACAGTCGCGTGAGGCGCTCGGACAGTTCGTGCGCCACCTGGCCGAGCGTGCACATCTGGCCCGAGCCCGTCGGGCACTCGATCTGGAACGAGTCGCCGTAGAAGTACTGATAGCGCTCGAGCGCTTCGATCATCAGGTAGTTGAGCGGGAACCACACGGGTCCGCGCCAGTTCGAGTTTCCGCCGAACAGCCCGGAGTCCGCCTCGCCGGGCACGTAGCCCACGCGGTACTCGCCGCCCGCCAGGTCGAGCACGAACGGCTGTTCCAGATGCGCGCGCGACAGGGAGCGAATCCCGAACGGCGACAGGAACTCCTTCTCGTCGAGCATCACGCGCAGCACACGCTCGAGCCGCTCGCGCGACGGGATGGCCAGCAGGCGATGCCCGTGCTCTTCGCCGCCGCCCGAAGCCATGTACGTGATGTGCTTCGACAGGTCGCGTCGGTTCTCGAGGAACCAGTTCATGCGCCGCGTGAATCCGGGCAGGCGCGCGATCACGCTCTGATCGAGCACTTCGCACGCGAGCAGCGGGATGAGCCCGACCGCCGAGCGCAGCTTGACGGGCGTGATCTGCCCGTCGTGGTGGAGCTGGTCGTAGTAGAAGCCGTCGGCTTCGTCCCACAGACCGGTGCCGCCGAAGCTGTTCATCGCGTCGCTGATCGCGACGTAGTGCTCGAAGAACTTGGACGCCACGTCTTCGTACGCGCGGTCCTTGTCGGCCAGCTCGAGCGCGATGCTGAGCATGGTGCCGCAGTAGAACGCCATCCACGCGGTGCCGTCGGCCTGCTCCAGGAATCCGCCGCCCGGGAGCGGCTTCGAGCGGTCGAACACGCCGATGTTGTCGAGCCCGAGGAATCCGCCGGCGAACAGATTGTTCCCGGCGACGTCCTTGCGATTCACCCACCACGTGAAGTTGATGAGCAGCTTGTGGAACATGCGCACGAGAAACGCACGATCGCGCTCGCCGCGGCGCGCCGTCATCTTGTACACGCGCCACGCGGCCCACGCGTGGACCGGCGGGTTCACGTCATCGAAGGCCCATTCGTACGCGGGCATCTGGCCGTTCGGATGCATGTACCACTCGCGCGCGAGCAGCACGAGTTGCTGGCGCGCGAAGTCCGGATCGATCTTGGCGAACGGGATCATGTGGAACGCCAGGTCCCACGCCGCGAACCACGGGTACTCCCATTTGTCCGGCATCGAGATCACGTCGCGTGTGTGCACGTGGCGCCAGTCGGCGTTGCGCCGCGTCGCGTGGCCGGCGTCCGGCGCGGGCAGCCCGGGATCGCCGTCGAGCCATTCATTCACGACGTAGCCGTAGAACTGCTTCGACCAGATGAGCCCGGCGTACGCCTGGCGCGCGACCCGGCGCTCGTCGTCGGTCAACGTGGCCGGGATCTTCTCCTGGTAGTACGCGTCGGTCTCGCCGCGGCGGCGCATGAACGTGGCCGCGAAGTCGGAACCAAACACCGCGGCCGGCGGCGGCGGATCGCCGACGCGCTCGATCGCGATGCGCCCGTCCGTCGCCGCGCCGCCGACCGGCGTCAGCTTGAGCCGCACCACGGCCGAGCCCTGTGCGGGCACGGTGAGGCGGAAGTGCGCCGCGGCCTTCGTGCCCTCGCGCGCGGGATTGACGGCGTCGCGCCGGCCCTCGACGATCGCGGCGTGGAACGCGTCCTTCACGTAGGGCTGCGCGTTCGGCGTGCCGAACAGCTTCTTCCCGTTCGTCTCGTTCTCGGTGAACAGCAGCACCGGCCCCGCGCCCTCGAGTGGCTCGACGTCGAGCGCGAAGCGCCCGAGCGTCGCGTGCGACGCGACGATGCGCGTGCCGCCCTCGGCCCACAGGCGCGGGCGCGGCGGATACTCGGGGCCCACTCGCCCCCAGCTCCACGTGTTGCGAAACCACAGCGTGGGCAGCAGGTGCAGCGTCGCGGCCTCGGGCCCGCGATTCGCGACGGTGATGCGCATGAGCATCTCGTCGGGGCCGGCCTTGGCGTACTCGGCGAATACGTCGAAGTAGCGGTCCTCGTCGAACGCGCCGGTCTCGACCAGTTCGAACTCGCGATCGCCGTAGCCGCGCTTCGCGTTCTCGTCGCGCAGGCGCTGGTACGGGAACTCGCCCTGCGGGTACTTGTAGAGCGCCTTCAGGTACGCGTTCGTCGGCGACGCGTCGAGGTAGAAGTAGCACTCCTTCACGTCCTCGCCGTGATTGCCCTCTTTGCCGGAGAGCCCGAACAGCCGCTCTTTCAAGATCGGATCGCGCCCGTTCCACAGCGCGAGCGCGAAGCACAGCCGGCACTCGCGGTCGGTGATGCCGAGCAGGCCGTCCTCGCCCCAGCGATACGCGCGATGCGGCGCGTCGTCGTGCGGGAAGTACTGCCAGGTGTGCTCGCCGTCCGAATAGTCCTCGCGCACCGTGCCCCACTGGCGTTCGGCGAGGTACGGACCCCAGCGCTTCCAGTTCTTCTCGCGGCGCGCGTCTTCGGCGAGCCGCGTTTCTTCGGCGCCCGGCATGGCGCTCCCCCATCGGCCCTGGCGCCGCGCGGGGGCCCCGCGCGGTGTTCGACCGCAGCACTGTGCCCGACGCACGCCGCGGCGACAACCCCGAGACCCGGCGTTCGTCGTCCCGCCGGCCCTGGTCGTGCAACCCGGACCGCGGCCGCGGCGTAGGCGCTCATGTCCCGGCTCACCGGCCGGGCCCGACCTGTCGTTCGCGATTCACCGCTGGGATGCCGCCATGCGCGACTCTCTCCTGTCGCTGGCCACAACGTTTGCCCTGAGCGCCGCGCTCATGCTCGCGGGGGCGCCACACGCGGCCGACGCCGCCACGACCTATCGCGGCTCGGCACACGAGCTGAACTTCCAGATCCCGCGCGTGGCGCAGGGGCCGGTCGTGGACGGTTCGCTCGACGATGCGGTGTGGAGTCAGGCCGCGGTGCTCGACTCGTTCGTCCAGCGCGATCCACGCGAAGGCATGCGCGACACGCTCGGCACGCAGTGCCTCGTGATGTACGACGACCACGCGCTGTACGTGGGCTTTCGCTGCAAGGACCGGCCGCGCGACGTGCGCGCCACCATCACGAATCGCGACGCGATCGACGGCGACTGGGTGGGCATCGCGCTCGACACGTATCACGATCAGCGAAAGTCGTACCTCTTCATCGCGAACCCGCGCGGCATCCAGACCGATGGCATCGACCAACTGGGCAGCGACACGGACCTGACGCCCGACTTCCTGTACACGTCGCACGGGCGCATGACGAGCGACGGCTACGAAGTCGAAATGGCGATTCCGTTCAAGAGCCTGCGCTTTCCGCCGCGCGACTCGCTCGTGTTCGGCGTCGATCCGGTCCGTCGCATCGACCGCGTCGCGTCGCAACTGTTCTGGGCGCCGATCACGCGCGACCGGAACACGTTCGCGGACCAGTTCGGCGTGATGCAGGGCATCGCCGGCGTCAGGCCCGGGCGCAACCTGCAGATCATCCCGAGCGTCACCGACACGCGCCTGAGCGAGCGCCAGGCCGACGGCTTCCACACCGACAACACGTCGCGCGTCGGCGCGAGCATCAAGTACGGGCTGACGAGCGGCACGACGGCCGACGTCGCGATCACGCCGGACTTCAGCCAGGTCGAGGCCGACGCCGGCGTGGTCGACATCAATCAGCGCTTCGCCATCTTCTTCCCGGAGAAGCGTCCGTTCTTCCTCGAGGGCAGCGAGATCTTCACGACGCCGCTCAATCTCGTCTACACGCGGCGCATCGCCGATCCGCTGTACGGCGTGAAGGTGACGGGCAAGATGGGCGCGACGTCGGTCGGCGTGCTGCAGGCCGCGGACCGCAGCGACGGCGACCCGGTCGCGACGCTCCCCGATCGGCTGAACCCCTACCTCGACGACAACTCTGAGTACTCGATCGCGCGCTTCAAGCAGGATCTGTTCAAGAGTTCTTCGGTCGGCGTGCTGCTCGGCGAGCGGCGGCAGGACGAGTCGTACAACCGCGGCCTCGGGCTGGACGGGCGCTTCAACTTTCTCGATCACTACACGCTGTTGCTCCAGCGCGTCGAGAGTTGGGCGCGGCAGCGCGACCTGCGCCCCGCGCTCGCCAAGCTGTCGAGCGCCGACAGCGCGGCGCTCGATCCCTCGCTGCGCTCATTCGTCGGCGCACGCACCGAGGGCGACGCTTCGTACGGCCAGTTGAGCCGCGACACGAAGTCGCTGAGCCTCAACCTGACCGCGCAGGACATTTCGCCGCTGTTCGCGGCGGACATGGGCTTCATCCCGCGCACGGACCAGATCGACTTCAGGGGCTCGGCGACCGCGCACTACTTCGGCGCGGAGAAGGCGTGGTGGACGGCGCTCCATCCGCACACGGTGTATGAGCGCACGTACGACCACCACGCGGATCGCCACGTCGGACGGCTGACGGACGATGTCTGGAACGTCGACGTCGAGCTGGACCTGCCGCGCAACTCGTACTTCGGCGCGGGCGGCGACCGGTTCTTCACGTACTTCAACGGCCGCCAGTTCCCGGACCAGCAGGACGGCTACGTGTACGCCGGCTCGGCCATGTTCCAGGCGCTCAAGTGGAGCGGCTCGTTCGGTTGGGGCGACGAAGTGATCTTCGAGGAGACCGCGCCCGGGAAGAGCATGCACGGGCAGATCGACCTCAATCCGCGCTTCAGCCCGCAGCTCGACGCCGATCTCACCGTGCTGGCTCGCTGGATCCGCCGCCGTGCCGACGACACGCACTTCGCCGACGTGGTGATTCCGCGACTGCGCGTCACGTATCAGGCGAGCAAGGAGCTTTCGTTCCGCGGCATCGCCGAGCTGACGGCGAAGCGCGGGTACGACGCGCTCGGCGATCTCACCGCGCCGAGCCGGCATCTGTCGCTGGATTTCCTCGCCGGATACCAGACCGGACCCGGCACCGTGTTCTATCTGGGCTACGGATCGTTGCACGATGGTGCGACAAACGAGGCCATGGTCCCGACGACACGTAATGCCTTCGCAAAGATCAGCTATCTCTGGCAGATCTAGATCGCGCGTCGCGCGAGAGTGAACCGCGCGGCGACCGCGCGGGGCGCGGCCGAGATCAGCCCCGACGAGCGCCGTGTTACGCCTCACCGGCGCGACTCGACGCGGCAGGTTTCTATGGCTCTCGGGTTGGCCCTCGCGCTAGTCTGCCTTCGACCCCGCACGGCGCCGGAGCTACGGATGCCCGGCCTCAATCGAGTACATCGCAAGGAAGCGCCACGCCGCGTCGACAATCACCACGGCCGCGGCAGGAGACTCATATGGCGAACGTGAAGCCGATCCCCGAAGGGTTCCATTCGATCACGCCGTCGCTCGTCGTGAAGGACGCGAAGAAGGCGATCGAGTTCTACAAGACCGCGCTCGGCGCGACCGAGAAGGGCGGCCCGATGCTCGGGCCCGACGGCAAGGTGATGCACGCCGAGCTGAAGATCGGAAACTCGATCATCTTCATCGGCGAGGAGAGCCTCGAGATGGGCGCGAAGTCCCCGCAGACGCTGGGCGGCTCGCCGGGCGCACTGAACATCTACACCGAGGACGTGGACGCGCTCTTCAAGCGCGCGATCGCCGCCGGCGCCACGGCGACGATGCCCGTCGCCGATCAGTTCTGGGGCGATCGCTACGGTCAGCTCACCGACCCGTTCGGTCACCGGTGGGGCATCGGGACGCACAAGGAAGACCTGACGGAAGCCCAGATGATGGTCCGCATGAAGGAGTTCTTCGCGCAGATGGCGGGCGCGGAAAAGAAGTAGCGCGTTCCGTCGGCACCAGTCGAAGCGCGTGCGGCTCCGGTCAAAAGATCGGAGCCGCTCTCGCAATCCATCCAGGAGTCCCTCGATGAGAGCCCCCGCCGTGCTGCGTGTTGTTGTGCTGTCGACGCTGGCTGTCGCGCTTGTGCTGGCGGTTGCGCTGCCGCTGCGCGCGGCGGGCCCCGGCGCCGGCGCCGCGTCATCGGCATCTCCCATCGAGCTCGTCGAGACGCGGCCCGTCGAGTCGACGCTCGGCAATCCCGAGCTGCGTCAGGCGCACGATGTGTGGCTCGAGATGATCCGCGGCGCGAAGAAGAGCCTCGATTTCGAGGAGTTCTACTGCTCGACCTGGCCGAACGAGCCGCTCGAAGATGTGTTGTCCGCGATCGGTGACGCCGCCAAGCGCGGCGTGCGCGTGCGCCTGATCCTCGACGCGAACATGCACAAGACGTATCCGCTGCCCGGCGATTCGCTCGGCAAGCTCGCGAACATCCAGGTGCGCATCCTCGACATGAAGCCGCACGGCGGCGGCGTGCAGCATTCGAAATACTTCATCGTCGACGACGAGCAGATCTACCTCGGCAGCCAGAACATGGACTGGCGCTCGCTCAAGCACATTCACGAGCTTGGCGTGCGGATCGCGAATCCGCAGGTCGTCGCAGCGTTCCGCCCCGTGTACGACCTTGATTGGGCGACGGCGGGTGGAGAGCCCGCGCCGGCGGTGGCGCCGACGCCTTCCTTGCCGATCCACGTGAAGTCTCGTGAGGAAATCACGGAGCAAGCGGAGCGCAAAGGCGCGGGCACCGGCGTCGACGTTGGCGTCACCGTATGGCCCAGCTACAGCCCGCACGGCTTCATCCCCGACTCGACGCTGTGGGACGAGCCCGCGATCGTGCGCCTGCTCGACTCCGCGAAGCACGACGTGATGGTGCAGGTGCTGACGTACGGCATTGGAGATCGCAACGGCCGCGACAGCACGCTGGATCAGGCGCTGCGCCGCGCCGCGGGCCGCGGCGTGCGCGTGCGCCTCATCGTGTCGGACTGGGAGAAGGGCGCGAGCGGCATGGCGGCGCTGCAGGCGTTGGGCGGCGTGCCGAATGTGTCGATCAAGCTCTCAACCGTGCCCGAGTGGAGCGGCGGCTACATCCCGTTCGCGCGCGTCGAGCACTGCAAGTACGCGGCGGTCGACTCGAGCGCCGTGTGGATCGGCACCAGCAACTGGGAACGCGGCTACTTCTGGGGCACGCGCAACATCGCGGTGACGCTCGAGAGCAAGCGGCTCACGCTACAGGCGCGGCGCGTGTTCGAAGCGAGCTGGAACGCGCCCGGCGCGGAGGCGCTGAAGCTCGACGCGACGTATGCGCCGAAGCAGAGAGGCGATCAGGGACCGGCGGGAGTGAAGAAGTACGGGGGGTAAAGAGCTATCTGTTTCTCCGTAGCTTGGTCATCTCTGGCCGCTTGCCGATGTGTCGCCGGCGCTCACCTGCTGGCGCATTCGCGCCTCCGCATAAGCACGGTCCGGCTCCGTCAGGTCGCCCCACTTCACGAGTCGCTGGAGAAATCGTGCAGACGGCGTACCGTCCTCCCGGCGCTCACCAATCAGGTCGTACACGGGATCCCACATCACACGATCTCCTACAGCAAATCCCCCGCCGGCCATCGTGAAGCGCACCCGGTGTACAGTCCCGTCCGCTTCAATACTAATGAATTCACTATCCCATCCGATCAAATTACCAATTATCACAAGCCCTCCTTTTCAGGTATGGCCTGAGACTACGGACGGGCGGTCTCGAGTGTCAAGGCAGTGGTTGATACAAGCCCTACTTCAGCCCCAGCTCCTTCAGCGCCTGCGGATCGATCGCGCTCGGCGCGCCGTCCATCAGGCTCGTCGCGCTCGCGGTCTTGGGGAATGCGATCGTGTCGCGGATGTTGTCGCGGCCGCTCAGGAGCATGACGATGCGATCGAGGCCCATACCGATGCCGCCGTGCGGCGGTGACGCATAGCGGTACGCGTCGATCAGGAAGCCGAACTTCTCGCGCGCTTCCTCGGCGGTGAACCCGACCACCTTCATCACGCGCTCCTGGATGTCGGGGCGATGGATGCGGATCGAGCCGGAGCCGAGTTCGTTGCCGTTCAGCACGACGTCGTAGAGCTGCGCGTACACGTTGCCGGGGTCGGTCTCGAGCTTCTCGAGATGCTCGGGGTTCGGCATCGTGAACATGTGGTGCCGCGCGTCCCAGCCCTTGCGATCGGGATTCCACTCGAACAGCGGAAACTCGCGCACCCACAGGAACGCCCAGTCGTGAGCGGGCAGATCGTTGCCGCGCTGCGGCGCCTTCAGGAGCGGCTGGCCGAGCTGCGTGCGCAGCACGCCGAGCGCCTTCAGCGTCTTCTCCCAGGGGCCCGACGTGAACACGACCGCGTCGCCGAGCTTCGCGCCCGCGGCGTCGAGGAATTCGTCGAGCAACGTGTCAGGGAAGATCACCTTCTGCTTCTCGCGCTCGTTCTCGAGCACCTTGAAGAAGCTGAGGCCCCCGCCGCCCGCTTCCTTCACGACGTCTTCAAACTTGCGCAGCTGCGTGCCCGAGATCTCGGCGCCCTGCGGGATCGTGAGCGCGACGCCCACGCCGCCTTCGGCCTTCGCGCCGTTCGCGACCACGTTGCGCGGCGAGCGCGCGAGAATCTGCGTGACGTCGCGGAACTCGAGCCCGAAGCGCGTGTCCGGCTTGTCCGAGCCGAAGCGCAGCATCGCTTCGCGGAACGTGAGCCGCGGGAACGGCGTCACGATGTCGACGCCGAGGCACTCCTTCCAGATCGCGGCATACATGCCCTCCACCACCGCGAACACTTCGTCCTCGGTGACGAAGCTCATCTCGAGATCGATCTGCGTGTGCTCGGGCTGGCGGTCGGCGCGCAGGTCTTCGTCGCGCAGACAACGTGCGATCTGGAAGTAGCGATCCATGCCCGAGATCATCAGCGTCTGCTTGTAGAGCTGCGGGCTCTGCGGCAGCGCGTAGAACTTGCCGGGATGCACGCGGCTCGGCACGACGTAGTCGCGCGCGCCCTCGGGCGTGGGCTTCACGAGCAGCGGCGTCTCGATCTCGAGGAAGCTCTGACCCGACAGATACGCGCGCGCGGACTGCATCACGCGATGGCGCAGCGCGAGCACGCTCGACAGCTCGGGCCGGCGCAGATCGAGAAAGCGATAGCGCAGGCGCAGATCTTCGCTCGCCAGGTGCGTGTCGTCGTTGACCTGGAACGGCAGCGGGTCGGACGACGACAGAATCTTCAGCTCGCGCGCTTCGACTTCGATCTCGCCGGTCGCGAGGTCGGGGTTCAGCGAGTCGGCGGGGCGATGACTGACCAGGCCCTTCACCGCGATCACCCACTCGTTGCCGATCGCCGTGGCGCGCTCCAGGAGCGCCGCGCCGCCGATCTCGGGGCGGAACACGACCTGCGTCAGCCCATAGCGATCGCGCAGATCCACGAACAGCACGCCGCCATGGTCGCGCGCGCGGTGCAGCCAGCCCATGAGCGTGACGCTGCGCCCGGAATCGACGCCGCGCAGCTCGCCGCACGTGTGCGTGCGCCGCCAGTCGCCGAGGCCTTCGAGGGTCGGTTCGTTCGTTTCGGTCGAGTGCGTCATTGGTTCCCGGAGTTGGAGTTCATCAGCGCGCCGCTCACACGCGCGCGGCCGGCCGTGCCAGCCGTTCGCGCAAGTGCGCGACGAGGCCGGCCCGCGGCAGCGTTGTCTGATCGCCGTTCGTCAGATCCTTCACCATCACGTCGCCGCGCTTCCATTCGTCTTCGCCGAGGATCACGACGAGCGTCGCGCCCGCCTTGTCGGCGGCCTTCATCTGCGCGCCCATGCCGCGCGCTTCGAGATCGGTGTCGACGCGGAACTCGCGGCGCAGTTCGCGTACGAGCGTGAGCGCGGCGTCGCGCGTCGCGTCCATCGCCGCGATGTAGACCGTCCGCTGAAGCTCCGGCATTCCCGCGCCGCGCTCTTCCAACACGAGCACGACGCGATCGAGCCCGATCGAGAAGCCGACGCCCGGCGTGGCCGGGCCGCCCAGTTCCTGGATCAGGCCGTCGTAGCGACCGCCGCCGCCCAGCGCACTCTGCGCGCCGAGCGTCTTATCGTGCACTTCGAATGCGGTACGCGTGTAGTAGTCGAGCCCGCGCACGAGCCCGTGGTCGACCTCGTGCGCGATGCCGAGCGCCGTGAGCCCGGCGAGCACGCTCTGCCAGTGCTCGCGGCTCTCGGCGTCGAGCACGTCGAGCATGCGCGGCATGGCGGACGGCGCGCTCCCGCCCCACTCACCGCGCAGGAGCACCAGATCGTCCGGATCCTTCGTGTCGAGCACGCGCAGCGGATTCTGCACGAGTCGCGTCTGCGAATCGGCGCTGAGGCGATCCTGCACCGGGCGCAGCCATTCGCGGAGCTTGTCGCCGTACGCGCGCCGCGACTCCGGCGTGCCCACGCTGTTCACCGCCACCGTGAGATCGCGAAAGCTCCACGCCTCGAACAGGTCGACGAACAGCGCGATCATCTCCACGTCCGCGCCCGGCGCGGCGCTGCCGATCAGCTCGGCGCCGATCTGATAGAACTGGCGATAGCGTCCCTTCTGCGGACGCCCGTAGCGGAACATCGGCCCCGCGTACCACAGGCGGTGGATGCGCGCCTGGCCGCCGAGCCCGCGCTCGAGATACGCGCGGCACACGCCGGCGGTGCACTCGGGGCGCAACGCGAGATCGCGCTCGCCGAGGTCGGTGAAGCGGTACATCTCCTTCTGGACGACATCGCTCGATTCGCCGGACGAGCGCGCGAACAGCTCGTAGTCCTCGAAGATGGGCGTGCGGATCTCGCCGTAGCCGTAGCGCTCCATCACCTCGCGCGAACGCGCCTCGACCCACTGCCAGCGCGTGGTGTCCGCGGGCAGAAGGTCGCGCGTGCCGCGCGGAGCCTGGTGTTTGGGCGCCATGAAGTCCTCTCTAGTCGCGGGCCACGAGCAGCGCGACCATCTGCGCCAGGATCACGCCCGCCGAGTCGGCGATGAAGTCGTACACGCTCGACTCGCGACCGGGCACGAAACTCTGGAAGTACTCGTCGAACGCCCCGAACGCGGCGCCGGCGAAGATCGCGATCAGGGTGGCGAGCACGATACGCCGCGCCGGCAGCGTGTCGCGAAACGCCCGCCCCAGCAGCCAGCCGAACCCGCCGTACTCGGCGAGATGGTAGAACTTGTCCGCGCCCTGCCAGTTGATCGGCGGCTTCAGATTCGGCTGCGCGCTGAGCGTCAGGATGACGGTGATGTACAGCAACACGGGCAGCCAGTCGCGCAAGAACAACTGAAACGACGACCGCCGCGCCCGCTCCGCCAATCCCGCCTCCTTGGAGTCGCGCATCCCGCGCATCCCGCGCGCCCCGCACGCGCCGACCCCGCGCCGGCCCGCCATTCACGCGTGAAAAGAGCGCGCAGGATAGCACGCGCCCGGCGACCGCGTGGAACGGTGCGCCCCGGAACGCGACGCGGCGCCGGCAGAGCGCCGGCGCCGCGTCATCACTGCCCGGGATGCGGGCGGCGCCGCTACTTCGCGGCCGCCTTGCTCGGATCGTCGGCCGGGTTCACGTACGTCAGCTTGAACGGACCCATGCCGTGCACCTGGACGATGGTCTCGCCCGTCGCCCACGCGTAGTGCTGCATGTGCGGCCCGATGAAGCCGAACGTACCCGTCGGCATCTCGGTGCCCTTCGTGTCGTCGAACTTGGCGCCGGTGCCGAGGTGGAACGTGCCCGAGATCACCGTCACGTTCTCGGTCGTCGGGTGCCAGTGCGGCATGATCTTGTAGCCGTCCGGCATCTTGAGGCGCACGGTGTACATGCCCGCCGCGCCCGGGTTGCCCTCGAGCACGGCGAACTGGGCGCCCGACTGGAACACAGGAGGCGCCGGGCCCCACTTGATGTCGTTCGGCACGCTCAGCCCCATCATCGGCTTCGCCGCCGGCTTCGCCATCGGATGCGCCATCTTGGTGTCGGCGGCGCCCGAGACGCCCGCCGCCAGTCCGATCGCCAACAGCGCCACGAAGACTGCCTTCATCGCGACCCTCCTTGTTCGAATCACTGGACTTCGAGTGAGCGGCACGGCCGCGCGAAGGCTAGTGGAACGCCGAATGCGCCTGCAATCGGAATGAACGCGGCAACTCGGGCATCGTGACGGCGGGCCGTGCCCTCTGCGCTTGCGCGCGCCGGTGCGCGCGAGTAGTCTGTGCGCTCGCTTTTTTGCGAAGACTCGTGAGGCAACCGAGTCCGCCGCGAGGGGCGCCGCTAGCTCAATTGGCAGAGCAACTGACTCTTAATCAGTAGGTTGAAGGTTCGATTCCTTCGCGGCGCACCAACTTCTCAAGAGGGCCCCGGCCCATCGAGTGCGTCACGGGCGCGGCGAGTCCGCCAGCCCATTCAGGGCGCGCAGGCGTGAGCTGGCACCCGTCCGTGGATCGGCGTTACCGCGGACGCCGAACGTCGATCCGGATGATCCGGCCGCTGGGCCCCGCGGCCCACGCCACGCCGCCGCGCGCGTCGACCGCCCAGCAGTTGTCGGAGGACACCAGTGTCCACCGCGGCGGACCATTGTCCGTTGGCGCGAGTGCCACGCCGCGCGGCCCGGCCACGAGCAGCGCGTCCTCCGGCCGCGGCAGCAGAGCGGAGCCGTACACCGCGCCCGTGAACGGCGGTCGAGCGGCGGCGGCCCAGGTCCGTCCACCGTCCGCGGTCACGACGACCGCGACGCTCGTGTCCCTGGGCTCGAGGAGCCTCCCGCCGAACGCGAACCCATGCAGGTCGTCGCGCATCGCCAGCGACGCGACGCCCGCATCCTTGTCGTGCACCATCGGCGTCTCGGCGACGCGCCAGGTCCGTCCATAGTCCAGCGACGAGTACACGCGCCCGCCGGACTTCGATTCGGTGCTGAACCACGCCCGGCCGCCGGGCCGCGTCACGAGGCACGTGCCGCTGGCGGCGGGAGCGCCTTCGCCCGGGAGGGCCGGCGGCATTCCTTGCGCGGGCGTCGGCTGCCACGACGCACCGCCATCGCTCGTCGTCATGACCACCATGTGCCCACGCACCGCGTCGCCGACCACGATGCCACGGCGCGCATCCCAGAAGTCGAACGCGTCGTAGAAGGCTGACGAGTCGCGGTTCTGGAACTGGAGCGTCCAGTGTCGCCCGCCGTCCTCCGTGTGATAGATGCGCGAGCTGTCCCCCGGACCGGCGGCCAGCAGCCACGCCCGGTCCGCCGACACCGCGTGCACGTCGCGGAATTCCAGCCACGCGTCGGCCTTCATCGAGTCCGCGACCCACGTCGCGCCGCCGTCCAGCGTGCGAGCCCATGTGGCCCGGATGCCGCTGACCCACACCACGCGCTCGCTGACCGCGCTCACCGCCTGGAGCCGTGCCGAGGTCCCGCTGTGCTGCTCCGTGACGACGGGCGCCGTCGGCCCACCCTGCGCGGTCGCGCGCTCGACGGTGAGAATGCCGAGCATTCCGACGAGCGCCACCATGCCGGGCCGGGCGACTGGGCCAAGAGCTCTCATGTCCCGATACTGGGCCCGCCGGGGACGCGGAAAACATCCTCTCGCGACGAGCGCGGAGGCAGGCCCGCCGGTCGCGACGTTGCCTGGGGTGAGCCGCTTAGCGAGACCCCTTCGCCGATCGGAACGACGCCAGGAACGCTCGCACCGAGAGGATCATCCCGGCACCGCCCAGTCCGCCCAGCGCCCAGAGCGTCCAGACGAAGAAGAGGCCGCCGCTGGACTTCGCGATCTCATTCATGTGCGCGCCGCGGAAGTGGAGCGCTGGCATCCCCAGCGCCAAGAGGCCGATCAGGAATCCGCTCACGGCGCCCGCGCGCCGGCCTTCACCCGTCAGCGTGGCGTACAGCAGCATCGCGACCACCAGCACCGCGATCATGGACGCGAAGTTGAGGGACGAGATTCCGCGGGCGATGTCGTCCGAGACGTGAATCGTCAGGAGAGTCAGCGAAAGCAGCGACGTCACGGTGAGGAGTCTGCCGGTGGCCATGGACGATTCCCTCATATTGCGTCCCACGATGGTTCAGTGAACCGCTTCGATCCTGTCGACCCGCGGCCGCGCCAGGCGGCTGGAACGCGGTCGTCAATCACAGTTGACCGCTCAAGCCCAACGTTGATTTCGCCTGCAGGGATGACGGCGACCTGCTGACTTCAACGCTCCTCCAGCTCCACGCCTGCCGGATGATGATCACGGTGCACACGGTTTCGATCGTTGCGAAGAACAAGTACTCCGGAAAAGCAGGCGGCCGACCCATTCCGAGCAGTGGCGCGACGAACGTCACGAAGCCGTTGATGAGGGTCAGGAAGCTTCCCGCGATGATATTCGCCAAGCGATTCGCCCTGAACGGAAGCAGTCGGGACGCCAGGATCATGGCGATGGGAATTTCCATCAGGACCGCTGAGCTCATCAGCGCCCATGGTGGGAGAGGCTGGAATCCACGCCCCGAGCCTGCAATATCGAACAAGGCAATAGCGTCCGCGTACAGGTAGTTCAATAGCGCGAAGAGCCACAATTGAGACAACCGCTCTCTCAGATCGTTCACGTCAACCTCCCACGGAAGAGCAGCATGGTTCGGGTCTCGGCAACCGAGGACGCGACAGTCCGCGCGCAGCCTTTCCTCCCCCGATAGTGTCGGCGGGTGGACCGGGCTCCAAGGGGCTTGCGACGAACGGCGCCGGCGGTGGACGAAGCACGGCGTGGGCCGACGAGCTACATCCCGCGGAAGTGGTGAAGGTAGCTGCGGCTCACCGGCAGCACCTCCGCGCGGCCCTTGAGGTGAACCTCGGCAGTCTCGCTCTCGCCCCGCGTGACGTGGTCGATGGCCCGCAGGTTGACCACGACGGAGCGATGGATCTGCGCGAACTGCGCGGGATCGAGCCGGGCGATCAAGTCCTTGAGCGGCGTGCGAACCAGTGCCTCGCTGGCCACGCCTCGATCGCCGCGCCAGGCCACGCGCGTGTACTTCGTGTCGGATCGAAGGTAGTCGACGTCCTCGACCGGGATGAGACGCAACGCGGAGCCCACCTGGGCCGTGATCCAGCGCAGCGGGGCTGACGCCGTGTCGTGCTGGAGCCGAGCCAGCTCGGCCGCGAGCTGCTCGAGCAGCAGCGCGGTGTTCGTCGCCGGCTGCGCCGCGTTCAGCCGATCCTTGAGACGCGCCACCGTCTCGGCGAGGCGCGCCGGCTCGACCGGCTTCACCAGGTAGTCCAGCACGCCCTGCGCGAACGCCTCGACCGCGTAATGGTCGTACGCGGTGACGAACACCAGGTGCGCGCGGCCCCCGATCCGATGCGCGGCCTCGATGCCCGAGAGCCCCGGCATGTGGACGTCGAGGAAACAGACGTCGGGCCGCCGCGCCTCGAACAGCTCGATCGCCTCGCGGCCGTTCCGCGCCTGCGCGACCACGTCCAGCTCCGGCCAGACCTCCGCGAGCTGGCCGGCCAGCGCCTCGCGCAGCAGCGGCTCGTCGTCGGCGATCAGGGCCGTCGGACGCGCGGTCATCGATCCCCCAGCTCGCGGGCCGGGAACTCCAGCACCGCGGAGACGCCGGCCGGTTGTCGTGCCTCGACGCGCAACTCGGCATCGCCGCCGAAGCTGAGCTGCAGGCGCTCGCGCAGCGTCGCGAGGCCGGTGCCGAGTCCGCCGTTCGCGGGCCCGAGCCCGGCGCCGGTGTCGCTGACGCGCACGATGCAGCGACCACCGCGCCGCTCGACCACGATGTCGATCACGCCGCCCTCCTCGCTCGGATCGATCCCATGGCGCACCGCGTTCTCGACGAGCGTCAGGAGCGTCATGGGCGGACAGCGGAGCGAGCGCGCCGCATCGTCCACGTGCAGCGCGAACTGCAGGCGATCGGGCATCCGCATGTGCATCAGCTCGAGGTAGGCCTCGACCAGTTCCAGCTCCTGCTGGAGCGTGGTCACCGGCTCGTTCAAGCGCGGCACCGCCGCGCGCAAGTACGCGACGAGGCTGCGCAGCACGACCTTCGCCTGCGGCGAGCCCGCGTCCACCAGCGCCTGCACGTTCGCCAACGTGTTGAAGAGGAAGTGCGGAGCGACCTGCGCCTGCAGGAGGCGCAGACGCGCCTCGGAGGCCTGGCGTTCCAGCTCGCTGCGCGCCAGCTCGAAGGCGAGCGCCTGATGGCGCGCGAGCGCCTCCTTCTGCCGGACCAGCGCGCCGAGCGCAGCCCAGGGCGCGATCAGGATCCCGAGAAACGACAGGATCAGGAAGCCATCGAGACGCGGTTGGACTTCGTAGAACGGAGGTGCGCCGGGGGCGGTCGAGAACGAATAGAGCGCCCAGGCGGTGATCGGCATGGCCACGGCGACGCACGCGACCTGGAGCATCCAGCGCTCGAGCCAGCGCGGCAGGCGTTTCGGCCACTGCTCGAACGATCCGAACACGAGCATCGCGACGAGCCCGAGGACGAGCGTGCACGTGAGCGCCCAGAGCAGCGTCGGCTTCCAGTGCGGCCAGGGCGGAACGTGATGAAGGCTGAGCACCACGCCGACCGCGATCGAGAGGCCGAGCGTGAAGCGGAATCGTCGCCAGCCGAACATCAAGGCGAAACCGCGCGGTTTGGCTGGCGGAGCACTGACATGCATGGCAGATCCTATCCTGGGTCGACGACTTGGTCCCAGCCCAGCATACTCAAGGAATGCCCGCCGCGCGTCAGGAGCGCTCCGTGATCTGCGCCCGTTGGCGGCCGGCGAATCGGAACGCGGAAGCCTACTGACCGGCCTCGGCCGACCAACGAACTCCGTCTTGTCGTGTCATTGCGGTAGGAGGCCGTCATGAAGAACTACGACGCCATCATCGTGGGTGCGCGCTGCGCCGGTTCGCCAACGGCCATGCTCCTGGCGCGCCGGGGCTACAAGGTCCTGGTCGTCGACCGGGCGGCGTTCCCGAGCGATACGATCTCGACGCATCTCGTGCACCCGCCCGGGATCGCCGCGCTGCGCCGTTGGGGGCTCCTCGCCCGGCTCATCGCCACCGGCTGCCCGCCGATCGACACCTATCGGTTCGACTTCGGTCCGTTCGTCATCTCGGGAGCGCCCGGCACGGTGGATTCCCCGGTCGCCTACGGGCCGCGCCGCACGGTGCTCGACAAGCTCCTCGTGGACGCCGCGTCCGAGGCAGGAGCCGAGGTCCGCGAGGAATTCGCCGTGGACGAAGTGCTGGTCGAGGACGGCCGCGTGACCGGCATCCGCGGACGCGAAAAAAACGGGAAGGCCGTCACCGAGCGCGCCACGGTCGTGGTCGGCGCGGACGGGCGGCACTCGCCCGTCGCGGACGCGGTGAAGGCCGCCGCCTACAACGAGCGGCCGCCCATCCTGGCCGGCTACTACTCCTACTGGAGCGGGATCCCGGTACAGGGCGCCTTCGAGGTCTATTCCTACCCGCACCGTGGATTCGCCGCGTGGCCCACGAACGACGGGCTCACGCTCATCGTCGGGGGCTGGCCGATGGCGGAGTTCGAGGCGAACAAGCAGGACCTGGAAGCGAATTGGATGAAGATGATCGACCTGTCGCCGTCGCTGGCCGCGCGGCTCCGCGCCGGCAAGCGCGAGGCCAAGTTCGTCGGCACGCCGGTCGCAAACTTCTTCCGGAAGCCGTACGGACCGGGGTGGGCGCTCGTCGGCGACGCGGGGTACAATCGCGACTACATCACGGCCATGGGGATCACGGACGCGTTCCTGAGCGCGGAGCTGTGCGCGGAGGCGCTGCACCAGTCGCTCTCGGGGGCACGGCCGTTCGACGAGGCCATGGGCGACTACCAGCGCGCGCGCGACGAGCGGGTCCTGCCGATCTTCGAGTTCACCTGCCAGGTGGCCGCGCTCGAGCCGCCGCCGCCGCAGTTGCAGCAACTGCTGGGGGCCGCGCACGGCAACCAGGAAGCCATGGACGGGTTCGCGCGCGTCAACGCGGCGGTGACCTCGCCGGCCGAGTTCTTCTCGCCGGAGAACGCCGGAAAGATCTTCGAGGCGGCCGGAAAGCGCTAGCGCGGCTCACCGCCCCCACCTTTCCCCTCGCCCGAGCGCCGGCGACGGGGGTAGGATTTTCCTCGCCCGAGCACGGACGCTCCTCCGCCATCGCCCTTGCGCTGCCGCCTCCGGAGGCCCCATGAACTCGATTCGCGTCCCGGCCGTCGCCTGTCGACTCGTCACGCCCCTGCTCCTCGCGACGCTCGCCCAGGTCGCGGTCGCCTCAGGTCCCATCGTCATGCAGGATCCGGGCGCGACGACCGCGACGCCTGCGCACGCCGCATTCGCCTGCTCGCTCGAGCCGGGGCCGCTCGATCCCACGACGTCGTACGCGGCGGGTGACGGCTGGAACTGGATCGCCTGGCACATTCCGAATCAGCCGTGCGGCAACTGCCCCTCGCCCGGCCTGGCCGAGGCGCGACAGGTCTCGTTCGCGACGCGGGCGTTCGACAACTGCAACATCACGGTGGACGTGTCGATTGTGGCGTCCACGGGCGGCGCGTGCCCCCAGCCCGACACGACGAACGTGCTCTACGGCCCGTCGTCGACGCCGGTCACGATCAATATCGGCGTCGGCGACGTGCATTCGATCCCCCTGCCGACGGGATGGTGCCTCACCAGCGACGCGTTCGTGCTGATCCGCTTCGTCGGGATGGACGCGTGCCTCTCGACCAAGGGCGCGGTGGGTCTCGATCGCGCGAACGTCGCGTGCACGAACTGCGACGAGTGGGTCACGGCGACGAACCTGTGGGGCACGCCGGTCGACGAGTGCTCGATCCTGCCGGGCGCGAGCCCGATCTGGATCCAGCTCGACACCGAATGCTGCGGCGCGACGCCCACGTTGCCACGCTCGTGGGGATCGGTGAAGACGCGGTATCGGTGATCGACAGGCCTCGCCTCGAGCGCGTCATCCGCCGACGTGCCGGAACGAATGAATGCGATCCACAGACCGAGCGTCATCAGGAACGGGAGGTTCGCGACCACGACGAGCACGGGCCAAGGCAACGATCCGGGAATGAAATCCGAGCGCAACAGCCCACGCTGAATCAGACCCTGCGCCGCCAGCGCACCGACTGCCACGGAAGTTCCCAGGAGACCGGGCCACAATCGCATCACGATGAGAAGCGCGGGAACGATGACGAGCGAATAGCCGTACACGATCGGGCGAGGCGACAGCAGGATGAACAGCATGGCAGTGACGATGATCCACTCCAGCGGCTCCCGCGCTCGCCACGCCCGCCGCAACCCGCCGACGCTCACGATCAGCAGGGCGACGCAGTAGAGAAGCCAGATCAGGGGCGCGACGCGATTGTGGCCGGGATGCAGATTCCCTCGGTCCAACACCATGTCGACGAGACCCAGCGCGCTCGGGTTCACCTCTCCATAGGGCCGGACGGTCTCCAGGTTCCCCAGGTATCCACTCGCCCACGGCATGCCCGCGATCTTGGGGAGGGCCAGCATGAGGCCGCAGAGCCCGAGTCCCAGGAGGATGGGCCCCGTCCGTGCGGAGCGAGTTCTCGTCGGCCAGATGAGCAGGCTCAAGAACACGATCGGCAGCAATTTGAACTGCGCGGCAATCGCGATCAGCGCCGCGCAGAGCCATCTCCGCCCGCTGAGAAATGCGATCAACGCGCTCCATATCAACAAGACTTCAATGGTTGCGACATTCCCGGCGCGCAGGTCGAGGAGCATCGCGCCGTTGAAACCGTAGAGGAGCATGCCCACCATCAGCGGCGCAGGACAGCGGCCGGACAGCAGGCGCCACGAGAGGACTCCAAGCGCCAGCGCCACCCCGATCTTGATCCAGAACCAGACGACTTCGGCCTTCTCCAACGGGAGCCCGCCGAGAGGGCCGAAGAGCCAGAGCGTGACCGGCGCGTACAGAAACGGCGTCTGCGGATCCCATTTGTCGCGAGCCACGGTCGCAGGATCGTACGGACTCATTCCCGCCCGCATCTCCTGGGCGGCTCGGTGATAGTTGGCGAAATCCCAACCACCGTCGGCGCGGAAGAGATAGCCGGCGCCCAGAAAGATCAGCACGCCGACGAGCCCAACCTGAAGAATGATCCTCCCGAAGGCGCCCAGACCCACGGGCTCCTTCCCTCCGCGGCGGGGTGCGAGGCGGAGCGCGCAGCCGATGATCAGCGCCAGGACGAGCGACGCGACAGCCAACGGCAGCGCGGGGCTCGTCTCTTCCGGCATCCGCAGGTCGCGCTCCAGCCGAGCGTCGAGAACCCGCACGGGAATGACTGCGGTCAGCGATTCGACGACCGCGCCGAGGCGGGCTTCGCGGCCCCGTCGGAGCAGGTTGTCCCGGAGACTCGTGATTTCGGCCGGTGAAACGGCGTCGAACTCCCATCGAAGCTTGCGGTCGAGCAGCTCGACGAAAGCCCATCCATGTTCCGTTCGAAATGGACGGATCTGGTGCGGGCTCAGGGTCGCCAGCGCCGGCTCGAGGCGGCGCCACAGCGAATCGTCAGCCGGGAAACGCAACGAGAGGACGTCGGGCCTTCGCGGCGGCGAGAGGAGGAGACCCGCGGCGGACAGGCTGCGACCTCCACGCAGCGCGGCGCCCAGCTCGGTGGCCGCGCCGGAGTCGGGGACCGTGATGACGGCGACGACGGCCGCGGACAATTCCTTCGATCGAGGTCGGCGGTTCCATTCCACACGCAACGCCGTTGAATCCGGCTCGGGGACGCGGTTCAGGACCTCGATCCGATAGACCTCGTCGAGCATCCGCCGCTCGAGCGCGGGCGTGCGTCTGGGCGAGCCCTTCGCGGGCAATGAATCGCTCGGGGCAAGAACGCCGATGCGGTGAAGGTCCTTCGATGCTTCCAAGAGCAGCGCCCGCGTCACGAGCGCGTCGAATGTGGCCCGCAAGTCCCCTGTGGCCGCGTTCCCGTTGCGGATCGCGGCCGACCGGACGTCGCGCGCCGTGATGGTTTCCGCACCGACACGGGCGAGAAGCGGGTCCCCATGTCCGCACCCGGCGAGCGCGACGCCGATCGCGACGATTCCGACGCAGGCGACCGACGCGCTCGCGGCGCGGGCCTTCCGCGCTCGGGTAGGGCGGATGGGAATGGCCGGCGCGGGTTGACCGAGTCGATCGAGTCCTCGCAAGATGCCCTCCATGCTCACCGAAGGGCGGCCGACCTCGCCACAGCCCCTGCCCCATCCCACGTCGAGCAACTCGCCGCGTGGAAGGGTCGCCCTCGTCATGCCAGCCTACAATGCTTCGGGGACGCTCCGTCAGACCTGGAACGGGATTCCAGCCGGCTACGTCGACGAGTTCATTCTCGTGGACGACGCGAGTCGTGACAACACTGTGGAGTTGGCGCGTTCGCTCGGAATTCGCGTGCTGGAGCACGCGACGAACCGCGGTTACGGGGGCAATCAGAAGACCTGTTATCGCGAGGCGCTCGAGCGCGGCGCCGACATCGTCATCATGCTCCACCCGGACTATCAGTACGATCCACGCCTCGTGCCCATGATGATCGTGCCACTCGAGCTCGGGATCCTCGACGTGGTGCTCGGTTCGCGCGTGCGCACGCGGCGCGAGTGCCTCGCCTCGGGAATGCCGCTCTACAAGTACCTTGGCAATCGCCTGCTGACCCTCATTGAGAACATCTGCCTTGGGCAGAACATGGGCGAGTTCCACAGTGGATTCCGCGCGTACCGCCGTCAGGTGCTGGAGAGGTTGCCGTTCGAGCGCTTCTCCGACGACTTCGTCTTCGACTCCCAGTTTCTCGTCTCGGCGGTCGACGCAGGCTTTCGCCTCGGCGAGATACCGGTGCCGGTCCGCTACATGCCCGAGGCGTCGAGCATCGATTTCAGGCGCAGCGTGCGATACGGGTTTGGAACAGTGACGGTCGTGCTCCAGTACCTGCTGAAGCTCGTGGGATTCCCGCCGGCGAAGATCTTCGCGGGCCGGCGCGACGGCTGAATCGCGGCAACCAATTCCACGCGTGGGCCGTAGAGGCTCGTGGCCACGCGCCGGGCAGCCTCTTCCCCTCCAAGGCCGCGCCGCGCGGGGTCGCTCATGCCCGCGCCCTTCGCGCGGCGCTTGGTTTGGAGGCCGTCGATGAATTGGAAGCTGATCTTCCTGCTGAGCCTCGTCGGGCTCGCGATGGCGATCGAGTCGGTGTTCATGCCGTCGTCGCGCCCCGAGTCCCTGGTCTGGCCCGTCGCATTCGTCGTGTACGCGTTCGTCATCGCCCGCCGCGCGCCGGGCAAGTACTTCCTACACGGCTTCCTCGTGGGGTTCACGAACTGGGTGTGGGTCGCGGCGGCGCACGTGATCTTCCGCGACGCGTACGTGGCGACCCACGCGAAGGAGGTCGCGAACCTGCAGTCGATGGCGCTGCCCGGGGTGCCGCAGGGCGTAGCCACCGGCATCCGGGCCTGGCTCGCGAGCGGCATCCCGATCCCCGGGCTCTCGGGCCTCGTGATCGGACTGCTGGCGTGGATCGCCTCGAGGTTCGCGGCGCCGAAGCGAAAGAGCGCGCCGGCGGTCTAGAGGGTCGCGGAACCCGCCGGGGTCTTGAGGGGCGTTGCTTCTGCCGTCGCGCCGCGGCTTCCTTCAGATCTGCGGCTTGAGATCCACGACCGGCGTTCCGTCGATCGCTTCGATCGGCCCGACGCGCAGCCGCAGCCCGCGTTTCGCGCGCACGGTCACGGGATGGAGGCCGAGCGGGTTCGGCCGATCCGGCGATCGCGTCGCGAACACGCCGGTCAGGCGGCGCTTCGGGTCCGAACGCGGGTGGACGCGCATCGTCGTGCGCTTCGCGCGGTGGAGCCACGTGATCACGATGAGTCGGTCGCCGGCCTTGAGGCGGTAGAGCGCCGCTCGCGCCCACGGATGGACCTCGAGCCACGCGTCGGGCGCGCCCTCGGGCCCCTGGCGCGGTGCGTCGTGGCGCGACCGAAGCGTCGAGTGGAGGACGCCGATCGGCCTGAGGCGCGGGGCGCCGGAGCGACGTGCTGGCCTGCGAGTGCTCACGATGCCGGCGAGGCTGTCACACGGGATGGCCGGTCGCAACGACGTCCGCGCTTGACCCCGCGTCCCCGCGGCTCGCATCCTGCGGCCATGCTCAACTGGATCTGGGCCGCACTCCTGTTGATCGCGTTCGGCGCCGCCGCGGTGGCCGCGATCGTCGGCGGCAAGCCCGACACGCTGCAGGCGGTCGTCACCGCGCTCTTCGACTCGGCGAAGACCGGCTTCGAGCTGTCGCTCGGCCTCACCGGGATCATGGCGCTGTGGCTCGGGCTCATGAAGATCGCCGAGACCGCCGGGATCACCCGAGGCATCGCGTGGCTGTTCGGCCCGCTGTTCCGGCGCCTCTTCCCCGGCATCCCCGCCGGGCACCCGGCCTCGGGCGCAATCGTCATGAACCGCTCGGCGAACATGCTCGGGCTCGACAACGCCGCGACGCCGCTCGGCTTGAAGGCGATGAAAGAGCTGCAGTCGCTGAACCCGGTCCCCGACACCGCGTCCAACGACATGATCCTGTTCATGGTCATGAACGCGTCGTCGGTCACGCTGGTGCCGATCTCGATCCTGACGTTCCGCGCCCAGCTCGGCGCCGCGAACCCGGCGGACGTGTTCGTGCCGATCCTGATCGCCACGTTCATCGCCGACGTGTTCGGCCTCGTGCTGGTGGCGTCGATCCAGCGCCTGAACCTGTGGAATCCGGTGGTACTGGGCTGGCTCGGCGGCCTCACCGCGCTGGTGGCGGGACTGGTGTGGCACTTCTCGCGACTCGACCCCGCCGCCGTCGCGACCCAATCGGCGGTGCTCGCGAACTCGATCCTGCTGGGACTGATCTCGATGATCCTCGTGGCCGGCGCCGTGCGGCGCGTCGCCATGTACGAGGTCTTCATCGAGGGCGCGAAGGAGGGATTCCAGGTGGCGATCGGCATCGTGCCTTACCTGGTCGCGATCCTGGTCGCGGTCGGCGCGCTGCGCGCGAGCGGCGCGCTCGACGCGCTGCTCGGGGCGATCCGGACCGGCGTCGGCGGCCTCGCGATCGACACGCGCTGGGTCGACGCGCTTCCCACCGCGCTCATCAAGCCGTTCTCGGGCGGCGGCGCCCGTGGCGTGATGGTCGAGACCATGAAGGCCCTGGGACCCGACTCGTTCGCGGGCCGCCTGTCGTGCGTGATCCAGGGCAGCACGGAGACCACGTTCTACACGCTGGCCGTGTACTTCGGGTCGGTGAACGTGAAGAAGACGCGCCACGCGCTGCCCTGCGCGCTCGCATCCGAGATCGCCGGCGTCATCGCCGCGATCTTCGTGACGTACCTGTTCTTCGGCCGCCAGGGCTGAGGGGTCGCGCCTCAGCATCGCGGTGGTGCGTGACTGCGTCGCCGGCCGTGTGCCGGCGCCCGCACATCAGGCGCTGCCGGGGCTCGCCGCTCCGCGCGGCACGCGTGCCGCGACGAGGCTCGCCCACACGGCGATCGCCGCGGTCACCAGCACGATCGCCAGCGTCACGCCGCCGTACCAGGCGCCGAGGTGCGTCGTCAGATATTCATCCCCGCACACGTTGAACACCGTGACGGCCATGGCCATTCCCAGCAGGCCCGAGCGATGCAGCACGAGCCCGAGGATCAGCGCCTCGATCAGCGTGCTGAACAGTATCGGCGCCGTGAGGCCGCTCGAAATGAACAGCATCACGACGGGAACCCACAGAATCCATCCGAGGACTTTGTTTCGGACCGTACGCTGGAGCAGGGCGAGCACGAGGCCGAGGACGATCGACAGGAGCGTGCCCTGACTGGCGCCCCGCATCAGGAGCCCGACCGCGTGCAAGCCGCCCGTCGCGGCAGATTGAATGTCGCCGGCCGGCGCCGACTTCGCGAACCAACCCTGCAGCTGCCCGACGTCGGCGACGATCGCGCCCCCCAGCAATCCCATGAGGGCGTCTCGACCGACGAGTCGGTCCGCCCAACGGCCATCGATCAGGCGCGTCCACGACACCAGCCACTCCGGGTGCTGGCGGCGGACGATCGGTTCGAGTGCCAGATACGCAAACGCCCCGAGGACGATGTAGTACGCGCCGAGGGCCAGCGACACCCCGAGCATCTGTCCGGCTACGAGCAGCCGCGGGGACGGCAGAAGCGACCACCCGAGCAATCCGACGACGCCGAGCGTGGCGCATATTCGAACGGCGCCGCGCGTGTCGGCACGCCCCTCGATGAGATTGCGGCGCGCGAAGTACACCACGAACGCCATGAGCAGGATGGGCACGAGACCGAGGATCGTGCTCCAGCGAACGGCTCCCAGGGTCGGGGACTCGAGAGCGTAGGGCGCGCCCACGGCGAAGAACGTGACGCGGCCTCCGTACGCGCCGCCCTGCGCGCGGCGCGTTCCGCCCGCACTCTCCGCGGTCCACGCGACGTTCGATCGCGTGGGGACCGGCGCGACGGCACTCGGTGGCCCGGGAGCGGGACGAGGTGCGTCGAGGCCGGCCGCGGTGAAGAACGGACCCCAGTCGGGCGCCGCGGTCCCGGTGTCCGCAACCGAGGGGAAGCGACGGAACTCGAGGAGCCGGCCCTGCAGATCGAAGCGCATCGCGATCGCCCCCGGCGAATCGAGCGCGGGCAAGGCGAACCGCGAGGCTCCGGTATACACGCGCTCGTCGACTACGTAGACAATCGACACCGGCGACCGGCGGTACCAGTAGAAGACGCCGGGAGTCGCCGTGGCGGCGCCCGCGGGCCGAGCCACTCGAACGTCGCGCGAGAATCCGTCGGCGACGTCGTCCCCCGCGTGCGCCGCGCCGAACGTCCGCGCCCATTCGTCGGCGCGGTCACGCAGCGCGGCGTGCGGCTTGTCGTCAGGCCCGAAGGGCGGACCCCGCCGCTCCGACAGCGCGATCGCTCCCGCCAGGCCGACCGCGAGCGCGACGAGCAGACCCAGCGCGACGAGCGGGTGCAGGCCGCCGGCGCCACCCGAGGCCGCGACCATCTCGGGCGACGGAGTCTCGCCGGCCATCAATGCCGAGAGAACCGGGTTTCCGCCCGGCAGAGCGCCCGCGACCGCGAGCGCGGAAGCCGGACGCAGCGCCGGATCGGTCTCGAGGCAGCGCAGGATGGCGCGCTCGACGACCGGATCGAGCGAGCGCACGTGGCTCGACGGCGTCTTGAGCACCGAGTCCGTCCCGCGCGATCGCTCGACGTGCTCCGATTCAAACGCGTAGCGGCCCGTGAACACTTCGTACAGCAGGAGCCCGAGCGCGAAGAGATCGCTGCGCACCGACACCGTGCCGCTCGCCAGCTGCTCGGGCGCCATGTACGCAGGCGTTCCCGCGCGCGACCGGTCGCCGGCGGCCGCGTCCGCCAGCGTCGCGAGGCCGAAGTCGGTGATGCGCGCACGCCCGCGCCCGTCGAGCATCACGTTGGACGGCTTGAGATCGCGGTGCAGCACGCCCTGATCGTGGATGGCCGCGAGGCCGGCGCAGATCTCGCGAGCGATCTGCACGCCGCGCTCCTCGGGAAGTCGGCCGATGCGCCGCAACAGGGAGCCGAGGTCCTCGCCGTCGATGTACTCCATCGCGACGAAGTGCAGCCCGTCGGCCTCGCCCACGTCCCACACGCGACAGACGTTCGGGTGCGAGACCTGGCGCGCCAGCTTCACCTCGTCCATCAGCAGCGCGAGCCGCCCGGCGTCCTGCTCGAGCGCGCGCGGCAGGAACTTGAGCGCGACGGCCTGGCCGAGCTTGAGGTCGTCGGCGCGATAGACCTCGCCCATGCCGCCGCGGCCGAGCGGAGTCACGATGCGATAGCGACGATCGAGCACGGTGCCGGGCAGGAACCGCCGATCGTCGCCATGCGACGAGGGCGGTCGTTGCGGGCTCGGCTCTGTCGTCGCCAGGTCGTCGGCGGCCAGTCGAGCGCCGCAGCTCGCGCAGCGCTCCGCGTCGTCGGGGACCGGACGGGAGCATGTCGGGCACGTCCTGGTCACAGGAACCCTCGCGCGGGAGCGGCCTGCGGCATCTTCGCCGGCGAAGCGGAACGGCGCGTGACCCTACAAGGGCGGGAAACCGCGAACAAGCGCCCCTACCTCTTGCTCGCCCCCGACACGATGAGGGCGATCAACGCGAGCGCCGGGATCCACAGAGCGGCGCGCGCGGTCCACGGCACGACGCGTGTCGGCGGCGGCGTGGGGTCGGGCACGCCGATCGCGTCGCGCGCCTGACGCATGACGGCGGCGAACGCGGCGAGCCAGGCGAGGCCGAGCGCGAGGAGCAGCCCCAGGTGCCCGGTCGTCGCCAGCGCGCGCGCGACGCGCATCCACAGCCACGCGCCCGGCGTTCCGGGCACGCCGGCCAGCGACGCGGTCGCGAGCCAGCCGGCGAGTCCGGCGGCGGGATGGCGGCGGAACAGCGCACCGCCCGGGCGCGCGGTGCCGCCCGAGACCGGCAGGAAGCGCGCGAGCACGCTCGCGCCGGTGACGGCCAGCACTTGGTGCGCGGTCCACGCCGTGAACCACGTGGGATCCGCGGCGCGGCGCCCGGCCAGCAGCATGCCGAGCGCGAGTCCGCCCTGCAGGCTGACGAGCGTGCCGACGCGACGCTCGGGGCGGCGCTGCACGAGCAACGTGGCCGCGCCGGCCAGCCAGGCGATGCCGGCGCACACGCCGAGCAGGCCGATGCTGATGGCGTTCGCGGTCGGCAGCATCTCGACGCCTTCCATGCGCGCGCCGATCCACGCCGCGCCGGTCGTCTGCAACGCGACGACCGCGAGCGGCGCGGCCCACGGGCGCGCGCCCTGCAGCACGTCGGCCAGCCAGAAGTGGAACGGCGCGCCGCCCAGCATCACGAGGCCGGTCAGCATCGACAGCGGCAGCGCCACGCTCCAGAGATACGGCGCGTCGATGCCGAGGCCGAGCACGCCCCACTGTTCGAGCACGCGCGGCGTGCCGGTCACGAGCACGAGCAGGTCGGCGCCGGCCCACGACAGCGCGAGCGAAACGCCCATCACCCACAGGAGCTTCAGTGCGCACTCGTTCTGCAGCAGCTCGTCGCGGTCGCGCGCCAGGATCGCGACGACGAGCGCCACCACGAGCGCCGCGCCGGCGTGGCCGAACGGGAGGCGGCCCGTGCTGATCGCGGCGAGCGGCAGCAGCACGACGATGGGCGCGAGCGCGTACAGCAGCCCGTGGCCGCGACGATCGACCGACAGCAGCAGGGCGGCCGCCACGAGCGCGGCGAGCGCGGGGCCGTAGGCCAGCAGCTGGGCGAGCATCGTGGCGGCGTTCATCGGAGGAACGGCAGCACGAGCGCGAGCACGCTGAGGCCGACGAGGAACAGCAGGTACTCCTGCGCATCGCCGGTGTGCAGATCGCGCAGCGGCGAGATCACGGACGTGGCGAGGCGTCCGAGCGCGTCCACGATCCAGCGTTCGAGCGCGGTCACGTTGCGGAACGTGCCGCGGGCCAGTCCGCGCGCGAGCGCGCCGAAGCCGCGCGGCAACGGATCGCGCGGGCGCGGCGCGCTCTCGCTGGCGATCGCGGCCCCGGCGGTCGGCTGCACGACGTGCTTGGCGGCGCGCTTGCGCTTCGGCAGCGCGAACGCCGCGCCGCCGCCGAGCGCGGACGGCAGCAGCGAGATCACCGAGCCGGGCCACGACGCCTCGAAGCCGAGCCACCAGCCGAGCAGCAGCGCGAGCGGCCCGAGCACGAGCGTGAGCAGCGCGCTGAAGTGGCTGAGCGTGACCGCCGCGTCGCGGCGCATCATCTGGCGGCGCTCGGGCGCCTTCACGATGCGCCGGACCGCGATCCACGCGGTGAGCGTGACCGGCACCGCAGTCAGGAAGAAGCGAACCGCGTGCGCCCCGCCGCCCGGGCCGAAGCCGACGCGGATGAGCAGCGGCCACGACAGCGCGGCCGAGCCGACCCAGCTCGCCGCGCGCCACATGCGCGGCAGCGTCGTGCCGCGCCGCGACGTGGCGCCGCGCAGCTCGCCGGCCAGCATGAACGCGCGGCCGCCGCACGCGCCGAGCCACAGCAGCAGGCTGACCTGCGGGCGCACGGCGGCGCTGGCCACGAGCAGCGCGCCGAGCGCGCTGTCGGTGATCGTGAGCCAGCGCAGCGACGCGATCCATTGGCGGCGCCCGAACGCGCGGAGCGCGGACAGCACGGCGGTCAGCAGCAGCAGCGCCTCGGCGATGCGCCGGATCTCGGGAACCGGCACCCACGCGTCGGCGTTCCGCCACAGCACGGCGAAGCCGGCCGCGGGCAGCAGCGTGGGCAGCCACGGGCGCATGACCAGCAGCGGGCCCGAGACGTCCGAGTAGGGCCGCGACAGCGGCAGCGCCGCGAGCAGCTCGAGCCCGGCCCACACCACGCCGCCCGCCTCGAGGCGCGGCAGCAGCGCGGCCGCGCCCATGTGCGCGAAGCCGGGCCACGCCGGCACCGACGCGGCGATGGCGTGCACGCCGGCCGCGAACCACAGCGCCTGCGCGGGGCGCCTCAGCCACGACCAGCGCCGCACCTGCTCCACCGCGTCGTCGGCCGCGCGCGCCCAGCACCAGAACGCGAGCGCCAGCAGTTCGAGGCCGAGCGCCGAGAACACGAGGCCGCGCGCGGCCAGCGACGCGAGCCCGAGCACGGTGAGCGTCGCGCCCTGGCGGCGCGCGTCGAATCCCTGGAGCAGGCGGCGGAGCATGTCAGTCGTGCAGGTCGTGGGCCTGGCTGACCCACACGCTGCCGGCGGCCGCGGCGCGCGCTTCGGCCAGGCGCGACGTCAGCGCCGCGGCCAGCGCGGTGCCGAGCAGCACACCCGAGGTGACATGCGGCTCGCTCGGGATCTGCGCCGAGTGCGCCGCGTTGTCGAGGAGCTGGAGCCCGAAGCCGAGCGTACCGAGCGACAGCATGGCGCGCTGCAGATGCCGGCGCAGCATGAGGTGGATGAGCCCGAGCGTCATGAGCGCGATGCCGTACGACACGGTGCGGCTCAAGGCCGGCGCCAGGTCCTGGCGCGCGATGGCGGCCACGATCAGCAGGAACAGCGCAGTGCCGAGCAGCAGTCCGACCGCGCCCGACTCGAAGCCGCCGGGCCGCGCCGACGGATCGGGCGCCGGATCCCGCTCCGCGGCCACGATGCGCGCGCCGATCGCCAGCCACAGCGCGAACCAGCCCGCGCGCAGCCACAGGCCGCCGAGCTCGACGAGCACCGGCGAGGCGATCGCCAGAAGCAGCGCCGCGAGCGCGGCCGTGCGCCGCCCCGGCAGCAGGATCGCGAGCACGAGCGCGATGGCCGGCAGCGCGAGGCGCAGCGCCTCCCACGGCTCGAGCTGGCTCCAGGCGTCGAGAAAGTGCATGCGTCGGTCCCCTTGGGGGAGGTCAGGGCGCGTCGAAGTCGCGATTCGCGGGCGCGGGCGTGCGTCCCAAGCGCCGTGCCGATGCGAGAGCCAGGTGTCCGCGGCGAGCGGCCGCCTGAGCCGGCGGTCGCCGGGCTTTCAGGGAATGTAGACGCTTTCCGCCGACTGGAGCGCCGCGAGGAAGGCTTCGGGGCTCTTCACTTCGCGCAGCGTCCGCCGCACCGATTCCTCCTTGAACAGGCGCGAGAAGTTCGCGAGCACCTTGACGTGCTGCGTGGTGGCGTTCTCGGGCGAGACGAACAGCACGAGCAGGTAGGCCGGCTGGCCGTCGTCGGATTCGAAGTCGAGGCCCTCGGGAGCGACGCCCACGGCCGCGGCCATCCGGTCGACGGAGCGGGCCTTGCCGTGAGGAATGGCAACCCCGTTGCCGATCCCGGTGCTCATCATGGCCTCGCGGCGCATGACGCGATCGAGGATCTCGCCCTTGCTGTCGAAGCCGTGCGCCGACTCGAGCAGCTCGACGAGCTCGACGAGCGCCTCGCGCTTGCTGTGCGCCTTGAGCTTGAGCGCGATGGCGTCGGGATTGAGCAGTTCGGACAGGCGCATCGGGGCGCTCCACGGGGCGAACAGGTTCATCGACAGAGACACCGAAACCTAGGGAGCGCTCGGGTGGGTGTCAAGCGCGAACGCCGCGCGCGTCGCGAAGATCGTGCAGGATGCACGGGCGCGCGACGCGCGAGCGAATGCGTGATGGCGCGCATTCGCATGCTTCGCGGCGCGGTGACTGTGATAGGATTTTTCGCGTGCGCGAGCGTGGTCCTGGAGCCCCGCTTCGCACGCCACCCCCGACACCCCCTTTGGGACTGAAGGATCAACCGAATGGGCCGCCCGGCAGGGAGGCAGGGAAGCCCCATGAAGCAGAAGACCATCGATTTTCGCGAGCTGCTCGAGCGGCTGCTGCCGATCGAAGCGCTCCCGCCGGCCGATCGCCTGAGCGTGCACCGCGCGCTCGCCACCGGCGTGGCCGGCCAGATCGAGCGCGCCGCGATGCATGCGCTGCACCAGCTCGAGCAGGCTGGCGCCGTGCGCCGCATGCCGGGCGGCGACCCGGCGGCGCCCGGCCACGTGCGCTATCAGCGCGAGGGCGCGGTCGACGTCATCACCGTGCAGATGCCCGAGTCGCAGCGCCACGCCGGCATGCTGGTGTTCGAGCGCGCCGCGCTGCCGTCGCAGGCTCCGGCCGGACTCGATCACGTGCGCAGCCTGCTGCGGCTCGACGATCCGGTGCTGCTCGCCGACCCGCGCCGGGCCGACGCGCGCGTCGCGCTGCTCGAGCAGATCCGCCAGGCCGGCCGCGCGCTCCTGGGCGCGAGCGAAGTCCACCTCGTGCTCACGAACGAGCCGGGCGCGCCCGGGGACACGCCGTTCGATCGCGAACTCGTCGAGGAGGCGCGGCGCCGGCCGGACGCGCTGTTCTACGGACCCGATCTCGCGCAGGCTCCCGCGCTGGCGGCGGAGGCCGAGCGCCGCGGCGTGCGCTCGATCGTGCTCGGCGCCATCGTGATTCCGGAGCGCGGCGCGATCGGCGCGCTCGAGGTGCTGACCCGCGAGCCCGATCCGTTCCGCCCCGAGGACCTGGCCATGATCGCGCTGCTCGCCGACTCGTGCGCCACGGCGCTCGAGCGCGCGGCGCGCATCGAGAAGCTGGTGTTCATCGATCCGTTGACGTCGGCGTACAACCGCTCGTACTTCGATCTGCAGGTCGCGAACGAGATGGCGCGCGCCCAGCGCGAGCAGACCTCGATCGCCCTGTGCATCGCCGACATCGACGAATTCAAGTCCTTCAACACGGCGTTCGGCTACGAAGCCGGCAACGAAGTGCTCGTGCAGGTCGCGAGCGCGCTCAAGCGCGGCGTGCGCCCGTTCGACACGGTGGCGCGCTGGGGCGGCGAGGAATTCGCCGTGCTGCTGACTGCGCCGGTGCAGGCCGACGACGTGGCCACCGTGTGCGAGCGCCTGCGCACGCTGGTCGAGCGCATGCCGGTGCGCATCGAGGGCCTCGACCGCCGCGCGCACCGCCTCGGCGTCACGATCAGCCTCGGCGTCGCGATGTTCCCGGACCACGCCGAGACGCCGCAGGACCTGTGGCGCGCCGCGAACCAGGCCCTGCTCCGCGCGAAGCGGCCGCCGAAGAACCAGGTCGTGTTCTTCAGCGCGCCGCGCGACGCGCGTTCCCAGGCGGGCTGAGCCGACGTTCGCCGCTCCGGCCTGACGACACGACGATGGATCGTCGACCGCGCTCGTGGTGGCCGTGGATCTACGCGCTCGTCGCCCTGATGCCGGCGACGTGGGCCGCGTTCCGCTCGAACGTGAACCCGCGCGCGCGCGTCCCCGACATGGTGACCGGGGTCGCGTATCGGCCGTACGTGTACCGCACGCTCGTGCCCCTCGCCATCCGCGGGCTCGACGCGCTCGTGCCGGCGCCGGCGCGCGCCGCCGCCGACTCGGCGGTCGCAAACTCACCGCTGCTGCGCGAGCGCCTGCGCTGGGAACCGGCGCACGCGACGTGGTTCGCGTGGAGCGTGCTGCTCGGCTGGCTGTCGCTCATCGCGTTCGCGATCGGCTTCGCGCGCCTGCTGCGCGCCGTGGCCGCGTGCGACCCGGCGCTGGCGGGCCTCGCGACCGTGGCGCCGCTCGCGGCGTGCGCGATGCTCGTGCTCGTGCCGATCCATTTCGGCTACCAGAACTTCGTGTACGACTTCGCCGAGCTGGCGCTGTTCACGCTGGCGCTCGCCGCGCTGGCGGCGTCGCGCTGGCCCGCCTACTACGCGTGCTTCGCGCTCGCGCTCGTCAACAAGGAGACGAGCCTGCTGCTGACTGGCGTGTTCGCCATCTGGCACTGGCGGCGCATGAGCGCAAGAGCGCTCGCGGCGCACGTCGCGGCCCAGTTCGCGCTCGCCGCGCTGGTGCTGGGCGCCATTCGTCTCGCATACGCGCACGCACCGGGCGAGCCGCTCGAGCACCACCTGATCCGCAATCTCACGTACCATCCGAGCCTGCGCCAGCGCCTGCACGACGCGGCGTACGTGGGCTTCTGGCTCGTCGCCCTATTCGGCGTCGCGCGCCAGCCGCGCGTCGCGCTCGGCGCCGCGCTCGTCGGAGGCGCGCTGCTCGCGACGATGCTGTTCTTCGGCTTCATCGGGGAGTACCGCGACTTCTACGAAGCGTTCGCGCTCGGGGGCCTGCTGGTGGCCGGCGCCGTCTGGGGCACGCGCCGCACGCGAGCCGCGGCCCGCGCCTAGAAGCGCGAACGCGCCGGGCTCGATCACACGAGCGCGGCGCGCGGGCGACGACGGCTTTCGCGGCTAGTGGAGGTCGCCGACCGACTTGGGCGGCACGACGTCGGTCGCGGCGGTGGCGCGGGCCAGCACGTTGCTGAGGAGCGACCAGTTGTTCGCTTCGTCGCGAGTCTTGATCGCGAAGTAGTACTGCGTCGCCGGCGTCAGGCCCGTCATCACGTAGCTCTGCACCGTGGCCGGCACGGCCGGGACCGGCTCCGTCGCGACCGAAGTCGCCGCCGCCCAGCTCACGTCGTCCGTGATGGGCTGCGTCGACCAGCGCAGGTCGTACGCGGCGGCCACGCCCACCAGACCGTCATCGCCGGGAGCGGCCCACGTCAGCGTCACCACCTGATCGGACACCATGACGCTGGCCAGCGTGGTGATCGCCGCCGGCGGCGTCACGTCGGGCTGCCCGCTGCCGAAAGGGTAGGCGCCCGCGTCCACTCCCCCGGCGCCGAGGCCGATGGCGACGGAGCCGGTGCGGATGTGCGGATCGAAGTTCGCGAACGACGTGTTCGCGAACTTGGGATCGCCGTACTTGGAGTTGACGTCGTTGCCGGTCGCGCTCGCCCAGCTCGTGCCCGGGCCCGGCGCGCTGCAGAAGCTCGACTGCCAGTAGAGCGACTGGTTCGCGGCGGTCACGCCGGACGTCGCGGCGCGAGCGAAGAACAGGTTGTTGTTCTGGGTGAAGCCGGTCGGGTAGCCGTGGAACAGCACCGCCCTGCCCGAGTAGCACGCCGCCACCGAGTCGGAATAGAACACGTTCGAGTAGAACTGGTTGCCGCCGCCGCGCGGGTCGCCCTCCAGCTTCATCGCGGCGCCCGACCACGACGCGATCGTGCAGTTGCGAATGATCGTGTTCTGGATGTCGCCGAGGATGTACAGACCATACGAGCCGCGCGAGGCGAACACGCAGTTCTCGATGAGGCAGTTGTTGAGCAGATCCTGGTTGAACGTGTAGCTCGAGGTCAGGAAGTAGCAGCCCTTCCAGTGATTGTTCACGCACTGGCCGGTCCACGCGGCGTTGCCGGCGTTCACGAGGCGGCCGCCGATCGCGAACCCGCTCTGCACGCCGCACAACATGGAATCGCGCTCGAACAGGTTGTCGTGCGACGAGTCGCGCAGCGCGAACGCGACGTAGGGACTCGCCTGATCGGCGTCGGCCTCGAAGTGCCAGGAGTTGTCGCGGAACGTGTTGAAGTACGAGTTGTAGATGTAGCGCCCGGCCAGGTCGCCGCCGTTCGCGCTCACGAAGAACTGGCTGATGCGGTTCGAGTCGACGAGGCAGTACTGGACGAAGCCGCGCACCGAGAAGCCCTTGATGCCCTGGGTGATCGTGCCGACGTCGATGACGTTCGCGCGGATCGTGTCGAACGCCGTGTTGATCACGCCCGGGGGTCCCGGCTGCCAGTTGTTCATGAGCAGCGAGACGGTGCCGCTGATCCGGTTGTTCGCGACGACGCAGTTCTTGCTGCCCGCGCTGCCGAGTCCGCCGCCGGTGGCCACGCACCACGCGATCGAGTCGTACACGGCCTTCGCCGACTCGCTCGTGTAGTACAGCGTGAAGCCACCGCTGGTGACGCCCTTGACGCTCACGTAGGCGTGTTCGATCCAGATGCCGTTCACGACGACGGAGGCCGGATTGGACAGGCTGCCGACGTAGCTGATGCGCTGGGTGATCGAGGCGCCGTTGTGTTGCGGGTTGACGGCGTCCGCGTACGTGCCCGGCGAGATGAACACGACGTCGCCGGCATTGAGCGTGGCGTTCGCCTTGGCGATCGTGCGCCAGGGCGCGGCCTGCGTGCCGGCATTGGAGTCGCTTCCCGACGTGCTGACGTAGTACGACCCGGCCAGGGCGAGGGCGGGAAGGGCCACGCCCAGCACGAAGGTCGCGATGGCGACCCGGAGGCCCTGCTGACGGCGGCGCGGCGCGCTGATCGCGACCCGGCGCGGCATTTGGAAACGCGTCATGACTCCTCGCAAGGCTGAGAGGCGATGGATGGGGAGCTGGAGTGCAGAAGGGCCGCCCGAGTTTGCAGGCGGCATGCCAGCGCGGAGGGAACCTCCGAGGCCGGCCGGCCCTGTTCAGAACCAACGCGTTACGAGACTTCTACCCCGACCACCCCCGGTCGGGTTCTCGGGAGAGACCGTAAATCTGCAATGTCTGCCGGCACCTACCGGGCGAATCGGTCAGCTTTGACGGCCGCGCGGGCACCGTAGCACGGCCGGAGGGCTCGCCCAAGCCGGCCCGGGAGGGCGCGGACCTCGCGGCGAGGCCGCCGGTCTTGACCGCGGCCTGAGGGGCGGGGACGATAGGCCATTCTGACCGTCGTCATGGGTCGTCCGAACCGGGAGGCCGTTTGAACGCGCGTTTGGCCGGTGCGCTGTACTTCGCGATGCAGCAGGCCCGGGGAGAACCCGTCCGCCAGGTGTGGCGCGAGCTCGACGCCAGCCAGTCCTGGCCGAGGCAGCGGCTGCTCGACCTCCAGTGGGAGCGGATGAAGGCGCTGTATCGCCATGCCTACGAGACGGTCCCGTTCTATCGCATGCGTTGGAGCGCGGCCGGCCTCGACGCAGGGTCGATGCGCTCGCGCGAGGACTGGGAGCGACTTCCGGCGCTCGACAAGCGCGACCTCCGCGAGCACGGCGCCACGTTGCACTCGAACCAGGCCCCGCCCGGGCTCAAGGCCACGACCTCGGGCTCCTCGGGCACGCCGATCGCGGTCCTGCGCAGCCATCGCTCGTGGGCGCACGCTCACGCGAACGTGTTTCGCGGCTGGGCGTGGCACGGGATCCGGGTCGGCGACCCTTACGCGTACCTGTGGGGCCTGGCGCTCGACGCCTCGGGGCGACGGCAGGCCGGCTGGCGCGATTGGGTGTTCAATCGCGAGCGACTGTCCGCTTTCGAGATCACGCCGGAGCGCGTCCGCACGTACTACGCGCGCCTGCTCGCGCGACGCCCGCGCTTTGCGTTCGGCTATCCGTCGGCCGTCACGCACTTCGCCGAGGAGGTCGCCGCGCTCGGCCTCGACGGGCGCGCGCTCGGCATGCGCGCCGTCATCACCACCGCCGAGGTGCTGCGCCCCGAGCAGCGCGAGCGTCTCGCCGACACGTTCGGGTGCCGCGTCGTCGACAGTTACGGATGCGCCGAGGCCGGCGTGGCCGGCTTCGAGTGCGAGCACGGCGGCATGCACGTGCCCGTCGAGTCGGTCGTGGTCGATCGCGCGGCTGCCGAGGACGGGCGCGAGGAACTGCTGCTCACCGATCTCTTCAACTTCAGCGAGCCGGTGATCCGCTACCGCGTCGGCGACTTCGTGGCGCCGGCACCCGAGTCGTGCGCGTGCGGCCGCGCCCTGCCCCTGCTCGGGGCGATCGAGGGCCGCGCCGGGGACTTCCTCACGCTGCCGGACGGCCGCCGCATCAACGGACTGCTCCCCTATTACATCTTTCGACCGCACGCGAAGAGCGGCGAAGTGCGCGAATACCAGTTCGTCGAGTTCCCGGACGGCCGCATCGAATTGCGCGTCGTGCCGGGCGAAGCCTGGAGCGACGCGGCCCGCGGCCAGATCGAGGCCGAGGTGACGGCTGGCCTCGGGCTGCCGATCGCGCTCGTTCCGGTCGAGCGCATTCAGCGCGTGGGCCGCGGCAAGCATCGCGACTTCGTGAAGGCGGCCGACGTCGGCGCGTAGACGCCCCCGCAGGCACGGTCTACGATGCGCGGGATCGAGACGAGAGCGGGCGCCGCCCGCGCCCTCGAGGTCGCGGCCTTCCCCTGACGGGACATCCATGCTCTCCAAGCCCCAGACGCCCGACGACCGAGTGACCCTGCTGCGCGACGTGTCGGTCATCGCCGGGGCGTTCCTCGTGGTCGTCGTCTCGCTGACCGCGGTCACCGGCCTGTCGATGCGCATGCAGTCCGCGGTGCGCGCCTACGTGAACGGCGAAGGGCTGTGGTCGAAGGGGCAGAAGGACGCGCTCCACGCCCTCGTCCGCTACGCGGACCATGGCGACGAGGCCGACTGGGCGCAGTTCGAGGCCGAGATCGCCGTGCCGCTCGGCGATCACGCGGCGCGGCTCGAACTCGAGAAGCCGAGGCCCGACCGGGAAGTCGTGCGCCGCGGATTCGTCGCCGGACGCAACGATCCGCGCGACGTCGACGACATGGCGATGCTGTTCCGGAACTACCGGCACACGGCGGTGATGTCGCGGGCCATCGCGATCTGGACGCGCGGCGATGAGGAAATCGCGGAGCAGGTGCGGCTCGCGACCGCGTTGCGCCGCGAGATCACGTCGGGCCATCCGCGGCCGCAGGCGGTGCGCGACATCCTCGACGAGCTCGACGCGCTGAACGTGCGGGTCAGCGCGCTGGAGCGGGATTTCTCGTCGACCCTGGGCGCCGGCGCGCGCTGGGTGCGCGGTCTGTTCGCCCTGCTCTCGTGGATCGCCGCCGGGCTGCTCATGCTCATCGCCACCTCGTTCTCGTGGATCATGCTCGGACGCATGCGCCGCGCCGACCTCGCGCTGCGCGACAGCGAACAGCGCTACCGCACGCTCGTCGACAACCTGCGCGAAGTCATCTTCCAGACCGACGCACACCTGCGCTGGACGTTCCTCAATCCCGCGTGGCAGGAGATCACCGGGCGCGACGTCGAGGCGTGCCTGGAGCAACCGCTCATCGACCACGTGCATCCCGAGGATCGCGACGCCGCGCGCCTCGCGTTCGCGTCGCTGCTCGGGCGGGAGCGCGACGACTGCCGCTTCGAGCTGCGCTTTCTGACGAAGGACGGCAGCGTGCGGTGGATGCAGGCGCACGCCCGGCTCGTACCCGGCGACGGCGGCGTCCCGGCGGGACTCGCCGGCAGCCTCGTCGACATCACGGAGCGTCACGCCGCCGAAGAGGCGCTGCGCGCGAGCGAGGAGCAGCTCCGCCAGTCGCAGAAGATGGAAGCGATCGGCCAGCTCGCGGGCGGCATCGCGCACGACTTCAACAACCTGCTGACCGGCATCCTCGGCTACGGCAGCCAGCTCGTGAAGGGTCTGCCCGAAGGCCACGTGCAGCGCGCCGAGGCCGAGGAGATCGTGCACGCCGCCGAGGCCGCGGCCGGGCTCACGCGCCAGCTGCTCGCGTTCAGTCGGCGCCAGCTGCTGGCGCCCCAGGTGCTCGACCTGAACGGCGTCGTCGGCGGGATGCAGGGCATGCTGCGCCGCGTGATCGGCGAGGACATCCACCTCGTGACCGTGCAGGGCCAGGACTTGGGCCACGTGCGCGCCGACCGCGGGCAGATCGAGCAGGTCATCCTCAACCTGGCGGTGAACGCGCGCGACGCGATGCCGCAGGGCGGCGACCTCGTGCTCGAGACCGCGAACGTCGACCTCGACGCCGCGTACGCGCAGGAACGCCCGCCGCTCGTCCCCGGCGCCTACGTCCGGCTGACGGTGCGCGACACCGGCGTCGGCATGGAGGAGGACACGGCGCGGCGCGCGTTCGAGCCGTTCTTCACGACGAAGGCCATGGGCCAGGGCACGGGGCTCGGGCTGTCGACGGTGCACGGCATCGTGCTGCAGAGCGGCGGACACATCGAGATCCAGACCGCGCGCGGCACGGGCACCGCGATCCGCATCGATCTGCCGCGCGTGAACCAGGCCGTGACCACCGAGGCGCACGACGCGCCCGCACCGCACGAGACGCGCGGCACCGAGACCGTGCTGCTCGCCGAGGACGAGCCCGTCGTGCGCCGCCTGGCCGGGGACACGCTGCGCGGCCTCGGCTACACCGTGCTCGAGTCACGCGACGGCGTCGAAGCCGTGCAGGTCGCCGCCGACCACCTGGGGCCGATCCACCTGCTCGTCATGGACGTCGTCATGCCCAGGCTGGGCGGCCCGATCGCCGCGTCGCGCATCGCCGCGATGCGCCCGCGCGTTCGCGTGCTGTTCATCACCGGCTACGCGAACGACGCGCTCGGCACCGAGGGCACGCTCGATCCGCACGACGCCGTGCTGCACAAACCGTTCACGTCGGAAGCGCTGGCGCTCAAGGTGCGCGACGTGCTCGCGCGCCCGGTGGCGGAGCGGGCGTAGCGTCGCGGCGGCGAAGCGGGCCGGCGCGCCGTACGGCGTGCGTCGTCTCCACTGGCGGAGTTTAGCCGCCGACCGCCACTTCCTGCCGCGGCTTGATCACGAACTCGTCGTCCGCGACGTCGACCTCCAGCGTCTGCCCCGCGCGAAACTCACCCTTCAGCAGGCGCATGGCGAGCGGGTTCTGCAGCCGGCGCTGCAGCGTGCGCTTGAGCGGGCGCGCGCCGAAGTGCGGGTCGTAGCCCTCGTCGGCCAGCGCGTCGCGCGCCGCGTCCGAGAGCGTGAGCCCGATCTGGCGATCGGCGAGCATGCCGCGCAGGCCCTCGACGGCCAGCGTCACGATGGCGCGCAGTTCCTCGCGCCTGAGCGCGTGGAAGATCACGATCTCGTCGATACGGTTCAGGAACTCGGGCCGGAAGTGCTCGCGCAGCGCGCGCTGGATGAGCGACTCCATCTCGCGCCGATCCGCCTCGCCGAACTCGAGGATGACCTGCGAGCCGAGGTTGCTCGTCATCACGACGAGCGTGTTGCGGAAGTCGACCGTGCGGCCCTGGCCGTCCGTGAGGCGGCCGTCGTCGAGCAGTTGGAGCAGCACGTTCAGCACTTCGGGATGCGCCTTCTCGATCTCGTCGAGCAGGATCACCGAGTACGGGCGCCGGCGCACGGCTTCGGTGAGCGCGCCGCCCTCCTCGTAACCGACGTAGCCGGGCGGCGCGCCGATCATGCGCGCGACGGCGTGCTTCTCCTGGTACTCGCTCATGTCGATGCGCACCATCGCGTGCTCGTCGTCGAACAGAAATTCGGCGAGCGCGCGGGCCAGCTCGGTCTTGCCGACGCCGGTGGGGCCCAGAAACAGGAACGAGCCGATCGGGCGCTTAGGATCCTGCAGCCCGGCGCGAGCGCGGCGCACGGCTTCGGACACGACGCGCACCGCCTCGTCCTGGCCGATCACGCGCCGGTGCAGCCGCTCTTCCATCTTCACGAGCTTCTGCACTTCGCCTTCCAGCAGGCGCGAGACGGGCACGCCGGTCCACTTGGAGATGACCTCGGCGATGTCCTCCTCGTCGACCTCCTCCTTCAGCATGCGGTGCTCGAGCTGCGTCTTCGCGAGCCGCGCGTTCTCCTGCTCGATCTGACGCTCGACCTGCAGCAGCTGCCCGTAGCGCAGCTCGGCGACGCGCGCCAGGTCGCCGACGCGCTCGGCCTTTGCTTCCTCGGTCTTGATGCGCTCGCGCTCGGCCTTGAGCTTGCGGATGCCGTCGACGCCTTCCTTCTCCTTCTTCCAGTGCGTCTCGAGCACGGACTTCTCCGAGCGCACGCGGGTCAGTTCCTCGTCGAGGCGGCGCAGCCGGTCGCGGCTGCCGGCGTCGCTCTCCTTGGTGAGCGCCTGGCGCTCGATCGCGAGCTGGCGTTCGCGGCGCGTGAGTTCGTCGAGCTCGATCGGCATCGAGTCGATCTCCATGCGCAGGCGCGACGCCGCCTCGTCGACGAGATCGATCGCCTTGTCCGGCAGCTTGCGCTCGGTCAGGTAGCGGTTCGAGAGCATGGCCGCCGCGACGAGCGCGGAGTCCTTGATGCGGATGCCGTGGTGCACTTCGTAGCGCTCCTTCAGGCCGCGCAGGATGGCGATGGTGTCCTCGACGCTCGGCTCGTCCACGAAGATCGGCTGGAAGCGCCGCTCGAGCGCCGCGTCCTTCTCGATGTGCTTGCGGTACTCGTCGAGCGTGGTCGCGCCGACGCAGTGCAGCTCACCGCGCGCGAGCGCCGGCTTCAAGAGATTCGACGCGTCCATCGCGCCCTCGGCGCCGCCCGCGCCGACGAGCGTGTGCAGTTCGTCGATGAACAGCACGACGCGCGACTCTGCGGCGGTGACTTCCTTGAGCACGGCCTTCAGCCGATCCTCGAACTCGCCGCGGAACTTGCTGCCGGCGATGAGCGAGCCGAGGTCGAGCGTGATCACGCGCTTGTCTTTCAGGCTCTCGGGCACGTCGCCCGACACGATGCGCTGCGCCAGGCCTTCGACGATCGCGGTCTTGCCGACGCCGGGATCGCCGATCAGCACCGGGTTGTTCTTGGTGCGCCGCGACAGCACCTGGATGACACGGCGGATCTCGTCGTCGCGCCCGATCACCGGGTCGAGCTTGCCCTGGCGCGCCGCGGCCGTGAGGTCGCGGCCGTATTTCATCAGCGCCTGGTACTTGTCCTCGGGGCTGTCGTCGGTGACGCGCTGGCCGCCGCGCACGTGTTGCAACGCCTGCAGGATGGCTTCCGGCGTGACGCCGGAGCGCGCCAGCACGCGCGCCGCGGCGTCGCCGGTCGCGGGATCGGCGAGCGCGGCAAGCAGGTGCTCGACGCTGACGTATTCGTCCTTCAAGCGCTCGGCCGCGGACTCGGCGCTCTCCAGTACCTCGCGCAGCCGATCGCCCACCACCATCGATCCGCCCTGCACGCGCGGCAGCGAGCGCATCGCCTCGGCGAGATCCTGAGCGAGACGGTCGCGGGACACGCCGAGCTTCTGCAGCACGGCGGCGACCGTGCCCTCGCCCTCGGCGAGCAGCGCGGCGAGCAGATGAAGCGGCGTCAGCTCCTGGTGGCTGGCTTCGCGCGCGACGCGCTGCGCGCGCTCCAGCGCTTCCTGGGACTTGACGGTGTATCGATCGAGACGCATGGCCTTGCTCTCCTTCTCCTCAAGAAACTCGTTCCTAGAGATGAGGCAGGCTAGCACAGCGTTTCGACCGTGATTGCAACGCCCGGAGCGGCGAATCGTTCATATCGAAACGCGGAAGGCCGGCCCGATGGGCCGGCCTTCGTGGCGACGACGCGGGGCTGGCGCGCGATCAGGCCGCCTCTTCCAGATACGGCAGCAGCAACGGCAGCACGCGGCGACCGATGGCCGGGTATTCCATCGCGAACGCGACGGCCTCGCGCAGGACGTCCCACGTCAGGTCGTGGTGCTCCAGATGGCGCGCCAGGTCGAGCAGCGCCGAGCGGGCGCGCGTGCGCTGCCCATCGGGCACGCCGAGCGATCCGACTTCGGCGGCCATGGCCAGCACCGCGGCCGCGGCCGCGCTCACGACGGGCGACGGCGCGTGCGGCGTCGGCGGCGCGGCGTTCCGGCGCTTGAGCGGCTTGCCCTGGGCGCGGAACACCGGCGAATTCCCGAGCATCTCGTCGGCGCTGTCCTCGGCCTCCTCGGGCGGCGCGGACATCGGCCCGAGCGCCGCTTCGAGCGCGGCGCGGAGCATGGCTTCGTCGACCGGCGGCGTCGGCGCGGATACCGCGAACGGCGACAGGTCCTCGAGCTCCGGCTCCGGCTCCGGCTCCGGCTCCGGCTCCGGCTCGGGCTCGGGCTCTAGCTCGGGCTCAGGCTCGGCCTCCGGCTCGTCGGCCGCCCGCCAATCCTCCATCGCTGGTTCGTCCGCCTCCTCGACTTCGTCGAAAGGCTCCGGTTCGCGCGCGACGTTCGGCCAGCCCTTGGGCATGTTCTCCAGCCGGTTCTCGGGCGGAAGGCCGAACTCCGGCGGAAGCACCGAAGCGATGTCGTCCGGCGGCGGCGCGGCGGCGCGCGCACGCGGCGCCGGCTCGGGCAGACGCGCCGGGCGGGGCGTGGCAGGGCGAACTGTGGTGGCGCGCGGCGCCGGCGGTGCGGGGCGCGGCGGCGGCGCGGGCTCGGGCGCGATCTCGCGCACAGGCGGTGGCGCGGGCGCGGACGCGGACTCGTCGTCGCCGAAGCCGAGCATGTCCTTGAGTCGCGCCTTGGGCGAGGCTTTCTTGTGCTTGTTCTTGCCGTTCGGTCGCGACGTCACCGATCCGCCCTGACCCGAACGCTCGCCGCCCGCGGGCGGCGCCTGGCGTGGCGGCGTCGCGTGACGCGGCTCGGCGGCGCGCGGCCTCTCGGTGGCGCGCGGCGGCTCCTCGTCGCGTGGCGGCTCGGCGAACTCCGACGGTTCGTCGAACTGCGGCGGTTCCTCGTCGCGCGGACGCTGGGTGGCGCGCGGCGCGGGGGTGTCACGCCCGATGAGCGCGCGCAGTTCCGCGAGGCGCTTGGGCGCCGGCGCGTCTTCTTCGTCGTCGTCGTCGCGGCGCGTTGGCCGCGCGGCGCCAGGCCGAGGGACGCGCGGAATCGCCGGGCCGGGCTTCGCTTCGTCGATCGCCGGAGGCTCGGCGCTCTCCTGCTCCTCCTCGTACTGCTCGAGCGCCGGCGGGCCGGCTTCCTCGTATTCCGCGACGGACGCGCCGCCCGACAACTCGTCGATGAGCGCGCGCAGGAGCGACGCGGCCTCGGCGGCGCCCTTTTCGTACCACTCCCTCGTCATGTGCCTGTCGGCGCGTGACGAAGGCGGCGAGAACGGAATGCGCCGGAAGCGGGTCGAGCGCACCTGATCCCCCTCCCAGATGCGCTGGATGAGGGTCAGGGTGCTCTGCCGCCACTCCTTGAAGTTGGGGTCGCGCGGGCTGGCGTTGCGCAGCGCGTTGATCTGATCGAGCGACTGCTCGAGCATCTGGCGTCCGCGCTCGGAGAGTCGAGGGTCTTTCATCGCGACCCCCGCGCCACCGGGCTACCAGTCGGAGAAGCGTTCCTCTTTCCAGGGATCGGCTTCGTTGTGATAGCCGTTCTGTTCCCAGAACCCTGGACGATCGCGGTCGACGAGTTCGAGCGCGCGGATCCACTTCGCACTCTTCCAGAAATAGCGCTGCGGCACGACCAGCCGCAACGGCCATCCGTGGTCGGGTGTGAGAGGCACGCCATCGTGCTTGTCCGCGAGCAGCGCGTCATCCTTCATCAACTCCGCGAGAGGCAGGTTGGCGGTGAAACCCTGCTCGGCGTGCGCGATCGCATACGCCGCCTTGGGACTCACTCCCGCCCTGCCGAGAATCTCCTTCACCGACACGCCCTGCCAGACGTTGTCGAAGCGACTCCACCGCGTGACGCAGTGGATGTCGCTGCGCACATCGATCCGTGGAAGGGTCTGGAACTCGTCCCAGTTCCAGCTGAGCGGCCTCTCCACCAGGCCGTGAACCTTGAACGACCACGTCCCCAGATCGATTCGAGGCACCGAGCCGTAGTGCAGCACGGGCCACTTCTCGGTGAGCACCTGCCCCGGGGGCAGTCGGCGCTCTTGCCTCGGGCTGTCGAATTTATCGGCGCTCTGGGTCGGAACATTCAGGTCGGAATCGATGACGCCCTCCTAAGGAGCGGCCGTGAGGATCGGACTGGGCACGCCACCGGCGTGGCCGGAACAGGCCTGGCGGACGCCGGGATGCTACACCGCCTCAGGGGTTTGCGCGATAGGCTGCTGCCCGGGAACGCCGGCCGGAGAGACGCGGCGCCCACCCCGCTCAGGGATCGGCGCCGCGCTCGCGGAACTTCTCAGAAATCCGTCGACAGGCTGCCCACCAGCGAGATACCCGGGTCGTCCACGGAGGCCAGCGCCTGACGGTACGGCGTGTCCGTGAAGTTGCGCACGCCGAGCACGAGACGCTGCCCCGTGCCGAGGCGCGCGCCGGCGAACACGTCGCCGACGATCCACTCGGCCTTGAACGCGCCGATCTGCGGCACGCCCGGCGTCGGGACCGGCAGTCGATTCGTGCGCCACGAGTAGCGCGTCGAGGGCTCGAGCCAGTAGCGCCCGGTCTTGTTCGTCCAGCGCAGCGCGAACGTGCCCTTGAACGGCGGCACGTTCGGCAACGGGCCTTCCGCGATCGTCTGCGGGCCCGACGCCGTCGCGATCACCGCGGACTTCGTGATGTCGCCGACCGTGCCCGTGCACGTGGCGCGCGCCGTCCACTGCTCGTGGAAGTGAACCTCGGCCTCGGCCTCGCCGCCCCAGATCGTCGCCTCCGAGATGTTCACGTACTGGTACGTGGACGGCGCGCCCGGCGCGGGCGGGGCCGCGACCTGCACGGCGTCGATGAGGTCGTTGTACGTCGAATAGAACAGGTTGCCGGCGAACGCGAGATCGCCCGGTCCCCAGCGCAGGCCGAAGTCGCCGGACACGCTCTTCTCGGGCTTGAGGGCCTGGTTGCCGATCACCGTACCGACCGAGGCCGGACCGTTGAAGAACAGATCCTGGGCGTTCGGCTGGCGATAGCCGTTCGCGACGTTCGCGGTCACGTGCAGATCGGCGATCGGCGTGTACACGACGCCGAACGAGCCCGAGCCCGCGTCGTTGTCGAGCTTGTACGCCGGGAAGTTCGCGCTCGCCGAGTTCACGCCGACGTCGGTGCGGTAGTGGTAGTGCGTGAAGCGGCCGCCCACGTCGAACGTCCACTGCGGTCCCGCGAACCACTCGCTCTGCGCGAACGCCGCGAGGTTGTCGAAGTTGCCGTCGGGCACGGACGCCGTGACCAGCACGCTGGTCGGCGCGAGCGGCTGATTCGACGCGTCCTCGTACGTGCGGTGCCGCACGTTGTCGCCGTCCGTGTGATCGCGCGCCACGTCGATGCCGCCGACGAGCTGCGTGTGCGTCGTGCGGCGCGACGTGCCCTGCAGCTGCACGCCGTACGTGCCCAGCTTGAAGTAGCGATCCTGGAGCTGCACGCGATGGTCCGTGCCCGGCGGGTAGCCCGGCGGCAGGAACGCGGTGCCGTCGATCTCGTTCGAGAAGAAGTCGCGCGACTCGCGCTGCCAGTACGCGCGCAGCTGCGTCGCCGCCAGCCACGACGCCGGCGTCTTGTGCTCGAGGTCGACGTGCGCCTCGTCACGGTCGTAGAACGAGAAATCGAAGTCCTGATGGAAACCGGGAATGTCGAACAGCAGTCCGGGGATGCCGATGTCCTTCGCGCGATACAGCTGGTAGCCGGCCTTGAGCGCGGTCTGCTCGGTGAGGTCGTAGCGGACGTTGGCCAGCGCGTTGTAGTCGGAGAAGCCGGACAGCGGAACCGTGCCGTTCGCCGAACGGTAGTCCTCGGCCTTGCGGCCGCCGCTCGAGAGGTACGCGGACAGCTTGCCGACGCGCGGCATCAGCTCGAGGAAGCCGGTGCGCTCCTTCTCGGCCGAGCTGCCGCCCAGCGTCGCCGCGCCGCGCAGCGCGGTGGTGCCGTCGCTCGGCGGCGCCTGGCGCGTGATGATGTTGATCGCCCCGCCCAGCGCGTCCGATCCGTACGCCACCGACGACGGCCCGCGCACGACCTCGACGCGCTCGACCTGCGACGCGTCGACCAGTGACGGATGCGGGCCGTTGCCGCGCGCGCTGTTCATCGGGAAGCCGTCCATCATCACGAGCACGCGCTGGCCGGTCAGCCCGCGAATCACCGGCCGCTGCTCCCACGGACTGTCCTTGCTGTTGTCGACGCCCGGCAGGTTCGTGAGCATGTCGCCGATCACGGTCGGCGCCGCGTCGCGGATCTGCGCGCGGGTCACGAACGACAGCGCCTGCGGCGACTCGAAGTAGGCGCGCGGATAGCGCGCGCCGGTGACCACCGTCTCCTTGAGGAACGTGACCGGACGCGTCGTGTCGGCGAACGCCGAACCGCGCGCGGGAGCCCCTGCCGCCTGCGCCGCGCTGAACGCGACGACGAGGCCGAGTGCCGTGGACGCCGCGACGATCGCCGTCAAGCGATCGATCAGCTGGGCGCTCCGGGCGCTCGCAGGGGTGCGGAACCTGTGCATGTGAACGATGCCTCCTCGAAAGCGCGGGGAATCCGGCGCCCCGCAAACGCCCGGGCTCACGCGATGTGAGACCCGATGAAATCCTTCACGGCGTCGCCGCCGGGTCCAGCGGACGCACGCGCACGGCGTCGCCGTCGCGCCAGCGCACGTGGCGGCCGGCGCCGGGATCGCGCGCATAGCGCGCGACGAGGCGCGCCGCGTGCGCGACGCTGTCGTCGTCGCGCGGCCCGCACACGAGCGCGGTCGGGCCGCTGAAGTCGTCGGGCTCGAGCACCCAGCGCCGCCCGTCGGCGAAGCCGGCGAGCGCCGCGTTCTCGCCGGCGTTGCGCCCGAGCACGATCTTGAGCCGCTCGCCGATGCGCACGTGGCGCCCGACCCGCAGCAGCTCGACGTCGTCGAGCGTCGTCTCGTCTTCGGGCACGTGCGCGAACAGGTCGGCGAGCTTGAGCGAGAACTCGCGATCGGTCAGCAGACAGCCTCCGCCCGGGGCCGTGTAGTGCGACAGGCCGAACGCTTCCGCCATCGCGATCTGGGCCGCGCGGCCGCGGCCGCGGATCGCGCCGAGCTTCGTGCGGTCGACCCAGCCGCGCTTCTCGGGCTCGGTCTCGGGCAGCAGTCGCGCGCTCAGCGGCCGCAGGATCCAACCCTCGAGACCGCTCGTGCGGTCGATGAGCTGGAACGCGGCACGATGCTGGGACATCGGCCGCTGGCCCACGACCTCGCCGGTGAACAGGAAGCGCGCGTCGAACTCCTCGAGGTACGGCTGTCCCAGCTGGAACATGAAGCGCCGGCAGTCCACGCACGGGTTCAGGTGACGGCCGTAGCCGTGACGCGGGTGGCGCAGCAGGCGCAGGTACTCCTCACCCTTCGCCCGCGTCACGAGGCGGATGCCGAGATCGCGCGCGACGTCGCGCACGTCGTTCCGGCACGCCGTCGGCGACTCCAGGTGCAGCCCGATGACCTCGATGCCCTGGTCGATCAGGAGCCGCGCGGCGAGCGCGCTGTCGAGGCCGCCCGAGAGCAGGCCCACGGCACGAATGGCGGACATGAAGCCGGTCACCTCGGTAATGGACGGCGGGGCACCCGGAACGGAGTGGGCGAAACGGCAGAGGGTTACCAATCGCCCCGAGGGGTGTCAAGGTCCGGCGGACCGTCGCCTCCCGCCCGGCCGCGCCCTTGCGGCCGCCGCGCGCGACTGGCTAGCATGGCCTTCGAGTTTGCCTCGCTGCACCCACCCCGAGGCCCGCGCGCGGCCCTTCCGGCGTCCCCTCGAGCCCAGGTTCTCCCGCCCATGCACGCTCCCGCCTTCAGCTGGTTCTCCGCGATCAGCGAGCTGTTCGTGACCGCCGGCGTCTTCCTCGTGATCCGCCGCAACTGGACGCGGCGCACGTTCCCGCTCGCCCTGTTCCTGTCCGTCGCGCTGTTCGAGGCGCTCGTCAACGTGATGTACATGGCGCGGCGCAGCGCGGAGGCGGCAAGCGCCGGCGCGCCTGCGATCGCGCCTTCGCTCCGGCTGTTCTTCGCGGTCCACGGCATGCTGTCGCTGCTCGCGTACCTGGTGTTCGTGATCCTCGGCGTGCTCGCGTACCAGGATCAGCGTGAGGGCCGCTTCTGGTTCCGCGACCGTCCGGCGCTCACCTGGACGTTCCTCGCCGTGTGGACGGTGAGCATCGTGTCGGGCGAAGTGATCTTCGCCGCGCGCTACCTCGTGCCGGCTTGAGCGATTCGCGCGCCCGCGCGCCGCGGCGAGCGGCGCCGGCCGGTTCGGCGCCCTATCCACGAGCGGCGCGGCTGCGCGCGCCGCTCGCGCTCCTCGTCGGCGCGTTGTTGACGATCGAAGCCGGCGGCGGGCTCGTGATCTTCTTCGCCCGCCTGGCGTTCGGCACGACGCCCGGCGAAGCGGTGCACGTGATCGTCGGCGTGGCCCTCAGCGCGGCGTACGCGGCGTACCAGGTCGGGCACTGGAACCGGGTCGCGCCGTTTCGCGCGCGCCTCGACTACGCGCTCGGGCTGATCGCGGCGCTGGCCCTGTCGGCCACGAATCTGACCGGCCTGTGGCTGGGAGTCGCGTGGTGGCGCGAACGCGTGGTGCACGCTTCGGCCGCGCCGGTCGCGTACGGCACGCTGCTGAGCGCGGCGCACAACATCGGCAGCCTCGTGACGCTGACGTTCCTCAGCGCGCATCTGGCCGCGGTGTTCCGGCGCGACGCACGCGCGCGGCGCGCGCTCAGTTCTTGAGCCAGCGCTCCAGCCAGCCGAGCACCTCGGCGTACCAGAAGCGCGAATTGCGCGGCTTCAGGACCCAATGGTTCTCGTCCGGGAAGTACACGAGCCGCGCCGGGACGCCCTTGGCCTTGAGCACGCCGTAGCACTCGAGACCCTGCGTGACCGGCACGCGGAAGTCGCGCTCGCCGTGGATCACCAGCATCGGCGTCTTGAATCCGGCCGCGGCGTGCGCCGGATTGCACGCGTTGATCGCCTCGAGTCCGTCCCACGGCTCGCCGCCGAACGACTGTTCGCGGCCCTGCGTCACGTCGCTCGCGTATTGCGACAGCGTGTCGTACACACCGGCGTGGTTCACGATGCAGCGGAAGCGGTCCGTGTGACCTTCGATCCACGACGCCATGTAGCCGCCGTACGAGCCGCCGGCCGCGGCCATGCGCTGCTCGTCGACGAGCCCGGACGCGATCAGCAGGTCGGTCGCGCGCATGACGTCCTCGAACGGGCGTTCGGCCCACGCGCCCTGGATGCGGCGCGCGAAGTCCTGGCCCCACGACGTCGAGCCCTGGAAGTTGACGAGCGCGACGACGTGCCCCGGCGCCGCGAACAACTGCGCGTTCCAGCGCGCGTGGAACGCGTCGGCGCTGATAGCGTGCGGCCCGCCATGGATGACGTGCACGAGCGGATAGCGCCGGCCCTCCTCGTACTCGGGCGGCAGCACGACGTACATCTGGACCTGTTCGCCCTTCGCGCCCTCGACAGGGATCTCGCGCACCTCGCCGGTCGCGAAGCGCGACGTCGCCGCTTCCGTGAAGCGCGTGAGGCGCTGGAGCCCGGCGCCGTCCGCCCCCGCCGCGTACACCTCGACGGGCGCGACGAGCGTCTGCAGCCCGAACACGAAGCGGCCGTCCGGGCCCACGTCGAAGCCGGAGGACGCGCCGCCGCGCACGCGACGCTCGGGCGCGGCCGCGCCGGGCACGAGCGTGAACAACGACACGCGGCCGTCCTCCTCGGCCTCGAACGCGATCCGCCCGTCGGCCACGAACTCCCAGTGCAGCGGCGTCAGGTCCCAGTCCACGAGGACCGCGTGGTGCGTCGCCGTCGCGCGATCGAAGCGCATGAGGCGGATGCGGTCGGCGTAGTACAGGGGCTCGACCTGCTGGCCGTAGAGCAGGCTGCGCCCGTCCGGGCTGTAGCGCGGGCGCGACTCCTCGGTCGCGCGGTCCGGCGTGAGGCACGTGATCGCGCCGCCGGCCACCGGCACCGTGAACAGGGCGCTGCGCATCTGCGAGCGCTTCAAGTCGAACAGGATTCCGGCGTACGCCACTTCGCGCCCGTCCGGCGAGACGTCGAACTGGCCGCTCGGCTCCATGAAGTCGAACCACGTCGTGCTGTCCGGCGTCAGGTCGCGCAGCGCGCTCGTGGCCAGGTCGAGCACGAACAGATGCGGCACCTCCCCGCCGGTGAGCCACGTGTCCCAGAAACGAAACACGCGCTCTTCGGTCACGTGCGCCTTCACCGGATCCTCGTCGCGGCGCGCGATCTCGGCGGTCGTGGCCTCGATCGTCAGGTGGCCCTTCAGCAACGTGCCCACGAATACGAGTCCCTTGCCGTCGGGCAGCCAATGCGGGTCGAAGGCGCCGAGCGGCAGCGACGTCACCGCGCGCGCTTCGCCACCGTCGAGCGGCAGGACGTGGATCTGCGGGCGGCCCTTGTCGTCCTTGCGCACGAACGCGAGCTGCCGGCCGTCCGGCGAGAACGCGGGCTCGCTGCTCGACGCGCTCGCGCCGGTCAGCGCGACGGGATCGCCGCCCTTGACGGCGCCGCGCCAGATGCGGCTCGTGCCCTTGTTCTTCTCCATGTCGTACTCGGTGACGACGACGCAGAACGTCTGTCCGTCCGGCGACAGCACGGGCGCGCCGACCCGCGGGATGGCCCACAGGTCTTCGGCGGTCATGGGGCGCGGACCCTTGCGGGCGGCGTGGATCACGGTGGACGGCGTGGTCATGACGGACATGGCGCTCTCCCAGGAGGTCGTGGGCCGGGACGGGACGGGCGCGAATTCTAGCAGCGGCGGCGGCGCGCCGGAACCCGGCGCGACGAGGCGCGCTCAGGGTATCGCGCTGCGGCCGTTGAGGCTTTCTTCATGGCGGGGGGAAGGCCATGCGCCGCGCCGGTTCCGGGCTCTCACCCGTCGCCAAACCTCCGGGTCCGGATGCGCTATGCTGCGGCGTTCGCTGCAACCAGCGTCGCGGGCCCGGTTGGAACCAGCCGGGTCCGAGCGCGCCACGAGCCTCGCCTCGCTCGCCAGTCATTTTGGGCCGCCCGCGCGGCCATTGGAGAAGCGCCATCATGAGCACCGAGACCACGCCGTCCGTCCCCGTCCCGCCTGCCGGCGGGCCTCCTCTTCGCGATCGCCGAGAGTCGGAACGCTTCCAGCTCGGCATGCTGGGCGGATTCAAGCGCCAGCTCCCGGACGCGGATCCGGTCGAAACCCAGGAATGGGTCGAGGCGCTCGACGCGATCGTCCAGACCCAGGGGCGCGAGCGCGCGGACTTCCTGCTGCGCCGCGTGCTCAAGCGCGCGCGCCAGCTGCAGGTCGGGCTGCCCGGACTCGTCCAGTCGCGCTACATGAACACGCTTTCGCCGGAACAGGAGCCGCCCTTCCCCGGCGACGAGAACCTCGAGCTGCACATCCGCCGCATCATCCGCTGGAACGCGGTCGTCATGGTGCTGCGCGCGAACCATCTGTTCTCGGGAATCGGCGGACATCTCTCGACGTACGCGTCGGCGGCGAGCCTCTACGAGGTCGGGTTCAACCACTTCTTCCGCGGCAAGGACGACGGCCAGACCGGCGATCAGGTGTTCTACCAGGGCCACGCCGCGCCCGGCATGTACGCGCGCGCGTTCCTCGAGGGACGGCTGAGCGAGTCGCAGCTCGATCACTTCCGCCGCGAGGTCGTGCGCGGCCAGGGCCTGTCGTCGTATCCGCATCCGCGTCTGATGCCGGAGTTCTGGGAATACCCCACGGTCTCGATGGGCCTCGGACCGATCAACGCGATCTATCAGGCGCGCTTCAACCGTTACCTGCACGCGCGCGGCATCGCCGACACGTCGAACTCGCGGGTCTGGGCGTTCGTCGGCGACGGCGAGACCGACGAGCCCGAGGCCGTCGGCGCGCTGCCACTCGCGGCGCGTGACGGGCTCGACAACCTGACGTTCGTCGTCAACTGCAACCTGCAGCGTCTCGACGGGCCGGTGCGCGGCAACAGCAAGATCATCCAGGAGCTGGAGGCCACGTTCACCGGGGCCGGGTGGAACGTGATCAAGGTGATCTGGGCGCGCGAATGGGACGCGCTGCTCGCCCAGGACTACGAAGGCGCGCTCATCGACCGCATGAACGAGACGGTGGACGGCGACTGGCTCAAGTACGCGGTCGAGACCGGCGGCTACATCCGCGAGCACTTCTTCGGCACCGATCCGCGGCTGCTCAAGATGGTCGAGCACCTGAGCGACGACGACATCAAGCGACTGCGCCGCGGCGGCCATGACTATCGCAAGCTGTACGCCGCGTACAGCGCGGCCGTCGCGCACCGCGGGCAGCCCACCGCGATCCTGGCCCAGACCGTCAAGGGCTGGACGCTCGGCCCCGTCGCCGAGGCGCGCAACATGACGCACCAGATGAAGAAGTTGAAGACGGACGAGCTGAAGAAGTTCCGCGACCGGCTCGAGCTGCCGATCTCGGATCGCCAGCTCGACAACCCGCCCTACTACCACCCGGGCGCGAAGAGCGACGAGGTGCAGTACATGCTCGAACGCCGGCGCGCACTCGGCGGCTGCATCCCCAAGCGCATCGTCCGTTCGAAGCCGTTGCCCGCGCCGCCCGCGAAGGCGTTCGCCGAATTCGCGGCCGGGACCGGCGAGAACCAGGCCGTGTCCACGACCATGGTGCTCGCGAAGCTCGTGCGCAACCTGCTCCGCGATCCGGCGTACGGCTCGCGCGTCGTCCCGATCATTCCCGACGAGGCGCGCACGTTCGGCATGGAAGTGCTGTTCCGCGAGATCGGAATCTACGCCGCGCACGGCCAGCGTTACGAGCCCGTCGACTCCAAGCTCGTGCTGTCCTACACCGAGAAACCGAACGGCCAGCTGCTGGAGGAGGGCATCACCGAGAGCGGCTCGATGGCGTCGTTCACGGCCGCGGGCACGAGCTACGCGACGCACGGCCAGCCGATGATCCCGTTTTACATCTTCTACTCGATGTTCGGATTCCAGCGCACCGGCGACCTGTGCTGGGCGTTCGGCGACATCCGCGGCCGCGGCTTCATGCTCGGCGCGACGGCCGGACGCACGACGCTGAACGGTGAAGGGTTGCAGCACGAGGACGGCCACAGCCACGTGCTCGCGTCGACGATCCCGAACCTCAAGGCCTACGACCCGGCGTTCGCGTACGAAGTCGCGACGATCGTGCGCGAGGGCTTGAAGCGCATGTTCGTGGACGGCGAGGACATTTTCTACTACCTCACGCTCTACAATCAGGACTACCCGATGCCGCCGATGCCGACGGGCGTCGAGGAAGGCATCCTGCAGGGCATGTACCTGTACCGCTCGGCCGTGCAGCAGGCCAAGCGCCGCGCGCAGTTGTTCGGCAGCGGCGTCATGCTCCTCGAGGCGCTGCGCGCGCAGGAGATCCTGGCCGCGAAGTTCGACGTCGCCGCCGACGTGTGGAGCGTGACGAGCTACGCGGAGTTGCGCAACGAAGCGCTCGGTGTCGAGCGCTGGAATCGCCTGCACCCGGCGGATCCGCCGCGCGTGCCGCGCGTCACCAAGGCGCTGCAGTCGGCGGCCGGCCCGGTCATCGCGTGCACGGATTTCATCAAGGCCGTGCCCGACATGATCGCGCGCTGGGTGCCGGCGCCGTACACGCCGCTCGGCACCGACGGCTTCGGCCGCAGCGACACGCGCGAGGCGCTGCGCCGGCACTTCGAGATCGACGCCGAGCACATCGTGGTCGCGACGCTGAGCGCGTTGATGCGCCAGGGCCAGGTCGAGCCCGGTGTCGTCGTGCGCGCGATCCAGGACTTCGGCATCGACCCGGAGCGCGTGGAGCCGCGGCAGGCGTAGCGCACCGCGCGAGCCCGGCGCGTTCGGCTACGCGGGCGCGCCCGCCATCATCGCTTCGAGGCGCGCCTTCACTGCCGGCCACTCGTCGTCGAGGATGCTGAAGTAGACGGTGTCGCGCGTTTCGCCGTTCTCGCGCACCGTGTGCTTGCGCAGCGTGCCCTCTTGGACGCAGCCCAGGCGCTTCATGGCGTTCTGCGACGGCAGGTTCAGGTGGCTCGTCTTCAGTTCGACGCGGGCCAGCCGCAACGTCTCGAACGCGTGGGACAACATCAGGTACTTGGCCTCGGTGTTGACGTAGGTGCGCCGGAACGGCCGGCCGACCCACGTCCAGCCGATCTCCAGACGGCGGTGCTCGAGCGCGATGTTCGCGTAGCGCGTGCAGCCCGCGACGCGTCCGCTCGGCTTGTCGATGGTCGCGAACGGCAGGGACACACCGCGCTCGCGCTCGTCCAGGGCGATGTCGAGATAGCGCTTCAGCTCGGCTTCGTCGTGGATGATCGCGGTCGTGAAGCGCCACAGGTCGGGATCGAGCCCGATCGCGCGCAGGCCGTCCCAATGTTTCGAGAGATCGAGCGGCTCCATGCGCACGCGCCGCCCGTCCAGCGTGACGGGTTGAAGCGAAGTGGGTGGGGTCATGCCGCGCACGATAACGCGGCGGCCGGGGTCGCGTGCAAGCGGGCGCGCCTCCCGCGCGCGGCGGAACCGCGGCGGCGCACTCGAGCCCCGCGACTTGTCGAGCCGCCGGGCCATGTCATACGTTCGGCTTGCCGCGCTGGGCCGCATCGCCTGTGGCCGTACGAGCTGAAACGCAGCCCCCAAACTCGTGAGGTACTCATGAAGTCCCCGCTCCGCCGTCTCCTGCTGTCCCTGACCATCGCTTCGTCCTTCACCGTTCCCGCGCTGGCCTCAGCGGCCGTCGAGTTCACGCCGGTCATCGGCGTCGTGCATCCGCTGAAGGCGCAATACGTGGACTTCGGCACGCCGCTCGTGTTCGGGCTCTCGACGTCCGCCGCGTACGGCGCGCGCGTCACGTGGTGGGCGCAGCGACGCGTCGCGCTCGAGGCGTCGGCCGTCGGCGCCGGGACCATGCTGAAGCTCGTCGGCGGCGGCGCGATCGACTCGCCGGGCACGCTGTTCCAGGGCGACGGCCGCGTGCGCTTCCGCTTGAACCCGGCGAACCCGACGAATCACTTCGATCTCATCGGCGGCGTCGGCCTCTCGGACGCGCAGTTCGAGCTGACCGACTTCCTGGATCGTTCCGGCATCAAGCGCAAGGCGCGCACCGAGTGGGTGGTGGGCGCGGGCGCGACGGTCGACGTCTGGTCGAACGCGGCGTTGCGCATCGATGTCGAGGATCACCTGCACGCGCGGAACTTCGAGTTCGATCCAGCGATCTCCGGCCTCAGCCCAGGCGATCGCGGGCAGCAGGACCTGACGTGGACCGCGGGCGTCGTGATCCCGATCTGCAAGCGCTGAGAAACGGACGCCGCGAGACGGCGCCGCGATATCACGCCCCGCATCGCGCACGCGTGCGCGATGCGGGGCGTCCGCTTTACGCCTTCACCATGTAGTACATCGCCGCCGGGTGGTGGACGATGATCGCCGACGTCGAGGCCTCGGGCACGAGCTGGAACGCGCTCGTCAGTGACACGCCGATGTGCCGCTCCGGGTCGAGCAGCTTGAACAGCTTGGCCTGGTCCGCCAGGTCGGGACACGCGCTGTAGCCGAACGAGTAGCGCTTGCCCCGACCGTCTTCGAGGCCCAGCTCGCGACGCACCTTCGCGTGGTGCCACTCGGCCAGGCCTTCGGCCGCGGACACGCCGAGGCCGTGCACGAACAGCGCCTTGGCGTATTCGCCACGCGCGTTCAGCGCCTCGCCGAGCTCGTCGACGCGCGGACCGACGGTCACGACCTGGAACGCGACCACGTCGAAGCGGCTGCTGTCGACGGGCATGAAGTAGTCGCTGAGGCACAGCCCCTCGCGATCGGCCTGGCGCGGGAACTTGAAGCGCAGCAGCTCCTCGATCTTGCCGCGCGCGTTGAGCGATCCGGGCGCGAACGCGCCGGGGTCGTACACGATGAGGTCCTGGCCGTCGCTCTGGCACGGGAAGAAGCCGTACACGCCGCGCGGCATGATCCAGCCTTGGGTTTCGGCCTCGCGCTGCAGCGCGAGGCGGCGCGGCTCGAAGTCGTCGCGGATCAGGTGATCGTATTCCGCGCCGCTGCCGCGGGCGCCCCAGTGCAGGCGATACAGCGTCTTCAGATCCATGCCGTCGAACATGCCGGCGTACGGAATGTCCGACGTCGGCGTCTGGCGCGCGCCCCAGAACGGCGGCGCGGGCACCGGGACGTCGCGCGCCACTTCCACCCGGAAGTCGCGCTGCTTCGCGCTCGACTCCTGCGCGCGCGTCTCGATCTCGGCGGCCTTGGTCTTGAACTCGAACGCCTCGCTGCGGATCTTCTCGACGAGCGCGGGGCGCTGGGCGTCGTCGGTGAGCGCGTTCATGGTATCGAGCCCCTCGAACGCGTCCTTGCAATAGAACACGCCGGGCGCGTAGAACACCTCGCCGTCGACGAGCGCCGCGCGGCGCCCGAAGTTGCGGTTGATGGCCGCGCCGCCGATCAGCACCGGGTACTCGAGCCCGGCGCGATGCAGCTCGCCGACGCAGATCGGCATCTGCTTGCTCGTCGAGACGAGCAGCGCGGACAGCCCGATCGCCGTCGCCTTCACTTCGCGCGCCTTGTCGAGCACGGTCTGCACCGGCACCTGCTTGCCCAGATCGAACACGGTGTACCCGTTGTTCGACAGAATCGTCTTCACCAGGTTCTTGCCGATGTCGTGCACGTCGCCGTACACGGTCGCGACCACGACGCGCCCGCGCGACACGTCCGCACTCTTCTCGAGATACGTCTCGAGGCGGGCCACGGCCTTCTTCATGACCTCGGCGCTCTGCAGCACGAACGGCAGGATCAGCTCGCCGGCGCCGAACTTGTCGCCGACTTCCTTCATGGCCGGCAGCAGCACCTGGTTCAGCACGGTCACCGGATCCTGGCGCTTCACCGCCTCGTCGATCAGCGCTTCGACGCCGGCGGGCTTCCGGTGCAGGATCTGGAAGTGGATCTTGTGCTCGACGTCGAGCGTCGCCTCTTCGGCTTCGTCGGCCTTCTCGCGGCCCTCGGCGGTGCGACCCTCGAAGTGCGTGATGAGCTGGCTCAGCGCTTCCGGGGTGCGATTGAACACGAGATCGTCGGCGAGCCGGCGATCGTCCTCGCGGATCTCGGCGTACGGCACGATGTCCGCGGGGTTCACGATGGCCATGTCGAGCCCGGCCTGCACGCAGTGGTACAGGAACACCGAATTCAGGACGGCACGCGCCTCCTTGCCGAGCCCGAACGACACGTTCGACACGCCGAGGCTGGTGAGCACGCCCGGCAGCTCGCGCTTGATGAGGCGGATGCCCTCGATCGTCTCGACCGCCGAATCCACGAACTCCTGGTCCCCGGTCGCGAGCGTGAACGTCAGCGCGTCGAACACGAGCAGCTGCGGCGGCAGCCCGTACTCTTTCGTCACGATGTCGTGGATGGTGCGCGCCACCTCGAGTTTGCGCGCCGCGGTCTTGGCCATCCCCGTCGGATCGATGGTCAGCGCGATGACGGCCGCGCCATAGCGCATGACGAGCGGCATCACCGCGTCGATGCGCTCGCGGCCGTTCTCCATGTTGATCGAGTTCACGAGCGCGCAGCCCGGGTAGGCCTTCAGCGCCTCGTCGATGACGTTCGCTTCCGTCGAGTCGATGACGAGCGGCGCCTCGACCGACAGCGCGAGCTTCTTCACGAGGCGCCGCACTTGCGCGGCCTCGTCCGTGCGTTCGGTGAGCGCCATGCACACGTCCAGCGTGTGCGCGCCGCCTTCGACCTGGTCGCGCGCGACCGGGATCATGTCCTCGATGCGATCTTCCAGGGCGAGGCGCTTGATCTTGCGCGAACCCTGCGTGTTCAAGCGCTCGCCGATCAGGAGCGGCCGCGGCTCCTGCTCGAGCGCGGTCGCGGTCATGGCGCTCGACAGCGACCAGCCGGTCGTGCGCGCGGCGCCCGGCCGCCACGACGCGCGCGGCGTGGGCGCGCGCCGGCCGATGGCCGCGATCTGCGCGCGGATGTGCTCGGGCGTCGTGCCGCAGCAGCCGCCGACCAGATTGACGCCGAGTTCGTTCACGAACTCGCGCAGCACTTCGGCCATGGGCTCGGGCTTCATCGGATAGACCGTGCGCCCGCCGTCGTTGATGGGCAGCCCGGCATTCGGGATGCAGTGGATCGGCGTGCTGGCGTTCTGCGCCAGGTAGCGGATCGCGTCGCGCATGAGGTCGGGCCCGGTCGAGCAGTTGAGCCCGATGATGTCGACGCGCATCGCCTCCAGCGTGGCCAGCGCCCCGCGGATGTCCGTGCCGAGCAGCATGCGGCCCGATGGATCGAGCGTGACCGAGGCCTGAATGGGCACGCGCCGGCCGGTGCGCTCCATGGCCTCGCGGCACGCCAGGATCTGCGCCTTCATCTCGAGGATGTCCTGGCACGTTTCGAGGATGAGCACGTCCGCGCCGCCCGCGAGCAGGCCCTCGGCCTGGACCGCGAACGCCGGGATCAGGTCCTCGAGGCGGAGCTTGCCGAGATCCGGGTCCTCGGACGACGGCAGCATCCCAGAGGGCCCCATCGAGCCGGCGACGAAGCGCGGCCGGCCGTCCGCCTTCTCGAAGCGGTCGGCGACGCGGCGCGCGATCTCGGCGCCCACGCGATTGATCTCGAGCGTGCGCTCGCCCAGCCCCCATTCCTCGAAGCGCACGCGCGAGGCCTGGAAGGAGTTGGTCTCGACGATGTCGGCGCCGGCCTCGAAATAGGCGGCATGGACGTCCTCGACCACGTCCGGGCGGGTGATCGACAGGTAGTCGTTGCACCCCTCCTTGCCGCCGAAATCGTCGCGGGTCAGTTCCCGGGCATGGAGCTGCGTGCCCATCGCGCCGTCGAAGACGAGGACGCGGTCGCGCAGCAGGGTGAGGAACGGATGGCGGTTCACGGGACGTT
>DATJGS010000030.1:0-3095 GCA_035494735.1 Saccharimonadaceae bacterium (SeqCode)
GACGTCGTGACGTGTGCGCCGCGCTGCGCGGCCTCGGCTTCCGCGCGGACGAAGTGCGGCGTGGGCTCGTGGCGTCGGAGTGCGCGCCGTGCGCCACGCTGCAGGCCCAAGTCAGCGCGGCGCTCCGGCGCCTCGGGTCAAAGTCGGGCGGCCAACCGCAGCCGGTGTGAAGGCCGCCCGCTTGGAGTTTGCTGGGGGTTCGGGGCATTCTTCGGCATGTTCCGCAATTTCGTCCCCACCACACGCGACGTCCGCGCGCTGCTCGCGCTCGCCGTCCCCATCGTGACCGTGCAGGTCGGCATCATGATGATGGGCGTGGTCGATCTCGTCGTGGTCGGCCACGTCTCGGCGCGCGAACTGGCCGCGGCGGCGCTCGGCAACCTCTACATCTACGGCCTGGCCACGTTCGGCATGGGCGTCCTGTGGGCCCTCGATCCGATCGTGTCGCAGGCCATGGGCGCGAAGGATCACGCGGCCGCCGCGCTCGGCATCCAGCGCGCGATCGTGCTCGCCGTGTGCCTGGGGCTGGTCATCGCGCTGGCGTGCGCGCCGGCCGGCTGGGTGTTCTCGTTGCTCGGACAGCCGGCCGACGTCGTGCCGCGCGCCGGCGCGTTCGCGCTCGTCTCGGCGCCGGGCATGCCGGCGCTGCTCATGTTCGTCACGCTGCGCCAGAGCCTGCAGGCCATGCGCCACACGAACGCCGTCGTCGTCACCATCTTCGTCGGCAATTTCGTGAACCTGCTGCTCAACTGGGTGTTCGTGTTCGGCCATCTGGGCGTGCCGGCGCTGGGCGCGGTGGGCTCGGCGCTGTCGAGCACGATCGGGCGCTGGACCATGCTGCTGCTGCTCGTCGCGCTATCGCGGCGTCAGTTGGGGCCGATGCTGCGGCCGTGGCGGCGCGCCGACCTCACGGTCCGCTCGATCGCGCACACGGTGCGGCTCGGGCTGCCGATCGGCATCCAGACCTCGGTCGAGTTCACGACGTTCGCGGCCATCTCGGTGTTCGCCGGCTGGTTCGGCGCCGAGGCGTTGGGCGGACACCAGGTCGCGATCAATTTGGCGTCGCTCACGTTCATGGTGCCGATGGGCGTGGGCAGCGCGGCGTCCGTGCTCGTGGGCCACGCCGTCGGCGAAGGCGATCCGCCGCACGCCAGGCGCGTGGCGGCGAGCGCGCTCCTGGTCGGCGCGGGCTTCATGGCCGCGTGCGCGCTCGTGCTGCTCGCGGCGCCGCGCGCGCTGGCCGGCTTCTACTCGTCAGTGCCCGGCGTGGTCGCGATCGCGGCGTCGCTGCTCCCGATCGCCGGCGTGTTCCAGGTGTTCGACGGACTCCAGGTCGTGGCCGCCGGCGTGCTGCGCGGCGCGGGCGACACGCGCGCCGCCATGATCGCGAACGTGCTGGGCTTCTGGCTGGTCGGCACGCCGGTCAGCCTGTGGCTCGGCTTCGGCCTGCACCGCGGCGTCGTCGGCCTGTGGTGGGGATTCGTGGCCGGGCTCGCCGCGGTCGCGCTGTTCCTCGTGCTGCGCATGCGTGTCCGACTGGCGGGCGCCATCGCGCGATTGCACGTCGCGCCCGGCTCGTGAGCGCGCTCGTGATCGAGGACGCGGCCGGCGCGGACGCGGCCGCGATCGCCGACGTGCGCAACGCCGCCGCCGAGTGGCTGACGCGCGCGTTCGGTCGCGGGCACTGGTCGCTGGAATGCACCGCGGCGGGTGTGGCCCGCGGCCTCACCGGTTCGCGCGTGCTGGTCGCGCGCGAGGACGGAAGGGTGATCGGCACGCTGCGGCTGGCCGCGAAGAAACCGTGGGCCATCGACGCCCGCGCCTTCACCTCCGTCGAGCGGGCGCTCTACCTGCTCGACATGGCGGTCGCGCCCGAGCGCCAGCGGAGCGGCGTCGGCCGCCGGCTGCTCGAGGCCGCCGACGGGGCGGCGCGCGCCTGGCCGGCCGCCTCGATTCGCCTCGACGCCTACGATGCACCGGCCGGCGCCGGGCCGTTCTACGCGCGCTGCGGATATCGCGAAATCGGCCGCGCGGTGTACCGCGGCGTGCCGCTGCTCTACTTCGAACGGCGGCTCTGAGCCGCGAAGTTCAGGCAGGCCAAACGAGGTTCGCGACGGCTCGTCGCAACCTACCGGCCGTCCGGGGCGTAGACTCGCCACGCTCTCATCCCGCGAGCCCGAGCGGCCGCATACTCCGCCGGTCGCGGCGCGGCCCCTTGCCGGGAGGTCCTTCATGAAGTGCCTGCCCCTCGCTCTGCTCGTCGTCCTGCTCGCCGCGGCGCCGGCCGTGGCGTCCGACGTGCGCGACATCCATCAGGTGTATTCGCTCACCGAGGCGCGCTCGGTGCGCGTCGAGATTCCGGCGGGGAGCATTCGTCTGGAGACGGTTTCCGATCGCAAGCTGCGCGCCGACCTCACGGTCAAGTGTTCGGGCTGGTCCGACCGCTGCCTGGAGCGCGCGAAGCGCGTCGAGCTGGTCGGTGGTTACGAGGACGGCACGTTCGTGCTGCGTGTCGAAGGCATGCCGAAGAACAACAATCACGGCATGTCGCTGAGCGGCACGGTGCAGATCCCGCGCGACCTCGCGCTCAACATGGAGATGGGCGCGGGTGATCTGAACTTGTTCGGCATCGAGCGCGACGCCGAGGTCTCGCTCGGCGCCGGCGACCTGGCCGTGCACATGCGCGAACGCGCCGCCCGCTCGGTGAACATGGAGGTCGGGCTCGGCGACGCGACGCTGCGGCGCCCGGGCGAGCACGTCAGCGGCCACGGGTTCATCAGCAAGAGCCTGTACTGGCGCGGCACGGGCCCCGCCGACGTGCACCTGCATCTCGGCGTCGGCGACATCAACGCCACGCTCGACGAATAGCCCCGGCCCTGTGCCGGGCCCGCACTCGCGCCACGCGCGGCGCGGAGCCTCGGGGCTTTCCCCGACCGCGAATTGCGGGCAATTCCCGATCGTGCCGCGCCGCGCCGCCGTCTAGCGTCGTCTTCGGAGCGCGGCACCGGACGCGCACGAGCCGTCGCGGCGCTTCGCCGGGAGGGGCGACGCCGCGAGCACGGTGGGTCTTCGAAAGGCGGCGCGCGCACGCTCTC
>DATJGS010000031.1:0-12228 GCA_035494735.1 Saccharimonadaceae bacterium (SeqCode)
GACGCCCGCTCGATGCGCAGCTTGGTGTGCGAGAAGTCCATCATCGCCTTGCTCAGGCGCTCCAGGCTGCGCGACGAGTCGAGGATCATCGTCGCGTGGCGCGTGATCTTGTCGAACGGCTGCGCCTCGCCGCCCTTCATCAGCATCTGGGCGTGGCCGCTGATCGCGGTCAACTGCTGGCGCATGTTGTGCGCGATGCCTGCGGCCATTTCGCCGCGCGCCGCCATGCGCTCGCTCTGGATCATCTGCGACTGCGCGTTCTTCAGAGCGATGAAGCGCTTCGACGACTGGTAGATCATGTACAGCGGAACGTAGAACAGGATCACGCCCGGATAGCGGATCGCGCGGAACGAGATGATCATGAGCGGCGCGAGCAGGAACGCGGCCGAGTCCTCGATCAGCCGCTCGGCGTGGAACCAGTCCTCGCGGAGCACGTTCCAGTATCCGCGGTCCGTGGACCAGGCGACCGCCACCGACACGAGCGCGCGGCTGACGATCAGGTAGCCGATCGCCAGGCCGACGACCGGGAGCGCGGCGCGCGCGACCGAACCAAAGTCGCCGGGCGGCACGGTCGCGTTCTGGAAGCCGCGCAGGGGACCGCCGAGCAGCGCGAACACCCAGGTCGCGGCCCACAGCGTGATCGCGGTCTGGGCCGCGTTGAACACGACGCGCACCCACGGCTTCGGCTTGCGCGTGAGCAGTCGCTCGCCGAGCACGGTGCTGAGCGCCGCGATCCACATGCTCGGCCCCTGGCCCCACAGCATCGCGATCGCCAGGTTCGCGGTCGAGGCCATGCTCGTCGTGCCCTCGCCCGACAGCGTCGGCACGACCATCATCTCGGACAGCACGCACACCGCGACCCACAGCACGTAGTCGAGGCCGTGCGCCGCGAGATCGCGCGGCAGCCCGAGCGCCAGCAGCGCCAGGGCCACCACCACCGTGGTCGAGACGAACGCGCGCAGCCGAGGACTCATCGCACCACCGCCGCTTCGCGCACGCCGAGACCCGGCGCGTCGCCGAGCACGATGCGCCCGCGCTCCGCGGGCGCGCCCGCGAACGGATCGCGGCGCAGCAGCCAGTGCCCGTCGAGGTCGAGGTGGTCGACGAGCGGCGCGAGCTGCGCGGCCGCCGACAGCGCGAGACTGGATTCCACCATCGAGCCGAGCATGACCTTGAGGCCGTGCGCGCGCGCTGCATGGATCAGGCGCAGCGTCTCGCGCAGGCCGCCCGACTTCATGAGCTTCAAGTTCACGCCGCCGACGCGGCCCACCAGGTTCGCGACGTCGCCCAGGCGGTGCACGCTCTCGTCCGCGAAGATCGGCACGCCGACGTGGTCACGCACGTGGCGCAGTCCGTCCAGGTCCTCGCGCGCGACGGGCTGCTCGACCAGCTCGAGATCGAACGGCTCGAGGGCGCGCAGCGCGCGCACCGCGTCGGCCGCGTTCCACGCCGCGTTCGCGTCCGCGCGCAGCACGCCCTTGTAGCGCGCGCGGATGCGACGCAGCTGCTCGACGTCGCTCGGGCCCCCGAGCTTGATCTTGAGGATCGGGAAGTCCGCGACGGTCTCGAGCTTCTGCTCCATCTCCTCCGGGCTCGCCAGGCCGAGCGTGACGCAGGACAGCGGCGTCCGCGAGCGGTCGAGGCCGAGCAGCTTCCACACGGGGAGCCCGAGCCGCTTGCCGATCCAGTCGTGCAGCGCCATGTCGAGCGCGGCGCGCGCCGCGCCGTGGCCCTGCAGGGCGGCGTCGAGGCGCGCGTCGATCGCGTCCAGTGCGAACGGATCGTCGCCGAGCAGCGGCGCCCACGTGTCGAGCGCGGCCTCGACGAGCGCGCGGTTTTCGCCGTAGTAGTGCGCGGGCGACGCCTCGCCGAGTCCCTCGAGCCCGTCGTGCTCGAGACGCACGAGCGTGTTCGCGCGGCCGAGGCGCGCGCCGCTGTGCGCGATGCGGAACTCGAAGACGGTCTCGAGGTCGAGCGGCTCACGCCGAAGTCGCACGCGCCCCTCCCTTCAGCGCGGCGCGCCGCGCGTCCCACGCGGCGAGCACCGCGTCGGCCAGGGGACCCGCCCCGAAGCGCACTGGATCCGTCGCCGGCAGCGCGAGGGCGGCCGCGCCGTCCGTCACCGCGCGCCGGGCCGCCGCGTCGTCGAGACCGAGCGTGTTCAGCGACAGCGCGACGACGCGCGCCGGCGCCACCCACGCCGCGGACCGTTCGTAGTCCTTGCGCAAGTCCGGCAGCGACGGGATCGGCCGCTCCACCGCGGCCACCGCGGACACGCGGATGCGCTCGCGGCCCGCCTGATGGCACAGCACGAGCGCGGCCGGCGCGGCGCCGTGCATGAGCGCGAGCGTGACCCCCGAGTACGACGGGTGATGCAGCGCGCCCTGGCCCTCGACGAGCACGATGTCGGCCTCGCGCGCCGCTTCCATGACCAGGCGCTCCACCGCGCCGGCCACGAAGTCGGCCGGCACGGCGTCGACCGCGACGCCGCGGTCGGCGACGAAGATCCCGGTCTGCCCGGTGGCCACGAACGCCGCGCGCGCGCCGCGCGCCGCCAGCTCGCGGCGCAGTTCGAGCGTCGTCGTCATCTTGCCCACGTTGCAGTCGCTGCCCACCGTCAGCACGACGAGCGCGTCGACCGCGGCCGCGCGGCCGGCCGCCAGGTGCCGCGCGCGCGGCGGGCGGCGCGCGTCGAACAAACGCGCGCCGCGCGCTTCGGCGAGGGCCCGGAACTCGGGATCGTCGTCGAGGAACGCGTGCAGCCCGGACAGCACGTCCCAGCCGCGCGAGAGCGCGTCGCGCACGATGTCGCGCCAGGCCGGAGGCAGGTCGCCGCCCTGCGGCGCGATGCCGATCAGCAGGCTGTCCGCGCCGCGCGCCGCGGCGTCCGCGAGATCCGCGACGACAGGCACCGCGCCGCCCGCGCCGACGCACGACTCGGCGGTGCGACCGGCGCGCGTCGAATCGATGACGGCAGCGACTTCGCCTTCGCAATAGCGCAGGATCCCGACCGCCGTCTTGGCGTCGAGCGGCGCGAAACATCCTTCGGCGAGCAGCGCGAGTCGGCGGCGTTTTCCGAGCATGGCCTCACACCAGCGAGTCGTACACCTGCATGTAGCGACCGACCATCTCGTCGGCGCTGAAGCGCCGCTTGGCTTCGCGGCGCGCGCGTCGTCCCATGGCGCGTCGCAGAGTCTCGTTGGTCAGCAGCTTCATCACCGACGCGACGTAGCCGGGCACGTGCCCGACGTCGTGAAGGAATCCGGTCACGCCATGTTCCACGACTTCCGGAAGTCCGCCGACGTTGGACGTCACGACCGGCACTTCGGCGCTCATCGCCTCCAGCGCCACCAGCCCGAAGCTCTCGGACGAACTGGGCAACAAGAAGACATCGGCCAACGGCAGCAGCTCCTCCATGCAATCCTGGTTGCCGAGGAACAGTACGTCGCGATCCACCCCGAGTTCGCGGGCCAGCGCTTCGGCGGCCGGCTTCTCCGGCCCGTCGCCGACCATGACCAGCTTGGCCGTGATGCGCTTCCGCACCTCGGCGAACACATGAATCACGGTCGCGATGTTCTTGACCGGGCGGAAGTTGGACGCATGCATCAGGATTCGGGTGTCGGGTGGGGCCAGGCGCAGGCCGGCGCGGCGGCGCGGCGCGAACACATTCGGGTCGACGAAATTGTAGATCACCTCGATCGGCCGGGTGATGGCGAACGTCGACTCGGCGCGCTCCTTGAGGAAGCGGCTCACCGCGGTGACGCGGTCGCTCGACTGGATGCTGAACTGCGTCACGCGGAAGAACGCCGGCTCCACCCCTACGACCGTGATGTCCGTGCCGTGCAGCGTCGTGACCACGCCGAGCTGGCGCGGCAGCAGCAACTGGCGCGCGAGATACGCGCTGGCCGCGAACGGCATCGCGTAGTGCACGTGCAGCACGTCGAGGTCGTGGTTCTCGGTGACTTCGACCATCTTCGTGGTCAGCGCGAGGTTCGCCGGCGCCTGCTCGAACACCGGGTAGTTCGCGGCCATGGCTTCGTGGAAGAACACGTTCGACTCGAACGTGCGCAGGCGGAACGGCAGGCGGTGCGCGATGAAGTGCACTTCGTAGCCGCGCTGCGCGAGCGCCAGTCCCAGCTCCGTGGCGACGACGCCGCTGCCGCCGAAGTGCGAGTAGCACGTGATGCCGATGCGCCGCGGCCGGCGCACGCGTTTCGTGCGCGTGACGCGTCCGAGCGTCGCGGCGGCGCGCGCCACCGACGCGTCGTGGGCCTTCGCGGCGTGGCCCTTCGCGGCGCGGCCCTTTCCGGCGGCCGGCTTGCGCGCCGTCACGCGCCGCGGGCTCACGCGCGCGCCTCGGCGTGCAACGGCGCGAGCAAGGCGCGCGCGTCGGCGAGGGCCAGCGGGCCACGCGTGCGATAGCCTTCGCCCCACGTCGCCCCGATCGCCGCGCCCCACACCCGCGCGCGCGCCTCGACCTCCGCGAGGAACCCGGGCGCGGTCAGATACGTCGCGGGCCCGGCCGCCGGATCGAGTTGGCTCTCGTGCGCGCGCAGCGCCGCCATGCGCTTCTCCCACACCGCGCCGACGTCGACGACGACGTGCGCGCGCGCCGTGCCGCGGTACAGCGCGTACAGCAGCCGGTCGGGACGCGCGCGCTCGCCGGGCGCGTCATAGCGCGCGAGGCCGGCCAGGTAACATGCGCGGGTCACGAGGTGATGCGCTTCGACGTGGTCGGGATGCGCGTCGTCACGATCGGGGGCGACGACGAGACGCGGCGCGTGCGCGCGCAGCGCGGCGACGACCGCCTTCATCTGGGTACGGTCGTGGCGATCGAGCCCGGTGTCGGGGAGCCCGAGCGACGCGCGTGAGTGGACGCCGAGCCGGCGCGCCGCCTCCGCGGCCTCACGCGCCCGCGTCTCCACGTCGCCGCGGCTCGCGGCCTCGCCACGCGTCAGGTCGACGATGCCGACGCGATGTCCGTGCGCGGCGAGCAGCGCGGCCAGCCCGCCCGACGTCAGCTCGACGTCGTCGGGGTGCGCGCCGAAGAACAGCGCGTCGAGCGCGCTCACCACTCGACGACCAGGTGTTCGGCGACGCCGGACGCGAGGCGCTCCGCGCCCTCGCTCGCCCATCCGACGACGGCGTCGATCGCACCGAGTCCGCGGCGCGCGACCGGCTCGAGCGAGGCCAGGCGGCGCTCCTGCGTCTTCTCGCCGGGCATCAGCACGTAGCGTAGGCGCGGCCACTCGGGATGCTGACGCTCGAGCTTCTGCCGCACCTTGGCGGTCACGCCCTCAGCCACCCGCGCGAACTGGAAGTCGACCTTGCCGCGCGCCGACTCCACCATTTGCGGCAGACTCGGATCGACCTCGCGCACCGCCTCGGACAACTCGGCGATCGTGCGCTGACTGTCGCCGCGGGCGCGTTCGAGCGCCCGGCGCGCGGCGTCGGGGACGCGGCGCTCGGCGAACACGCGCAGCACGGCGTCGGCTCCGGCGATCAACGCGGCCGCGTCCACGCCCGCTTCCTCGAGGAGCGTCACGGCCGACGGCGGCAACCACGTCACGCTGAGTCGCGGCACGGGACAGGCCTGGCGCACGTCGAGACCTTCGAACACTTCGCGGAGTTGCGCGAGGTACGCGACCTCGCCCGGCCCGCACGCCATGGCCACGGTCGGCAGCACGCCGTCCTGCACCGCGGGCCGCAGCGCGACGCTCGGCGACAAGGGCCGCGACGCGTCGCGCGCGCGCGCCTCGGCCGCGCCGATCTTGCGCCGCACGCCGTCGTCGACCGCGAACACGAACGATTCCAGCGCCGCGTCGTTGAGCGCGCGCCGCAGGCCCAGGCGCTCGAGACCTTCCCCGGCGCGTCGCGCCGCCGCGGACAGGGCGTCGGCGTTCGCCAGATAGCGCTCGACGATCGGCCGCGCCGCGGCGCGGAACGCGGGCAGGCGCGGATCCACGACGACGATTCCCGCGCGCGCGAACAGGCGCAGCCACAGCGCGACGCTGGCTTCGCCGAAATCACGGGCCGCGGAGCGCGCGCCGTCCAGCACGCCGGCGACGTCCGCGACGCCGGCGAGACCCTGCCAGCACGCGAGCGCGTCGCGCTCGAGCGCGGCCAGCGGCTCGAGCGGCAGGTTGCCCACCAGCCCGCCCTCCCGGTGGACGCCCGACGGCAGTTCCAACTGGCTCAGCGTGAGCCCGGCGCCGGCGACCGTCGCGCCGCGGATCTCCGCGAAGTCCGAGTCCTCGCCATGCATCCAGAACAGCGGAACGCACGGGATGCCGGTGCGCGCCTCGAACGACGCCGCGAGACCGACCGTCGACGCGATCTTGTGCAGCGAGTAGAGCGGGCCGCCGAGTGGCGCGGGCTGCTGGCCGGCGACGGCGCATACCGCCTGCCCTGACGCCAGCCGCTCGAGCGCGCGCAGCGATTCCGCGCTCGCGCCGAGGCGGCGGTGCTGTTCGCGCATCGCGTCCGCGAGGCCGGGCTCCAGCGGAGCGCGCTTGGCCTCGCCCAGCGTGCGCAGGGCCGCGGTGTCGCCCCAGTGCACCGGAAACCGCAGGCGTGACAGGTCGCCGCGCCGCGTCAGATCGTCGAGCAACGGGTCGTAGAACAGGTCGAGCGGCGGCTCCGGGCGCGGCCGGAGCCGGGCACGCACCGCGACCGTACCGCTCATCAGACGCACGGCTTCCGACATCGGGTCGAGCATTCTCCGCGCGGGGAACGACACGGGATGTGCATGGGCGGCAGCATCCTAGGTAAGGGTTTGGGGCCGGTCAAACGGGCGCGCTTTCGATGCGCCGCGGCCGCGGCCGGTTGCGACGGAAGTCGTCGCGGCCGAGTCGGCGAACGCCCGCCAGGCGCGCCGGGCGGAGGCGCGCGTCGCGGCACCGGCGCCGGCGAGGCCGGCGGCGAGCGCGCGGCGGATGCCGGCCGGGCCCGCGCCGAGGCGCCGCGCGCCGATCAGGTGGCTCAGCAGCTGGCGCTCCCAGCCGAGCGCGGCCAGAACCGCGACGGCGACGCGTTCGCGTTCGAGCGCGGCGAGTCCGGGGCGCGACAGCACGCGGCCGTAGCCCTCCTCCACCATCCACGTCGCGAGGTCGGGATGGCGCGCGCGCACCTGGGCGACGAGCCTGGCGTAGACCGGCCCGTACACGCGCCGGCACAGCGCGACCCCGCGCCGCCGCCACGCGCGCGGCGTGCCCTCGCGCGTGGCGTGCGCGCGGCCGGGCCAGGCTTCCGCCAGCACGCGCACGGCCTCGAGGGCCGCGGGGTAACCGGCATGGAGCACGAGCATGAGCGCCGTCTCCTCGGCGCCGCGGCGCGGGTGCCCCGCGCGGCGCGCGCGCGCCAACGTGCGTCGCGCCGCCCGAGGATCGTGGCGCGCCATGGCCGCGGCGAACGCCGGCCACGGATCGGCGCCGCGCTTCGGCCGAGCGGCGGCGCCGGCACGCACGGCGCGCGCGGCGGCGCGACGGGCGGGCGACGGCTTTGGCGCCCGCGGCGTGGCGCTCCGGCCCTTCAATCTTGACGCGTTCATGAGCGTGCAACACTATCGGCGCGCGTGTCCCCTCACAACCTCACCGACCCCGCCCACGACCGCGCGTCGCGCCCGAGCCCGCCGCCGCTCGGACGTTCGAGCGAACGGGCCGGACGCCTGAAAAGGATGGCGCGCCCGTGAACCCCCTCGAGATCCCGCCGGAGGAGACGCGCCGCGCCGCGCTCCAGGCGTTGTGGACGTTCCCCTCCATCCTGGCCAGCGCGTTCGTCGTCGCGTGGGGCGCCGAGGCGGCGCAGTTCTACATGTCGCAGGGCCTGGCGCTCGCGCTCCTGGCCTGGATCCAGGTGCTCCCCGAGTTCGCCGTCGAGGCGGTGATCGCGTGGCACCGCGACGTCGCGCTGATGACCGCGAACTTCACGGGCGCACTGCGCCTCCTGACCGGGCTCGGCTGGCCGATGATCTGGGTGATGCACGCCATCGCGCATCGCCGTCGCGGCGGGAAGAGGCGCTTCCCGGCGATCGCGCTCGAGCCGGAGCACGCCGCCGAGGTGCTGGGCATGACGCCGCCGCTGCTCTACTTCGCGTGGATCGTGTTCAAGGGCTCGCTCGACTGCCGGGACTCCGCCGTGCTGCTCGCGATGTACGCCGGCTATCTCGCGCTCGTCCAGCGCATCCCGCCGCGCGAGCACGAGGAGATCGACGACGTCGCGCTCGTGCCGCGCGCCGTGCTGCGCTTCCGGCCCCCGCTGCGCTCGCTCGCGATCGTCGCGCTGTTCCTGGCCGGCGGCATCGCGCTGTACTTCACGGCGCATCCGTTCCTGAACAGCATGATCGGCCTCGCCACGCTGCTCGGCGTCTCGCAGTTCGTGTTCGTCCAGTGGGTCGCGCCGTTCCTGTCCGAGTTCCCCGAGTTCACGACGACGTTCTACTGGGCGCAGGGCCGCGGCAAGGGCGGCATGGCGCTGATGAACATGGTGTCCTCGAACATCAACCAGTGGACCGTGCTCGCCGCCATGATCCCGATCGTGTACTCGCTGTCGCTCGGGCACGTCGCGTCCGTGCCGATGGCCGAGCACCGCGTCGAGCTGCTGCTGACCCTGCTGCAGAGCGCGCTCGGCATGACGCTGCTCGCGAACCTGCGATTCCAGGGCTACGAGGCGCTCGGACTGTTCGCGCTGTGGTTCGCGCAGTTCATGCGCCCCGATTGGCGCGAGGAAGTGTGCGTGGTCTACGCCGCGTGGCTCGTGCTGGAATGGATCTCGACGCTGTGGCGCCCGGGGCGGCTCGCCGCGTTCACCGCGCTGCCGGCGTTGTGGCGGCGCGGGGCGCGCTGAGCGCGCCCGCGTCCCACGAGGGCCGCTAGATGAAGTTCTTGAGCTGCGGCCACAGCGTGGCGAGCGGGACGCGCAAGCCGCGCCCGATCGAGACCGGGACGTCCTGCTCGTAGGGCATGGTCCAGGTCGTGCGCACGTGGGTCACGATCTCGATGTGGTCGAACACGCGCGCGTTGTCGTCCGCGTCGCCGCCGAGCACGATGATCACCTCGGGCTCCTCCTTCGGCGGGCCCCAGATCCAGTAGCTGTTGTGGCTCGAGAAGCAGTGCGGCAGCCCGCGCGCCCGGCCGAAGAAGTTCACGGCACTCGCGTCGCCGTAGTTCTGCGCGAACACGACGCAGTGCCGGCGCGCTTCGGGCGTGAGGCGCGCGACGACCGCGGCCACCGTGTCCGCGAACGCCGGCCAGCCGTGCATGTCCGCGTAGTGCTGGCCGAGCGCGGCGGGCGCCAGGCGCTCGTCCTGGCGGCCCGACAGCCCGAGCGCGCGGAGGTAGCGGACCATCACGGGCTCGGGCAGGACCGGCAGCGCCGCGGGCAGCAGCAGCGCGCCCATGAGCGCGATCAGCGCGGGCGTCGCGACGCGCCACGCGCGCCGCTTCGCGAACGCGCGCTCGAACGCGACCGCGCCGGCGGCGAGCAGCATCGGGTAGGCCGGCGTCAGGTAGTTCGCGCGGCTCGTGCCCTGCGCGAGCAGCAGGCCGGCGACGGCCAGGAACAGCACGCCGAACGCGCGCCGGGCCGGCTCGCCGCGGGCCACGAGCAGCGCGACGAGCCCAACGATCCACAGCGGCGCCGTGAGCGGGTTCATGGACTTGAGCTGGCCGAGCGCGAAGTCGAGTGCGCTGACCGGCACCATCTTCAGGTGCTCGGCGCGGCGCATGAACTCGAGCGTGGGCCAGTGGTGCGCGACCTGCCACGCGACGTGCGGCGCGACGAGAAGTCCGGCGATCGCGACGGCGAGCCACGGCCCCGGCGTCGCCAGCGCGCGGCGCGACGGGGTCACGAGCAGCCCGAGGGCGAAGCCGCTCGCGAACCACGACATGCTGAGCTTATTCAGCAGCCCGAGCCCGACCCAGACGCCCAGCCACGCCCAGTCGCGCGTCGCACGAGAGCGCAGCGCGCGCAGGGCCTGCCACGCGGCCAGCGCCCACAGCAGGATCTCGATCGCGTTCATCGAGAAGAACTGCTGGGTCCCGAGCTCCACGGGGGACGCGATCACGGCGAGCGCGGCCAGCCCCATCGCGTATCGACCACCGCCCATCTCGCGCGCGAGGCCCGCCACGATCGCGACGACGCCGGCGCCGGCGAGCGCGGGCAGCGCGCGCAGCGCCCACAACGAGTCGCCGAACACGTGGCGCCACGCCCACAGCACGGCGATGCTCAGGGGCGGCTGGTCGACGTAGCCCCACGACAGGTGCCGCGTGCACTCCAGGTAGTACAGCTCGTCGCGGAAGTAGCCGTAGCCGGGGATGCCCAGCGCCTGGACGGCGAGCTTGAGCGCGACGAGCGCGAGGATCCAGCGGCCGTCCCCGGCGTGGGGCGTCGCGGCCGCGTCGCGGGTCGCGCTCACCCTCGGGCCTTTCCGTCGCGCGCGACGCTCACGCGCGGCCTTTCCCGCCACCACCCGGGAGCCGCGCGCGCAGCGACGCGACGAGGCCGGTCACGGTCTCGAGTTCGGTGACGCGCAAGGCGCGCATCATGAAGAACAACGCGGCCGCCGACAGCGCGAACGACGCGAGCACGGTCAGCGCCTCGATCGCGAAACCGCGGTGCCAGCGGTCCGCGAGCGCGGCGAGCGCGAGCGCGCCGGCGCCGCACACCACGAGCGACGCGAGCGTGACACGCAGCCACGTCGTCGCGATGCGCCGGCCCTCGAAGCCGCCGACGCGGCGCCTCAGGTAGAACGCGAGCTGCAGCAGGTTGCCGATCGCGGTCGCCGACGTGGCGAGGGCCAGGCCGGCATGGCCGAGCCCGAGGAAACGCAGCGGACCGACGAACAGCAGGTTCAACCCGAGGTTCAGCGCGACCGACACGAAGCTGGCCTGCACCGGGACGCGCGTCTCGCCGAGCGCGTAGAACGTGCGCGTCAGCACGCCGACCGCCGCGAACGCCGGCAGTCCGATGCAGTACATGACGAGCGCGCGCGCCGACTGCGCCGTGTCGCCCGCGTGGAAGCGCCCGTGCTCGTACAGCACGGCGATGATCGGGCGCGCGTTCACCGCCATCCACAGCGCGGCCGGCACGGTCAGCAGGAACACCAGGCGCAGCGTCGCCGACAGCGTGGTCTTGAGTCCCGGCAGATCCTTCGCGACCGCAGAGCGCGCGAGCGCCGGCATGCTGACCGTGGCCAGCGCGACGCCGAACACGCCGATCGGCAGCTGCATCAGCCGGAACGCGTAGCCCAGCCACGACACGCTGCCCTGCTGGAGCTGGCTCGCGATCTGCGTGCTGACGAGCACGTTGATCTGCGTCGCGGCCAGCCCGAGCGTGGCCGGTCCCATGAGCGCGGCGACGCGGCGCACGCCGGGATGGGCGCGCGGCCACTCGAAGCGCAGGCGGAATCCCAGCGCGTACAGCGCCGGCAGCTGCACCACGAACTGGAGCACGCCGCCGATCAGGACGCCGAGCGCCATGGCCAGGATCGGCGGCTGGCCCATCGCCCGGCACACTGGAATGAGCCCGAGGCCGAACACGACCATGCCGAGGTTCAGGAGCGTCGGCGCGAGCGCCGGCACGGCGAAGCGGCCGCGCGCGTTCAGCATGCCCATCGCCGCCGCGGCCAGCGCGACGACCGGGAGGAACGGCAGCATGACGCGCGTGAGCTGGACGGTGAGCTCGAGCTTGCCCGGGACCTTCGCGAAGCCGGACGCGAACGCCCGGACCAGCGGCTCGGCCGCGATCCAGCCGACGATCACGATCGCGATCAGGATCGCGGCCAGCGTCACCATGAGCTGCCGGCCCAGCGCCCACGCTTCGTCGGCGCCGCGCGTCTCGTGCGTCTCGGTGAACGTCGGCACGAACGCGGAACTCATCGCGCCTTCCGCGAACAGGTCGCGCAGCAGGTTCGGGATGCGGAACGCGACGTTGAACGCGTCCGTCGCGAGGCCGGCGCCGAACAGCGTGGCCATCACCTGCTCGCGCAGCAGCCCGAGCACACGCGACAGCAGCGTGGCCGCGCCGACCATTCCGGCGTTGCGCGCGACGGTGCGTTCCTCGCTCACGTGCAGGCGCCCGCCGGACTTGGACGCTCCGCGGGGCGCATGCTAGCGTGCGCGCCCATGTCCATCCTGCAAGCCATCGTGCTCGGAGCCGTGCAGGGACTCACCGAGTTCCTCCCCGTCTCGAGCAGCGCCCATCTGTTCCTGGTGCCCAAGCTGCTGGGCT
>DATJGS010000032.1:0-11687 GCA_035494735.1 Saccharimonadaceae bacterium (SeqCode)
CGCACGTCCATGTCGAGGAACGCGTCGTTCTGCGCACGGCGCGTGACCAGCGTCTTCCGCCCGGTGAGCGCGCTCCACGCGAAGCTCAGCTCATTGCTCGACAGCACGACGTCGTCGGGTTTCGTGTGCGCCAGCACCCACGCCTGGAGCGCCGCGTAGTGCGGCGCCAGCGGGCGGCGCGCGTTGACCATCGCGTCGTCCGCGGCCAGTCCATTGGCGCGCACGCCGAGCGTGGCGAACGCCGCGAGCACGACGAGCGCTTCCGCGGCGAACCGCGCGCGCGGCGAGCGCAGGCGGTCGAACAGGAACGCCACCGGGATCGCCGCGACCAGCAGGATCGCGAACGCCCACAGCATCGATCTCACGTACTCGGGCACGAAATGCGTGCCGAGCAGCGGCATCGTGACGAAGTAGTGGAACATCCAGGCGAACGTGACCGCGGCGACGAGCATCGCCGCGCCGTGGCGGCGCGGGTCGCGCGCCAGCACGAACGCGAACAGTCCGGCGAAGAACAGGACGTTGAGCACGGCGCGCGCCGGATCTTCGAAGCTCACCATCCAGCCCAGCGTGTGCGCGGCGTAGCTCAAGCGGTCGTCGAACGTGCGCATGAGCACGCCGCCGTTCCACTCCGCGTAGTGCACGGACGTCCGACCGTGCAGCACGAAGATCGGGCGCCACCAGTATCCGAGCGCCGGCGCCGCGGCGAGGGCGACGATCGCGAGCCCGCGGCCGCGCGCGGCGAACGCCGCCGGCCAGCCCTCGGCGCGATCGCGAATGACGAGCGCCGCGAGCGAGCACAGCACCGCGATGGCCACGCCGCCCACGAACGCCACGCTGTGCGCGTAGCCGAGCACGGCGAGCGTGAGCCCGACGTAGAGCGCACGCCGCGGGCGCGGCGATTCGACGAAGCCGATGAGCGCGTCGAAGTAGAACGGCACGAGCACCTGCGCCGTGAACTCCGTGTACTTGATGACCGGCGGCACGTAGAGCACCGCCCACAGCGCCGCCATCGCGAGGCCCGCCGAGCGCCCGAAGCGCCGCGAGATCACGAACCACACCGCGAGCACCGCCGCCGCGTGATTGAACGCGGACATCCCGAGCATCACGCGCACGACATCGAGCCCGGTGAGCCTGACGACCAGCGCGACGAGCGTGCCGTAGAACGGCAGGTAGCCGGGCTGCGCGCCGACGCAGCTGCACGAGGCCAGCGGATTCCCCGAGGCCAGGATGCTGCGGATGCAGCCCATCTGATACGAGTAGTCGCCGCCATAGAGCGGCGACGGCAACTGCTGGAGACCGCGCATGAGCCACAGCTGCACGGCCGCCGCGCCGAGGGCGAGAAGGGCGGCGAGGGCGAGGTTGGAGCGACCAGACGGAGCAACTTGCCCCGTCTCGTCAGCGGCTTGGCGCCTACTTGTCGTCAAAGGTGCTGAGTCCAATCCGGCCAAGGACTGCATAGGCCGCGAAAAGTACGGCGAGCGTGCTTACGGCGATCGTGTGCAGAGTCCAGCCACGCGCCCGAACCATTCCGACGTCGTACACGATGAAGCCGGTCGCTAGAATACCGGCGAGTAACCGTGCTACGACTCGACTGCTCAATGGCGACACAGCAGCCCTCCGCGCGGATGGATCTGCGCCCCCTTATCTGCGGCACCCTAGCAGACTCCTTCTTGCGCTCCGCGCCCATCCATCGCATCATCCCCCCGTTCGCGCTCCGCGCGATCGCGTCGTTAGGGGTGGCCGGCGGGACATCGCCGGCCTGAGAGCAAACCCTTCGAACCTGAACTGGCTCGGACCAGCGTAGGGAAACGGCGAAGACAAGCGAGCTCTCCGGTTGCCTTCATGCCGTCCCTTCGCGGGCGGCATTTTTCGTTGCGGGCTGTGCGTGGCGGTCGAGCGACCGCGGCCGCGCCCGACACGAACGACCGCCCGGATGGGATCGCACGATGTTCAGCTCCAGTCCTCTCGACTGGGGACTCATCGTCCTCTATTTCGGATTCCTGGTGGCGGTGTGGGCGCTGCGCCTCGGGCGCACGCCGGCGGCCGCCGACTATCTCGTCGCGGGCCGGCGCGTCACGCTGCCGGCGTTCGTGGCCACGCTCGTCACCACGTTCTACGGCGGCATCCTCGGCGTCGGCGAGTACTCGTGGCGCTACGGGATCGCGAACTGGCTCGTGTTCGGCGTGCCGTACTACATCGGCGCGCTGCTGTTCGCGCTGCTGTTCGCGAAGCGCGCGCGCGAGGCCGCGCTGTACACGATGCCGGACCTGCTCGATCGCAGCTACGGGCGCGGGCCGGCGCTGATCGGCGCGCTATCCGTGTTCGTGAGCACGGCGCCGGCCGCGTACGTGCTGATGCTGGGCACGCTGTTCGCGGCGATGTTCCACCTGCCGCTCGTGCCGTGCATCGCGGGCGCGGCGCTGTTCTCGGTGTTCTACATCTACAACGGCGGCCTGCGCAGCGTGGTGTTCACGGACCAGATCCAGTTCGTGCTCATGTACGCGGGCTTCATCGTGCTGTTCGGCGTGCTCGTCGCGCGCCACGGCGGGTTCGGCTTCCTCGCGGCGCACGTGCCGGCCACGCACTTCACGTGGAACGGCGGCAATTCGGCGGCGGCGATCATCGTCTGGTACTTCATCGCGCTCTCGACGCTCGTCGACCCTGGTTTCTGGCAGCGCGCGTACGCGGCGCGCGATCCGGTCGTCGCCAAGCGCGGCGTGCTGATCTCGATCGGCTGCTGGATCGTGTTCGACTTCCTCACGACGTTCTGCGGCATCTACGCGCGCGCGCTGCTGCCGCACCTCGCGAACCCGGTGTTCGCGTTCCCCGAGGTCGCGCGACTGTCCTTGCCGGCCGGCGCGCTCGGGTTGTTCTATCTCGCGATGATCGCGACGGTCATGAGCACGATCGACGGCTACGGCTTCATCGCCGCGACGACCGTCGGCCGCGACCTGATCTGGCGCCTGCGCGGCGACGCGGACGAGTCGCGGCTCACGCGCTACTCGCAGATCGGCCTGTGGATCGCGGCCACGTTCGCCACCGTGCTCGCGATGCTCGAGCAGAGCGTGATCGACCTGTGGCACGACCTGGGCTCGATCACGACGCCGACGATGCTGCTGCCGGTGGGCACCGCGCTGCTCAAGCGTGGGCGGCTCGGCCCGCGCGGCACGCTGGTCGCGATGTCCGCGTCATTCCTGGTCTCGTTGCTGTTCGTTCTCGTGCACAACTACGCGCCGCACGTCCGCGGCGTGCTGTCGATCGAACCCATCTATGCCGGGCTCGGCACGTCGCTCGCGGTCTACGCGATCGGCCGGCTCGTGGAGGGAAGGAAGAGATGAAGGGAACAGTCATGAACTCTCGAACCCGCGTCGCGGCGCAGGTAGTCGCGTCGGCGTTGCTCATGGTCGCCGCGCTCGTCGCCCCGGCCGCGGCCGCCGCGCCACCCGACTCCGCCGCCACCGACACGCTGCGTCACGTCGTCACGTTGCCCGAGGTCGTCGTCTCGACGGCCCGCGCCGGCGAGCGCGCGCCGATCGCGCGCTCCGTCCTGACGCGCGACGCGCTGCGCGATCTCAATCGCGGCGAGGACACGCCGATGGTGCTGTCGACGCTGCCCGGCGCGTACGCGTACAGCGACGCGGGCAACGGCATCGGCTATTCGTACCTGTCGATCCGCGGCTTCCCGCAGCGCCGCATCAGCGTGACCGTGAACGGCGTGCCGTTGAACGACCCGGAGTCGCACGAGGTCTACTGGATCGACCATCCGGATTTGCTTGCGTCGACGAGCGCCGCGGAAGTGCAGCGCGGCGTCGGCTCGGCGCTGTACGGCGCGGCGTCGCTCGGCGGCGCGGTGAATCTCGAGACCGGGCCGATGGACGCGCTGCCGCATACGAGCGCGCTCCTCGCGTACGGCTCGTACGACACGAAGCGCCTGATGCTCGAAATGGGCTCGGGCGCCTTGCAGGGCGGCTGGAACGTGTACGGGCGCTACTCGCGCATCGAGTCCCAGGGCTATCGCGATCAGTCGTTCACGCGGCTCTGGTCGTACGCGTTCTCGGCGCGTCACGAGTCGGGACGACAATCGCTGCGCGTCAATCTGTACGGCGGGCCGGAAGAGACGCACCTCGCGTACCTCGGCGTTCCCGCCGACTACATGGACGGCGCGGTCACGGGCAACGCCGATCGCGATCGGCGCTTCAATCCGCTCACCTACCCAAACGAGCGCGACCACTTTTTCGAGCCGCATTACGAATTGATCCACACGTGGTCGCCGTCCGAGCATTTCGCGCTCACGCAGACGCTGTTCTGGTTCGACGGCCGCGGCTTCTACGACGAGCAGCGCTTCGGGCAGAACCTCAGCGACTACCGGCTGAGCCCGTGGCTCACGGCCGACTCGACGCTCGCGCCGCGCGACTACTACCAGCAGGACGGCACGGGCGCGCTCACGCAGGACGGCTCGGGGCGCTTCACCGTCGAGCGCTTCGACGTGGTGCGGCGGCGCACAGTCGTCGACCGGCACTTCGGCTGGGTGCCACGCGCGAAGTTCACGCACGCGCGCGGCGCGCTCATCGTGGGCGGCGAGCTGCGCGCGCACGACGGCCGGCACTTCGGCGAAGTCTTAAGCGGCAGCGCGCTGCCGCCGGGCACGGCGCCCGACGTCCAGTACTACGACTATCACCCGCGCACGCTCGCGGCCGGGCTGTTCGCGCGTGAGGAGTATTCGCTCGCCCCCGCGCTGCTCGCGACCGCGGACCTGGGCTGGCGTCACGAGGGCTACGCGATGCGCGACGATCATTTCGACGGCATCCGCTTCGATCAGACGTACGACTTCGCGAATCCGCGCGTCGGCTTCACCTGGACGCCGCGCGCGTCGACGAGCGTGTTCGCGTCGTGGGCGCTGTCGGCTCGCGAGCCGGCGTTCCGCGACCTGTACGACGCCGAGGGTCTCGGCAGCGTGCCGCTCTACCGCATCGCCGACGTTGTGAACAACGTGTACCAGGACCCGCTCATCAAGCCCGAGCATGTGAGCGACGTGGAACTCGGCGCATCGTGGAAGCGCGAAACGGTGGAGGCGGGCGTGAACCTGTTCCGCATGGACTTCCGCGACGAGCTGGTCTACGCGGGGCAGTTCAACACGGATCTCGGCTATTCAATCATCGGCAACGCCGCTCGCTCGGTGCACCAGGGCGTGGAGCTGACAGGCCGCGCGGCGCGCGCCATGCGCGGCGGCCTGTCACTCGGGTTCGAAGGCAACGCCACGCTCTCCGACAACCATTTCGTGCGCTATCGCGAGGTCGATGGTCCGACGCCCGCCGACGTCGTGAGCTTCGACGGCAAGGCGCTCGGCTTCTTCCCCGCCGTCCTCGCGAACGTCACCGCGCGCGCCGCGTGGCGCTCGGCGTCCGTGCATGCCGACGTGCGCCACGCCGGGCGCGTGTACGTCGACAACACCGAGAGCATCCTGGCCAGCGTCGGCCCGCACACGACGCTTGACCTGGGCGCGGCGTGGCGGCGGCCGATCGGCGGCAACACGCTCGCGCTGACGTTCGACGTGCTGAACGCGCTCGACACGCGCTACGCGACGAGCGGCTACATGGACTACGACGCGACGGGAGCGCTCGTGCCGCAGTTCATGCCGGCGGCAACGCGGCACGTGCTGGGTCAAGTCCGCGTGGACTTCTAGCGGGGATGTAGAAGCAGCGTGATATCGTCGTCCGTGAGGTCGACGACATGATGCAACCAGGGGCGGCTCTGACCGCAAAGGCAAGAACGCGCCGACTGGCTGACGGGCGATCAGCGAAGCCTGTGCTCGTTCGCAACGGGCCACGGATGCTGGGCCGTTTCGTCGCCTGGCCGCTCGCGCCATGGCTGACGCTCCTTGTCGCGGCGCTTGTACTCCTCGCGAAGTGTGTCCCGGCGCCGCTGGGCGTGCCCGTCGCGGACGACTTCGACTATCTCCACCGCTCCATGTTCGCGAGCCATCACTCCTGGCTCGGCGGCGGCGGCGCGAACGTCTATTGGAGGCCTGTCGGGCGACAGCTGTATTTCGCTCTCACTTCCTGGTTCGTCGTTCATCAGCCAGGCGTCGTGGCGCTTGTCCACGGGCTCACGCTCCTCGCGACGGCGGCGCTGCTGCTGAAGGCGTTGCTCCCCCGGCTTCAGTGGCCGGCAGCGGTCTTCGCCGCAACCTTCGTCCTCTTGCTCGACGGCACTCGGATGCTCATCGCGTGGCCGAGCAACTTCATGGACCTGGGCGCCATCCTTTTTGCGGTCGTGGCGCTGCACGAGGCGCTCCGCGAGCGCACGCTGACGATGGCCATCGCGATGCTGCTCGCTCTCCTCTCGAAAGAGATCGCCGTGGTGGCCGTCGTCTTGATTCCGTTCGCGCCAGGCATCGTTGGGCGCCGCCGTCAGGCACTCGGCGCGGGAGTCGTCCTTGTTGTCTGGGGGATCGCTTACACATTCGTCGAGCGGCAAGACAGGCTGATCCCTTCGTTTGCGCCTGGCGCGACCGGGGACGCGGCCGAACGTGTCTTGAGCGGATGCACATGGGCTTTGATGAGCGGCCTCCACTCCGCCTTCAGCCTGTCGACGCATGCGTCGCCGTTCCAAGCTGTCGCAACGCCGATTCTGGCGTTGCTCGCGGCAGCAGTGACGTTGACGGCGTGGCGCAGGGCCGACGTGCGCGATCGCATGAAGACTGTGGGCCCATGGGTGCTCTGGGGCGTTCTGTGGTTCGTCTTCAGTTCACTGGCGCTCGCTCCGCTCTATCCGGCGTGGACGCCCTACCGGGCTGTGTTCGGCGCAATTGGGTTGGGCATCGGCCTCGCCTCTCTAGCGGGAGCAGTCTCGCCAACGCTGCTTGCATCGATTGCCGCTCTTCGTGTGGCTCTATTCATCGTGAGCCCGGGACCGCCCGCGCGAATCGAGCCGACTCCGCCCGACCATGGCGCGTACCTCGATTTCCCCAGGCTCGTGCGGCTCGAGCGCATCGTCGTCGAGACGCGAGACAAGCTGTTGCTCACCCACCATGCACTTCCCCATGGAGCGATCGTCGGTATCCAGGGATATCCGCTCCTCAGCACGTTTGCGTTCGCGGGCCCGAAGGCCCTTCACGTGTGGTACGCGGACACCACGCTCCAATGGGCCTTTGTCGGCGAGCAGGGCACGCGGGCGGCGGCGAGCTACGCCGCCATCCTTGAATACGAGCCAGATGGATCGAGCCAGATTGCCAGCGTGGCGCCCATCGCTACCGCACTCGAGGATTCAGGTCTCGTGCTGATGAGCCAGGGGCAGTGGGGGCGAGCGCTCGCGCTGTTGGATGCGGCCGACTCGGCGCAGCCCGATCGGTTGGCCCACGTATTCCTCGGCGCCCTGTTCGGAAGACGCGCCGTTTGCCTTCTCAGTCTGGGGCGAGTCATGGAGGCCGAGACGGAGGCACATCGGGGCGCCGCGCTTTGGTCTTACAACCCTGATGCCCGGATTACGCTTGCCTCCATCCTCTTCGACCGCGGTGACGCGCGAGGCGCCGAAGCCGAAGTCGACACAATGCTGATCTACAATCCGCGCGACCGAGACGCGTTGCAGATTCGTGACAGGATCGGCTCATCATCGAGAGGCTCCTAGTCAGGCGATCGTTTAAGCGCCTCGATCGACACTGCCTGCGATCTACCACGTCGCGAGCGACTCGGGCATGATGCGGCGATGGACGATCTGCACGAGGCACCGGCCGGCCGAAACCTGATCGAGCGCCGCGTGCGCCGCGCGTGGGGCTCGGCCGTCGCGTCGCTGCATCGCACGCGGCACCTCGGCTGGGTCGACCTGCTCGTGCTGGCCGGCCTCGCGGGGCTGCTGTTCGGCGCGCAGCGTGTCGCCCACGAGTGGGCCGGCCGCCTGCAGCCCACGGTGCACATCGACTTGAGCCCGCTCGCGCTGCCGCGTTACACGCTGTACTCGCTGTCGCGCGGGCTGCTCGCGTACGGGCTGTCGCTCGGGTTCACGCTGGTCTACGGCTACTGGGCCGCGAAGGACGCGATCGCCGAGCGCGTGCTCATCCCGCTGCTCGACATCCTGCAGAGCATCCCGATCCTCGGCTTCATGCCCGGGCTCGTGATCGCGCTCGTCGCGGCGTTCCCGAGTCGCAACGTCGGACTCGAGCTGGCCGCGGTGATCATGATGTTCACCGGCCAGGTGTGGAACATGACGTTCAGTTACTACCACTCGCTGCGCGCCGTGCCGGAGGCGCTGCAGGAAGTCGGCAGCGTGTATCGCTACGACTGGTGGCAGCGCCTGAAGTGGATCGAGCTGCCGTTCGCGACCATCGGCCTCGTCTGGAACAGCATGATGAGCATGGCCGGCGGTTGGTTCTTCCTGATGATCAACGAGGCGTTCGTGCTCGGCTCGCGCGACTTCCGCCTGCCCGGCATCGGCTCGTACATGAGCGTGGCCGTGGCGCACGGCGACCTGCGCGCGATGGCGTGGGCCGTGCTCGCGATGACGCTGATGATCGTCGGGCTCGACCAGTTCCTGTGGCGTCCAGCCGTGGTGTGGGCGCAACGATTCCGTGCCGAAGAGAGTGCCTCCGAAGAGCGCGCGACGTCGTGGTTCCTCGAGTGGCTGAGTCATTCGTGGGTGCTGCGCCTCGCGCGCCACGCGTGGCGGCGGCGGCCGAAGCGACACGCGCATGCGCGGAGCGCGGCGACGGCGCACGCAGAGGGCGCGGCTCCGGCGCTCGCAGCGGGTACGGCGGCTGTGGCTGCCTCGCCGCCTCCACCCGTGGCCGCGCGCCAGCCCGAGCGCCCGGTGCCGATGTGGGCGCGGCCGGTCTCGGCGCTCGCATTCGCCCTGCTGCTCGGCGTGCTGCTGCTCGGGGCGTGGCGCGTCGCGCATCTGTTGCGCCCGGTGAGCGGGGCGCACTGGCTCGGACTCGTCGGCGCGGCGCTCACGACGCTGGCGCGCGTGCTCGCCTCGACGATGCTCGGCACGCTGTGGACGTTGCCGGTCGGGCTCGCGATCGGCCTGTCGCCGCGCCTGTCGCGCGTGCTGCAGCCGGTCGCCCAGGTCGCGGCGTCGTTCCCGGCGCCGATGATGTTCCCGGTCGTCATCGCGGGGCTGCATGCCGCGGGCGTCACGCTCGGCTGGGGCAGCATCCTGCTCATGCTGCTCGGCACGCAGTGGTACATCCTGTTCAACGTGATCGCCGGCGCCAGCTCGATCCCGGCCGACCTGCGCGAGGCCGCGCGCGGCTACCGGCTGTCGCTGGTGCAGCGCCTGCGCACGCTCTACGCTCCCGCGGTGTTTCCGTATCTCGTCACCGGCTGGGTGACCGCGGCCGGTGGTGCGTGGAACGCGAGCATCGTGTCCGAGTACGTGTCGTTCCATGGCCAGGTGCTGACCGCGCCGGGCGTCGGCTCGTCGATCAGCATCGCCGCCGAGCACGCGGACTTTCCGACGCTCGCGGCCGGCGTGCTCGTGATGTCGGCCATCGTCGTGCTGTTCAATCGCACCGTGTGGCGCCGCTGCTATCAGATCGCGGAAGAGCGCTTCTCGCTCAACCGCTGAAGGAGGATCCCGTGACCGTGACGAGCGCGCCGCCCGCGAGCGGCCTCCTGTGCGAGGCGCGCGGCGTGTCGCAGGAGTTCAAGCAGCCGAGCGGCCAGGCGCTGCGCGTGCTCGAGGACATCTCGCTCGGCGTGCACCCGCGCGAAGTCGTCGCGCTGCTCGGGCCGTCGGGCTGCGGCAAGTCGACGCTCATGCGCATCCTCGCCGGACTCATCCGCCCGACGTCCGGCGAAGTGCGCTACCGCGACGAAGTGCTGACCGGCCTCAATCCCGGCGTCGCGATCGTGTTCCAGAGCTTCGCGCTGTTCCCGTGGATGACGGTCGAACAGAACGTGCGCAACGTGCTCGTGGCGCGCAGCCTCGCGGACGACGAGATCACGCGCCGCGTCGCCGACGTGCTGCGGGCCGTCGGGTTGCGCGGCTTCGAGCACACGTATCCACGCGAGCTGTCGGGTGGCATGAAGCAGCGCGTCGGCATGGCGCGCGCGTTGTCGGTCCAGCCCGAGCTGCTGTTCATGGACGAACCGTTCAGCCAGGTCGACGCGCTCACCGCCGAGGGCCTGCGCGCAGAAGTCGTGGACCTGTGGTCGACGCACGATCGCAACCCGTCGTCGATCCTCATGGTCAGCCACGACATCAAGGAAGTCGCGTACATGGCCGACCGCATCGTCGTCATGGGCGCGAACCCCGGGCGCATCCGCACGATCGTCGAGAACCGGCTGCCGCGACCGCGCGACTATCGCTCGCCCGAACTGCTGCAGCTCGTCGATCAGCTGCACGACATCATCACCGGCAGCGAAATGCCGGACGTGCCCGAAGCGCCCGCGCCGACCGTCGCCGTGCCCGCGAGCGCGCAGCCGTTCGAGCCGCTGCCCGACGCCGGCCCCAGCGAGATCGTCGGCCTGCTCGAGTACCTCGACGCGCGCGGCGGCAGCGACGAGCTGTTCCACATCGTCGCCGACACGCACCGCGAGTTCGGGCAGGTGATCACGGTCGTGAAGGCCGCCGAGATGCTGGACTTCGTCGATACGCCGAAGCGCTCGGTGCTGCTCACGCCGAACGGGCGCCGCTTCGTGGCCGCGGCCGGCCCCGATCGCCGGGCCATCTGGCGCGCGCAGTTGCTCGAGATGCGGCTGTTCCGCCAGATCGCGGAAGTGCTCGAGCGCCAGGAAGAGCACAAGGTCGAGCGCGACTTCGTGCTCGAGACGATCGCGATGGCGATGCCGCAGGAGAACTACGAGCGCGTGTTCCACACGCTCGTCGTGTGGGCGCACCGCGGCGATCTGTTCGACTATCGCGAGGAAGACGAGACGCTGGTGCTGGGCGTGAGCGCGACGCCAACCGCGGCGCCGGGGGCTACGCCGCCCAGTTCCGCGTGATCGTGAGCCCGCTCTTCCAGCGCTCGATGCGCTGAAGGCTTTCGGGCGAGAGGCTGACGGGCATGCGCCGATCGCCGACTGTCAGCGTGGCGCGCACGCCGCGCCCGGGCGGCTTGCGGCGGTCGGACTCGATGCTCACGCGAGCGCGCTCGGCGACGCGCACGTCGCCGCTCGAACCCACGAACACCGCGCCATCACCGGTCAGGTGGCCCTTCCACGCTTCGGGCCACGTCAGGCTCCGGAACTCGATCATGTCCGCCGACTCGCGCACGCGCGCCGCGCGGATGGCGCGCACCATCTCGTCGAGCTGTTGCATCTCGGCCGGGCTCGGTGGCTCGTGAAACGCGTCGCGCTGCCCGGGAAAGCGCGTGAGCACGAACACGCCCCACACGACTTGCATGGCGCCGAGCTTGATCCACAAGCCGTCCATCGACCACGTCGGGTTCGGTGTGAACAGACCGATCGAGCTCGCGATGTTGTAGAACCCGACCATCGCGGCGCACGCGCTGTCGAGCAGCGCGCCGCCCGGCCGCGGCGCGGCGATGTTCCAGATGCCGGAGCCCACGAGCACGAGGCCGGCGATGCCGAGCACGAAGTCGCCGGGCGGCACGAACGACAGCGCGAGCGAGATGCCGCCGAACGCCACGCTGCCCCAGCCGGCGGCCTGCAGCCCGCGCCGCGCGGACCAATACGCGGCCACGCGGTCGAGTCGTGTCCAGTGATTGCCAGCGTCCACGGGTCCTCCGA
>DATJGS010000033.1:0-80890 GCA_035494735.1 Saccharimonadaceae bacterium (SeqCode)
CGCCCGAGCCGGCAGACGGCGCCGGATGCTTCGTTACGGAGAGACGACGAGCGAACGGCTCAGCATCTTGCCCTCGACGACGAGGCGCGCGAAGTACACGCCTCCGCCGACGCGCTGGCCGTCGCGACTGCGCAGGTTCCAGCTGACGCCGTGATCGCCGGCCGGGAATCGGCCGTTCGCCACGTCCGCGACGCGCCGGCCGCTCACGTCGAAGATCGACAGCGACACGTTCGCGTCGTGCGGCAGCGAGAAGCGCATCCCGGCGAACTGCAGCGACGGATTCGGCCAGGCCGAGCTGAGGGCCAGGTCGTGCGGCAGCGCGATCGCGCTCTCGACCGGGGTGTTGTTGCGCGTCATGCGCGACGTCGCCGGCGCCTGCGTGGCCGCCGCCGTGAAGTCGCAGCTCGTGATGTGGATCTGCAGGTTGCCGTCCGTGATCACGATCGGGTCCACGGTCGACGGATCGCCGTCCTGGTCCACGAGCATGAGCGACGTGTTCACCGGATCGTTGGGATCGCTGAACACGTTCAGGAAGTAGCGATCCTTGCCCGCGCCGTCACGCTGGCCGTTGCTGCCCGGCTCGTTGCGATCCTCGGCGCGCGCAAAGAAGTACACCACGCCGGCATCGACCTTGTTGCCCTTGATGCCCTTCAGCGTGCCGACGCCTTCCCACTCGATGAAGTTGAACGGCGTGACCGGCGACGTGGAGCCCGGCGGGATGCCGTCCACGTTGCCGCAGCGCACGACGTGCATCGCGGTGCCGTGGAAGTGCAGCTTGTGTTCGACGTCGATGTTGTTCCACTCGCCGCCCTGGCCCGCGGTCGGGCTGCAGCCGGGGTTCACGTTGCCGCCCCAGTTGAACACGCGCGTGTACTCGCCGAGCAGCGAGTTGGTGATCGTGCTGAACTTCGCGCCGCCGCCCGTCAACCAGCACGCGCCGCTCGTGCACGCCGGGCTGTCCAGCACCCAGTCGCGATGGATCTCGAAATCGTTGTCCGTCGTCGAAAACAGGTACGAACCACTGACCGGCGTCGTCACCGTCGTGCCCGACGGCACGTCCGCGGTGGCCTGGTAGTCGCGCGGCGTGTCGAAGAGCGCGATGAAGTAGTAGCCGTTCTCGTCGGTCGTGCCGGTCGCCGAGAACGGCTCTCCGCCATCCGAGTTCGCGACGTCGATCGTCACTCCGGCGAGCGGCAGGCCGGTGCCGGCACAGTAGACGTGTCCATCCAGGTGCCAGGCGAGTGCGGCATTCGCGCAGACGATGAGCGCGGTGGCCGCGAGGGCAAGGGTTCTCGCGATGCGATGCATTTGGGGAGCCTCCAAGACAAGCGACAAGGGGCGGTGCCACGGCGTGCGGCCGAGAAGCACCATGGGAGCGCCGCGCGGTCCGCGGACGCCTGCGAGGATGATTCGCGCGAGATGGTGGGAGCGGGACCTCCGGTCGTCTGAGCCTTGGGCAAATCCACCCGCCGCGAGTCTCCAGCGTGGCGGCGCATTTTGAGCGGCCGAACGGGGCTCGTTCCGGTTCGGCTGGATGTCATGTCGGGGCGCTCACCGGCGCCTTCAGGGTCTCTCGAACTGGTTCCTGGCCACAATATTCGATGCTCGACAACCTTGCGTCAATCAGGGAGTTGCCCGAGGGAGGTCGAGCACTGCCTCAGGTGCGCTCCCGCCCCAGGAGGGCGATCTGCCAGCGCTCGCGATGGCTGCTTCCGAGCAGCGGCGCCAGCGCCAGCCGTCCGGTCGGGCCGATGGTGCGTTCCAGGTGTCGCAACTCCGTGAGCCGCGCCGGGATCGTCGGGTCGGGCGGCAGTTCGACACCGGCCGCGCGCGCGATCAGGACGCCCTTGGCGCGCAGCCCGAGCTCCAGGTGCAGGCGCAGCAGGCACAGCATGTCGGCCACGACGGCCCCGGGGAAGCGCGCGCGCAGGCTCTCCAGATAGTCGCCGACCGGGGTGTTCGGAACCTCGCCGTCCAGGATCTGCTCGAGCCGACCCGCGTCGCCGTCGAGCCCGATCCCGAGCCACTCGCGTGTCGCGCGCTCGCTGCGCTCGAACACGATGACGAGCAGCACGGGGCTGCCGACGAGCAGCGCGGCCGTGGCCAGCATGGGGTTGACGAGCAACTGGTTGTACAGCGCGTGAACCACGATCGCGAGCGCGAGTCCGGGCAGCGCGAGGCGCCACGGCACGTCGTGACGCGCCTGCGTCAGGCGGCGCGTGATGATGCCGACGAGCGCGGTCGTCGTGCCGTGCAGGATGGCCGTGCCCAGGCCGCGCGCGACCCACACGCCGACGTCGGGGCGACTCAGCGCCCACGCGTAGTACAGGTTCTCGATGAGCGCGAATCCGGTGCCGGCCGCGAAGCCGAGAATCGCGGCGTCGACCATGAAGCCGATACGGTGTTCGCGCAGCAGCGCGACGATCAGCGCCGCCTTCAGCGTCTCCTCCAGCACCGGACCGATCGCGCGGCGCACGACGATGGCGGGCACGCCGGCGACGTGAATGAGCAGCAGGTGCACGGCGAGCGCGATGAGCGCGGCCCACGCGCCCCACACCAGCAGCGCGGCGACGCGGCGCCCGGGCACGAGCTGGAAACCGTCGAGCACGCGCAGCGCCGCGAGAAACAGCAGCACCGGCGCGAGCCCGATGACGAGCGCGGGGAGCAGGATCACAGGACCTTCAGCGACGTCATCCACTCGCCCGTGGACGACGCCCGGCGCTCGAACGCGCGCGCGTAGCCGAACGACCACGTGAGCGGCTGCTGCGTCCAGAGCGCGAAGCGCACGTCGCACTGGACGCCGGCGTCGCCGAGGTTCCGCCGCGCGTCGGCACGATCGGGGTTCGCGCTGAGCACGGTCGCGAACAACGAAGGCCTCAGCCAGCTCGCGTAGAACGCCGGCGTGCCGAGGCGATCGAAACGCAGAGGCGGCACGTCGGCCTCGATCTGGGCGCGCGCGAAGCGCGTGCCTGCGGCGGCGTCGATGTCGATCCCGGGAAAGCTCGCCGGATCGCGGAAGCGCTTGGGCTCCTGATGGTCGACGACGTTGTTGCCGAACCCACCGAAGAAGAAGTTCGCGAACGGATCATCGCGCGCCCCGGATGCCGCGCCGCCGGCCACGCGCAGCCACAGCGACGCGTGCGGCGGACCGAGCGGCGCGCCCACGTCCGCGGCCAGTTCGAGCGACGGATAGCTCTGCCACGTCGCGGCGCCCGAGCGCACGAAGCGCACGCCGTTCGCGAGGCCGGTGCCGCGCCACTGCCAGCCGGTCTCGTTCTCGACGGCGCCGATCGAGGCGCGCAGGTTGCGTTCCGTGAGTTCGACGCCGAGCCCCGCCAACTGGTCGAATCCCGCCGACGTCGCGACGTTCTCGGCGTCGGGCAGGCGCTCGAGGCCGCGCCAGCCGTCCGCGAACACACGCAAGTCCATCAGGTGCGGCGTATCGCGGATGAGCGGGCGCTGCCAGCCGAGGCCGAGGTGATCGCCCTTGCGGCTCGCGTGCGTCGGGCCGAACAGGTCGTAGAACGACGCCGGATCGTGGCCCAGCTCGAGATCGAACGCGCCGTGGCGCACGTGGGCGCGCACGTGCGCGCGCTCGTCGCCGTGAAAGCGCGCGTCCGTGGAGACGCTCGCCGAGAGCGTGGCGTCGGTCATGGCGAGCGGATCCTGGGCGCGGGCCTCGAGCCCGACCGCGCCGTGCTCGCGATACGACTCGACGATGGGGAACAGGGAAACGACGCGTACCTCGCGCAGGCCCCGGTACGGGCCCTGACGCGTGATCAGCGAGTCGAGCGCGACGTGGCTCGGCGGCGGCACCTTCCATCCGGCCAGCTCCGGATGGTCGTCGATGACCTGACGGCCGAAGAAACGGATCGCGCTCACGTCGGTGAGCGGGTGGACGTGCACGATGGCCGGCACGAAGCCGCCACCCGCGTAGCGGAACACGGCGAGCGAGTCGCCGCCCAGCGGGACGGGGCGGAAGTAGCCGGTCTCGGCGTTCGTCACGATGTCCATCGAGTCCGCGGCCAGGTCGTAGCGGAACACGTTCGACACGCCGGTGTAGTACGACGTTCCGAACAGCGCGCGGCCGTCCGGCGCGAAGACGAAGCCCTGCGGGATCGACGCGCCGAAATCCCAGAGCGTGCGCGACGTCGTGTCGCCGCGCGCCAGCGTCGCAACGTCGAAGAGGCGCAGCGACTGGCGCCCGCTGATCTCGGCCATCGAGCACGCGAGGCGCGCGCCGTCGGGCGAGACGTCGAGGTCGAACACGTCGCGCCCGTACGGGAACGTCACGACCTGCGACCAGTCGGTGTACGGCGCGACCAGGCGGACGACCGTCGACACGCCGTTCAGATGGCGCACCGCCCACAGCGTCCGATCCGCGGCGTCGAACGCCAGGTCGCCGAGGCGCGCGTCGCGGATCAGCACGCGCGAATGCCCGGTCGCGGGATCGAGCACGCACAGGTCACGCCATTCGTTGTTGTCCGCGGTGTAGAAGAGGCGCCGTCCCTGCGCGTCCCAGGCCAGCGAGCACACGAAATGCAGCGCCGGTCCCTTCACTTCGTGGAGGCGGCGCGGCGCGCCGCCCGCGAGCGGAATGGCCGCGAGGTGCGCGATCTCGCCCGACGGGAACACGCCCGCGTACAGCATGCCGGTTTTCTCGTCCCAGCACGCGCGCGACACCGAGCCGAGCGCGCGCGCCGACAGGTCGCGGGCCGGCGTCGTCGGGTGATGGCGGATGGAATCCAGGTTCGCGAGCTGGAACGCGCGCTCGGAGTCCCGCCACTGGCGCCACGCGTCGTTGACCGTGCGTCCGTAGACGTTCTCGAACTGATTCGCGAAGTACGCGCGACTGCCGGCGTGACGCGACACCCATTCGAGGAACTTGGGCGGGCCGTACGTGTCGACGAGCCAGCTCGTGAAGCGCGTGCCGTACAGATACGCGTTCACGCCGATCTGGAAGTCGGTCTTCGTGCCTTCGGCTTCGAGCCCGAGCGGATCGTAGAAGCGCGCGCCGTCGCGCACCATGGCGCGGAACACCATCTCGTCGTACGGGCCCTGCGCGCGGCCGAGCCCGCCGGCCATCCACGTCTCCATGAACACGGCCGTGCCCTCGCGATGCCAGCGCGGCGCGGCGCGCCGCGGCATGGTGAGGAAGCCGTACAGGACGGTCTCGGGGTGCTCCGCGTCCTCGCGCACCTTGCCGAGGAACGCGCGGCGGAAGAAGCGATCGCGGCCCGCGGCCTGATCGAGCGTCACCACGTGCGCCAGCTCGTGGTTCATGACGAAGTTGATCCGCTCGTTGGCCGGCCCGGTCTCGTACACGAAGTTCGTGGGTGCGATCTGCACGATCAGCGTGTTGCGCGGGCTGCCGACGACGGCGGCGTTTCCGAAGTCCGAGTTGTCGACGAGCACCACCGTGACCCGCTCCGACGGCGTGTAGTCGAACCGCGCGCGGTGCGCGCGCATCGAGTTCTCGAAGCAGCGCGCGGCGTAGGGGGCCAGGTAGTCGAGCGTCGGGCTCGGGTAAACGAGGCGCAGGTCGCGCGTCTCGATCTCGCGGAGCGGGGTGGCGCGGGCCGGCGAGCCGGACGCGAGGGCGAGACAAGCGAGGAGCAGCGCGCCGCGCACGGCGCGCCGCGCGAGAGCGCGACACGTCGCGAACGCGCGCGGGCCGCCGACGCGGCAACGAGACACGAGCGGCATCCGAAGGGCCGGGGGCGACGAGCGACGAGGAGACCCCTTTGCGGAGTCTCCTCGTCCGTTGCGCGCGGCGTGCCCGCGCGGTGTCGCCCGGTTCGGCTTACTGGCCCGGCGTCGCCAGGACCTTCGCGAAATCGCCCGACGCGGCGATCTTCTGGAACTCCGCGGCCTGCGTCAGCTTCGCGAAATCCGGGTTGCCCACGAGGCGGGCGAACTCGGCCTGCGTCGTCACCCGCCCGAGGTCGCCGCCGGCCACGAGCTTCGCATAGTCGGCCTGCTGCGAGATGCGCGCGAAGTCGGCGTTCGCGGTGAGGCGCGCGAACTCAGGCTGCGCCACCAGCTTCGCGAGGTCGGCCTGGGCCGCGATGCGCTGGAACTCGGGAGTCACCGTCAGCTTCGCGTAGTCCGCCATCTTCGAAATCTTCTGATAGTCGGCCGACGCGACCAGCTTGGAATAGTCCGCGGACGCCGTGATCCTGGCCAGGTCCGCGCCCGTCGTCACCTTCGCCGCGTCCGCGGCCGCCATCAGCTTCTGATAATCGGCCTGCGCCGCGAGGCGCGCGAAGTCCGGGCTCGCGACCAGTTTCGCGAAGTCGGAGGAAGCCGCGAGCTTCGCGTAGTCCGGGCTGCCCACGATGCGCGCGAATTCCGGTCCGGTCGACAGCTTCGCGTAGTCCGCGTTCGCGACCAGCTTCGCGAGATCGCCGTTCGCCGTCAGCTTGGCGAAGTCCGGGCTCGCTGCGACGCGCGAGAAGTCGCCGCTCGTGACGAGCTTGGCGAAGTCGGCGTTCGTCGACATCTTGTGGAACAGGTCGGACTGGATGAACGCCTGCACGCCGGGGTCACCCAGCGTCACGTCCGTGTCCGCGATCTGCGAGGACTGATAGCGGTTCGCCGCCCCGATGGCGCCTTCGGTGCCGCTCTTCGGCGGCAGGATGCCTCGATAGAACGCGAATGCGATGACCGCGGCGACCAGAACGGCGCCGAGTACGAAAGTGCTCTTGGTGTTCTTCATGACGGCCTCCTCGTGGGGACTTGGGGCGCCCACTGCGCGCTCCGTGGTAACGACGTAAAGGACACGAAAGACTCGAACGCGTTGGCGATGGATTTCAGGGTTGGGCGCCGGGGCCGAGGGGGCCCGTGACATCCACGAACGTGCGGACCGCCTGGTCCGCGAGGCGCAGGGTGACGACAACCTGGGCGCCGGGGGTGGGGCGCAGCGTCGCGATCCAGCGCGCACCGCGCGCCGAGGACGTCAGGCGCACGAGTCCCGGGCCAGTGTAGGCGTCCCCGGCGTCGGCGCCGGCGCGCTCGACCGAGACGACCTCCACCGATTCGGCCGCGAACGTCATTTCGAGCCGCGCCGTGGCGTCGCCGTGGAGATCCAGCGAGACCCGCGTCAGGCCGCCGTCCGTCCACGCCGCCGCCGAGGCGCGAGCCGTGCCAAGGTGGAGCGCTTCCGCGCGCCGCGCGCCGGGGGGCGCCATCTCCGCCGCCGTCCAACCGCGCTCGCCATCCCCGATCTCCGGGTGCCGGCCCATCCACACCGCGATGCCGAGTGCCAGGCCGAGGGCGACCGGCACGCCAAACGCGAGCGCACGACGGCGGAAGGGCCACGGGCTGGCGTCGCGCGTCGCCGAGCCGTCGCGCGCGGCGGAAGCGGGGAGCGCGGCGAGAACGCGTGCGGTCAGGTCCTGGGGAGCGTCGACCATCGGCACGCGATCGAGTGACGCGAACATCGCCTGGATTTCGCGCTGGCGGGCCCGCGCCTCGGGATGCTCCGCGAGCCAGGCGTCCAGGCGGGCCGCTTGTTCGGCGGTCGCGGAGCCGTCGAGCACGTCGTGCATCAGCCGTTCCATGCGCTCGTCGATCATGCCCGCCCCATGCCGCGCCGGCGCAGCTCCGATTCGAGCCGCACGCGGGCCGAGTGCAGTCGCGACTTCACGGTCTTCTCGGGGACTCCGAGGATCTCGCCCATCTCCTGGTGCGTCAGATCCAGGAAGTGGCGCAGGATCAGAATCTGGCGATCGTCGTCTCGCAACTGCCGCATCGCCCCCTCCAGGACCGCGTGTTCCTCGCGCCGCTCGTACTCTTCAGCCGGACCCGGTTGGGGCGTCGGAAGCGCCTCGTCGAGCACCTCGTGTCGCTTGCGCCGGGTCCGGAAATTCAGCGTCTCGTTGAGGGCGATCCGATAGATCCAGCTGAAGAACCGGTTGCGCCGGTCGAACGTGGACAGCTTCTCCCAGGCCTTGAGGAAGACGCGCTGCGCGACATCTCGTGCGTCCTCGGCGTCGTGGCACATGCGCAGCGCCAGGTTGTAGACCACGCGCCCATGCGCATCCACGAGTTCCCCGAATGCCGCGTGGTCTCCCTCCAGGGCTCTTGCCACCAGGGCCCTTTCGTCCGCCTCGCTCATAAGGACACGCTCCCGGGCCGCGGGTTGGCGAGGGAACTCGGGCGCCGGGTGGGGAGAGAGTTGGCCACGGGCGGGCTCACGTCGGGAGGGGTTGGCAGGCGACGGGCTATTCGATGGTGAAGATACGGTCGAGGCCGGCGTACCCGAACACGTTGCGCACCCGGGGCAGCAGGCCGACGAGGCGCAGGCTGTGGCCGCCGGCGTGGAGCCGCTTGTACGTCTCGACGAGGAGCCCGAGGCCGGCGCTCGAGATGTAGTCCAGCTCGGACAGGTCCAGCGTGACGGAGCCGGTGAGCGCGGTCAGCGTGGGGCGCGCCCGCTCCGCTTCGGCGGCGTCGAGCCGCCCGGCCAGCTTCACGTGGCCCTCGGCGACGGGGCGGACTTCAAACATCGCCGACCAGCTTCTTGGTCACGGTGATCGTGCTCCCGTCCGGTTCGCGAATGAACGCCATGTGGTCGGTCATCTTGCGCACGAGGTGAAGTCCCAGTCCGCCCCCGCGGCGCTGCTGGAGCGGCATCGTGATGTCGACGGCCGGAGCCTGCGTGGGATCGAACGCGCCGCCCGCCGGATCGCGCAAACGCAGCGTCAGTGTCGGCGCGGCCCACGTCAGATCCAGAGCGACGGGAGCCTGACTCGCGCCGCCGTACTTTATCACGTTGGTGAACAGCTCCTCGGCGATGAGGTCGACGTCCCACGCACGCCCGGCGTCGATTCCATTCGCCGCGAAAAATTCGCGGATGAATGCATAGATCGCCGGCAGCGAGCCGTTGTCCCGGGGGAAGCGGCGCTCCATGTCAGGGCTTGCCGGTCCGCATGGGGGAGGCCGGCGTCGTGGCGCCGCCGTTCGCCGGGCCGCCGGGCAGCGCCTTGTCCATCACCTTGCCCGCGAGCCAGCCGGCGACTCTGCTCCCGATGTACTGGCCGGCCATCGCGCCGAGCGGGCCGCCGAGGCTGGCGCCCGCCGCGGCGCCGAGCTGGCCGCCGGCGTTCGACGCCGCGTGCGTGCCCGCCTGTTCGAGCGCGTTGCGCATCATGCCGCCGGCGCTGCCGGCGCCCGGCATCCCGCCCGGCATTCCCGGCACGCCGCCCATCATGGCGCCCGGAACGCCGCCCTTGCCGCCAGCCGCCATCCCCGCGCCCATGCCGGCCATGCCCGACATTCCCGACATACCGCCCGGCATGAGGCCCGACAGCATGCCCGCGCCCATGCCGGCCGGCATCTTCGACATGTCCATCACCTGATAGTCCTTGGGCACCGCGAACGCGTCGTCGCGCGGCTTCTCCGACGAAACGTCCGTGAAGTCGATCGTGGCCTCGGTGGACTTCATGCGCAGCGGCGCACCCGTGACCGGATCGTTCCACGACCACGCCTTCTCGCCGTCCATCTCGACTTCGTACTGGATGGCGGCGCGTCCGTCGACCTTGTCTTCGCCGACGCGGCGCACGTGCGCGAGGGCTTTCGGCGTATCGAGCGAGGCCGCGTCCGACGCGCCCGCGGGCGCCGCGCTCGACGCCGCATCCGGCATGTGGCCGCGCGTCATCTTCTCCATCGAGGCCCGCGTCGTCTTCATCACCATCTTCTCGGACGGCATCACCGAGTACGTCGTCTGATCCGCGTCGTCGAGCTGGATCATGCTCATGGTCATGCCCTGCGCCTCGACGTCCGTGCGCTTGCGGCCATTGAGGAAGTACTGGACCACCTTCATCGTGTCGCCCTTGTTCACGACGCGCATCGCCATGTGCCCGACGCCGGGCGGCGTCCAGCGCGGCAGCCCGAGTTCGTTCACGGCCGCTTCGGCGACCGTGGCCGGCGGGGTGGTGGCGGCCGACGACGTGCCCGACTTCGCGGGCGTGGCGCCGGCGGCCAACGCGGGAGTAGCGGCAGCGAACGAGGCGGTCATCACGAACCAGGCGATGAGCGTGCGCACGACGAGTCTCCTCACGATGCGATGCGTCACGGCCGGCGCGCGGCCGGCCGGGGGGCCAGGGCGCGGAGCATGGCCTCAAACGGGCGCGCACGCGAGGGAATCTTGCGCCCGATCGGGCGCGACGGTCGGCGGGGAGCGGCCGGGGCGCCGCGCGCCGCCCCCGGGCGGGCGTGAAGAAAGAAGAGGCCCGCGGCTTCACAGCGCCGCGGGCCTCGCAGGGTGGGGGGATGTTGTTTGCAACTCTGCCGCGATCAGGCGGTGAGGATCACCAACTCCTTGATCTTGCGGAACGCGTCCGGATCGATGATGTGCAGCTCGACCTTGCCGTCGACCACCGCGAGCTGATAGCTGGACGGCGGCTGGGCGCTCAGCACCTTGACCTTCTCGGGCTTCGCGGCCGGCGTGTGGATGACCGTCTGCTGGTCCGTGTCGAGCGGCGTGAATACGGCGCTCGCCGTGCCGCCCGCGGGCTGCAGCGTCTTGCCCATGCCGAGGACGCCGCCGCTGGCCTTCACGACGCCGGCCATCGTCAGGTCCTTCTTCGTGCCGACCACGTAATAGATGGTGGCGATCTCACGCCGCTTGACCTCGAGCGTCTCGTCGCGCTGGCGGATCGTGTCCTGCGTCGACGTGACTTCGGTCTGCAGTCCCGCGACCTGCGTCTGCAGCGAATCGACGCGAGTCGACAGCTCGGCCACCATCTGCTCCTTCTCGGTGACCGACTGCTTGAGGTTCGCGACCATCTTCTGCAGGCCCGCGACCTTCGTCCCGCTCTTGTTGAGACTCGACTCGAGCTGGAGGATGCGAGTCTTGTTGCGCATGATGCTGGCGCGCAACACCGCGATCTTGTCCAGCGCCTGCTGGCCGTTCGGCCCCGACAGCTGCTGCTCGGTCTGCAGGTCGCTCGAGAGCATCTTCACGTTCGAATCGGGAATCGCGTTCAGACTGTCCTGGATCTCCGCGATCGCGTCGATGGTGTGGCTGTAGCGATCTCGCGCCTGTTCCTCGGCCGACTTCATGTCCACGAAGTCGGAGGAGGCCTTCTGGTACTTCGTGAACAGAAAGGCGGTGCTGCCGAGCAGCACGACCACGACGGCGATGAGCGCATAGGAAACGGATCGACGCATGGCTTCATCTCCTTTCCATGCAGTAAGAACCTCGAGTCAATGGGGAGCGCTTCTCGGGAAGATGCGCGGAGCCTGGAGGTCGCCGGTCGCGGAGAGAGGAGAACCACCGACCTTCGGGCGCCAAGCGCCAGGCCGCGAAATCCCGAACGGCCAAACGCCTCGCACCTTCGAACTTCCTACCCCGGGTTCACGCGAATGCTCCATGGGGTATTTCCCGTATTCGTGCGCGAGATCGCTAACGCGTTGCGCGGTAGGCGCGGAAAGCGCTTCAGCTCTCGTGACGGATGCGCGGGTCGAGGGACCCATACAGCAGGTCGACGAGCAGATTCGCGAGCACGATCCAGGTCGCCGCGAACATCACGGTGCCCATGACCATGGGCAGGTCGCGCTGGCGAATCGCGCGCCACGCCAGGCCGCCGATCCCGGGAATCCCGAAGACGGTCTCGGTGAGCACGGCGCCGCCCAGGAGCGCCGCCAGGTCCATGCCGAGCATGGTGACGAGCGGCAGCATGGCGTTGCGCAGAATGTGGCGACTGACGATGGCCGGCGTCGAGAGTCCTTTCGCGCGCGCCGTGCGCACGAAATCGCGCGACGCGACATCGAGCATCTGGGCGCGCGTCATGCGCGCGTACCAGCCGGCGTACAGCAGCGCGAGCGTGATCCACGGCAGCACGAGGTGATGCGCCCAGGCCAGCACGCCGGACTGGGTGGCCTCGGCGTAGTCGCCGAGCGGGAACCAGCCGAGCATGTCCGCGAACACCTTGAGGAACACGAGCCCGATCCAGTACGCGGGGGCCGAGATCCCGATCAGCGCCAGCACCATCGAGCCGCGATCCAGCCACGACCCGGGCTTGAGCGCACTGGCGATACCGATCGGCACGCCGATCAGCAGCCAGACGACGGCGGCCCCGAACGTCAGCGACAGCGTCTTCGGAAACGCGACGAGCAGCGTGCCGAGGACCGGCTGCTGACTCACGTACGAATAGCCCCAGTCGCCGCGCGCGGCGTGGGTGACGAAGCGCAGGAACTGGAGCGGCAGCGGCTGATCGAGCCCGAGGCGCTGCTCGATGCGCGCGATGGTCTCGGGCGACGCGTACTTGCCCGCGATCAATTCGGCCGGGTGCCCGGGCACCGCGAAGAAGATGAGGAACGTGATGGCCGCGACCAGCAGCAGAACGAGGACGGCCCACAGCATGCGGCGCACGATCAGCTGCGTCACGTGCCGCTCCCGCCGCGTGAGCCGGGGCAGAGCGCATCGCGCAGTCCGTCGCCCACCAGGTTCAGGCTGACGACGGTCAACAGGATGGCGAGCCCGGGGAACAGCACGATCCACCACGCCACGCTGTAGAACGTCAGCCCCTCCTGGATCATGTTGCCCCACGACGGCAGCGGCGGCTGGATGCCGACGCCGAGGAACGACAGCGCGCTCTCGAGGAGGATGTTGCCGGCCAGCGACAACGTCGCGAACACGACGAGCGATCCGACCAGATTCGGCACGAGATGGCGGATCAGGATGGACGCGTCGGAAGCCCCGAGCGCGCGCGCCGCCTCCACGAACTCCCGTTCGCGCAGCGACAGCACCTCGGCGCGGACGATGCGCGCCAGGTACGTCCAGTTCACGAGTCCCAGGACGAGAATCACGACGCCGACGCCGCCGCCGCGCATGACCGAGGCGAGCGCGATGGCCAGCAGCAGGATCGGGATCGACATCATCGCGTCGACGAACCGCGACAGGACCGTGTCGGCCCACCCGCGATAGAACCCCGCGAGGAGCCCGACCAGGAGCCCGACCGCCATGGCGAGCGCGGTGCCGAGCGCGGCAACGGTCAGCGACAACCGGGCGCCCACCAGCATGCGCGACAGCACGTCGCGTCCCACGAGGTCCGCGCCCAGTGGATAGTGCGCGTTGGGGCCGAGCGGGATGCCGTCCGGCGAGACGACGTCGACGCTGCGGCCGTCGAGTGTCACGCGGTCCATCATGTGCAGCTGGAACGCCGACTGATGAAGCACGTGCGCCGAGATCCACGGCGCCGCGAGCGCGGCGAGCGACAGGGCGATCAGGAACGCGAGCCCGACGACGGCCCAGCGGTCGCGCAGGAAGCGCCGCGCTGCGTCGCGCGTCGCCTCGCTCATCGCGCGGTGCCGCGCGCGGTCGCGGGTCGGGGCGTGACGCTCCGCTCGCCCGAGGCGCGCGCCGCGGCGAGCGCCGGCGGCGGCGGCGCGGACTTCACGTACAGGTCTTCGAGCTTCAGGATGCGCGTGATGTGGCGGTACCAGCCGCCGAGACGCGGCGCGTACAGGCGCGCTTCGTAAGGATGAGTCAGCGTCACGATCGGCGCCTCCCGCATGACGGCACGGTCCACGTCCGTCCAGCGCCGCGCGCGCAGCGAGTCGTCGGCCGTGGCCATCGCACGCTCGATCGCGTCGTTCACGTGGGAATCGTCGAACAGACTCAGATCGTTGTTGAAGAGCGCCGCGATGCGCCGGCCGTTCAGCAGCGTGTCGAAGAAGTTCGAAGGGTCCGGGTAGTCCGCGGTCCACTGATAGATGCCGAACGCGATGTGCCGCGACGTGTCTTGCGCCATCGACGTGTAGCCCACCGATTCTCCGAGATCGAGACGCGCGCGAATGCCGACTTCGGCGAGCTGTTGCTGGATGACCGTCAGCTCGAGCGGTCCGGGGTGCGTCGTCCAGCCGTACAGCGTCGTCTCGAATCCGTGCGGGTAGCCGGCCGCGGCGAGCAGGCGGCGCGCGCGCGGGAGGTCCGGCCCTTCGTACGCGTGGAGTGCGCGCGCGCCCGGCATGCCGAGCGGTACGAATTCTCCCGCGGTCACGCCCTTGCCGGCCCACACCTTGAGCACGGCGCGCCGGTCGATGGCCCAGGAGATGGCCTGTCGCACGCGCACGTCGTTGAACGGCGGCTTGCGCACGTTCATGAACAGGTAGTCGGTGGACAGTCCGTCGGCGACGTCGATCTGGCGGCTCCAGTACGGGTCGCGGCGCAGCCGCGCGAAGTCGGCGGCCGGCAGGTCGAAGAAGCCGCCGTCGATCTGTCCGCGGCGAATGAGCGCCACGCCGTTCGTCGTCGTCACGCCGAGGCGCAGCTCGAACGTGTCGAGCCAGGCCGGCGTTCCGCAGTAGTCCGGGTTGCGCACGAGCAGCAGCCGCCGCCGCGGCACGAACTCGGCGACCTGGAACGGTCCGGTCGCGACGGTGTGCTGCGACATCGAGCCCGGGTACTTCTCCGCCATTTCGCGCGCGATCGGCGCGGTGAACGGCATGCTCAGAACCTGGATGAACGTGGGATCGGGCTGCGTGAGCCGGAAGTAGAGCGAATCGCCGCGCGCGATCACGCCGGGCAGCACGCTGTCGCGCCCGGCCAGCGCGCGCTCGGCGCCGACGATGCGCCGATAGAACGCGACGCTCGGCGAACTGACCTTGAACAGACGTTCCATCGCGTACTTGAAGTCGGCCGCCACGATGTGGCGGTGCAGCGGCGCGCCGAACTTGGCGTCCGGGCGCACGCGGAACGCGTACAGCGTTCCGCCCTCGCGCACCTCGGGCAGGGACACCGCGAGATCCGCATGGAGCGCCGCGCCGGCCGGGCCCGGCACACCGTCGTAGTCGAGGAGCGTGTGAAACAGCGCTTCATCGACTGCCGCCGAGTACGTGCCGTAGGAGAGCGCCGGGTCCAGGTAGTCGGGATCCTCCTCGCGTACGAAGATGGCGTGGCCGCCGCGCTTGGGCGGTCCGCCTTCGCTGCCCGCGGGATAGGCGATGGCGGTGCGGCGCGGCGCGCAGCCGGCGAGCGGGCACACAAGGGCGACGGCGGCGAGCGCCGACGCGATCAAGCGGGGGACACTCGATCCACGAGCGCCCGAGTGCGATCCGATTCCAAGCATTTGTGCGGCGGAGCCTAGCACGCGGGCCGCCCTGACCCCGTTCCAATCGGACCTCCGCGCCGCCGCCGATGCGGGCCGGGGGCGGGGGCCACAATCGGACGTCGTGTCGTGTGGAAAGTGGCGTTGGATCGGGCCGCGCCACGCCGCACTCGATCCCGGCCAAGGACGTCGCCGCAACCGGGGCGGGCGAGGCACGTCCGAGAGGTTGAAGTGACCCGAGGAGGTCTCGATCGTCCGTCAGGATCGAATTCACCGTAGTTCTTAGGTCCCGCGAGTCTTCGGAATTCCAGGGAAAGGAGTCCGAGCCCCATGTCTCGTGCGTCACGAGTGGTCCTGTTCACCACCCTCACGACGGCGGTCTGCGCGATCGTCGGTTCCGTGGTCGCGACCGAACCCGCATCGGCCCATGCCGCCTGGCCGGCCGCGCTCCACTACGTTTCGCCCTTGCCCGATTCGCGCCTGGTTTCACCTGCGACGGGCATCATCGCGCGCTTCGCGAGCCGCTCCGATCCGGCACTCGGGCGCGGCGCGTCGTTCATTCGCGTGACCGGTTCTCTGAGTGGGCCGCATGCCGGGCGACTCCGCTTGTCCGACGACGGGCGAACCTGGGTGTTCACGCCGGACCAGCCGTTCGCGTGGGGAGAGTCGGTGACGGCGACGATCGCTCCAGCGACCGGCGACGCGACCTTTGCGTTCGCGTACGACTTCCGTGTCGCCTCCGCTCCGGTGGCCGGAGACCTGCGCTCGCAAGATCTCGACGAACTCGGCCTGGAATCAGCCGGCTCGACGTTCGGACCGGCGGTGATGTCGTATCGTCCTGGCACGTATCCGCTCGACGATTCGCTGCCGCCCGATTTCCCGGTTCTCGCCTCTACCGTCTACGAGCCGACGAGCCCGGGTGCGCTGTTCCTCAGCAACATCAGTTTCGGGCCGCCGAACGATCCCTATCTGCTCATCGTCGACAATTTCGGGACCCCGATCTTCTTCCGGCGAATGCCCGGGAACTGCTTCGACTTCAAGATGCAGCCGAACGGCCTCATGACGTATTTCGATGGCACGGTCGATCACTTCTTCGCGATGGATGCCTCGTACACGATCGTCGACAGCTTTGCGACGGGGAACGGATACATCACCGACCTCCACGAACTCCGACTGCTGCCAAACGGCCACGCGCTGATGCTGAGCTATGACGCCGAGCCCGTGGACATGAGCGCGATCGTCGAGGGCGGCAATCCGTCGGCGACCGTCCTCGGTCTGATCGTCCAGGAGATCGATACCGACAAGCAGGTCGTCTTCGAGTGGCGCAGTTGGGACCACTTTCAGATCACCGACGCGACTCACGAGAATCTGACGTCCGCGAGGATCGACTACGTGCACGGCAACGCCATCGAAGTCGACGCCGACGGCGATCTCATCATTTCCTCGCGCCACATGGACGAGATCACCAAGATCAGCCGTGAGACGGGGGACATCCTCTGGCGGTGGGGTGGCAAGCACAACGAGTTCACGTTCCTCGGGGACACGCTGCAGTTTTCGCATCAGCACGCCATCCGCCGGATCGCGAACGGGCATTTCACGCTGTTCGACAACGGGAATTTTCACGACCCGTCGTTCTCGAGAGCCATGGAGTACGACGTGGATCCGACGGCCCACACGGCGACGGCCGTCTGGGAATATCGCCATCAGCCCGACACGTACGGACTGGCGCTCGGTTACGTCGAGCGCTTCGACAACGGCAACACGCTGATCGCGTGGGGTGCGGGGAAGCCTGATGTCAGCGAGGTCGCGCCCGACGGCAGCGTGCTCATGGAGATGAACCTGGCAGCGGGGATCTTCAGTTATCGCACGCTGCGCTTCGATGTGTCGCCGAGCGCCGGCGTGTCCCTGGCCGGCGTCTCGTCGCGCCTGCTGGGGCCGGTCGTGCCCAATCCGATCAGCGCGCGGGCTCGCGTCGCGCTGGTCATGCCGTCCGCCGGCCGCGTCAGCGCCACGGTCTTCGACATCACCGGCCGGAAGGTGCTCACGCTGCTCGACCGCCAGATGGTCGCCGAGGGTCGCCACAGCCTCGACGTGGACCTCACCGGACACTCAGCGGGGCTCTACGTGCTGCGCGTCCAGACGCCGCACGGGGTCGAAGCGCGCAAGCTCGTGCTGGCCCACTGAGCGCATCCCCGCGAGGACTCGTGAGAGGAGGCGAGAACTCCCGCTGGCTCATCCTCGGTCTGCTCGGGGCCATCGCCTTCACGATGGTGCCGGCGCGAGGGGGCGCCGATCTCACGCTGTATCGGCACATGGCCCAGGTCGCGCTGGCCGGCGGCTATCCTTATTCAGACCGCTACGCGGATTTTCCGCCGCTCAAGATGGCGATGATCGTGCTTCTCGAGCGCTGGCGCGCCTGGGCGATCTTCCGCACGATCGGGTTTGCCGCGCTGGTCGCCACGTCGCTGGCGCTCGCGGCCGGCAATCGCTCTTGGCCGCGACTCGCCGTGCTCGTGCTGTGCTTTCAGCCGCTCGTCTACCACAACTGGGTCGACCCGTTCGAAGACAAGTGGGTCTACGCCCTGCTGATCCTCGGCGCCCTGGTCGTTGCGCGCCCGCCCGACTGGGCGCGCGAGCCCGGGCGCACGCGCGCCGTGGCCGTCGCGCTCGGTCTGCTCGCCGCGTACTCGGGCGTGACGATCGTCCTGTTGCCGCTGCTACTGCTCGAATTGCGCCGGCACCGCCAGTCCGCGTCCCGCCTCATCGAATGTGCGGTGATCGCGTTCGGCATCGTGCTTCTCGGGCACCTGCCTTTCTTCCCGCACTGGCTCTCGGGATACGCGCATCGCTTCGCTCGACAGACGTTCACGGATCCGGTCCACGAGTCCGTGTTCGTCCTGTTCAAGGCGGCCGGTGCCTACACGTCCGCCTTGCCCAGCGTCTTGACGCTTGCCGGCGTCGTCTTCGGGTACGTGTGGTGGTGGAGGATGCGGGACTGGGGCACCGCGACGTTGATCGCGTTCTGGTCGACGCTCGCGTTGGGTCCGGACGCGAGCTTCGATCGCATTCTGGCCGCGACCTTCCCGATCTTCGTCATCCTGGCGCGCCGGCCTCTCGCCATCGGCGCGGTCCTGGCGACGCTCCTCGTCGCGGGGGCCCGCGTCGGCTCGAGTGACCTCGGTCACGGAGCGGGGCCCGTCGCGATCCTGTGGACTCCGGTCGTGCTGGCGCTGGGCTTCTGGCTGGCCAGGGCCAACGTCGTGAGCGCCGAGCCCGAGGCACTCGGTTTGAGCCGAACCGGATCTTGAGTTCTAGCGAGGGGGATGGACTGGAGAACGGGAGGGAGGAACAGCCGACTCTAGCGAAACGCGTTGCCCCTGCCGCACGTCAAGCGCACCGTGCCAAGATGCCGAGCACAAATCGACTGATTCATATTGGTTGCGCGCACAGGCTCCGAGCGGGGCTGGCGCAGCTCGCAGTACTCCTCGTCGCAACGTCCGCCGCCCCCCAAGCTGACAGTGTGGGTCATCCCTCGGGGTCTGCCACCGACCCAATGATGCGCACTCGCACGTCTTCATGGCCTCCAGTCATTTGTCCGGAGCGCCGAGCGGGGAGGGCGCGGCCTTCATGCGAAGTCGGTCGAAGCCCGGCGGCCATGAATCTCTCTCGTGCGCTGGCCGACTCGTTGCTCCCCATGGCGACGACTGATGCATACGTCGCGCTCACACGAGGCGCGTTCTACCCGGCGCTCCATTCCATCGCGCCACCCGTCGGCCTTCCCATGCGGCAAGTCATCGGACCCATGACTCTGCCAATCACGTTGTACGGGAATGGCGTGTTCGTCACATTGTCGCCGACAATCTACTCGGACTCGGCATCCTCGGTCCTGATTCGGACTTCGTTTGAGTGCTTGGAGGAGTCGGGCGGATACCTTGCGCGTCCACCCTGGCCGCCTGCTGTCTACGCGCCCGAAACGCTAGTCACCCGACGCGGTGCGCGTCTTCTGCGAGAGGGAGGCTGGACCATCTCAAAGTTTGACGTGCGGCGCGTCACGGCAAAGATCGCCATTAACTGCGCCCTACCTCTACCAATTCCCACTGACTCAACTGACTCCACATCTGCGACCACTGCCCTGAGCTACGTAATTCTCCATGCACTAGGTCACGTCGACAGCCGTGTTGGCCAAATGCTTCGTTCGAAGGATGCCGGCCGAAGCCGATCTGAAGACTCAACCTGGTGTCTGGCGCGGCGCGTCACGCGTTCAGGGCTCCAGGAGTGGAAGCCTCCCATCCACTAGACGTTCAGAACACGCACGGCGGCGCACTTCGGAGACGCCTGGAATAGGGAGGGCCGTCCCACAGTCCTGGCACAAATTGAGGAGTTGGCCACCTTCACCGCAGACACTGAAGCCGCACAAACTCGCTGAGGGCATTGGTGCCGGAGGCGGGGGTCGAACCCGCACTCGGTTTGAGCCGAACCGGATTTTGAGTTCTAGCGAGGGTGAAGGACGAGGGAACATGAGCGAGGAACAGCCAGCGCAATCCGCGCCTTCCACACCGGCCCACGAGACCGATTCGAACCGATAGTCTCGCTACTCGCCCGAAGGTTCTGGCACAGAAGTGGTACAGAGAGGCTCAAGCCCTCACAGACTGCCCCTTGACGCGAATGCCAGCTCACTTACTTGCGACGGCCGTCTCTCATTGATGCTTGCCGATGGCAGGCAAAATCCGCCATGATGCATCACGGAGATGGGATGAGTCTTCTCCCCCTGCAAGCGAAACGGGCTAACTCCGCGTATTCGGAGGGCGATTGCTTTCTCCTGATTCACCGGGGCAGTCTTGAGTAGGCTCGACCGCTGCCCGGAACCCAGTCCATCCCCGAGGGGACGGGAGTGGCGTCCAGTCCGTTGCCTCGCCTTCGCCGCGATGCTTCTCGTCGGCGGTGCACCCGCGACTGCAAAGGCGACTTCCGACCGCGTGGCGACTCACGAGGTGCGGTGCCCCGATTCGGCCTGCACGTCTCCGAACTCGACTGTACGCCGCGCCTCGCAGCTCTCCGAATTCGATAGATCAAAATGCCTGCGTGATGCGTTGGCACGCGTCTACGATGCAATCCCCAAGATGAGGGGAAGGAGCGCAATCTCACTCCATTTCGATCGGGCCAACGCGTCCGTCAATGCAGTCACTTTTGCGGATACTCTTCCAGTCTCGTTCACAATCGGGGACGAGCTCGTCTCATGGGCGTTCTCCTTCGATTGGGCTCTCGCGACCACGAACGAGCTTGCGCGGACAGTCGTGCGGAGCCACTCGGACCCCTGGGTGCTGTGGGCCGAGCGGGACCCATCCGACCCGCTAGCGGAGACGCGACGGATCCTCAAGAGGGATGCATCGGACTACGCCAGGCGTGGCTGGATCGTCCGACGCCATCGTGCGACCAGAACCGATATCGCTATCCGCCTCAACCCCTCCATCCTGGATCACCCGATGGAGTGCGCTCATGAAGGCGCGTCGGTCACTCCTACCGAGGCATTGGCATACGTCGCGGCGGCTGGGCTGTACGACGTTGAGGTCGCGATACGTCGCGGTCCAAGTCGTAGTCAAATTGGCAACGTTGCACGAGTCGATAGCCGCTGGTCCTTTGCGTCAACCCTGTTGAACGCTCGTCCGCCTGACGGGCCCCGAGCTCCCGTGGATCGCTCGACCGACTAGATTCGGACCAACCTCAGATCAAGGCAAGCGATCCGCACCCGAAAGGATGGGTCAAGATGCGAGTCTGGCCGCGACTCGTGAGTCTTGCTGCGACGACCTGTTTGGCTGCGTGCTCATTCTCCCCGCCTTGCCGGGCTCTACCCGCTCCGGTGCTCGATCGCATCTACGCTACGGACAATGCTTGGTCGTTCGCCGTCGCCTCAACTGGCGATCTCTACGTACTGAGTCGACTGCCAGACCGCTATCCAGGGCCGCCGCACGGCGAGATTAGGTGCTTCAATATGGCCGGCGCTCTCGTGCGATCATGGACAAGCAGCAGTTGGGTTGATGTCAGGGATGTGATGATCGACTCAGACGATATTGTGTATGTGTCGGACATTGTCGCAGCCAGTAATGACAACACACCGCCGATGGGCTGTTTTCACAAGTACGACCTCATGGGCTCTTCGCTAGGGCCAGTGTGGACCCAAGACAGGCCGGTGAGCGCTCGCATGGGAGCTGACGGCAGCATACTCATGTACGACTATCCTACCTTTGCCGAGCGCGTCGATCGCCACACGGGTGAGATTACGGCCTATCTCGATGCAATCTACTACGCTATCGCCCCGACGGACAGCGGCGGGGCCGCAATGCTGGCCGCTGGGACCGTCGATCACAACGACAACACGGTACTATTTAGTTTCGGCTGGTGGCGTGACACTACATATGCATGGCATTACTCATGGCACAGTATTCGCATAGCGCGTCCCGACGGCACTCTGATCAACAACTGGGATAGCTCAGACCTGCCATTGCGCGCTGCGGACTTGGCGGTGGATGCGTCCGGCTGCGTGTACGCGCTACTCGGGAACCCCGGTGAACTCCGCATCTATTCGCCAGTGCACGGACTGGCGGCGACAGTGGCGCTCCCAGGGCAGAGCGCGTACCCATACGACGTCAGTGGGTACAGGCCTATCGGGGCCGTCGCACTCGATGATAGCTGCCGCGTCTTTGTTACGCTCGGTGATGGCCGCGTCGCGCGCTACAGGCTCGATGCGGACGGAGATGGCCTCTGCGACAGTTGGGAGCAGGATGGGCTCCAAGTTGGATACGGCGTTGCGAACTACTTGCCCCCGCAGGCAGACCCGAACCATAAGAACTGCTACGTCGAAGTGGACGCGATGCAGGGCCGCGCCCCGTCTACGTCCGTGCTCACTCGCGTTGCAGCCGCGTTCGCGGCCATTCCGAGCGCGTCAATGATCCCGCCGAATCCAGACCTGGCGCCCGGGATCACCCTTGTGGATTCCCTAAGCGACACGGGAATCCAGCAGGCGACGTTGGATTCGCTGCCGTGGCCCCAGTTCGACGCCATCAAGGCCACGTACTTTGCGAAAGGAGCCGGCCCGCGTCTCAGAGCCGCGAGAAGCAGGGTGTGGCGCTATTGCCTGTTTGCCGATGCGTGGGCCAAGGGCAGGACGGGCACAGCCCGCTTCAACGGGTCTCCAGATTTCTTCACGGCGCTTGGCTACACGTATAAGCCCCACAGGCTGGAGGTCAAGAGGGATGACTTCTTCGCCGGCACATTCATGCATGAGCTTGGACACTCCATTGGTCTGCGACACGGCGGAGCGGACGACATCGTTAACAAGCCGAACTATCACAGCGTGATGAACTATATGTGGCAAGCGCCAAAGTTGCTTCTTAAGGACTACTGGCGTCTGGCCTACTCGCCAACACCATTTAACACTCTTATCGAGACCAATCTGAGTGAACCGGCAGGCATCGGCGGTACGCCTGGAGACTCAGTCATTGTTGGACCGCGACACTATGACAAGAAATGTGAGGACCCAAGGCTTGGGCTGCTCGGCTTGGAAATTGTACCAGAGAGTGGGCCGGTCGACTGGGATTGCGACGGGATGATCTTGACCGCATGGGTGCCGCGCAGGCTCAGCGAGATTGACAGCGTGTTCACGGGATGGCCGACGCTGATCAGCTACGCAGATCCTCCTTTGATTAACCTAACGCCGCAGCGAACGGGGAGGATGGAAGGGGCGTCGGGTATGGACGAGTTGTCAGAGCTGCAGACGGCGGACATGGTCGCCGAGTTCATGGACTGCAACGAGAACGGTGTCGCCGACGGGGAAGAGATAGCGGCCAACAATGGGCTCGACTTGGACGCCGACGGTGTGCTGGACACGTGCGAGCCAGCGCGAGTTGGCTTAGCCGCGCCAACTGGTTTCCTGTGTCCCGCGGGTGACGCGGACTCGGTGTCGATTGACGTGAGCACAAGAGGGATAGGGTGGTTGGGAGATCTTGCTGGCTCCGCAATGACATGCGTAGTTCGTGATTCCGCGGGCAGTCCGGCCGTGCGGCTATGGGGTAAGCAGGGGCAAGATTGGCAGCCTAGGGATACTGTCTGGGCGACTGGCTACGACGCCGCTTCGGGAGTCGCCCACATACGCATCGCGAGGGCGTCCGGCTGCGGAACGCTGTTGCTCAGGGTCGTCGTGGAGGGCGGTCAGTTAGGCGGAAACGTCCAGTGTCAGATTCGCAGCGCGGACATGGACATCCTCGCAAACGGCGGAGTCGATCCGTACGACAGCGCACGCATCGGAGCCGCACTCGGCTCGACGTCGAGCTGGTGCACCGACCTGAACAACTCCGGCACGACTGATGTCCAGGACGCGATTGCTCTAGCGGCTCACGCCGGCCACAGCATCCCGCGCCGGCTGACCTACCCAAACGGCGGCGAGACGTTCTACGTGGGAGCCACGGACACTCTCCGTTGGCGAGCTGGGCTCGGTGACTCCGCGCGAGCGAGCCTGTTCATCATCCGGACAGGGAACCCCAACTACATCGAAACGCTTGCGCTCAACGTGCCGGACAACGGCAAGGTGCCGTGGACCGTGAATCCGTCACCGGGCCCCCACAGTGATTACAAGGTCATCGTGCGTCACCAGGCCGGGGTGTGGGCGAGCAATAACGCCGTCGGGCGAGACACGTCAGATGCGACGTTCACTGTGTCCGCGGGGGGCGGCTGTCCCGTCGTGGATGTCAGGCAAGTCGACGGGTGGATTTCTGAGAACACGATCCTCGGCCGGTCGCTGGCCGGCGCGGCCTTGCTCGACGACTACCGGATCAAGGCAATGCCTGACCTGATTGATAGCACCTATCAGCTGCGGATCAGGGAAGACGAGGCTGAGTACTCGACACTGGACGAGGTACGTCTCGTTGCACTAGACCATGATCCGGGGCTCGAGTCCTTCGCGCTCGGCGATCGCCTTGTCCTCGGTCATCGAATCCCCGCGCAGACCGTCGTGGACAACGCTGGTGACAACGTCAGTGCCCTGACGAGCGGATCTGGTGGCTACTTCGTCGCGGAGGCGGGGGAAACCCTGCGCGTCGAACTTGGAAGCCAAGCGGGCTTTCGGGCCACGAGGCTTCAACGAGCCGAAGAGGGCAACGGCTTCATCATCGACGACGGTGGCAAGGGGGGAGGCGGTTCGCCGCAGGCGGCCATGCAGCCCACCGTGAGGCCCGCCAATGCCGACGAAGTCGTATTGACGGACACCGGGGTGCTGATTCAGACGATGGACGGGGAGGGGGCCTGGACGACCGTCGAGCACCATTATCCGCGCGAGAACTTTGACGCGGCTGCTGTGGATCTCGGCTCCGCGCTCAGCGTGCGGCTCGTCTTCCTCGACCGCCACAAGGTTCGCTTTGTTGGGGCGATTGACGTCGCGGCGGACAGCGTACCCAGTCAGAAGCTCGCGCTGCTTGCCGCGAATCACTCAAGGTTCGGCGACGTGCTTGCGGCAGTTCAGTCGGAGGGGAACGTCACGACGTCTTTGGCTCCCCAAGACACGCTGACGTTGTCGTTCGGCGCGTCGACCGTTCCCGACGGCCAGGTCCGCGAATTGTTCCTGCTTTCGCGCGGCATGTACACGTCGAACCTGCCCGCATCACAGCACCCGACCACAGAGGACCTACCTGTCCGCTTTGCGCTCCGGCAGAACTGGCCCAACCCTTTCAGCCACGCAACAACGATCGGGTTTGACCTGCCGACTGCGTCGCGTGTGACGCTCGACATCTTTGATCTTCAGGGTCGGTTGGTTCGCCGAGTCGTTGAGCGCTCGTTCACACCAGGGCATTGGAACGTCCAGTGGGACCGGCAGGATCGCGGCGGCCGCCTAGTCGGCCCTGGCGTCTACCTGTATCGGATCCAGGCAGAGAGATTCAGAGATCAGAAGAAGATGGTCTTGCTGCCGTAGCGCGCATGCCCCACTTGATCCTGCTCCGCGGTGGTCCGGGGTGTGGAAAGACTGCCGTGGCGACATTGTTTGCCAAGCGCTACGGTTGGACCTTCGTCGAAGTGGACGCTACAAAGCGCGAGAGGCATGGGACGCCGGAGATATCCGACCGTGAGGATTTCCTGGGGAGCGGCCGTCAAGCACGCAGTGCACTTGACGCGGGCGCCAATGTGATCGCGGAGGAGTTCTTCAACTGGGAGCCCTACGTTAGTCTGTTCCTCGAACCGACGGGGCTTGCCGTCAAGTCACCAAATGTACTGACGGTCACACTTGAGTGCGAAGTCGAGAGGGCCGTGTCGAGAAAGGCCCCGTCGGACGAGAGGCTGGCGAAAGTCGTAAGGCGTGCTCACGATTTGACCGCGCAACGCTACGTCATTCCTGGCGAGATTACGCTCCACACGACATCTGAGAACGTTGAAGAGATCGTAAATCGGATGGTCGAGGGCCTCCGCGCTCGCGGGGTCGACTTGAACTAGGGGCCACGCCGGGGCCGTTCGCGGCGAGATTTGAATGGGAAGAGCGCCTAAGCCGACGCTTGCGACCATCCTCGCAATCGTCGCGGACCCGCGCGATTCAACCCCTTGGAGTGACCTCGACGAAGTGCGTGACGACTGTTGGCGCGGGACGCTCGGCAGGTTCCGGCACAAACCTGGCACATTTCGAACGGCGCCGTGACCAGGCGGTGTCGCTTCCCTCGCTTGCGGTGCAGCCGCCGGCTATTCCCTCGTCGGCGCGCTCGGCGGCGGTGGTGTGCTTGGTGGTGGGGGGGCCGATCCGCTGGGCGGTCCTGACGGAGGGGCTGGCGTCACACCCTTTCGAATCTCAATCTTCTGGCCAGGAACCTGCACTCCGGTCCGGACCGCAGGATCAGGGTTCTTCCTCGTCACTTTTTCCCTCCTTGCCAAAGCGATTCGCCAGGCATCGGACCTTTACGCACGTCCCTCTCGCTCGACACTGTCGCGAGGTTCTGGACAAGAGCCGCGGGAAGATACATTTCCCAATATGTCGTGGCCACGTACTCGTCTCTTTCCTTGTCGAGTCTCGCAGGTTCTCGCAGGACCAAGTCGCGATCATTGGACGCGACTCCCGTGTCCGCAACCGCCAAGTACCCTGCGAAGACGTCGCCGGACTTGAGGGTGACGACGACCCATCTGCCTGCAGCAGAAACTCTAGCAAAGGCATCCCACGACCCAGGATGATAGGTTCCTCTCGTGTAGCGCGCTAGGGTGCGGACTCCGAGAGCCGCAGCCAGCCCGGCGAAGCCACTTCCAATCAGATGGCCAAGGAACGGGATCGCAAGCTTGGACGCAACTCCGGCTGGTAAGCCACCCGCGAGGTAGGTCGCCGGCAAGACGTGGATCGCTGGTGGCCACTGAAGCGGGGCAGCGAAGAGGATGTAGATGATCAAGCCAAGCGCGCTGAAGGCAACGTACCGAATCGCTGCCCCCCAGTCCTTCTCCCGCCAATCGAGCCCGTTAAGTGCCTCATATAGATAACTTCCGAAGGCACCCGGGACAATGGCGATCGCAAGCACAAGGGCGGTCGCGGCAGTCATGAGCGTTCTCCCTCCTCCCTGTCGTCAGTTGCCAGGCCATTACATCACCACAGAAACCCAGGCGCTAGAGTGTCCAATGGCGTAGGCGTCGCTAGTCCGAAAGGCGTCACCGTTCCCGGCGGCCCGCAAGCGGGGGCAGGAATCATCAGAACCACCAAGTACGATTCGTCACAGCGCGCGGATCTCTTGAACCAAGCGACTCCCGCCCAGAATGTTCTGTGCCACGTACGCTTGGCATTGCTCGAGAGTCGTCTGGAGTCGGTCTTCCGCGTCTCCCACCGTCTTCACTCGTTCGTAGGTCTTCGCGAGCGATCGGATTTGTTCGACCATTGACCTCGTGTCGCGGTAGTACGCGATCACGTTCTTGCCCATCTCAGCACTGCTCATGTCCTGTACGTCGTCGTGGCTAAAGCTTGTGGCGAGGGCGTCAATGTCGCGAAGCCGAGGCTCGAGCGTGTTGACGACTCGGAGCCACTGAAGGTGGTGAGCGAGGGGCTCTAGCTCTCCAACAATCAACTCGATCCTGGCAGCGACGCGATGACGAGCCCGGCTGATCTCGGCCGAGATCGGTGGGACCGAGCTCGCCAGGTTCCGGACCTGCGCCTCAAGCGCCTCGCCCCGCGCCAGGAGATCCCTGTATTCGCCGACGCGCTTCCGCCCCGGCGAGACATTGAAGCCTTCAGGCCAGGGCTGGCCCGTGGTCGTGTAGCGAGTCCACGCGTCTTCATCACCGAGAATGCTGTCTTGGGTGCGCTGAATGTCACCTTCCCAGTGCTCAACATCGCCGAGGACGGTGCCGGGCAGCGAGATGAAGCGAGCGCGATCTCGCAAGAACTCGTCGCGTGCGTCAGAAGTTCAGCGCGAGCCCGCGCAACTCGCAGCAGATGGTCGTCGGGGGCCAGGGTCGTCTCTCTGCTCGCGACTGACTCGCACCCAACTAGCACAGTTGTGGCACAAATTCGGGAGTTGTCGACTTTCACTGGAGACACTGAAAGCGCACAACCCGCTGAGATCGTTGGTGCCGGAGGCGGGGGTCGAACCCGCACTCGGTTTGAGCCGAACCGGATTTTGAGTCCGGCGCGTCTGCCAGTTCCGCCACTCCGGCATTCGATGGGGCGACCAAGCTAGCAACCGAGCGTGGGACGGTCAACGTTCGCCGGCCCCTTCGGCCGAGCCCATTTCGCGTGCGCATCGGGCTCGCGCGGCATTGTCTCCTTTGCGCGGGTGGTCCGATCGATGGCCGCCCCCGGATCAACCCCCTCAAGGAGACTTTCGCCATGCGTTGTGGCTGGATCGCCCTGGCAGCGCTCGCGCTTGCCTCGTCTGCCGCCGTGGCCGACGAAGCGCGCACCAAGCCGCCCGAGACCGTCACGCGACTCGCCGGTCCGGGGCCCTCGCCCGAAGCGCTTCGGCAGAAACGGTTGCAGTGGGAGCGTGCGCAGCAGGCGACGGCCGCCGCGCATGGCGCGACGGCATCGCGCGTCGGCGTTGCGGCGCCCAAGTTCCCGGGGCTGGTCACGATGAAGCCGCTCACGGGGGCGGCTCTCGCCGAGGCCCAGGCGTGGCAACAGCAGAAGATGGCCGCACCGGCGAGCGCACCCGCGCCTCGACTCGCCGGCGCCCCCCGGCCGTGGAGCCCGCACGTCGACAAGCCGAGCGAGGCGTGGACGAGCACGCCACGCTCGATCGATCAGCTGACCCCGGAGCAGCGCGCCAAGCGGGCCGCCGCGCCGGCCGCCGCGAGCCCGGCGCGTCGAGGTGAGCCATGAGCCGCCGCCTCGCCGCCTCGCTCGCGCTGCTCGCCGCGCTCGCGCTGTCGTCGGGCGCGGCGCACGCCGTGTGCACGTACTCGCCGCTCAGCCAGAATTCGCCGGTCAACATCGTCGGCTCGCCGTCGCTGTTCAGCGTGTCCCAGACGTACAACTACTGGTCGGCGGTCGCCGTTCGGCCGCAGGGCGGCGACGACTGGGACATCCAGATCTATTCGGCGCAGGCCGCGGATCCGGTGTGCGTGACCGGCCAGTTGGCGGGGTCGTCGCGCACGAGCGGCGTGGACTTCGTGATCGGCGACTTCAACGTGAACCCGCTCGCCGTGTACTGGCCGCGCGTCACGAAGTTCTCCGGCAGTAACAGCGCGCAGGTCGAGTGGGATTCGGGTCCGGACCTGATCGAGACGAACAACGCCGTCAAGCACGGCTCGATGGCGGCCACGGACGTGATCGACTGTTACGACGTATACCTGACCGCCGGCACGACGTACACGGTGACGTTCCAGCATGCGGGCGCCGCGAACCTGCGCGTGCTCCTCTTCCGCAACGCGCTCGGCGGCACGTTCTGGTCGAATCGCAACGGCGCCGAGTTCGAGGCGACGACGTCGACGAACTACACGGCGCCGAGCAGCGGCTACTACGGCGTCGTCGTCATCAACGACGACGGCGGCGCCGGCTCGTACGACGTCGGGGTCGGCGCGTGCTCGACGCCGGAGATGCTCAGCGACAAGTCGTCGACCCCGACGTTGAGCGGCGAGACGTACTACGCGTGCCCGCAGGCCCAGAACTTCTGGACGGCGGTGGCGGTGCTCGGCACGTCGTCGGATTACGACCTCGAGGTCTCCGGCGTGGGCTCGGGCGCCGACTATCCGTCGTGCTTCACGGGCCCGCTGGCCGGTTCGGCGTATTCCACGGGCTTTGTGGACTTCGTGGTCGGCGACTTCAACTTCGTGACGGTGCCCGACACGTTCTACGCTCGGCCGCACCTGTTCCTCGATCAGGGCACGCCGGGAGCGGTCGTCGAATGGGATCAGACGTCGCTGCAGATCCAGGCGAACGGACCCGTCGTGTCGGGCACGATGGGTGCCGGTCAGATCGTGAAAGTGTGGGACGTGAAGCTGGTCGCCGGGCGGTCGTATCTGTTCTCGCTGGCCCATTCCGGCTCGGGCTCCCTCAGCATGATGCTGTTCCGCAATCCCGCCCCCGGCGCGTTCTGGGCCGGACGCGCATCCACCGAATTCGCGACCAGCGCCACGGCCAGCTACACCGCACCGTCTTCCGGCTTCTATGGCGTCGTGTTGGTCGACGACAACAATCAGGCCGCGAACTTCACGATCAGCGTCGGGAGTTGCACCGCACCGTTTGCCTTGACCTCCGGCTCGGAGACGTTCGCGGTCGACGCCGAGCAGTACGTGTCGTTCAACCAGACGGTGCCGTTCTGGACGGCGATCGGCGTTCGCGGAGTCTCGCTCGGCAGCGACTGGGACATCGAGACGTACTCGACCCCGGGCGGCGGGACGTATCCAACGTGCCTCAGCGGAATGCTCGCCCAATCCACCGCCGGACTCGGCGCCGTGGACTTCGTCGTCGGGGACTTCAACTGGAACGCGCCGGGCACGTACTACGCGAGATCTCATCTGTACCAGGATCAGGGCTTCCCACACTCCGAGACCGAGTGGGACTCGGGCTCGGACCAGCTCTTTGTCGGCGGCTCGACCGTGCATCGTTCGACCGACCCCAGCGACATCCTCGAGGTATGGGACGTCTTCCTCCAGTCGGGGCACACCTACACGTTCCGCCTGAGTACCGGAGGCCCGGCGAACACCCAAGCCCTGCTGTTCCGCAATCCTGGCGGCACGTACTGGGCCGGACGCAGCGCACGCGAGTGGGAGATCACGGGAGGTCAGCAGTCGTACACCGCGCCGTCCAACGGCTATTACGGTCTCGTCGTGGTCAACAACGACGGTGGCAACGGCTGGTACGACATCCGCGTCGACGAAGGCACCGTGAGCGTCGACAACGTCGCGCCGCCGAGCGCGACGGCGCTGCGCATGCTGAGTCCGAATCCCGCCGCGGGAGGGACGCGCATCGCGTTCGCGCTGCATGCCGCGGGGCGCGTCGCGTTCGACGTGCTGGACATGAGCGGGCGCCGCGTGTCGTCGATCGCCGAGCAGTCGCGTGACGCGGGAGAGTTCAGCGTCGCGTGGAGCGGGCGCTCGGATTCGGGGGCCGCGCTGCCCGCGGGGCTGTACTTCGTGCGCATGCGTGTCGACGGCCGGCCGGTCGGCGTGCAGAAGCTCGTGCTCCGCGACTGACGCGTCCAAAGGCCCCGAACCTTCGGGATTGTGGCCACGCAAGTGGGCCCGCCCGCCGCGTCATTCGCGGACCGGCGGGCCTTTCTTGCCTCCGGCCTGGTTGCCTGCCGTTCGACATTCGAGCGAGGCGGCACCCGGGGGGTCTGCTAGACTTTTGGGCGGCGAAACTCCCCCAGGCGTCGGCCGGCACTTAAACGGAGGTGGCCCCATGCGCCGATCGTGGCTGCAGATCCTCACTCTCGTCCTCGTGCTGCATGCGTCGTCGGCCCTCGCCCAGACATCCCTCGTGTTCAATGGGGCGTGGGGCTCGACCGGAACCGGGCCCGGCCAGTTTCAGTATCCGTTTGCCATCGGCGTCGACGCGACGGGCCATGTGTACGTGGCGGACGGGAGCCGCATCCAAGTCTTCACGTCGGATGGCACGTTCCTCTCGCAGTTTCAGGTCGACGTGTCGCCCAGCGCACTTGGGGTCGACGCGGGCGGTCTCGTTCACATCTTCGGGCTCACGGGCGGCGGCAACGGTCAGGGTGAGTTTGCGACCTACACGACGGGAGGGGCGCAACTCCAGACGGGCTACTACGCGGGCTTGGGCTGCGAGTGCACGCTCCACTTCGGCGGGCTCGCGATGGCTCCCAACGGAGACGAGTTCTATGCCGACTGGGGCACTTACCATCCCTCCACGTGCAACCCGCCATGCCCGACCACGGTCGCGCGCGTCAACACCGGCTCCGGCTCGTGGGGGACGGCGGGGACGGGCCCCGGCCAGCTCACGAATCCAAACGGCGTGGCGATCGACGCCGGAAACGTGTACGTGTCGGATGCCGCCACCTATCGAGTCCAGAAATACATGACCGACGGGACGTTCCTCGGGCAGTGGGGATCGCAGGGATCGGGCAACGGCCAGTTCCTCAATCTGGCCGCGATCGCGGCGAGCGCGAGTGGCCATGTGTACGCGCTCGACCAGGGTTCGCGGATCCAGGACTTCACGAGCGACGGGGTGTACCTCGGTCGCTCCGGGACCATCGGCAGCGGGCCGGCACAACTGAGTATCCCGCTGTCGATCGCCGCCGATGCCGAAGGCAACGTCTACGTCGCGGACACCGGCAACGACCGCGTCGTGAAGTTCAGTCCGCCGTCCACACCCACACGGCACTCGAGCTGGGGCCAGCTGAAGACGCACTACCACTGAGCCGCTGACACCGGGGGCGGCGCGTTGGCCTCGCGCTGGCTTTGCCAGGCCCGGCTCCGCTAGCATGCGCGGTCCCATGAACGGAGACCGCCCGGCATGACGCGCGGATTGCGCGCCGCCCCCAAGCGCGTCCGGCGCGCGCCACGTGCGTCCACGCATCGCACGCCGCCGCCGACGGCTGGCTTCCTCGTCACCTCGCTGATCCTCGGGCTGGCCCTGGCCGCGGCGGCGTTGCTGCATCGCGAGGCGCTGCACGCCCCGTTCTTCGCCGACGACTTCCTGTTCCTCGACCAGGTGCGCCACCGCACGCTGCTGTCCGCGCTGACGACGCCGGACCCGATCGGCAACTTCATGCGGCCGCTGAGCCGCGCGCTGCACTTCTGGGTGTGGTCGCACCTGAGCCGCGAGTCGGCGTACGCCTTCCACGCCGCGAACCTGGGGTTCTTCCTCACCTCACTCGCGCTGTTCTTCGTGATCGCGCGGCGCCTGGCGCGCGGTCGGGTCGCGATCGTCGCGACCGCGCTGCTCGCGCTCAGTCACGCGACCGACGTGCCGCTGGCCTGGGCCTCGGGCGCGCAGGACCTGCTGGCGCTGATGCTGGCGCTGCTCGCGATCGCGCTCCAGCAGCGCGACCGGCCGGTGATCGCGGCGATCGCGTTCGCGCTCGCGCTGTTCTGCAAGGAGACCATCGCGCTCACGCCGTTCGTGGCCGTGCTGGTTTCGGGAGGGGAGACGCCGTTCGGCCGACGCCTCGCGCGTACCGGGCTGATGTTCGCCGTGCTCGCGGCGTGGGCCGTGCTGTTCATGGTCACGGCGCATTCGCGACCCGCCGCGGCCGGCGTCGTGCAGTTCCAGTTCGCGGCGATTCCGGCCGCGCTGTTCCATCTCGCACAGACCGCGCTCGGTCTCGAGTGGACGAAGGGCGTGCCGCTCCAGGTCCGCGCGCTGCCCGCGTGGCTGCCGCTCGCGCTCGTGTTCGCGGCGCTGCTCGTGGGCTGGTCGGTGTTCGCCGGCCCGCGCTCGCGCGTGACGCCGGGTCGTGATCCGGTGGGCGCGATCCTGGTCGGCCTGGCGTGGGCGTTCCTCGGGACGCTGCCGGTGATGATGGTGGCGTCGATCTGGAGCGCGTACTACTACCTGTTCGCGCTGTGCGGCGTCGCGCTCGCGATCGGCGGCGTGGCCGCGCGCTGGCCGCGCGCCGCGGTGCTCGCGCTCGTCGGCGTGCTGGCGTGGACATCGGAGAACGCGCGCCGCGCGCCGTCGTTCGCGGTGCCGGCGAATCCCTGGACGACGCGTTCGCACGTGACGCCGTGGTACATCCAGCGCTCGAGCGTGATGGTGAACCGCTTCCTCGCGGACCTGCGCCGGGAGCGGCCCACGCTGCCGCCGAACTCCACGTTGTATTTCCGCGGCGTGCCGTCGTTCGCCGGCTGGCAGGCGGGGAACGGCGCACTGCAGCGCTGGGCGTATCGCGACCCGACGCTGCGCACGTACTACCTGTCGGCATTCCACGCCGATCAGGCGCGGCGCGGCCCCGCGTTCTTCTTCAGCTGCGAGGGCGACACGCTGACGGAACTGTTCAAGCACGCGTCGCCGTATCCGCAGATCGGGCTGTCGATGGCCGTCGAGGACCGGCCCGAGCAGGCCAGCGAGGCGTTCGAGATCGGGCACGAGCGCCGCGAGAATCCCACCGAGATCGAGTACCTGTCGGCGTGGACGCTGTGGGCGATCGGCCGCCACGATCAGGCGGCGGAACGCCTGAGTGCGCTCGGCATGACGCCCGACTCCGCGCTCGGCAACGCCACGAACATCGCGCTGCGCGCCATGGCCGTGGCCCACGACACATCGTTCGCGCGCGACGTGCTGCGCCTCGCCGTCAACAAGCACGCGCTCGAGCCGACCGTGCACGAGCGCCTCGCGGACCTCCTGCTGCTCGAGCGCGGCCGGCATACGGACGGTTACTTCGAGGCGTACGCCGCGCGGGTGCTGGCGCCCGCGAACCCGCTCAACTGGCGGCGCTGGGGCATCGTGCAGATCGAGCTGAAGCGCTACCGGCAGGCGCTGGCCACGCTCGACACGTACGTGGCGATGGCCGGCGCGCGCGCCGCCGACGACGCGATGATCGAGACGGCGCGCCGCGAACTGCGGCGCTCGCTGACCGAGGACGCGGGGCCGACGCCGCCGCCCGAGACCGCCGCTGCCGCGAGGCGTTGAGGCGCGCGGACCAAGTCGGGCGAGGCGCTGGGCACGACGGGCGGGCAGGAGAACCCGGGTGAAGGTCGTCCTTCAGAGCAACAGCGGGCCGTTCGCACTCTCACGTCGCTCGATCGCGGCCGCGGCGTCCGTGCTGCCCGCCGGCATCACGCGACGCGTCACCAAGCTGCTCGTCGTCGGCGAATCGGCCGGCCCCGAGCCGTTCGAATTCGACCCACACGAGCGGATCGTCCAGTTCCGCATTCCGGGCGACCCTCATGACGTGGAAGCGCGTCATCGCGCCCTGCGCGAACTGCTCCTCGGATTCGCGCGTGTCGACTCGGGCGAATCATTCGGGATGCGCTTGACCGACCGCCAGCGCGACGGATTCCAGGGGTTCGTGGAGGAGTGGCTCCCACGGTGCCTCGAAGCGATCGCCGAAGCCGCCAGCAGGCCGCGCCCTGCGCACGCGCGCCGGCTCATGTACATCGAGTACAAGGGCGAGGGCATTGTCGGCCCCGCGCGAATCGGGTGGGTGACGTTCTCCAAGTCCGGCAGGTCGCTCGAATACGGCGGGAGGAGGTTCCTGTCCCTTGCGGGTCGTGGCTTCAAGGCCAATTACTTCGATGAGGAGACCGGTGAGCACTACTGGATCTCAGGGTGCAGGAAAGACGGCAGGGATGCGCTCTACTCGACCACGATCGAGATCGACGAGGACGCACGCGAGGAGTACTGGGCTGGTGTACGCGGGCTCCCGGGGAGCAAGAGCCAGGCGTCGATCCGGCGCGTCGGAAAGAATCGGTGAAGACGCGTCGCCTTGACCACGGCCCCAGGCCTCGGATATAACCGACCGCGCGCATTTTCCCGACATCTCGCCTGGGTGGGGCTGTAGCTCAGTTGGGAGAGCGCTTGACTGGCAGTCAAGAGGTCGACGGTTCGATCCCGTTCAGCTCCACCATTTACAGGCCATGCGTCGCAGCGCGAACGCCCGCCCCCGATCGTGAGGGCGGGCGTCTTGCGTTGAGGGCCGCCGGTTCCGCCGCTCCTGCCTCCGCGAGCAGCGTCGCCAGCGCCTCGCGCGTCTCGGGCGCCAGCCAGTCCACTTCGCCGGCCTGCGCGACCGCGATGCGCCCGCGGCGATCGAGCACGTACGTGTAGGGCAGGCTCGGGCACGGCAGCGCGCGCGCCAGGCGTCGGTCGCGATCGAGCGCGAGACCGAGGCGCAGTCCGAGCCGGCTCACGTAGCGCATGACCGACGGGAACGGATCGAAGCACACGACGTCGCCGCGCAGGCCGATCAACGCTTCGTTCTTGAGCAGCGAGTCGAGCGCGATGGCCTGGCTCGCGGCGTGGCGCTCCCACGGCGCCCAGTAGTGGACGAGCCGCACCGCGCCGCCGGAGCTGAAGCGCGTCTCGCCGATCGGCACCGCGGGCAGCATCACGTCGAACGCGACGCTCCGGCGTGCCGGTTCGGCGATGAGCGCGAGCGCGCGCGGCCGGTCGCCCGGCCGGCTCACCACGAACAATTGGGCGCGCCAGATGAAGAGGGCGAGGAGCGCGATCGCGAGTCCGACCAGGCGGACGCGCCAGGTCACGCGCCGGGTGCTCCCTCGAGGCGGGGCGCGCCGGGCGCGGCGCGTGACGCCGCGGCTTCACGCGGCCGCATCGCGCCGACCCAGCGCACGAGGCAGTCGACGAGCACGACCACGAGCAGCGCCATCAGCAGCAGCGTGACGACGCACTGGATCTGCGCCGCGAGCGGCGCGAGTCGGAACGCGCGCCACAGCGTGGGCGCGCCGGCCGCGAGCTGCGGGCGCAGATAGTTCACGCCGAGGTTCATCCAGCCCGCGGTCAGCGTGTTCACGCACATGAACGCGAGCGGGACCAGCGTGCACCACACGTAGCGTGCGCGGCCCATGTTGATGAGCACGGAAGTCCCGATCGCCAGCGCGAACGCGGCGAGCAGCTGGTTGCTGACGCCGAGCATCGGCCAGATCGCGCTCACGGTGCCGGTCCACACGAAGTAGCCCCACGCCAGCACCGCGAGCGCGCTGAACAGGGCGGCCGGCGCCACGCCCTTCCACGTGCGCAGCGGCGGCGCGACCATGCCGCCGACCTCCTGCATCATGTAGCGCGTCACGCGCGTGCCGGTGTCGATCAACGTCAGCACGAACATGGCTTCGAACATGATCGCGAAGTGGTACCAGAACGCCATCAGCCCCCTGAGGAACGGCAGCCCGCTGAAGATCTGCGCCATGCCGACCGCCAGTGACACGGCGCCGCCCGGCCGGCCGGCGAGTTGCTCACCGACCTGCGCTTCGAGCGCGGGCAGGTGGCGCACCGCCATGCCGAGCGACGCGAACACCTCGGGGCGCGCGTTGATGGCGAAGTAGTCGGCGGGCTCGAGCGCGCACGCCGCGATCAGCGCGATCACGCCGACGAAGCCTTCCAGCACCATCGCGCCGTAGGAAATGGGCAGGATGTCGCGCTCGCGATCGATCATCTTCGGCGTCGTGCCCGACGCGATCAGCGAATGGAATCCCGAGATCGCGCCGCACGCGATCGTGATGAACACGAACGGGAACAGCGGCCCCGGGATCACCGGACCACCGCCCTTCACGAACGACGTGAACGCCGGCATGTGCAGGTGCGGGTTCACCGCGATCACGCCGACCGCGAGCAGCATCACCGCGCCGATCTTGAGAAACGACGACAGATAGTCGCGCGGGCAGAGCAGCAGCCACACCGGCAGCACCGACGCGACGAAGCCGTACGTCATGAGCGTGATGCCGAGCGCGTGCTCGGACAGCATCAGGCGCGCCGCGAACGGCGAGCGCTGGATCCACGCGCCGCCGGCCACGGCGGCCAGCAGCAGCACGACGCCGACCGCGGTCACGCCGCGCACCGAGCCGGGCTTCACCCGATGCGTCCACAGGCCCATGCCGAGCGCGATGGGCACGGTGCACGCGATGCTGAACACGCCCCATGCGCTCTGCTTGAGCGAGTTCACGACCACCAGCGCCATGGCGGCGAGCGCCACGGTCATGACGAACAGGATGGCGACCGCCGTCGCGCCGCCGGTCAGCGGGCTCACCTGCTCGCGCGCGATATTCGCGAGCGAGCGGCCGCCGCTGCGCACCGAGGCCACGAGGATCACGAAGTCGTGGACGCCGCCCGCGATCACCGAGCCCGCGAGCAGCCAGATGAAGCCCGGCAGATAGCCGAACTGGGCGGCGAGCACGGGGCCGATCAAGGGTCCGGCGCCGGCGATCGCGGCGAAGTGGTGCCCGAACAGCACGAGGGGGTGCGTGGCCACGTAGTCGCGGCCATCGGCCCGGGTGTGGGCCGGCGTGCGCCGCTGATCGTCGAGCGTCAGGACCCGCGCCGCGAGAAACGCTCCGTATGTGCGGTAGGCGATGAGCGCCACCAGCGCGGCGACGATCACGAGATAGAGTGCGGGCACGCCAGGGGCCTCCTGAGTGAGAAGGGAGCGCGACGGTGCGGGCGCAGTCTAGCGGGGCGCGGCGGGGAGCGGAAGGGCCGCGAGTCGAGACGAGCTACGCGGCCTGTGCCTCGTCCGCGTCCGGCTCGCCGGCGTCGGCGGCGTAGAGCTGGAGGAACACCGCGACCACGGCGGGGTCGAACTGGGTGCCGCTCTCGTCGCGGATGATCTTCACGGCTTCGGCGTGCGTGCGGCCCTTGCGGTAGGCGCGGTCGATGACGATCGCGTCGTACGTGTCGGCGACGGCGATGATGCGCGCGCCGAGCGGAATCTCGTCGCCCTTCAGACCCTTGTAGCCGGTCCCGTCCCAGCGCTCGTGATGATAAGCGACCATCGGGATCACGTGCTTCAGGATGCCGCCCATCGAACGGACCATGGTCTCGCCCTTGTCGACGTGGCGGCGCATCTCGACCATCTCGTCGTCCGTGAGGCCGGCCGCCTTGCGCAGGACCTCGGTGCTGATGTCGACCTTGCCGATGTCGTGCAGATACGCGCCCACGCGGACGTCTTCGACCTGGCCTTCGCTCAAGCCCATGGTGCGCCCGATCTCGACGGCGTAGTCGGCGACACGCCGCGAGTGGTTCTCGGTATAGCGGTCCACCGAGTCGATGAACTTGGACATGATCTGGATGATGCCCTGGTACGCGTCGCGGATCTCGCGGAACTGCGATTCCTTCTCCTCGTACAGCGAGCCGACGATGTACGACGTGAGGACGAGGAAGCAGGCCCACGTGCCGAGGTCGAGCCAGCGCATCCACGCTTCGGGGTCGCTCGTGCCGCCGAACTGGCTCTCGTTCGCGAGCGCGATGCCGAACACGATCGCGCACGACAGCAGCGCGCTGTACACGCCCTTGCGCAGTCCCATCGTGTACGCGCCGAAGACCACCGGGAGGTAGTAGAAGTTCAGGAACGCGCGCTGGTTGATCACGAAGAAGTTGATCGTGCCCGTGATCAGCACGATGCCCAGCAGCACGCCGAGGCCGCGGTTGATTCGCCACAGCGTCTCGATGCGCTTGCGGGTCATGAGGCCTTTCGCTGCGCCGCCACGTTGTTGCGGCGCCGGGCGCGCGTGGTCTCGGCGCGCAGCGGGGTCGGGCCGGGGAGGGGTGCGGACGGCGCGCTCTTCCCCTGCGTGTCGGTCCCGCAGCCCGGACAGAACGCCCACTGGGCTTCCAGCCGGCGGCGGCAACGTTCGCAGTGTTCGCCGACGAAGTCGCCGCACTCCGGGCAGTACTCGAACTCCCGGTTCAGCGTGCTCTGGCACGACGGGCAGGTCTTGGTCGACTGCTCGGCGAGATACACGACGCGCGTGATTTCCTCGAGCGTCGTGACGCCGGCCATGACCTTCTTGAGGCCGTCCTCGCCGATCGAGCGCATGCCGGCTTCGATGGCGGCGGAGCGGATCTGCGAGTCCGGCGAGTTCTGCACGATGAGCTGGCGGATCGACTCGTTGATCTCCAGTGTCTCGAAGATGCCGATGCGCCCCAGATAGCCGGTGTTGTGGCAGTGCGGACAACCGCGGCCGCGGTGCAGCGTGACGGAGCCGCCGTTCTGGGTCTGCAGGCCGAGGCGGTTGAGGTTCGACGCCGGCGCTTCGTACGCTTCGGTGCAGCGCGGGCACAGCGTGCGCACGAGGCGCATGCTGACGACGCCAATGAGCGACGACGCCACCATGAACGGTTCGAGCCCGAGGTCGATCAAGCGCGTCACGGCGCTGGCCGCGTCGTTCGTGTGCACGCTGCTCAGGACGAGGTGCCCGGTGACCGACGCGCGGAACGCGATCTGAGCGGTCTCCTTGTCGCGGATCTCGCCGATCATGATGACGTCGGGATCCTGGCGGAGGATGGCGCGCAGGGCGGTCGGGAAGCTCTTCTTGCCCTTCTCGTCGACCTGCACCTGATTGATGCCGGCGATCTGGTACTCGACCGGATCCTCGACGGTCACGATGTTCTTGGTCTCGTGCTGGATGTGGCGCAGCGACGAATACAGCAGCGTGGACTTGCCGGAGCCGGTCGGGCCGGTCACGAGCAGGATCCCCTGCGGCCGGTCGAGGTAGCGCTTGAGGCGGACCAGGTCGTCCGGCTGCATCCCGAGCTCGGAAAGTCCGATCGCGTTGCGTTTCTGGTCGACGACGCGGATCACGACCTTCTCGCCGTTCGTGATCGGCAGCGTCGAGACGCGCATGTCGACGCGGCGTCCCGAGATGTCGAGCATCAGGCGGCCGTCCTGCGGCTGGCGCTTCTCGGCGATGTCCAGGTTCGAAAGCACCTTGATGCGCGACACGACGGCGCCCTGCGTCCACTTGGGCAACCGCTGGATCTCCTGGAGCAGGCCGTCGATGCGGAAGCGCACGATCAGGTCGCGATCCTGCGGCTCGATGTGCACGTCGCTGGCGCGCTCCTCGATGGCGCGGTGCAGCAGCCAGTTCGTGAGCCGCACGATGGGCCGGCCCTCGGCTTCCTTGATGAGGTCGTCGATCGCGGTCGCGTTCTGCTCTTCGTCGCGGACCGTCGCGATGTCGAGATCCTCTTCGGAGTGGATGATGTTCTTGATGACTTCGTTCACCGAGCTGTCGATGTGGTAGTAGCGCTCGACGGCTTCCTGGATCTGCGCGGAGCGGGCCAGGACCGGCTTGATGAACATGCCGGCGTGGAAACGCAGGTCCTCGAGCGCGGCCACGTTCAGGGGGTCGGCCATGGCCACGACCAGCGTGGAGCGGCCTTCGATCTCGACGGGCATGGCCGAGTACTTCTTGGCCATGTCCTCCTTGACGAGGGCCAGCACCGGTTCGTCGATCACCACGTCGTTCAGGTCGACGAGCGGCAGACCGAGCTGCTCCTTGAGGTGGTTGAGCAGCACGTCCTCGGTGATGACGCCCATGCGGATCAGCGTGACGCCGAGAAGCTGTCCCGACCGCCGCTGTTCGGCGACCGCGTCCGCCAATTGCTGGGGCGTGATCAGCTTCTCGTCGAGCAATACGTCGCCGAGGCGCTTGTGCTCTTTGGCCATCCGTGACTCCGCGTCGCGTGAATTCTCGAGAGGGTGGGCGTCCTCCCGTTTATCGGCATCGAGCGGGGACAAATTGACCGCGTTTTTAGCAGTCGGAACCCGTATTCGCGCATCGCGGTGCCGGGCTGGTGCCGGAGCGAACGCCCATGCTAGGTTGCAGCTTCTCATGACCGAACCCACGGCACCCGGAACCGAATCCCGCGTCCACGACGACGTCATGCTGCGCACCATTTCGGCGCTCGGCACGGCCTCGGCCGAGGGATCGCAGGCGGCCAGCAGCAATTTCAACGAGTTGCTGCGCAACGCGACGCGCCACGTGCGCCGGCTGGTGAACTGCGAGTCCGTCCGGATCTGGGTGATGCGCCGCGGCGGCCGGCGCCTCGTCGCGTTCGAGTTCCCGGAGGACGGGCCGGCCCGGACCCCGGTCGAGCGACGGCTGCTGCGCGGCGAGGGGCTGGCCGGATGGGCGATCGAGCACGAGCGCTCCCTGCGCATCGATCCGGGCGAGCCGCGCCCCGCCCTGCGCGAGCCGGTGCCCGATTTCCGCTCGGCGCTCGTGCTGCCGCTGTTCCGCCGCGGCGGCGTGTTCGCGGCCGTCGAATGCCTCGACAAGCGCGGCGGCGCCGCGTTCAGCGACGCCGACTTCGACCGCCTCGACGTCGCCTCCGAGCACATCGCGTTCGCGCTCGACAACGCACTGCTCTACGAGGAGACCGAGCGGCGCGCGCTCGAGAAGGAAGTGCTGCTCGAGATCTCGAAGACGCTGGCCACGCCGTTCGACGTCGAGGAGGTCATCGCCGAGATCTTCAAGACGCTGCGCCTGGTCGTGACGTACGACGCCGCGGCCGTCTACCTGGTGAACCGGCGCAGCCAGGCGCTCGAGATGGTGAGCGAGGTCGGCTACCCGCAGGGCTCCGAGGACGCGTTCGGCCTGATGGTCGGGCAGGGTGTCGTCGGCTGGGTCGCGAAGACGGGCGAGGCGGTGATCGTGCCCGACGTCAAGCAGGACCCGCGCTACGTCGCGGCGCGCCCGGAAACGCGCAGCGAACTGGCGGCGCCGCTCGTCATCGAGGGGCGCACGCTCGGCGTGTTCAATCTCGAGAGCGACGTCGAGGACGCGTATCACGAAGGCCACCTCGAGATCCTGGGCGCGTTCGCGGCGCAGGCCGCGGTGGCGATCGAGCGCGCGCGCACCACGCGCGAACTGCTCGAGCGCCGCCGGCTCGAGAAGGAACTCGCGATCGCGCGCGAGATCCAGCAGTCGTTCCTGCCGAAGACGCCGCCCGACGTGCCGGGCTTCGAGATCGCGGGCACGATGCAGGCCCACGACGAGGTGGGGGGCGATTACTTCGACTTCATCCGCGTGTCCGAGACGCGGCTCGGCATCGCCATTGCCGACGTGTCGGGGAAGGGCATCCCGGCGGCGCTCATCATGGCCGGGTTCCGCATGAGCCTGCTCGCCGAGATCCGCAACGAGTTCGCGATCCGCGCCGTCATGAGCAAGGTGAACGGGCTGCTCCACGAGAGCACGGATCGGGACAAGTTCGTGACCGCGTTCTATGGCGTGCTCGATTCCCACAACCGCGTGCTCATCTGCTCGAATGCCGGACACAATCCGCCGATCCTGTTCCGCGCGAAGGGCACGCTCGAGTACCTGTCGGACGGCGGCGTGGCGCTGGGGGTGCTCGCGGACGCGCGCTACGAGGAGAAGCCAGTGTTCATCGAGCGCGGCGACGTGCTCGTGCTGTACACCGACGGCGTCACGGAAGCGGAGTCGCCCGAGCGCGAGCAGTTCGGCCGGCGACGCCTCGAGGCGTGCGTGCGCCGGCTGCTCGGCGGGAGCAGTCAGGAGATCATGAGCGGCATCATCGCCGAGGTCGCGGCGTTCAGCGGCTCGCGCGGGCAGACCGACGATCTGACACTGGTCGTGCTGCGTTCGACGCAGGAGTGACGCGGCGTCCGCGACGGCACTTCATGCATCGCTTGAAGTGCTGGGTTCTTGACCCTCGCGGGCGATCCCGATAGTCTGCGGCGTCCTCCTCGTCCCACTCTCCATATAAGGGAGCTTCGCCCTTGCGACTCGACCCGCTGCTCCTCGCGGCGTTGCCGGTGGTGCTGTTCAGCGTCATCGTGCACGAGTGCGCCCACGGGCTCATGGCGCTCTGGTGCGGGGATACGACCGCACGCGATCGCGGCCGGCTGACCCTGAACCCGCTGCCGCACATCGATCCGATCGGCTCGATCCTGCTCCCGGCCGTGCTGCTCCTGACGCACGCGCCGTTCCTGTTCGGCTGGGCCAAGCCGGTGCCGATCAACTGGGCCAACCTGCGGCGCCCCAAGGACGACGCGGTCAAGGTCGCGCTCGCCGGTCCGGCGTCGAACCTCCTCCTGGCGCTCCTGTTCGCCGTGCTGGTCCGCGTGGCGCCCGGGTCGGGCTTCTGGTCGCCGCTCCAGACCATGGCCGTGGGCGGCGTGGTGTGGAACTGCGCGCTCGCGCTGTTCAACCTGATTCCGATCCCGCCGCTCGACGGATCGTGGGTCATCATGCGTTTTCTCAGCATGCGCCACATCATCGCGCTCCAGCAGTTCCGGCTCGTCGGCTTTGCGCTGATCATCGTGCTGCTCAACACGCCGATGTTCCACGGACTGTTCACGGTGCCGCTGCAGGCCCTGGTGAAGGCGATGCTCCGGATGTTCGGCACGCCGGTGGGCGCGGGGGCGCTGTGAAGCGCGGGCGCATTCTGTCGGGCATGCGCCCGACCGGCCGGCTCCATCTCGGCAACTACGTCGGGGCGCTCGAGAACTGGGTGCGCCTGCAGAACGAGGGCTGGGAGAATCTGCACATGGTGGCCGACTGGCACATGCTCACCACCGGCTACGAGGACACGTCACGGCTCAAGGCCGACACGTTCGACATGGTGCTCGACTGGCTCGCCGCCGGCCTCGATCCCAAGCGCAGCGTGATCTTCGTGCAGAGCGACGTGAAGGAACACGCCGAGCTGCACCTGCTCCTTTCCATGCTGGTGTCGAAGGCGCGCCTCGAGCGCATCCCGACGCTCAAGGAGCAGATCCGCGACCTGCACCTCGACGAGCAGACGATTTCCTACGGGCACCTGGGCTATTCCGTGCTGCAGGCCGCCGACATCCTGCTGTACAAGGCCACGCACGTGCCGGTCGGCGAAGACCAAGTGCCGCACGTCGAACTGACCCGCGAGCTCGCGCGGCGCTTCAACTTCGTGTACTGCCAGAACCGGCCCCCGGTATTCCCCGAACCCGAGGCCCAGCTGACCGCGTTCGCGCGGCTGCGCGGCAACAACGGTCAGCGCATGAGCAAGTCGGCGGGCAACGCGCTGATGCTGGCCGCCGAGCCCGAGGAGATCGCGCGCTACGTGCACGAGGCGTACACGGACCCGAAGAAGGTGCGCAAGAACGACCCCGGTCGTCCCGAGGCGGATCCGAGCGATGGTCATCCGGGCTGCGTCGTGTGGGAGTATCAGCGCAAGTTCAACCCGGGCGGGGCGCACGGCGGCGGGGCGGGGGGCGACCGCGTGACGAGCACGGTGGCCGGAGTGGCCGGACCCGATGCCGACGAGATCGCGCGGCTGTGCCGCGCCGGCGAGCTCGGCTGCATGGCCGACAAGAAACACCTGACGGAGATCCTGAGCGCGACGCTGGCGCCGATCCGCGAGCGCCGCGCGAAGTGGGCGGCGGACGCGGATGCGGTGCGCGACGTGATCCGCGACGGCAACGCGCGCGCGCGCGCGATCGCCGAGGCGACGATGGACGAAGTGCGCAGCGCCATGGGGCTCGGGCACGGCGTGGAGGTGACGCGATGATCGAGCGCGATCCGGAGCTGGAGCCGACGGGCGAAGCGCCGCCGCGCGACGTGGACGACGACGCACCGGTGCGCCGCGGCGCGGACGGCGACGCGCCGATGAGCCCGCGCGAGCGCACCGAGGCCGCGTGGCAGCCGGGCCGCTCCGTCGTGACGGTCAAGCTCGAGCGCTTCGAAGGACCGCTCGACCTGCTGCTGCACCTCATCAAGCGCGACGAGATCAACGTCCACGACATCCCGATCGCGCACATCACGAATCAGTACCTGGCCTACATCGAGTTGATGCGCTCGCTGGACCTGGAAGTGGCCGGTGAGTTCCTGGTGATGGCGGCGACGCTGATGCGCATCAAGGCCAAGATGCTGCTGCCGCTGCCGGCGGTGGGCGAGGAGGAGGAGGAAGGCGATCCGCGCGAGGAGCTGGTGCAACGGCTGCTCGAGTACCGCCAGTTCAAGGAGGCCGCGGAGACGCTCAAGCTCAAGGAGGGCGAACGCCGCCAGCTGTTCGAGCGCGGCCTCGTGCCGGGCGAGGACGAAGCCGGCCCGTTGCCGCTCGCGCCGGCCACGCTGTTCGATCTGCTGGACGCGCTCAATCGCGTGATGTCGCGCGTGCCGCAACCGGCCGTCTACGAAGTGCAGGGCGAGCTGTACGACGTCGAGGACAAGATGTCGCTGATCGCGAGCACGGTCGCGGAAGAGGGCCGGCTCTCGTTCACCGGGCTGCTGTCGCGCTGCCGCGCGCGCGCCGAGATGATCGTGACATTCATCGCGCTGCTCGAACTCATCAAGCTCGGCCGGGTCGGCGTCATCCAGGTCGAGAATTTCGGCGACATCGAGATCGTCGCCCGCACGCCGGAAGAAGAGGACACCCATGCCACCCGTACATCTCCAGGCGGCGATTGAAGCGCTGCTGTTCTCGTCCGATCAGCCGCTGCCGCTGTCGCTGATCGTCGAGTCCCTCGAGTCCGAACCGGAAGCCGTCGCCGAGGCGCTGCACGCGCTGGGCGAGACTTACGCTGCGCGTGAAGCCGGCGTCGAGCTGCGCGAGATCGCCGGCGGCTGGATGCTGGTCACGACCGCGGCGCAGGCCGAGTGGGTCGGCCGCATGCTGCGGGGAAAGAGGCGCATGCGCCTGTCGCGCGCCGCGCTCGAGACGCTGGCCATCATCGCGTACAAGCAGCCGGTCACGAAGTCCGAGGTCGAGGCGATCCGCGGCGTCGACGCGAGCGGCGTGCTCGCCACGCTGCTCGAGCGCAACCTCGTGACGATCCGCGGTCGCTCGAAGGTGGTGGGGCGGCCGCTGCTGTACGGCAGCACGCCCGAGTTCCTCGACTACTTCGGACTGCGCGACCTGCAGGAGTTGCCGCGCCCCGAAGAGTTGCGCGCGCTCGTCGCGGCGCGCGAGCCGGAGCAGCTGGAGATGATGGAGATCGAGGTCGTGTCGCAGGTCGCCACGGACCTCGGGCTCGGCAAGGTCGGCGGCGATCTCGCCGAAGGGCGGCACGATGTCGAGCCGCTCGCCGACGCGCACGGCGCTCCGGCCGAGGGCGCGTCGCGCGACGATGCGGACGACGTCGAGGACGACGCAGCGGAAGAGGCCTGGGCCGAGCGCGAACCGGGTCGCTCTTGAGCGGCATCCGGCTGAACAAGTTGCTGGCGACGCGCGGCATCGGTGCGCGCCGCAAGTGCGACACGCTGATCGAGTCCGGCGCCGTCCAGGTGAACGGCGTGACGGTCACCGAGCCGGGCACGCGCGTCGAGCCCGAGATCGATCGCGTGATGGTGAACGGCCGCCCGCTGCCCGGCGCGCCGACTCACCGCTACCTGATGCTCAACAAGCCCGTCGGCATGATCACGACGATGGATGACCCCGAGGGGCGGCGCACGATCCGTGACCTGTTGCCGTCCGGCTCGCGGCTGTACCCGGTCGGCCGCCTCGACGCCGACACCAGCGGTCTGCTCATCGTCACGAACGACGGCGAGCTCGCGCACCATCTCATGCACCCGCGCTACGGCGTCGAGAAGCACTATCGCGTGCTCCTCGAGCGCGAGCCGACCGAGCGCCAGCTCGAGCGGCTGGCGACGGGCGTCGAAATCGAGCCGGGCGTGGTGAGCGGGCCGGCGCGCGTGCGACGCCGCGATCCGGTCGCGCGCGGCGCGGTCATCGAGATCACGCTGCACGAAGGTCGTTATCGGCAGGTGCGGCGCATGTGCGAAGCGCTCGGGCTCACCGTGCTCGGGCTGCACCGCTGGGCGTACGGTCCGCTGCGCCTCGGCGAGCTGGCCCGCGGCGTGTGGCGGGAGCTGAGCGACTCCGAGGTCGAGATGCTGCGCAGCGCTTCGGCACGTCCGACGCGCCGCGGCGCGCCGGCACGCGGATTCGCGCCACCGCGCGCCCACACGCGCGGCGTGCGCCGGCGCCACGACGAAGCGTCGCCCGCGTCGCCTCCGGCGCCTCCGCGCGCGGCACGCGATCCGGGACCGCGAGCGCAGGCGCCGCCACCGCGCGATCGCGCCGAGCGCGGAACGGCGGAAGGGGGATGGGTCGGGAGGAAGTTCGAGACGCCGCGTGCGTTCGAGCGCCCGGAGCGCGCGCGCGGACCGCGGTCGACGCCGGACGTTCCGCACGGGCCTCCCGGCAAGCGACTGCGCGTGCGCGATTCGGAGTTCGGGACACCGCGCCGCGTGCCGAGCGAAGCGCCGCGGCCGCGTTCGGAACGACCGGAGCGCAAGCCGCCGCGGTTCGGTCCGCCAACGCGCGACACGAGCCCGCCGCAGAGACGCTCGCGCGAAGAGGGGATGAGGCAGCGCGAGTCGACGCGACCGCGCGACGAATGGTCGGGACCTCCCTCGGACTTCGAGCGCGAACGGCCCGCGCGGGAAGGCGGACGCGAGCGCGGACGTCCCGGCGCGCCCGTGCGCGCCGATCGTGCCGCGGCTCCGGATTTCGGCGGACGTCGCGACTCGCGCCCGGCGCGGGGACGCGCTCCGCGCGACGCGGCGCGTGGAGTCGAGCGCGGCACCCGCGGTGGGCCGCCGGCCCGCTTCGAGCGTGGGGGGCGTGCTGCGCCGCCCGCGCGTTTCGAGCGCGGTCGCCCTGATGGACCGCCTGCCCGCTTCGAGCCGGGTGGCCGGGGTGCGCCTCCCGCTCGCCCGCAGCGTCGTGGCGCAAACGCGTCGCCGGCTCGCCTCGAGCGCTGGAGCCGGGGCGGCCCGCCGGCCCGGCTGGAGCGCGGCGGTCGCGGTGCTCCGCCGGCGCGTTTCGAGAGAGGGAGCCGCGGAGCTCCGCCGGCGCGTTTCGAGCGCGGCACCCGCGGCGCCGCCCGTTTCGAGCGAGCGAGCCGCGGCGCACCTCCGGCGCGCGTCGAGCGTGGCACTCGCGGCGCCGCCCGATTCGATCGCGGCAGCCGTGGTGCGCCGCCGGCCCGTTTCGAGCGAACGAGCCGTGGCGCCCCGTCAGCCCGTTTCGAGCGGACGAGCCGTGGCGCGCCGCCGGCCCGTTTCGAGCGGACGAGTCGTGGTGCGCCGCCGGCCCGTTTCGATCGCGGCAGCCGCAGCGCACCGCCACCGCGCTTCGAGCGGGCGAACCGTGGCGCACCGCCCGCCCGTTTCGAGCGTGGCGGCGGCCGCGCACCGTCGAGAGGTTTCGAGCGGGGGCGCCCCGCCTCCGGTCGTGGTCGAGGACCGGCCCCGCGGCGTGGCCGGGAGTTCGGCGGCGCGACGCGTTTCGCGGGCGGCGAGTCGGCGCGGTCCCCGGGCGGCCGGGCGCCGACGGCGCGTCGTGGCCGGCGTCAGGGCCCTGGCTCGGGCGGGCCGAGGCCGCGTGGCGGTCCTCCCAAGCCTCGCATTCAGCGGCCGGGGAAGCGCCCGTCGCGTGGGTGAAATGGCTGAACCGCAGTGGACTGCCCCGTTCGCCTGAGAATTCACAGTAGACAGCGGCCGGGGCCGTGAGATGCTTGTGCTCGCCTTCGTGCTCCTCATATGCGGCAGCGAGGAGCCTTCGCGCCAGGACGGCGCGAAGCGGATCCCAGGGAAGCACCCCTTGTAGTGCCTGGTGAGGAGAGCGGTGCAACTCGATCGCGTGCCTCCGCCCGTCGCGCTCCCGGAAGAAGCGACTTCGCAGCTTTCTGGAACGATCCCCCCAAGCGACGGGGTAGAAAGCGCTGACAGGTTCGGGGCGGCGCCGTTGCGTCGCGCGCTGTCCTGGCGCGGCGGACTCGCGGTGCTGGCCGGAGCGTTCAGCCTGCTCGGCCAGGGAGAGCGTGCGCGAGTCGATTCGCGCTTCGTCTCGCCCAGTTCGACGCTCGCGACGTACTGGTCGGCGCTGCGTGACGACGACGTCGAAGGTGCTTCGGAATGCCTGGTGGACGGCGGCGACGGCGTGCCCGAGCCGGGGACGCTGTGGTTCCTGCCGCCGACCAGCGACCTCACGCTCACGTCCTTCCGCACGCTCTCGGTGACGGCAGGTCGTCTGCTGGTGCGCTACGAAGTTCGCTATCACCCGCGCGGCTCGCGCGTCGATCTCCGGTTCGAGACCGGCAACGAGCTGGTGCGCGAGCACGGCGAGTGGCGCATCGCGCGCGGGATCGGCGAGGCCAGCATGCCGGAGTGGAAGCCCATTCCCCGAACGGTTGACATCTGATTCGAAGCGCCACTAGGCTCCACGTTCGGCCGAATTTCGCACCCACTCCGAGGGATGCATGACGCGTCACCTGCGCGTACCGCTCGTCGTTTTCGTCCTGCTGGTCGCGGCCTCGCCGGCATTCGCCACGAAGTACGCCGGTGAATTCATGAAGATCCCGGTCGGCGCGCGCGCCATCGGCATGGGCGGCGCCTTCACCGCGGTGTGCGACGACGCGACGGCCGCGTTCTGGAATCCCGCCGGGCTCGTGTACCTGCCGTATCGCGAGGCGCTGTTCCAGCACGCCGAGCAATTCGGGAGCCTCGAGAACCACGACTACCTGAGCGCGGCGTATCCGCTGGGCGGCGACAAGGAGCATCGCTCGACGTTCGGCGTCTCGCTCGTGCGCCTGGCCGTCGACGACATTCCGATCACGCCGCGCCCGAGCAGCCTGCGCCCCGGGGTCGACTTCCTCGACTACGGCACGGACAACGATCCGACGACGCCGGGCAATGGTCAGGGCAACGGTGTGTGGGATCGCGGCGAGCGGCTGCTGCTCACGTCGGACGACCTGTACATGGCCTCCAGCGCGGACATGGCGGCCACCGTTTCGTACGCGCGCCAGCGCGGCAAGCACTGGACGTTCGGCGGCAACCTCAAGTTCGTGCGCCAGAGCATCCCCGACACGCTGCGCGGCGAGCACGTCACGTCGTTCGGCGCCGGGCTCGACGTCGGCGCGAACTACATGCCGACCGACGCGGTCACGATCGGAGCGGTCGTGCACGACCTGACGACGACCTACCTGTCGTGGAGCAACGGCACGCACGAACTCGTGGTCCCGACGCTCGACACGGGAGCGGGCTTCAACTTCTACCCGGCCGAGCGCCACGCGCTGACCTGGGGCTTCGACCTGGGCTGGACGTTCGATGGGCGGGAAGCCGACAGCGAGATCCGCACGTCGCGCACGAACGTCGTCATCCGCACCGGGCTCGAATACTGGTACCGCAACACGCTGGCCCTGCGCACCGGCGTGAACGCGAAGGACCTCACGTTCGGCGTGGGGGTGCGCTACAAGCAGGTCGGCGTGGACTACGCCGCGTCCCTGAACCGCTTCTTCGCGGCCGACGACCCGAACTTCCCCTCGGACCAGAATCTCGACGCCAGCCAGCTGGTCTCGCTGGCGGTGAACTGGTAGCCGCGCCCGCTCGCGCTTCGCCGCCCGGGACGCCACGCGTCCCGGGCGGCTGTGTTTTCGGGCCGCGGCGACGTCCCTCACCGCGCGGGCGCGCGTCGCCGGCCCGCGCCTTGACGGAACCCGACGCGCTTCCTAGTGTGCCGCGACGACGTTGCGTCGGGCTCTCTCCAAGGGAGATCGCGTGCGGCAGGTGATGGCGCTGGTGCTCTCGGGCGGTGGGGGCGAGCGGATGGGCGTGCTGTCGGCGGAGCGCGCGGTGAGCGCGATCCCGTTCGGTGGCAAGTACCGCATCATCGATTTCGCGCTCAGCAACTGCTGCCACTCCGAGATCGTCCACGTCGGCGTGCTCACGCAGCACGCGCCGACCTCCCTGCACGACCACATCGGGGCGGGACGCCCGTGGGACCTCGATCGCCGCGGCGGCGGCGTGATGGTGCTGCAGCCGTACCTGACGCGCAGCAACTCGGGCTGGTATCGCGGCACCGCGGACGCGATCGCCCAGAACCTCGATTCCATCGACGAGCGCGGCGGGGACCGCATCCTCGTGCTCGCCGGCGATCACGTGTATCGCATGGACTACCGTGCACTCGTGCAGACGCACGAGCAGCAGCGCGCCGCCGTGACGCTGGCGGTGACGCCGGTGCCGCGCGACCAGACGCGGCGCTTCGGCATGGTGACGGTGGACGGGGAGGGCCGCGTCACGCGCCTCGACGAGAAGCCGGCGTCGTCCGAGACGCTGCTCGCGTCGATGGGCATCTACCTGTTCGAGTCCGACGTCCTGCGCGAAGCGCTGCGCGGCCGGCCCGTGGATCTCGTGCTCGACGTCCTGCGTCCGCTGCTCGACAGCGGCGTGCGGCTCGCGGCCCATGCGTTCTCGGGCTACTGGGAGGACGTCGGCACCATCGGCTCATACTACAGAGCGAACCTCGAACTCGTGGCCCCCGAGCCGCGGCTCGTGATGCACGATCGGCGCTGGCCGATCCTCACGCGCGACGAGGAGCGACCGCCGGCCCTGCTGCTCGAGGGCGCCGACGTCGAAGACAGCGTGATCGCGAACGGCTGCCGCATCGCGGGCCGCGTGCGGCGCTCCGTGATCTTCCCGGGCGTCGCGATCGGCGCCGGGTGCGAGATCGTCGATTCGATCGTGTTGCCCGACGTGATCGTCGAACGCGGCGCGCGACTGACCGGCGCGATTCTCGACAAGTACGTGCGCGTGGGCGAGGGAGCGCGCGTCGGCCGCGCCGCGCTCGACGATCCGAGCGCACCCGCGCCCTCCGCGAGCGACGGCTGGCTGGAAGGGCTGACGCTCGTCGGCAAGGACGCGGTGTTGCCGCCCGGACTGCGCGTCGGCCCGGGTGCGGTGATCGGACACGGCGCGCTGCCCGAGGACTTCGGAGAAGGCGAAGTCGGCGCCGGCGCGCTGACCCCGAACCGCACCTGGTACGGGGACCGCACGTGAAGGCGTCGCGCTACGCGTTCATCCTGGCCGGCGGCGTCGGCAGCCGGCTGTGCCTGCTCAGCGAGCGTCGCGCGAAACCCGCGGTGCCGTTCGGCGGCAAGTACCGGATCATCGACTTCACGCTGTCGAACTGCGTCAACTCGGGCATCTTCGACATCGGCGTGCTGACCCAGTACCGGCCGACGTCGCTGAACCAGCACATCGGCACGGGGCGGCCGTGGGACCTGGATCGCGATCGCGGCGGCGTGCAGTTGCTGCAGCCCTCGCTCGGCTCTCTGCGCGACGACTGGTATCAGGGCACGGCCGACGCCATCTACCGCAACCTGATCCATCTGAGGCGCCGGCAGTCGGAGCAGGTGCTCGTGCTGTCCGGGGACCACGTGTACCGCATGGACTACAACGTGCTCTACGCGTACCACGTCGCGCAGCGCGCGGCGGCCACCGTCGCGGTCACGGAAGTGCCGGAGGACGAAGTCCAGTCGTTCGGCATCCTCGAGACCGAGCCGAATGGCCGCGTCATCGGCTTCCAGGAGAAGCCCAAGAAATCGCGCTCGCGGCTCGCGTCGATGGGCGTCTATCTGTTCGACCGGCAGTCGCTGATCCAGTGGCTCGTCGAGGACGCGAGCCTGGCGAATTCGAGCCACGACTTCGGCAAGGACCTGTTGCCGCGGCTCGTCGCGCGTGGCGAGGCGGTCTTCGCGTATCGCTTCCCGGCGTACTGGCAGGACGTGGGCACGCTCGACTCGTACTACGCGGCGAACATGGCGTTCCTCGAGGATCCGCCGCCACTCGCGCTCCACGACGGCGACTGGATCCTGCACACGCAGAGCGCGGATCGCCCCGCGGTGCGCGTCGAGCACGGCGGCCGCGTCGTGCGCAGCGCGGTCGCGAACGGCAGCCGCATCGCCGGGCGTGTCGAGCGCTCCGTGCTGTTTCCCGGCGTGACCGTGGAGGCCGGCGCGGTCGTGCGCGACAGCATCGTCATGCACGATACGGTCGTCGAGAAGGGCGCGACGCTGGACCGCGTCATCATCGACAAGGAAGTGCGCATCGGCGCCGGGGCGAGGGTCGGCGAGGGAGATCCCTCGATTGCGAACCGCGCGTGCCCCGAACACCTCGCGAACGGTCTCAGCGTCGTGGGCAAGGGCGCCGAGCTTCCGCAGGGTGTCCGCGTCGGCCGGAACGTGCGCATCGGGGCGTTCGTCGAGCGCGACGACATCACCGCCGATGTCCCCGACGGCGGCGTGGTCGACGGTCCCGAGTCGATGCACTAGAGGCCGCGCCTCACGCGAGGCGCGGCCTCTCGGTCGCTCGCAGCGTCCCGTGGTCCTAGCTGTTCGGGATGCGCAGGCGTTGTCCCGCGCGAATGCCCGAGCCGGCGATGCCGTTCTCGCGCTTCAGCTGGACGACGCTGACGCCGTGGCGACGCGCGATCGTGTCGAGGCTCTCACCCGAGCGCACCACGATGCTGCCGCCCGGGGCCGCCGTCATGCGCCGGCCGGATCCGCCGCGCCCACCGCGATGGTGGCCGTGGTGCCGCGCGGGGCGCAGCTTGAGTCCGGCGAGCTGCGCGGCCGACGCGCTGTCGAGCGCGGCCGGCTGCTCGGCGACGCTGTCGCCCGTGCGCACCTTGAGGCGGGTGCCGCGGCGCACCGTCGAGGCGGTGAGGTGGTTCCAACGCTTGAGGTCGTCGACCGTGCAGCCGTGATCGGCGGCGATCGAGGCCAGCGTCTGGCCGCGATGCACGACGACGTTCTGCCGGCCGTCCGCGCTCGACGTGCCGTTCAGCTGGGCGAGCGGCCGGAGCGTGCGCGCCGGCACGTAGGCCGTCGAGGCCCGCGGGTCGCTGGCGTCGACGAGCTGCGGGTGTGGCGAAGCGAGCGAGGCGGGCACCGTCAGCACCATGCCGCGGCGCAGCGGGCGCTTGCGGCCGATGCCGTTCGCGAGCGCGAGTTGTCGCGCGCTCACACCGTACTGCGACGCGATCGAGCTGATCGTCTCGTGGCTGCGCACGCGGTGGCTGAGCGTCAGGTTGACGGACGGCAGCGGCGCGCCTTCCTGCATCTTCTGGAGCAGCACCGGACCCTTGCCCGGCGGGACGCGCAGCGTGGTCACGCCCTCGCGGCCGGTGGCGGCGCTGCGCAGCACGGCGGGGTTCAGTTCGCGCAGCTCGTCGTACGTGCATCCGGCGAGCTTGGCGACGACGTGCAGATCGACCGCGCCCTTGAACGCGATCTGATCGAACTCCATGGGATCGTCGAGCGCGACCGAGTCGAATCCGTACTTGCCCGGATCGTGTGCGATGGCGAGCACGGCCATGAACTGCGGCACGTAGTCTTCCGTCTGCGCCGGCAAGCGCAGGTCCCAATAGTTCGTCGTGCCCTGAGTCTTGATGGCGCGCAGCACGGTGCCTTCGCCGGCGTTGTACGACGCGAGCGCGAGCGGCCAATCGCCGAAGATCGAGTAGAGGTGCTTGAGGTAGCGCGCCGCGGCCACGGTCGACTTCTCGGGATCCTTGCGCTCGTCGACCCACTTGTTGACCGTGAGTCCGAACACGCGCGCGGTGCCGCCCAGGAACTGCCACGGTCCGACGGCCGCCGACATGGAGCGCGCGTTCACGTTGAAGCCGCTCTCCACGAACACGAGGTGCACGAGATCGGGCGGCAGGCCTTCCTTCTGGAGCACGCCACGGAACAGGTCCATGTAGCGGCCCGAGCGCTTGAGCCAGCGCTCGAACACCGAACGGCCCGCTCCCGTGAAGTACTCGATGTAGCGATACACGTCGGCGTTGAACTGAGGGGTGATCTCCTCGGCGGCCGGCGTGTTGAGGACCTTATCGTCGGCTTCGTTGCCCGAGGCGACCGCGCTCGACTGGCTCTGAGCTTCCTTGCGCGCGGCGTCGCGCAGCCCGGACAGCTGCGAGCGCAGATCGACGAGCGAACGTCGCGTCGTGGCGTCGACGTCGGGCGTGAGCGCGTCGTCGATCACCGCCATGGCCTGCTCGGCCGAACGCACGGCGGCGTCGAACTCACCGGCATGGCGCTGCGCCCAGGCCGCCTGGTACCCGGCCTGCGCGGTGGCCAGCGCCGTCGACGGGATCACCGCCGGCGCGGTTCCGACCGGTCCACCCGATGGGGTGGTTCCGACCGGCCCGGGCGTGGGGGACGAGGCCGAAGCGCTGCTATCGACGGTCGCGGCGACCATCGCCGTATCGGCGAGGACGCTTCGCGGGACATTCAAGATGAGGACGGCAGCAACGAACGCTGCCAGGTGCGAGGGCCGGACCGGCAAAAGAACCTCCTGTCGGCGACTTTCCCTCCCTGGACCGTCCAGAGAACCGGGTCAACCTAAATGCTCGGCATGCAAGATGCAATCCGACACTGGTAATTGATTGCAGCCCGACAGGGCTTCTGAGGGTAAGTCCCCAATCCTTGCCAGCCATCCATACATGGCCGCAAGGGCTGTGCCACAACTCCGCCGGCCATTGACACTTACTCGACGCTTCGATAGCTTGCGCTCGGCCAAGTAGATCGCCTGGCCTCGCGGCTCGGACGCCGGGGGAAGGAACTGCATGGAAGTCGCTGCCGTCAATACCCCGCAGTGGTCGGTTTCAGCCCGGAGCCGTGGCGAAGTTCTGGCCGTTGGGGCCGCCGCGGGCGGCCTGGAGTTGCTGGTTCTCTCGGATGGCGGCCTCTTCAGCCGAGCCGAATTCGAAGGTTGGTTGCGGGACGTCCTCGGTGTGGCGTGCGAGACCGCCGCCGGGGATACCGGCGCCCGGCCGATACCGGCACTCCTCCATCACGCCCTCACCGGACTCCTCTTCTCTCATTCCGAACTCTGGGAGCGCACCGAGTCCCGGCCGCCCTGTTCGCTCGCGTTCGCGGTGTCGGGACACAGCGTGGCGTTTGGCTGGGTCGGCGACGCACGGGTCGGCGTCTGGGTGAACGAAATGCCGGTCGAGCACGGCTGGGTCAAGGTCCGTGACGATGCGGGACGCGAAGCGTTCGCCATCGCGCTCGAAGCCGGATCGACCGTGCGCGTCCGGCTGGTGTGGGCGCCGGGCGACGTCGGCGACGAAGGTCCGGGCGCGATCGTCGACGCGGAATGGCCCGGCTCCGACACGCTTGCGCTGGCCGCCGCACTGGCTGCCGCCGAAGCGGCCGCGATCGGCGGGGCCTCGGCCGACCTGGTGGTCGCGGCCACGGGCGAGACATTCGTCGCGGCCGAGTCGAACGAGTCCGTTGCGTACGCAGAAGCGAACGACGCTCGCGAAAACGCGGTCGGGTCCGAAGCGCCCGACGCGCGCCACGCCGACGCCCTTTCCGACGAGACCATCGAGGAGGAGATCGGGGTGCGCAAGCGCCCCGGCCGTCTGTCGCGTTTCATGAGCCGCATGGCCGGACTGTTGGGTGGACGCCGGCGCTCGCGTGACGCCGACGACACCACGCCCGACTGGAACGCCCGCGAAACCGAGGACGCCGCGGCCGCGCTCGAGCGCGAGCGCGGCGCGAGCGTCAACGCGGACGACGCGGCGGCGGACCGCTTCGCGGTCGAGGCGTCGGCGAATCCGCACGACGCGCCGGCCGAATTCGCGGAGGGCCGGACGGACGCCACGCCGGACGAGCCCGCGAGCGGGCCGGCCGCCGCGACTCCGCGCGTGCTGCCGCTCCACCGAGCGACGCCCGAGTTCACTCCGCCGCCGGCGCCGCGCGAGAGTCTGCGTCGCGCGCGGACCGAGGAACTCGACACCGTCCGCGACACGTCGCGCCCGGCGCCGCTCGAACCTGGGCAGGAACGCGACGCGTCGAGCGAAGAAACGCGCACGCGCCGCCGCGAGGTGCTGCCCGGCCTGACCGGCGTCGCGCCGCCCGTGCTGCGCGTCGCGCCGCGTACGCCGCTCGTGTCCGCGGTGCCGCCGCCCGAAGCCATCACCATCCCGCGCGTGATCCCGTCGCGATCCGGCGAGCGCGACGCCGTCGAGGACCAGTCGTCGCCGCCACGCCCGTCGCTGTCGGGCCCGGCGTTCCTCGGTGACGACGACGACCCGGGCCTGCGTGCGCGCCGGCCGCGCGTCGCGCGCGAAGGGGAGGGGACCGCGTCGCGCGTGGCGTCCGCCGCACGTCCGCCGCTGCGCCCGAACTGGCCGAGCGCGAGCGAGCTCAGACGCCCGACGCCGGCCTGGCGGAGGCCCTGGGCGTGGGTGGCGGTGACCGTCGCGCTGTTCCTGGCGGGATGGTGGGTCGGCAACCAGCAGCCGGACGCGAACGGTCAGGGCGTCGGCCCGCGCGTCCGCTCGATGTTGCGCACCGTCGGCCTGGGCGGCGCGCGCTTCGACGTCACGGTGACCAGCAATCCGGCTGGCGCGTGGATCGCGGTCGACGGGAAGGATCTCGCGCGGCGCACGCCCGCGACCGTCGACCTGACGCCGGGCTCCCATCAGATGACGCTGTCGCTCGCCGAACTCGGCTCCGCCGCGTTCACGGTGCGCGGCCAGCGTGGCGACCGGGTGGCGCTCGACGCGCCGCTGCTCGGCGCGCTGTCGGTCGAGCAGTCGGACGCCGGCATCCCGGTGACCGTCGCGCTCGACGGCCGCGAACTCGGCTTCGCCCCGGTCAAGGTCGACAGCGTGTCACCCGGCGCGCACGAACTGCGCTTCTCCGGTCCGGCGATGGAGCCGTGGGCGCAGACCGTCGAGGTGCGCGTGCAGCAGACGGCGCAGGTCCTGGCGCGGCCCATGACGTCTCCGGCCACCGGCGTGATCGTGGTGCAGGGTCAGTTCGTCGACGAGAACGGCAGCAGCCCGCTGAGCGGCGCCGACGTGTACGTCGACGGCGAACTGCGCGGCCGCACGCCGCTCACGCTCGAGCTGCCGCGCGGCCCGCACAGCGTGCGCGTCAACAAGGCCGGCGAGAACTCGCCGGTGCAGGTGATTGACCTGCCGGGCGGCAATCAGCGCTTCGCGAACTTCGAGCTGGGGCTCGGCATCGACGCGCCGCAACTGAGCTCGATCGGCGTCAGCGACCGCGTGCCGCCGGATCGTCCGAGCATCGCCGCCGCGTCGCTGGATGGCGTCGGCGTGGGCGAGGTGCGCGAGATGTGGCTGCACGTGCGCGGCGCGGACGGCCCGTGGCGCCGCTACCCGATGGAGATGCTCAAGTCGTCGACCGGCGTCGTCGGGGTCAGCGTATTCCCGATCGGCGTGTTCGATTCGAGCGGAAAGACCCGCTACTACATGAGCGCCCTGACCGGCACGGGCGACGAGTACTTCACCGAGATCGAAGTCGCGCAGCTGATCGCCGCGCCGCATCCGGCGGCGAACCCGCGCTAGCGATCGCGGCGCGCCGCGACCGATCCCGGTTCGACAGGGCCGTCCACGCCGTGGACGGCCTTCGTGTTTCCATCGCGCGCAAGCCCATGGGACGCCGCGCGAGGGGCGTGGCTCCGATCTCGCATCGCGATCGCGGGCATGGGCGGGCGATGCGCGGCGCCGGCGGCGGTCCTGGCGTGGGGCGGGCTCGTGATGGGCGCCGCCTGGCTGCGCGCGCCACTCGCGATCGCCGTCGCGCTGGCGGGCGGGGTCGTGCTCGCGCTCGCCGCCGTTCGCCTGCCGCCGCGCGTCGGCACGCTGGCCGCGCATCTCGGCCTCGCGCTCGTCGCGCTGTCGCGCGGCGGCGCCCACCCGGCGCGGCTCGCGGCGGAGCGCGCGTGGATCGCGCCGGACCGCCCGTACTGGTTCGTGGCCCGCGTCGTCGAACCGCCGCTGCGCGAAGGCGGCGCGCCGCTCGCCGTGGTCGCGATCGAGCGTTCGAGCCCGCCGTTGCCATGCGGTGCGCGCCTGCGCCTCGTGCTGCCGCCAGGCTGCGCCGCCGAATGGGGCGATCGCTGCCGCGCGCTCGCGCGGCTGGAACGCCCGTCGCGTCCGCGCAATCCCGGCGGCTTCGATCCCCGGGCCGTGTCCGACGCCGCGGGCCTCGCCGGCTCCGGCGTCGCGCGCTACGTCGAGGTTGTGCCCGCGCACGATCTGGGCGAGTGGCCGCGCGGCAGCGTGATGCGCTGGCGGCGCGGCTTCGAGCGCCGCGCCCACGCCGCGCTGTCCGCGCACGCGTGTCTGCTCGCGCTGCCGCTCGCGCTCGGCGATCGCAGCGCGCTGCCTCCGGATCTCGATGCCGCGTTCCGCGCGTCCGGCCTCGTGCACGTGCTCGCGTTGTCCGGCATGCACGTGACGTGGATGGCGGCCGTCGCGCGCGGCCTCGTCGCGGCGTGCGGCGCCGGCGTGGCCGGACGCGCGTGGGCGCGCCTGGCGTGCGCCGTCCTCTACGTCGCGCTCGCGGGGCCTCTGCCCGCGCTCGTGCGGGCCGCGACCGGGGAGGTGCTCGGCGCGTGGGCGCGATTGACGGGGCGCGCGCTCGATCCGCTGCAGGGGCTGGCCGTCGGCGCGCTCGCCGTGCTCGCGGCACGCCCGGGATGGTCGCTCGATCTCGGCTTCCAGCTGTCGTCGGCCGCGACGCTCGGCCTGATCACGGTGTCGCGCGCGTGGCGCCCGGCCTCGGCGTGGGCGCAGCGGATGGCCGCGGCGTTCGCGCCGACGCTCGGCGCGCAGTGCATGGCCACGCCCCTGCTGCTGGCGCGCGCGCACGCGTTCTCGTGGGTCGCCCCGTTCGCGAACCTGTTCGCGGTTCCGATCTCGGGGCTGCTGCTCGTGGCGACGTGGCTCGCGCTCATCGTGGACGCCGCCTGGCCGGGCACCGCGCAGCTCCTGTTCTCGGCCTGCGACGCGCTGGCCGCGGCGTTCGCGGCCGTCGTCGACGGCAGCGCGCGCATGCCCGGCGCGCTCGTCGTGTTCGGCGACCATCCCGCGTTCGTGACGGCGGCGGCGCTCGGCGCGGCGCTCGCGGCGTGGGGCTCGGCGCCGCGCCGCGCGCCCGAGCGGCCCTGGCGCGCGCCGCGACGCGAGGCCGCGGCGTGGACCGGAGTCGGGCTCGCGGTCGTGGCGATCGGCGTCGGCGCCGCGCTGCCGCCGCTCGCGCCGCCGCCGGGCCACTTCTGGTGCGTCGCGCTCGACGTCGGGCAGGGCGACGCGATCGCCGTGGCCGCCGCGGACGGCTGGCGGCTCGTCGATGCCGGCGGCCGAACGCCGCGCTTCGACGCCGGCAACGGCGTGGTCGTGCCGTTCCTGCGCTGGGCCGGCGTGCGCCGGCTCGAATCGCTCGCGCTGACCCACGACGACGCCGACCACGTGGGCGGCGCCGCGTCCGTGATGCGCGCCGTGGCGTGCCGCGCCGTCTGGGTGGCGCCGTCGTTTCCGGGAGCGCCGGGTCCGGGCCCGCGCTTCGCGGCGCCGGCCGGTCGCCGGCTGCGCGCGGTGGCGCGCGGCGATCTCCTGCCGTGCGTTCCCGAGTGGCGCGTGCTATGGCCGCCGCGCGCGGGCCCGGGCGCCGCGCTCGAGCGTCCGCTGACGAGCGCGGACAACGCGGCCGCGCTGGTGATCGAGATCGGCGACTCGCTGGGCGCGGCGCTCTTGATGGCGGATGCCGACAGCGTGGTCGAAGAGTCGCTCGCCGTGGCCGGGCCGGTCGCCCTGCTCAAGGTCGGGCATCATGGTTCGGCGAGCTCGACCGGTGTGGGGCTCCTGGCCCGCGTGAAGCCGCGCTTCGCGGTGATCTCGGTGGGATCGCGCAATCGATTCGGTCATCCCGCACCCGTGACGCTAGGGCGATTGGAATCGTCGGGCGCGTTCGTGTCGCGCACCGATCGCGACGGCGCGATCTGGTTCGACGTCTCCGCGTCCGGAGCGCGGCCGCTCGATTGGCGACGCGCCGCGGGGTGTGCGGGGAGGGGAGCGGGCGGGAGCGACGCGCGAATCGTGCGCGCGTCGCCGGTTGTCGCGCCGCGGATGCCGTGAGGGACTTGCCCCCGCTTCGGCCGGGTTGGTAGATTGCGGCGTGACCTTCACCACGCGCATGCTCGCCGTGCTCGCCTCGGGGAACGGCTCCAACTTCGAGGCACTGGCGCTCGCCGCGCGTCGCGGCGAGCTGGGAGGTCGCATCGCGGTGCTGCTCAGCGACCGCGCCGACGCTCCGGCGCTCGCGCGCGCCGCGCGCCTCGGGATTGCGAGCGACGTCCTGCCGGTCGGTCGCTACCGCACGCGCATCGAGGACGAAGCGCCGTGGGTCGAGTGTCTGCGCGCCCATGGCGTCGAGTGCGTGCTGATGGCGGGGTTCATGCGACGCATCCACCACACGCTGCTCGACGCGTTCCCGTCGCGAATCCTGAACATCCATCCGTCCCTGCTGCCCGCGTTTCCCGGGCGCGACGCGATCACGGACGCGCTCCACTACGGAGTCTCGGTCACGGGCTGCACCGTGCACGTCGTCGGCGCGGGCCTCGACGACGGACCGATCGTGGCGCAGCGCGCCGTCGAGGTGCGCGAAGGCGATACGCGCGACACCCTGGCCGAGCGCATCCATGCCGCCGAGCACGCGCTGTATCCCATGGCGGTGCGCCGCTTCCTGGAAGAGCCGTGGACGCGCGACGGGCGCCGCCTCGTGTTCCAGGGATCAGGGGAGCCGTCTCATGGCTGAGCGGCGCGCGCTCGAGGTCGTGCTGTTCGATGCCGGCGGCACGCTCGTCCGGCTCGACTTCGAATGGATGTCCGAGTGTCTCGCCTCGCTCGGGGCGCCGGTGGGCGCGGGCGAGCTGCGCCGCGCCGAAGTCGAAGGCCGCCGCGCGTACGATCGCAGCAACGCCGCCGAACCGAGGCCGAGCGCCGCGCCGCTGCCGCTCGGCTCGCACGGCGACACGCACGCGTACTTCGGCGGCATGCTCGACGCGGCCGCCGTTCCCGAACGCGTGCGCCCGCGCGCGCTCGAGCGCTTCTACGAGCGCCATGCGGCGGAGGGACTGTGGACGCGCCCGATGGAGGGGGCGCGCATCGCCATCGATGGCGTGCGCGCGCTCGGATTGCGCGCCGCGGTCGTTTCGAATTCCGACGGTCGCGCCGAGAAGCACCTGATCGACTGCGGCGTGCGCGACGGCCTCGAGTTCGTCATCGATTCGACCATCGTCGGCGTCGAGAAGCCGGACCCGCTGATCCTCGAGCTGGCCCTGGCGCGCCTCGCCGTGACCGTCGATCGCGCGCTGTTCGTCGGCGACATCCGCTCCGTGGACGAGGCCGTGGCGCGTCGCGCCGGGATGTCGTTCGCATTGATCGACCCGTTCGGCGACTATGCGCCGACGGGGACGCCCTCGCTGGCCGGGATGCGCCTGCTGCCGCAGTGGATCGCTTCGCGTTTCGTGACGCCGCAGGCCCTGCCGACCAGTTTGTGAACCACCCAGGAAACGCGCCGTCCGCGAGCGGTGCGTAGGGAGGCACAGCGTGAACGGATCGAGCGTTCGTCACCCGGCGTCGGCCGGGCCGGCCACCGGAGCTCTCGACGCGAGCGAAATTCCCGGTCTCACGCCGTGGCGCCGCGGCAAGGTGCGCAGCGTCTACGAGGCCGACGTCGGCCATCTCGTGATCGTGGCCAGCGATCGGCTGAGCGCGTACGACAGCGTGCTGCCGACGCCGATCCCGGACAAGGGCCGCATCCTGTCGATGCTGTCCGCATGGTGGATGCGCAGCCTCGCCAGCGCCGCGCCGCACCATCTCGTCTCGGACGACCCGGACGAGTTTCCGCCGCCGTTCCGCGCGCACGCCGAGCGGCTGCGCGGGCGCGCCCACTACGTGCGCCGCGCCGAACGCGTCGACATCGAGTGCGTGGTGCGCGGCTACCTGACGGGATCGGGATGGAAGGAGTACCGCGCCGCGGGCCGGGTGTGCGGCATCGCGCTGCCCGCGGGGCTGCACGACGGCTCGCGCCTCGAACCGGCCATCTTCACGCCGGCCACGAAGGAGGACGAGGGCCACGACGAGAACATCACGTTCGAGCGGATGGTCGAGCTCATCGGGGTCGGAACCGCCGAGGCGCTGCGCGAGCGCAGCGTCGCGCTGTACGAGGAGGCGCGGGCTGTCGCCTGGGAGCGCGGCCTCGTGCTCGCCGACACGAAGTTCGAGTTCGGGCGCGTGGACGGGGCGCTGACGCTGATCGACGAGGCGCTGTCGCCCGACTCGTCGCGCTACTGGGACCGCGCCGAGTACGAGGCCGGCCGGCTGCTGTCGTTCGACAAGCAGTACGTGCGCGACTGGCTCGATCGCTCGGGCTGGAATCACGACCCGCCGGCGCCGGCGCTGCCGGCCGACGTGATCGAGCGCACGCGCGAGCGCTACCTCGAGGCGCTCGAGCGCCTGACCGGATCGCGCGGATGATCTGGCCGCGCGCGGCGCTGCTGTCGCTGTCCGACAAGGACGGTTCGGCGGAGTTCGCGCGCGCGCTCGCCGAGCGCGGCACGCGCATCCTCGCTTCGGGCGGCACCGCCGCGCACCTGAGGGCCGCGGGCGTCGAGGTCACGGCGGTCGAGACCTGGACGGGGTTCCCGGAAGTCCTGGGGGGGCGCGTGAAGACGCTGCACCCGCACGTTCACGCGCCGATCCTGGCGCGGCGCGAGGAAGCCGGCGATCTCAAAGTGCTGGCCGACCTCGGCCTCGAACCGATCGACCTGGTCGCCGTCACGCTGTATCCGTTCGAACAGCGCGCGGGCTCGCTCGACGAGGCGGGGGCGGTGGAGGAGATCGACATCGGCGGCGTCGCGCTGTTGCGCGCGGCGGCCAAGAACTTCGCGGACGTGATCGCGCTGCACGCGCCCCGCCAGTACGTGGCCGCGCTCGAGGCGTTGCGGCGCGGCGGGCCGACGCGTGAGGAACGGCGCGCGCTCGCGCTCGAAGTGTTCGCGCGGACCAGCCGCTACGACGCCACGATCGCTGCCGACCTCGCGCGCCGCGGCGCGCGGCCCGAAGACGGGGAAGAGGGACCGGACGAGCCGCCGGCGACGCACGTGATCGCGCTCGAGCGCGTGCGCTCGCTGCGCTACGGGGAGAATCCGCATCAGCCGGCCGCGCTCTACGCGCGCGCCGGGGATCCGGCGGCACTTCATGCGTTACATGAGGGCAAGGAGCTCTCCTACAACAACCTGCTCGATCTGGAAGCCGCGGTCTCGCTGGTGTGGCGCTTCTGGGCCCCGGCCTGCGTGATCGTCAAGCACAACCAGCCGTGCGGCGCGGCCAGTGCCGCGTCGCCGGCCGAGGCGTACGCCGCGGCGCTGCGCTCCGACGAGCAGTCGGCGTACGGCGGCATCGTCGCGTTCAACCGCGCGCTGGACGCCGAGACGGCGCACGCGCTGACCCGCCAGTTCGTCGAGTGCGTCGCGGCGCCCGAGTTCGCGCCGGAGGCGCTGACGGTCCTGGAAGGCAAGAAGAAGCTGCGCACGGTGCGTCTCGGCCTCGACGACGTGACGTCGGCCGATCCGTGGAGCGTCCGGCTCGCCGGACGCTGGGCGCTGCTCGAGGGCGAGCCGCGTGGCCCGGCGCCCGAATGGAAGGTCGTGACGCGCCGCGCGCCGGACGCCGCCGAGCGCGCCGCGCTCGAGTTCGCGTGGGAGGTCGTGGCCGCGGCGCGCTCGAACGCGATCGCGCTCGCGCGCGGCACGGCGCTCATCGGCCTCGGCTCCGGGCAGACCAGCCGCGTCGACGCGGTGGACGTCGCGCTCATGAAGGCCAGGCGCGCGGGCCACGCGACGGACGGCGCCGCGCTCGCCAGCGACGGCTTCTTCCCGTTCGCCGACAACATCGAGCACGCCGCCGCCGCCGGCATTCGCGCCGTCGTCCAGCCGGGCGGTTCGACGCGCGACGGCGAAGTGATCGACGCGTGCGACCGCCACGGCGTCGCCATGCTGTTCACGGATCGACGGGTGTTCCGGCATTGAGACCCCAAGCGCCGCCGCCCGCCTGGAATCCGCTCGCGGAAGTGCGCTGGACGATCCTCAGCGAAGCGGCGCCCGAGCAGTGCGCGGATCGGCTGCGCGAGCAGATCGCGCCGTGGTTCCCGTGGTGGACGATGGGGGGACGGCGCTTCCGCGGGCGCGCGTCGGAAGGCGGCTTCCGCCTCTACGCCCGGCCGCACCGGCGCCACTATCATCGTCTCGAAGCGGTCGGGCGCTTCGATCTGGCGGGCGGTGGGACGCGCATCCGCGTGTCGTTCCACCAGGAGCGCCGCATGGTCTGGCTCTCGACCGCCCTCGTCGTGCTGCTCGCCGCCATCGTCGTCGCCAACTGGGCGTCCGTCGTGGAGTCTTATCGAGGCCTGCCGATTTGGCAGCTGCCCGCGATCGTCGTGCTGGTGCCCGCGGTCGTGTGGATCGGACACCGCGCGCAGACCCGCGTCGACCACGACGACCTGCGCGCGCTGCGTCTCGCGCTCGTCGCCACCCTGTCGGCCCGTGAAGAACTCCCGGAGGATTCCCCGTCGTGATGCCCGAGCCGCCAACGAAAGGACTGCATGCCTCGTGAACTCGTCCTCATCCTCGATTTCGGTTCCCAGTACACGCAGCTGATCGCGCGCCGCGTGCGCGAGCTCGGCGTGTATTCGGAAGTGATCCCGGGCAACACGCCGATCGCCGCCATCCGCGCGAAGAAGCCGAGCGCGCTCATCCTGGGGGGCTCGCCGGCGTCCGGCTATCGGGTCGCGGCGCCGGTGCCGGACCTGGAGATCTACGAGCTCGGAAAGCCGCTGCTCGGCATCTGCTACGGTTTTCAGGTCACGCAACACCTGATGGGCGGCGCGCTGGCCAAGGCCGAGCGCGCGGAGTACGGGACCGCGACGTTCGTGCGCGACGGCAACGCGAAACTGTTTCGCGGGCTGCCGCGGCGCTTCCGCGCGTGGATGAGCCACGGCGACGAGGTGCAATCCCTCGGCCCCGAGTGGCGCCGAACCGCGCACACCGGGAACGCCACGTTCGCCGCCGCCGAGCACACGCGCCGCCCATACCACCTCATCCAGTTCCACCCCGAGGTCGTGCACTCGCCGTACGGCACGCAGGTGCTGAAGAACTTCCTGTTCGGCATCGCCGGCCTCGAAGGCGGCTGGAGCATGAAGAGCTTCGTGCGGCGCGCCATCGCCGACATCCGCGAGACCGTCGGCGACGGCCACATCCTGTGCGGGCTCTCGGGCGGCGTCGACAGCACGGTCGTGGCCACGCTGTGCCACCGCGCGGTCGGCGCCCGGCTGGCGTGCGTGCTCGTCGACCACGGGCTGCTGCGCGAGCGCGAGGCCGAGGACGTCGCGCTCGAGCTGGGCGCGCGTCGCGGGCTGAACGTCACGGTCGTCGACGCGCGCGAGCGATTCCTCGCGGCGCTGGCCGGCGTCGCGGATCCCGAGCAGAAGCGCAAGATCATCGGACGCGAGTTCATCGCCGTGTTCGAGGAGGAAGCGAAGAAGCTCGGGGCGATCGAGTTCCTGGCGCAGGGCACGCTGTACCCGGACGTCATCGAGAGCGCTTCGACGGGCTGGGGCGCGCAGGTGATCAAGACGCATCACAACGTCGGCGGCCTGCCCGAGCGCATGAAGCTCAAGCTCGTCGAGCCGGTGCGCACGCTGTTCAAGGACGAGGTGCGCGCGCTCGGCCGCGAGCTCGGGCTGCCCGAGCACCTCGTCGGCCGCCACCCGTTCCCCGGGCCCGGGCTGGCCGTGCGCACGCTCGGCGCGGTCGAACGCCACGACCTCGAGATCCTGCGCCGCGCGGACGCGATCTTCATCGAGGAGCTGCGCCGCGGGAAATGGTACGACCGCACGTGGCAGGCGTTCGCGGTGCTGCTGCCCATCCATTCCGTTGGCGTCAAGGGCGACGAGCGGTCCTACGAGAAAGTGATTGCGTTGCGCGCCGTGAGCAGCTCGGACGGCATGACCGCGGACTGGACGCGCCTGCCGGCGTCGCTGCTGGCCCGCGCCGCGAGCCGCATCGCGAACGAAGTGCGCGGCGTGAATCGCGTGGTGTTCGACTGCACGAGCAAGCCGCCGGCCACGATCGAGTGGGAGTGAGGCGCGTGAGCGGGGGAGTGCGCACGCCGCGCGGGCGCGCCGGCACCGCCGCCCGGCTCGCCACTCTCGCCGGCGTTGCGTGGCTCGTGACGTGCGCGGCGACCGGCGTCCGCGCCGACGCCGGCATGCCGAGCCAGAGCGACGCGCGTATCGCCGACTCCATCTACGTCGCGATCGCGCGCCGCGCGGTCGTCGAGTTCGGCGGGTCGACGGCGTGGCGCCGGCGGCCGGCTCGGCCGGTCGCCTGGCGCGGGGATTCGCTGCTGTGGCGGCCGCTGGCGATCGCGCGCCCGGCGCCGCCGCTGCCCGATCCGTTCGCGCCCGGCGGCCGCCGCCTGTGGAACGCCCCCGCGCGCGACACGCTGCGCTGGGCGTTCGCGCTCGTCCGCTGGATGCGCGCGCTCGCGCCGGACCCGGGCTCGGCCATCGCCGATTCGTGCCGCGCCGCGCTCGCGGCCACGCCGAATCCGTGGCAATGGGAATGCGCCGGGGCGCTGGCGCGATCCGCGCTCCACCGCGCCGACACGCTGAGCGCCGAGCGCTGGCTCGATGCGGCGGCCGGCGTCACCGCGCCCGCCGATCGCGCGGAACGCGCCGCGCTGCATGCCCGGCTGCGCGCGGCGCGCGGCGACACCGCGGCGGCGCGGCGCGAGGCGCGGCAGATCCTGCGCGTGGCGCCGACGCTGGCGCCGGCACGCGACGCCGTCGCGCTGCTGGACGCCCTGGCCGCCGCCGCCGGCGACTCGCTGAGCCTCGACGACACGCGTGCCGCGGCCGAGGTCGAGAACTGGCTGGGGGACCGCGCCGCGGCGATCCGCCGGCTGACGCGCGCGTTCACGGCGCCGCGTTACGCCGCGGGCTGGGCGAGCGGACTACGGCTCGGCGAGTGGCAGCGGGCCTCGCGCCGCTTCCCGGACGCCGAGTCCGCGCTCGGCGCCGCGCTGCGCGTCGCTCCCGACAGCACGGCGCGCGCGAAGGTCTGGCTGGAGCGCGCGCGCGTGCGCCGCGACGCCGGCGACTACCGCGCGGCGGAACGCGCGTATGCCATGGCCGCGGGTCTCACGCGCGACGTTTCCGGTGCGGAGGCGGCGTGGTGGGAGGCCGGGCGCGAGGCGGAGGAACAGCTCGAATGGAAGAAGGCGCAGGCTGCCTACGCGCGCGTCGATCGGCTGGGCGGACGGCGTGCCCCGGACGCGCGCTTTCGCGACGGGCTCGTGCGCCTGCTGCACGGCGACCGGCGCGGCGCACGGCGCGCGTTCGCGCGCTCGAGCGGCGAGGGCGCACGCTTCTGGTGGGCGATCGCCGTGCGCGACTCGAGCCGCGCCGCGGCCGACACCGCGCTCGCCGCTCTCGCACAGACGCCGGGCTACGCGTTCTATCGGACGGCCGCGCGCGAATCACTGGGGCTCGCGGGCGAACGGGCAGGGGGCGGCGTGGTCGCGGCGCCCCCGGACGACGAGCCGGCGCTCGGCGTCGCCGAGGACGCGCTCGCCGCCGGCCTCGAGGACGACGCCGCGTTCCTCGTCGAGCGCTGGGCCGCGGACGATCCGCGGCTGACGGCGAGCGGCCCTGCGCGCGGCCGCCCGTGGGCCCTGCTCCACGCGTCGGCGATCGAGCACGCGTGCGGCCGGCCGGGCAACGCCACGCGCTTCGCCGAGCGCGCCGCGGTCGCGCTCGCCGATTCCGCCGACAGCGTGCGCTGGATCGCGAGCGCGGCGCTGTACGCGCCGCCGTTCGCCGACGACTTCGCGCGCGTCGAGGCCGACGGTCGCATTCGCGTGCCGGCCGACCTGATGCGCGCGCTCGCGTGGAAGGAGAGCCACTTCGACAGCGCGGCGCGCTCGCGTGCCGGCGCGATCGGCCTCACGCAGCTCCTGCCGGCAGTCGCCCAGCAGATGGCGGCGCGACTGGGAGAACCCGAACCCGCCGACTCGTCGCTGCGCACCGTCGCCGCGAACCTGCGCTACGGCGGCCGTTATCTGCGCGCGCTGCTCGACCGCTTCGCGGGCCGGGTGCCGCTCGCGCTCGCGGCGTACAACGCCGGCCCCGACGCGGCGACGCGCTGGGCGACGGCCGCGGGGCGGGAGGGCGACGCCCTGCTCGTCGAGTTCATCGCGTACCCGGAGACCCAGGACTACGTGAAGACCATCGTGGCCGTGCGCGCCGCGTATCGCGAGCTGCGCCCGCGCGCCGCGCGCGAGTAGCCGCCCGGCCCGGCCGCGTTTCCTGGGGCGATCCGGGCCCCGGCCCATTAAGATGAGGGCGTGACCCCAGACCCCACGGGCCCGGCCGACCCGATCCACCCCCTGCGCTCGCGGCATTGGCTGAACGAGGCGCAGCGCAAGGCCGTCCATCTGGCGTTCCTGATCCTGCCCCTCGACCTGCTGTTCGAGACGCTGCCGTGGCCGCGGGGCAAGAGGCAGTGGATCCTCCTGCTGCTGCTCCTGACGGTGGGCGCGATCGTCGTCGACTTGCTGCGACTGCACGAGAGCCGCGTCAAACGCTTCTTCCGCCAGTTCTTCGGCGAGCTGATCCGCGAGCACGAACAGTTCAGCCTGCTCGGCTCGACGTACCTGCTGATCGCCGCGCTGCTCGCCGTCGAGATCTTTCCCCGCGAGATCGCGGCGTGCGCGATCGGTTTCACGGTCGTCGGAGACGCGTTCGCCGCGATGGTCGGCAAGGCGTGGGGTCGCACGCCGTTCTTTCGCAAGAGCATCGAGGGCGCGCTCGGTGGCCTCGCGGCGTGCGTGGCCTGGGGCGCGGCCCTGGCCGCGACCGGTCACGTGCCGTGGGGCGTGGCCATGGCCGGCGCTGTGGCCGCAAGTCTGGTCGAACTCCTGCCGATACCCCTGGACGACAACCTGGGCATGACCTTGGTTTCCGGTTACGTCATGAAGCTCCTGATGGCGCCCTTATGAGCCCCCGACCCGTCGATCCTGCGATTCCCGACGTCGAGCCCGCGCTCGCGCTGTCGCGCGACGGCCGGCACGCCGAGGCGTTCGACTGGCTGAGCACGCGGGCCCGTGCCGAACGCGACCGCAGCGTGTGGGTCACCGCCGCGGTCGGCGCGTTCGCGCGGATCGCGCGCGCCGCCGCCGACGCCGGAGACGCGCAGATCGCCGAGCGTGCGCTGGACGAGGCGCTGCGGCTGAAGCCCCGCTACGCCGATCTGCACCTGCAGCTCGCCCAGGTGATGCTCACGCGCCAGCGCAAGCCCGAAGCGCGCCGCGCGCTGCAGGCGGCGCTCGCCATCCATCCGCGCTACCTGGCGGCGCGCGTGGAACTCGCGCTGCTCGACGCGGGCGACGGGCGCATCGGCGAGGCGCTGTCGTCGCTCCGCGAAGTCGAGCGCGACACGCACATCGGCGAGCCGCTCGCGTTCCAGCAGGGGCTGAAGAGCCTGGAGCGCGCGGACTGGGACGGCGCGAGCACGCTGTTCCGCCGCGCCATCGGCAGCGGCGATCCGACGCTGAGCGATGCGCTGGAGCGCCATCGCGCGCTGTTGCACGAGGGCGCTCTCGAGCGCGCGGCACAGGTGCTGCGCGACGTCCTGCCCGATCACGAGGGCTATCCCGATCTGCACGCGATGCTGGGCGGCGTCGAACTCCGGCTCGGCCAGTTGGACGACGCGCTGGCGTCGCTGGGGCGCGCGCTCGAGCTGAATCCCGACTACCACGCGGCGCGCCTGATGTTCGCGCGCGCGCTCGACGGGCTCGGACAACGCGCGCAGGCGCTCGAGCAGGTGCAGCTGGTGTTGCAGCACGATCCGGAACACGGAGCGGCCCGCGAACTGATCGAACAGTGGTCGGGGCGCGGGCGCCGTCACGCCGCCCGCTGATTTGGCGCTTCGAATGGGTCTTGACCGGCTTCCGCGGTCGGCTCACCCTAGGCGCGTTCTCGGGCGTCGGCCCAACGACCACCCGCAACAGGGAGGACCCCACATGGCCCGTGGCACGGTCAAGTGGTTCAACGACACGCGAGGTTATGGATTCATCTCCACGGAACAGGTCGAAGTCTTCGTGCATCACTCGGCGATCGAAGGAAACGGATTCCGCACCCTCCACGAGGGTGAGCAGGTCGAATTCGAAGTGAAGACCAGCGAGCGGGGCGCCGAGGCCGCCCACGTGACCCGCATTCTCTGAGCCGTCGCGTCGCCCGAGAGCTCGCGGCCCGATGCTCCGCATCGGGCCGCGGTGTTTTTGCATCCCAAGGCCTCGCGAAAGTCACCCCATCCAGCCGGGGTTCCCGCCCCCCTTCGCCGTGACCGGCTTGACAACCCCTCTATCCTGAGGCCCATGTTCAATAACCTCTTGAAATCCGTGTTCGGGTCCAAGCACGACCGTGACGTCAAACGGGTGGCCCCGATCGTGGACGAGATCAATCGCTTCTTCGCCGAGTACGCGGCGCTCTCCGACGACGAGCTGCAGGCCAAGACCGGGGAATTCCGGCAGCGCCTGACTGCCGGGGAGACCCTCGAGGACCTGCTGCCCGAGGCGTTCGCCGCCGTCAAGGACGCCTGCCGGCGACTGTGCGGGCGGACCTGGGACGTGGTCGGCATCCCGCTCACGTGGGAGATCGTCCCGTACGACGTCCAGCTCATCGGCGGCATCATGCTCCACGAGGGCAAGATCGCCGAGATGGCGACGGGCGAAGGCAAGACCCTGGTCGCCACCATGCCGCTGTACCTGAACGCGCTGGCCGGGCAGGGGGCGCACCTCGTCACGGTCAACGACTACCTGGCGCGTCGCGACAGCGAATGGATGGGCGAGATCTACAAGCTGCTCGGGCTGACCGTGGGCTGCATCCAGCAGGGGCAGGATCCACCGCTGCGCCGCGAGCAGTACGCGTGCGACATCACGTACGGCACGAACAACGAATTCGGGTTCGACTACCTGCGCGACAACATGGCGGTGCGTCCCGAGTATCGCGTGCAGCGCGGATTCGCGTACGCAATCGTCGACGAAGTGGACTCCGTGCTGATCGACGAAGCGCGCACGCCACTCATCATCTCGGGTCCGGTCGAGCACAGCGACCAGGCGTTCGACGAATTGAAGCTCCCCGTCGAGCGGCTGATTCGCGCCCAGGCCCAGTGGGCGACGCAGACGCTCGCCCAGGCCGAGGCGCTGCTCAAGGAAGCGGACAAGGAGCAGGAGGCCAGCACGCTCCTGCTCCAGGTGCAGCGCGCCCAGCCCAAGCACAAGCGCTTCACGAAGCTGCTGTCGGAGCAGCCCGGTCTCAAGAAGATGATCACGCGCATCGAGCTCGAGTATCTGCGCGACAAGCGCCTGCACGAACTCGACGAAGAGCTGTTGTTCTCGATCGACGAGAAGGCGCGCAACGTCGACCTGCTCGACAAGGGCCGCGAGCTGATGTCGCCCGGCGATCCGGATCGCTTCGTCGTGCCCGACCTGGCGGCGCAACTCTCCGAGCTCGAGGGTCGCGAGGACATGGAGCCCGAGGCCCGGGTCAAGCTGCGCGACGAGATCTATCGGGCGTACGCGGTCAAGAACGAGCGCATCCACAACATCCAGGCGTTGCTCAAGGCCTATTCGCTGTACGAGCGCGACGTCGAGTACGTCGTGCAGGACGGCAAGGTCATGATCGTCGACGAGTTCACCGGCCGCCTGATGCCCGGGCGCCGCTACTCGGACGGTCTGCACCAGGCCATCGAGGCGAAGGAAGGCGTCAAGGTCGAAGGCGAGACGCAGACGCTGGCCACGATCACGCTGCAGAACTTCTTCCGCATGTACACGAAGCTGGCCGGCATGACCGGCACCGCGGAAACCGAAGCGCACGAGTTCTGGGAGATCTACAAGCTCGACGTGGCGGTCGTGCCGACCCACCAGCCCGTGCGCCGCGAGGACGCGAACGACGTCATCTATCGCACGAAGCGCGAGAAGTACAACGCCGCGATCGACGAGATCGTGGCGTGTCACGAGCGCCAGCAGCCGGTCCTCGTCGGCACCATCTCGGTCGAAGTGAGCGAACTGCTGAGCCGCATGCTCAAGCGCCGCGGCGTCAAGCACAGCGTGCTGAACGCGAAGTACCACCAGCAGGAAGCCGAGATCGTCTCGATGGCCGGACAGCCGGGCGCCGTGACCATCGCCACGAACATGGCCGGACGCGGCACCGACATCAAGCTCGGCGCCGGCGTCGCCGGCGTCGGCGGGCTGCAGATCCTCGGCACGGAGCGCCACGAGTCACGGCGCATCGACCGCCAGCTGCGCGGGCGCGCCGGGCGTCAGGGCGATCCGGGCGCGTCGCGCTTCTACCTGTCGCTGGAAGACGATCTGATGCGCCTGTTCGGCAGCGAGCGCATCGCCGCGCTGATGCAGCGCATGGGCGCGGAGGAGGGCGAGGTCATCGAGCATCCGATCGTGACCGGCGCGATCTCGAACGCGCAGAAGCGCGTCGAAGCCCACAACTTCGACATCCGCAAGCACCTGCTCGAGTACGACAACGTGATGAACCAGCAGCGCGAGGTCGTGTACGGGCTGCGCAACCAGGCCCTGTCCAGCACGGACATGAGCGCGACCGTGCTCGAGAACATCGCGGACAGCGTCACGGAGCGCGTGCAGAAGTCGGTCGGCGCGGCCAGCCACCGCGACGACTGGAACTTGCGCGGTCTGGCCGACGAGCTGTCGTACCTGCTGCTGAGTCCCGTGGCGGTTTCCGACATCGAAAGCGCGCAACCCGACGAGGTCGAGGAGAAGGCGCAGGCCGTCGGCGAGCGTGCGTACCGGGCACGCGAGGCCGCGTTCAGCCCGGAGGTCCTGCGCGAACTCGAGCGACATCTGTACCTCTATACGCTCGACGAGCACTGGCGCGATCACCTGTACGAGCTGGACCACCTGAAGGGTGGCATCGGACTGCGCGCCTACGGCCAGCGCGATCCTCTGCTCGAGTACAAGAAGGAGGCGTTCGCGCTGTTCGAGACGCTGCTCGACGAAGTGCGTGAGGACTTCGTGCAGCGCCTGTTCCGGGTGCAGCTCGCGCCGGACACGCTGCGTGAAATGGATCGCCGTCCCGCGCCGCGCCAGATGGTGGCGCAGCACGCGGAGGCGAAGGTGTTCGCGGGAGCGCCGGCCGTCGCCGACGGCGACGCGGACGCCCCGGCGACCGTCGCCACCCAGGCGTCCACGCCGGTGACGCGCGGCGCGCCGCGCGTCGGGCGCAACGATCCCTGCCCGTGCGGCAGCGGGAAGAAGTACAAGAAGTGCCACATGCCCATCGACGAGGGCGTCGGGAGCGCGTCATGAGCCACGAACCGCAGGACGACGCAGTGGTCCGCCTGCTCCGGCTGTTCGCGGAGCGGCTGGAGAGTTATCTGGAAGGTGACGAACTCGCGTTCGAGACGTTGGGCGAGCGCATCGAAGAGGGCCACTACAGCGGAGACGATCTGCAGAACGCGCTCTGGGCGCTGCGCAGCGCGGGCCAGGACGGTCCGGTCGCGGCGGAGAGCGCGCTCGACGGCGCGCCCGGCAAGCACGCGTTGCGCGTGCTGAGCGCCGAGGAACGTGAAACCGTCAGTCCCGAGGCGTGGGGTTACGTGCTCGATCTGACGCGCCGCGGAGCGCTCGACTCGGCGCAGGTGGAGCGTGTGCTGGACCTGATGCTCGGCGCCGGAGTGCGCCCAGTCAGCCTCGAGATGGCGCGCGAACTGGCGTCGCGCGTCGTCCTCGAGGGCGACGCGACGGACCGCGGAGACATGTCCCATGGCGATTTCGAAGTCATCCATTAAGAAGAAGACCCCCAAGGCGCGCCGCGCGGTGCCGGCGGCCGCCGCTGCGACCTCGAGCCCGCGGACCACCCGCGCGCGGGCCACCGCCACCCCCGGAAAATCGAAGAAGAGCAGGACGCCACGCGCCGTGCCCGCGGCGGCCGCCGCCGAGGCGGTGCCGGCCGAGCCGGCGAAACGTGGTGCCAGGGGCACGACGCGTGCCCCGCGCGCCGCCCGTTCGAGCGCGCCGCCGGACACGCGCGGCAAGTCCCTGGTCATCGTCGAGTCGCCGACGAAGTCGCGGACCCTGACGAAGTTCCTCGGGCGCGGGTTCACCGTGATGGCCTCGAACGGTCACATCATGGACCTGCCGAAGAGCAAGCTCGGGGTGGACATCGAGAACGGCTTCGAGCCGCAGTACGAGCCGATCCAGACCAAGCAGCAGACGTTGGCCAAGCTCAAGCAGGCGGCGAGCACGGCGGACCGCATCTTCCTGGCGCCGGACCCGGACCGCGAGGGCGAAGCCATCGCCTGGCATCTGGCCGGAGCGCTCAAGGCGTCCAAGCGTCCGCTGCAGCGCCTCACGTTCAACGAGATCACGGAGCGCGCGGTCAAGCTGGCGCTGGAACATCCGCGCGAGCTGGACATGAACCTGGTGAACGCGCAGCAGGCGCGCCGCGTGCTCGACCGGCTCGTGGGCTACAAGGTCAGCCCGTTCCTGTGGAAGACCATGTACTTCGGTCTGTCGGCCGGTCGCGTGCAGAGCGTCGCGTTGCGCCTGATCTGCGAGCGCGAGGACGCGATCGACGCGTTCGTGCCGGTCGAGTACTGGACGCTCGAAGCCGACTTCGTGACCGAGGCCGGCGAGCGTTTCACGGCGCGGCTGACGCGCATCGGGACGGACGAACTGGAACACGGGCATCTGCTCGGCGCGGACGCCGGAACGCGGGCTCGGGCCCTGGCCGACGAACTGCGTGCCGGTGACGCGCGCGTCACGTCCGTGCAGACCAGCCCCAAGCAGGTGCATCCGCGTGCGCCGTTCATCACGAGCACGCTGCAGCAGACCGCGTTCAACCGGCTCGGCTTCACGAGCCAGCGCACGATGAAGATCGCGCAGCAGTTGTACGAAGGTGTCGCGCTCGGCAGCCAGGGCAGCGTCGGTCTCATCACGTACATGCGTACCGATTCGCCGCGCCTGGCCGGAGAAGCCATCGGCGAGATGCGCACGTGGATCGGGCAGACCCTGGGCGCGGAGTACGTGCCCGAGTCGCCGCGCAATTTCAAGGGCAAGAAGAGCGCGCAGGACGCGCACGAGGCGATCCGCCCGAGCGCGGTCGAGCGCACGCCGGACAGCGTGCGGCCGTTCCTGAGCGACGAGCAGTTCCGCCTCTACGATCTCGTGTGGAAGCGCGCCGTGGCCTCGCAGGTCGCGTCGGCCGAATACCTGGCGACGAGCGTCGACATCGAGGCCGGGCGTCTCGGCCTCAGGGCCAGCGGACGCGTGCTGAAGTTCCCGGGCTTCCAGAAGCTGTACGGCATCGACGAGGAGGACGACAGCGAAGAGGGGCGCTTGCCCGAGCTGAAGGAGCAGGAACACCTCGCCGTCGCCGCGGCCCGTCCCGCCGAGGAACCGGGCGCGGAGCCGATCGAACCGGTGCGCCCGGCGCAGCACTTCACGCAACCGCCGCCGCGTTACACCGAGGCGTCGCTCGTCAAGGCGCTGGAAGAGGAGAACATCGGCCGCCCGAGCACGTACGCGACCATCGTCACGACCATCACCAGCCGCAAGTACGTCGACCGGGACAAGGGACGGCTCGTGCCCACGGATCTCGGGCGCACCGTGAATCGCCTGCTCGTCGACACGTTCCCGGACGTGTTCGACGTCACGTTCACGGCCACGATGGAAGAGGAGCTGGACGGCATCGAGGAAGGCGAGCAGGACTGGCAGAAGGTCGTGAAGGACTTCTGGACGCCGCTCAGCAAGGACCTGGCCCGCGCCGACAAGTCGGTGAAGGAGCATCGCGCGGCCGTCGAGGAGAAGACCGACGTCCAGTGCCCGAACTGCGGGCGCATGCTCATCAAGAAGTTCGGTAGGCGCGGGGCCTTCCTGGCCTGCCCCGGCTACCCCGAGTGCAAGTACACGCGGCCGGTCGACGACGCGGAGCTGCCGACGCCGGTCGAGGGCACGTGCGAGCTGTGCGGTTCGGCGCTCGTGGCGCGCAACGGCCCGTACGGGCGCTTCATCTCGTGCGTGCGCCGGCCCGACTGCAAGTTCACGAAGAAACTGACCCTCGGCATCGCTTGCCCGGATTGCGGGATCGGCGAGATCGCCGAGAAGCGCACGAAGCGCGGCAAGACGTTCTACAGCTGCACGCGCTACCCGGACTGCAAGTTCGCGGCGTGGGACAAGCCGCGACTCACGCCGTGCCCGACGTGCGGCGCGCCGTTCCTGGTCGAGAAGGAGACCAAGAAGGGCCTCGTGCTGCGCTGCCTCAAGTGCAAATCGACGTTCCAGCCGGAAGCCGTCGGTGCGTGACGCGCTGAACCGTTTTCTCGGCGAGTTCGCGGCGCAGCGCCGCGGCTCCCCGCATACGCTGGCCGCGTACCGGCGCGACGTCACGCGCGTGCTCGACCTCGCGGCGGGTGAGGGGCGGCCGGTGGCGCCGGCGCTCTGGACGCGCGAACTGCTCGAGCGCGCGCTGCGCGAGCTGTACCGGGCCGGACTCGGCGCCTCGAGCGCGGCCCGCGCGCTCGCCGCGTGGCGCAGCTTCTCGCGTTTCTGCGCGCGCCGCGGCGTGATCGCGGAAGACCCGGCCCGCGCCCTCGCGTTCCCGCGCCTGCCGAAGCGCCTGCCGCGCACGCTGCCCAGCCTCGAACTGTCGAAAGCGCTGGACCGGATGGGCGACGGACCGGACGATCGGGCGCTCGTGCGCGACCGCGCGCTGCTCGAACTCGCGTATTCGTCCGGGCTGCGCGTCAGCGAGCTCACCGGGCTGCATCACGGCGATCTCGATCGCTCCGCGCGCCTCGTGCGCGTGCGCGGCAAGGGGCGCCGTGAGCGCATCGTGCCGCTCGGCGCCTCCGCGCTGACCGCGCTCGAGCGCCATCTCATCGAGGCCCCCGCGTCGCGCCCCGACGCGCCGTTGTTCCCGGGCGCGCGCGGCAAGAGCCTGTCGAACCGAACCGTGCAACGCGTCGTGCGCCGCCGGCTGTCGCACGTCGCGGCCGGGCTCGGCGTCACGCCGCACGCGCTGCGCCATTCGTTCGCCAGTCACCTGCTGGATCGCGGCGCCGATCTGCGCGCCATCCAGGAGTTGCTCGGGCACCGCTCGCTGTCGAGCACCCAGGTGTACACGCACGTGACCACGGCGCGGCTGCGCAAGGCGTGGCAGCAGGCGCATCCTCGCGCGTGAACCGAAACGCGGGGCGCGCCCTGGTCGTGATCGCGCTGGGCCTGACCGCCGCGGGCTGCGCCAAGCGCGAGCCACCGTCCGGCGGCCCGCCCGATCTCGAGGCGCCGCGCGTCATCGCGTCCGCGCCCGATTCGGGCGCGGCGCACGTCGCGCGTGACGCCGAGCTGAGCCTGACGTTCAGCGAGGGCATGGAGCCGCGTTCCACGGGCGACGCCGTGGCGCTCGCGCCGCGGGCCGAAATCCGCCAGCGGCGCTGGCACGGGCGCACGCTCACCGTCGTGCTCGCCGAGTCGCTGAAGGCGCACCAGACGTACACCATGTTCCTGGGTTCGGGAGCGCGCGATCTGCACGGCAACCACATCGGCGGCGGGCGCACGATCGTGTTCAGCACGGCCGACTCGTTTCCGCCCGGCGTCCTCGCCGGCCGCGTCGAGGCGCGCGGCTTCAACGCCGGCGGGATCTACCTGTGGTGCTACGCCGAGGGACGCAAGCCCGACTCGACGGCGCGCGACTTCGACGCGCTCGGCGTGACGGACGCGGCGGGGGACTTCCGCATTTCCGGCCTGCCCGTTCCGGCCCCGTACCACCTGTGGGCGTTCGCCGACCTCAACCAGAATCGCTCGTTCGAACCGGCGACGGACCTGCTCGCGCCCGTCGACACGTCGTTCGACCTGACGCGCGCGGCGCCGCGCGCCGAAGGCGTGATGATCCGCGTCGTGAACCCGCGCGCGCCCGGGCACGTGCGTGGCACTGTGCTAGACTCGCTCGCGGACAGTTTGGGTGTGGTGCGTCTCACCGCGGTGGCCGAGCGCGATACGTCGCGCACGCTGATCTTCGACGCGGACCCGGACCTGCGCTTCGACCTCACGCTGCCGCCCGGCAACTGGCGCGTGCGCGCGTTTCGCGACCACGACCGGAATCGCGGCTGGCAGAGCGCCTCGGAGCCGGCCAGCGATCTGGAGCGGCTGACCGTGCCGCCGGCCGGAGATTCACGCGTGCTGCAGCTGGTGCTGCGCCGGCCCAAGGCGCGGGAAGGATCGCCGTGACGCTCGAGTTCCTGAAGATGCACGGGGCGGCGAACGACTTCGTCGTGATCGATCATCGCGACGGCGCGCCGCTCGAACCCCTGGATGCGCTCGTGCGCCGTCTGTGCGACCGGCGGCGCGGCGTGGGCGCGGACGGCGTGCTGCTGCTGGATCGCGATCCCGAGCTGGATTTCGCGATGCGCTACTACAACGCCGACGGCGGCGAGGCGGAATTCTGCGGCAACGGCGCGCGCTGCCTGGCGCGCCTCGCGCTCGACCTGGGGCTGGGACGCGGGGGTGAAGTGCGTTTTCGCAGCGCGGCCGGCGTCCTCGCGGCGCGGCGCGACTCGGGCGGGCGCGGCATCGACCTGGCGTTCGGCCTGGTGCCGCCGGCCGGCGAGCCGCGCGACGTCGAGGTCGCGGGGCGGTCGTTCCGCGGACGCCTGCTGCGCGCGGGCGTGCCGCATTTCGTCGTCGACGTCGAGCGCGTCGAGTGGGTGCCGGTCGCCGAGTGGGGCAGCGCGCTGCGCCATCACGCGGCGTTCCAGCCCGACGGCGCGAACGTGGATTTCGCGGCCCGGCTCGGGCCTCAGCGCATCGCGATGCGCACGTACGAGCGCGGCGTGGAAGCCGAGACCATGGCGTGCGGCAGCGGGGCGATCGCCTCGGCGCTGGCGGTGGCCGACGAAGGCGAACGCGGTCCGATCACGGTGCTGACCGCGGGCGGGGACGAACTCGTCGTGCGCTGGCGCGACGTCGCCGGCGGCCGCGACGTGACGCTGAGCGGTCCCGCGGAGATCGCGTTCCGCGGAACGTGGGAGTTGCGCGCGCCGATCGAGGCGCGGGTGTAGGCGGGGGCCGGCCGCGATCCGGCGCGAACGCGCCAGGCGGCTCACGAGCCCCACAAGGAGGACGGCATGTTCGATGGACTGTCGGTAGCCATGGTCACCCCGTTTCGCGGGGCCAACGTCGACTTCGAGGCGACGGCACGTCTCGTGGACTTCCTCATCGAGGGCGGCACCGAGACGCTGATCGTCTCGGGTTCGACGGGAGAGGCCGCGACGTGCACGGTGGAGGAGCGGCGCGCGTTGTGGAAGTTCGTGCGCGAGCGCGCGGCACGCCGCGTGCCGGTCGTGGCCGGCACCGGCACGAACGCGACATCCGACAGCATCGCGCTCACGGCGATCGCCGAGGAGCTGGGCCTCGACGGCGTGATGCTGGTGACGCCGTACTACAACAAGCCGACGCCGAAGGGGCAGATCGCGCACTTCACCACGGTGGCGCGCAGCACGCGGCTGCCGGTGATCGTGTACAACGTCCCTGGCCGCACGGCCACGAACACGATGCCGGAAACGCTCGCCGAACTGCAGGGCGTGCCGAACATCGTGGCCATCAAGGAGGCCTCGGGCAGCCTCGATCAGGCCAGCGCCGTGCGCGCGCGCACGCGCTTCACGCTGCTCTCGGGCGACGACTCGCTGACGCTGCCCATGATCGCGGTCGGCGCGACGGGCATCATCTCGGTGGCCGGCAACGTCGCGCCGCGCGAGATGCGCACGCTCACGGACCACGCGCGCGCCGGACGCCTCCCCGAAGCCGAGGCGCTGCATCGCAAGCTGCTGCCGCTGTTCAAGGCGCTGTTCATCGAATCGAACCCCGGCCCGGCCAAGTTCCTGCTGTCGGCCATGAAGCTGATGGCGAACGAACTGCGCCTGCCGCTCGTGCCGGTCGAGCCGGCCACGGAGCGGGCGATCCTGGCGGCGGCCGAGCTGTCGGGCATCGCGCTCGAGCCGGCGGCGGCGGCGCCCCGCGCGTGATCGCGCTCGTGTTGGTCGGGGCCGCGGGGCGCATGGGCCGCGCGGTCAGCGAGGCGGCGGCCACGGCGCCCGACGTCGAACTGCGCGCGAGCGTGGATCGAGTCGCGAACCTGGGCGGGAGCCGCGGGGTATGGAGCCATGAGGCGGGCGACGTGATCCGTGCCGGGGACGTGGTCGTGGACTTCTCGTCGCCCGAGGGTACGCAGGCGCTGGCCGCGCTGTGCGCGGAACGCGGCGTGCCGCTCGTCATCGGAACG
>DATJGS010000034.1:0-24968 GCA_035494735.1 Saccharimonadaceae bacterium (SeqCode)
GACGTCGTGACGTGTGCGCCGCGCTGCGCGGCCTCGGCTTCCGCGCGGACGAAGTGCGGCGTGGGCTCGTGGCGTCGGAGTGCGCGCCGTGCGCCACGCTGCAGGCCCAAGTCAGCGCGGCGCTCCGGCGCCTCGGGTCAAGATCGTGCGGCCAACCGCAGCCGGTGACCCGAAGCGCCGCTAGCCCTCGGCCGGAACTCCGGAGCGAACGCGCCGCTCGGCCGTGATCGCCGGGTTCTTGCCCTGCACGAACGACTCGCACTCGCGCACGTCCTCGGCGCTGCCGAGGAACAGCGGCGTGCGCTGGTGCAGGGACTCGGGCACGATCTCGAGGATGCGCCGGTGTCCGTCGCTGGCCGCGCCGCCCGCCTCCTCGGCGATCAGCGCGAGCGGCGCCGCTTCGTAGAGCACGCGCAGCTTGCCGTCCGCGTGACGCGCGTCTCCCGGATACAGGAAGACGCCGCCGTAAAGCAGATTGCGGTGGAAGTCCGCGACCAGCGAGCCCACGTAGCGCGAGCTGTAGGGGCGGCCGGTCGCCGCGTCGTCCATCTTCAGGTAGTCGATGTAGCGCTTCACCCCGTCCGACCACTGCGTGTAATTGCCTTCGTTCACGCTGTAGATGTGGCCGCGCTTCGGCGTCCGGATGTCGGGATGGGACAGCAGGTACTCGCCGATGCTGGGCTCGAACGTGAAGCCGTGGACACCGTGCCCGGTCGTGTACACGAGCATCGTGCTCGAGCCGTACATCACGTAGCCGGCGCACACCTGGCGCTCGCCGGCTTGCAGGCAGTCGGTGAGCGTGCCGCCGCCCTTGCGCGTGATGCGCGGCAGCATCGAGAAGATCGTCCCGATGTTGACGTTCGCGTTGATGTTCGACGAACCGTCCAGCGGGTCGAAGTTGACGACGTACTTGCCGACCGGCTGGCCCTCGGGCACGGGGATGACGTTCTCGTCCTCTTCCGAGGCCAGCACCGCGAGCTGCCCGGTCCCGCTCAGCACCCGATACAGCGTCTGGTGCGCGAACACGTCGAGCTTCTGCACCTTCTCGCCGTGCACGTTCTCGGCCCCGGTGTAGCCGAGCACGTCGACCAGACCCGCGCGCACGACCTCGCGGTTGATCATCTTGCACGCGAGCGCGATCTCCATGAGCACGCGCGTGAACTCGCCCGTGGCCTCGGGATGCTTGCGCTCTTCCAGATCCAGGAACTGCGAGAGCGTCACGGCGCGGCTGTACATGGCGTCCCCTTAGTCCGACAGCCCGCTGACGTCCTCGTGCGCGCGTACCGCGTTCACGGTCGCGCCCACGACGGGGAACGAGCCGGGCACGTACGGCGCGTGGGCCTCGACGAGCGCCCGCGTGCCGCCGACGCGCAGCTTCTCGAGCAGGAAGCGGAACTTCTTCTCGAGGCTCGCGCCGATCTCGCCGCGCACCGTGCCCGGCAGGCCCCACAGCTCGCGCTTGGCCGAGCCCAGCACCTTCTTGCGCGTCTTGTAGAAGAACTGCTCGTCGGTGTCCGCCGGCTTGCGCTCGGCGGCTTCGCTCACGCGCAGCTTCTCGTACAGGTCGCGCTTCAAGTCGGCCGGGAACGCCGGATGGTCGAAGATCATGTTCTGGAATTCGGTGGCGAGATGGATCTCGCAGGCGCCGAGCGCCGGGAAGCGATCGAACAGCTCGGGCGGCAGCGTCGACGCGCCGTGCTGCACCGCGCCGGCCATGCCGTAGCGCTCGCGCGCGAGCTTCGACAGCGTGTCGATGGCCGCGAAGTCGATCTGCACCTGGGCGATGGTTCCATCCGGCAGCGGCACGCCGCCGTGCGACGTTCCGGTCTGGATCGAAATCTTGCTCAATCCCGCGGCGCCCGCGTCGCGTCGCGCCAGCGCGTCGCCGAAGACCTTCATGAACGCGATCAGTTCTTCCGGCGTCGAGTTCTGGCTGCCCACTTCGCCGATCTCGCCGCCCACCGAGACGGTCACGCCGGCCGGCTGGTGCGCGCGGATGAACGCGGTCAGCTCGGCGCAGCGTTCGCCGTTCGCCTGCTGCTGCGCCTCGTGGCCCTGGCGCTTCAGGTCCACGAGGGTCGAGGTGTCGACGTCGATGTTGTAGAAGCCGGCGCGGATCGCCTCGGCGCTCAACTCGCGGACCGCGCGCACTTCGCCCTCGGGGTCCGTCGCGTATTTCTTGGCGTTGACTTGGAAGTGGTCGCCCTGCAGGAACACCGGACCGGTCCAGCCTTCGCGCAGCGCGGCGCCGAGCACGACGAACGCGTATTCGTCGGGGCGCTGATCGGTGTAGCTGATCTCCGAGCGCGCGATCTCGCACAGCACGGCGCCCGCGTCCAGCGCGCGCCGCGCGCGGAACAGGGCGCGCGCCGTGTCGTAGGCCATGCCGCGGATGTTGATCGCGGGCACGGTGAAGTCGTGCGGGGCGCGGCCGTGGCCGCGCGCAACATACAGGTCGTGGATGGAGGCCGGATAGACGCCGAGCGCCGCCGCCTGTTCGAGCAACGCCTGTCGCGCGGCCGGGCGCACCTCGGGCGCGCCGAACACGCCGGTCCACACGAGACGGTCCACCGCATCCAGGCTGCCGCTCACCAGCGCGGCGCGGGCCTGGCGAACATCGTCGAGACTCTTGAGTACCATGGGATTCGCTGCTCCCTGATGGCCCGCCACGGAGAGCGGCCTTGCTTGCGGGTGGGTCGGCCTTATGAGCGCGCGGAGTATAGCCCAAAGCGGGCGCGCGATGGCCAGCGTGGCGTGACCTCGGGCGGCGACGGCGTCGAGGCGTGGCGTGCGGCGCGCGGTGCGCGGCGCGCCGGCGGCTCAGAACGTCAGATGGAGCGCGACGCCGGGCCCGAACGGCGTGACCGGCGTGAGCGACGCGTGCAGCGAGCGCTCGTGGCGCTGGCGCACCGCGTCGTCGACGCGCGTGATGTCGTAGACGCAGTCGGCGACGGTGCCGGCCGTGCACAGCACCGCGATCGTCGCGGCGGCCACGACCGGTCGGCTGTTGCTGTCGCTGTCGAAGCCGGCGATCGCCGCGGCGATGGCGGCGGCGGTGGCGACCGTCAGCAGGCCGCCGCGCGCCAGCACGCCGAGCGCGCCGCGCCCTCCGCATCCGCCGCGCGCGAATCCCACGGCCGGCCCGAGGACGATGCCCGAGGTGATGAGCGTTCCGCCCACGGCGTCGCTGCCGACCGCCGCGACCACGACGCCGGTCGCGACCGGCGCGATCGTTCCGACCAGCGCCCAGCGCACGGCCGTCCGTTCCTCGCGGCGCTCGAGCTGCTGCGGACTCTCCTGGATCGCGACGTCGTCGGCAGGGTGCATCGCGCGCGGCGCGACCAGCCGCGCGGGCGTCGCGAGGCTCGTCGCGCGCGCGGCCGCGACGCCGGCGCCGCGCAGGCCGCACGTCGCGGCGAGGGCGACGAGCAGCGCGACGGCCGTGGCTTTGCGCATCGCGCTATCCGACCGCGGCGCCCAGCGCCGTGATGCCGCGCGCCGTGTGGCGCAGCTCCGCGAAGCGCAGCGGATCGTACGTGGCGATGCCGGGCGCCGGGCGGAACGACAGGAGCCGCGCCAGGTCGAGCGTGCACGCTGCGGCCATGCCCATGCCGTGCCCGGTGAAGCCGGCGCACACCGCAAGGTGGTGCTCGGCGTCGAGCCAGCCGACGAGCGGTCGGCCGTCGCGCGAGAATCCCATGGTGCCGGCCCAGCGCCGCTCGATCGCCGCGCCTTCCGGCACCAGCTCCGCGAGCCCGCCCTCGATGGCCTTCTGGATGTGCGGCGTCGGCGTCACGTCGAAGCCGACCTCGCCGTCGAGGTCGAGATCGCGCCAGCCGCCGATCACGAGGCGGCCGTCTGGCGTCTGCCGCCAGTATTGATAGCCCCAGTGCGCGTACGTCGGGTACGGCGCGACCAGGCGCGGGATCGGGGCCGTGGCCAGCATCTGCCCGCGGCGCGGCGCGATCAGGGCGCCGAGCGAGGGCACGAGGCGCGGCGCCTCGGCGTTCGTGGCCAGCACGAGCGAGCGCGCGCGCACGGTGCCGCCCGCGCTGCGCGCTTCCCACGCGCCGTTGCTCCAGTGCGCGCCGGCCATTTCCGAGCGCGTGAACAGTTTCGCGCCGAGCGCGAGCGCGGCGCGCGCCAGGCCGTTCAGGAACCGCACGGGATGCAGCTCGCCGTCCTCTTCGGTGAAGAACGCGGCCACGAAGCGATCGTGAGCGCCCCCGGGTAGCGCGCGCATGGGTGGCACCTCGAGCACGGGGAAGCCATCGGCGCGCATCAGCGGCAGGGACGCTCGATGGTCCTCGGCCTCGTCCTCGTTGCGCGCCAGACGCATGCTCCCGGCGCGCTGGTACTGGCATTCGATGCCCAGGCTCTCGACCAGCTCGCGAATGCGCTGGTGCGTGCGCCGTCCGGTCTCGAGCACGGCGCGCGCGCCTTCGCGGCCCCACAGCGCGACCGCCTCGCCGTACGGCTCGGCCGGCGCCGCCAGCAGGAAGCCGGCGTTGCGCCCGCTCGCGGCGCCGGCCAGACCCCGCGCCTCGAGCAGCGCGACGCTGCCGCCCTGCTGGGCGAGCGTGTACGCGAGCGTGAGCCCGCTGATGCCTCCGCCCACGATCAGCGTCTCGACTTCGCACGAGCCGTCGAGCGGCGTGGTGGCCGGGCCGGCGTCGAGACTCCAGATGGATTGATCGACCGAGGGTGAGGACATGGCGCCATCATGCCGTGCGCGCGCGCCGGCGACAAGCGCGCGCGCGCGAAACCGTCGCGGTCGGCGTGAATTGACAGGGTGTGGGGAACGGGCTTCAATCGCGCGGTTCTCCACGGTTTGCCGTGTCTTTCGTCGACGGGGGTGGGATGGAGCGTCCGGCCGGGCGGGTGTGCCGCCTGAAGGTCAACGGCGACGTGCGCGAATGCGCCCTCGAGCCGCACACCACGCTGCTCGAGGCGCTGCGTTACGGGCTGGGCCTGACCGGCTCCAAGCAGGGCTGCGACAAGGGTGATTGCGGCGCGTGCACCGTGGTCGTGGACGGACAGCCGGTGCTGGCCTGCATCTCGCTGGCCCTGGCGTTCGAAGGCCGCGCCGTCACCACCGTCGAGGGTCTGGCCCGCGGCGCGACGCCGCACCCGCTGCAGGACGCGTTCGACGTGTGCGGCGGCGCCCAGTGCGGCTTCTGCACGCCCGGCGTGCTGATGAGCGCGTGGGCGCTGCTGGAACGCAACCCGCGTCCGACGCGCGCCGAGATCGCCCAGGCGCTGTCCGGGAACCTGTGCCGGTGCACCGGCTACACGAAGATCTTCGAAGCCGTCGAGCTGGCGGCGCGGCGCATGGCGGCGGTCGGAGAATCGAGTTGAGCCCGCGCGCCAGGTCCGGAGCGGGGAAGGCCGGCGACGCGGACGGCATGAAGGTCCCCGAAGGCCGCCACATGCCGGAAGCCGAGCGCCTGACGCCGCCCGCATGGCCCGGCGGACGCAGCGCGCCGCCGTCCGGCGAGTTCGCCGTCATCGGCCAGCGCACGCGCAAGGTCGAGGGCCTGGCCAAGGTCACCGGACGCGCCGTCTACGCGGACGACATCCAGCTGCCGCGCATGCTGCACGGCAAGCTGCTGCGCAGCGTGCACGCGCACGCGCGCATCCTCGAGATCGACGCGAGCGCCGCGCTGGCCCTGCCCGGCGTGCACGCCGTGATCACCGGGCGCGACCTGCCGACGTACTACGGCATCATCCCGTGGACCGAGGACGAGCAGGCGCTGTGCGAGGAGAAGGCCCGCTACGTGGGCGACGCCATCGCCGCCGTCGCGGCCGACTCCGAGTATCTGGCCGAGGAGGCGCTGCGCCGGATCCGCGTCCACTACGAGGTCCTGCCGGCCGTGACCTCGATCGAGGAGGCGCTGGAGCATCCCGAGCGCCAGGTCAACGAGAAGGCCCGCGAGGGCAACGTCTCCAAGCACGTGCACCTCGAGTTCGGCGACGTCGAGGCGCGGCTCGCCGCGGCCGACGAGACGGTCGAGGCCGAGTACTGGTACGAAGGCTCGACGCACGCGCCCATCGAGCCGCATTGCGCGATCGGCGACTTCGACGCGACCGGCTTCCTCACCGTGATCTCGAGCACGCAGGTCGCGCACTACCTGCACCGCGACCTGGCCAAGGTGCTCGACCTGCCGACACAGCGCGTGCGCGTCATCCAGCCGGTCGTGGGCGGCGCGTTCGGGGGCAAGAGCGAATCGTTCTCGCTGGAGTTCTGCGCCGCGAAGCTGTCGATGCTCACCGGGCGCCCGGTCAAGATCCTGTACACGCGGGAAGAGGTGTTCTACGCGCATCGCGGCCGGCACCCGATGCGCCTGCACTACCGCACCGGCATGCGCAAGGACGGCACGCTGACCGGCGTGGATGCGCGCATCCAGATCGACGGCGGCGCGTACTCGTCGTTCGGGCTGGTGACGACGTACTACTCGGGCCAGCTGCTGACGGCGCCGTACGCGATGGACGCGTACCGCTTCGACTCGACGCGCGTGTTCACGAACAAGCCGTGCTGCGGCCCCAAGCGCGGCCACGGTTCGGTGCAGCCGCGCGTCGCGTTCGAGTGCCAGATCGTCAAGCTCGCGGAGCGCGTCGGCCTCGATCCCATCGCGGTGCGCCGGAAAAACTTCATTGGCGCGAACGCGCGGACGGTGAACGGCATGCGCGTCACGTCGAACGGCTTTCTCGAGTGCCTGGACGCCGTCGAGCGCGCGTCGGACTGGCGCGCGAAATTCCGCCGGCTACCGTACGGGCGCGGCCTCGGCGTGGCCGGCAGCATGTACATCAGCGGCACGAACTACTGCATCTACCCGAACGAGATGCCGCAGTCCGGCGTCCAGTTGAAGCTCGACCGCAGCGGCCGCGCCACCGTGTTCTGCGGCGCGAGCGACATCGGCCAGGGCGTGGATTCCGTGCTCGCGCTGATCGTCGCCGAAGAGCTGGGTCTCGACCTCCGCGACATCCGCGTGGTCGCGGCCGACACCGATCTGACGCCGGTCGATCTCGGCTCGTACTCGAGCCGCGAGACGTTCATGGTCGGCAACGCGTGCCTCGACGCGGCGCGCAAGTTGCGCGACGTCATCGCCGCCGCACTCGCCGAGCGCTGGGGCTGCCGCGCGGACCAGGTGACGCTCGCGAAGGGCGTGGCGTGCTCGACGCGCGATCCGCACAAGGAATGCATGAGCGTCAAGGACGCGTTCCAGGCCGCCGAGGCGAAGAGCGGCACGCTCGGCTCCGTCGGCTGGTATCAGACGCCGAAGCTGGGCGGCGACTACCGCGGCGGCACGATCGGCGCTTCGCCCGCGTACTCGTTCACGGCGCACGTCGCCGAGGTCGAGGGCGACCCCGAGACCGGCTTCGTGCGCGTCGTGAAGCTGTGGGTGGCGCACGACTGCGGGCGCGCGCTGAGCCCGGTGGCCGTCGAGGGCCAGATGGAGGGCAGCGCGTACATGGGCTTCGCCGAAGCGCTGTTCGAGCAGCACGACTTCAAGCCCGCGGCGGTCGGTCACGGGCCGGGCATTCACGACGGGCCTTCGCTGCTCGATTACCGCATTCCGACGTCGCTCGACACGCCCGAGTTCGAGTCGCTGATCGTCGAGTCCGTCGACCCCGAAGGCCCGTACGGCGCGAAGGAAGCGGGCGAGGGGCCGCTCCATCCCAGCGTGCCGGCCATCGCGAACGCCATCTACGACGCGCTCGGCATTCGCTGCGACCGGCTGCCGTTCCATCCACCGCGCGTGCTCGGGCTTCTCAAGGAAGGCGACGCGCGGGCGCGCTGGGAGCAGGCGCGGCGCCAGAGAGACGGCGTGGCCGTGGCGGCGGCGAGGTGAGCGCATGCTGACGCTGCCCGCGTTCGAATGGGTGCGTCCGGATTCGCTGGACGAGGCGTTGCGCTGGCTCGCGGACGATCCGGCGCAGCAGCTCGTGGTGGCCGGCGGCACGGACGCCGTGCCGAATCTCAAGCACCGCTTGCACACGCCGCGGCGCATCGTGCACCTGTCGGGCCTGCGCGAGATGCAGGGCATCGTCTCGGACGCCGACGGCTTGACGATCGGCGCGCTCGTCACGCTGAGCGCGCTCGCCGACGACCCGGACGCGATGCACGACGCCGCGCTCGTGGCCGACGCCGCGTCGCGCGTCGCCTCGCCGCAGATCCGCAACATGGGCACGGTCGGCGGCAACCTGTGTCTCGACACGCGCTGCACGTACTACAACCAGACGTTCTTCTGGCGCGAGGCGCTGGGCTTCTGCCTGAAGAAGGACGGCACGCGCTGTCACGTCGTGACGCAGGGCAAGCGCTGCGTGGCCGCGCATTCGTCCGACGTGGCGCCCGCGCTGATCGCGCTCGGGGCCACGGTCGAGATCGCGAGCGCCGAGGGCCGGCGCCGTGTCGCGGTCGACGAATTCTTCGTGGGCGATGGCATCCACAACAACGTGCTCGTGCCCGGCGAACTGGTCGTGAGCGTGCACGTGCCGGCGGCGGCGCGCCGGCTGTCGGCCAGCTATCGCAAACTGCGCCCGCGCGGCGCCATCGATTTCCCCATGCTGTCCGTCGCGTTCGCGGCGCGCAGCGAGTCCGGCGCGTGCGCCGAGGCCCGGCTCGTCGTCAGCGCGCTCGGCGCGAAACCGCGCGTGGTCGGCGGCACGGACGCCCTGGTGCGCGGCAAGCCGCTCGATGCCGCCGCGGCCGACGCGCTGGCCGAAGCCGCGTACAAGCAATGTCGCCCGCTGACGAACGTGCCGTACGATGCCGACTGGCGTCACGAAATGGTCCGCGTGTTCGTGCGCCGAGCGGTGCGCGACGTGATCGAAGGGAGTGCGTGATGGAAGAACGAGACGAGGGCCAGGGAGCGCCCGACCGCTTTCCCGACCGGCCCGGATTGACGCGCGACGCGGACGTCTGGGCCGCGTTCACGCGCTGGCGCGAGGAGCGGCGGCCCTTCGTGCTGGCCACGGTCACCGCGTCGCGCGGCTTCACGCCGAGGAAGCCCGGCGCGCACATGCTGATCGCGCAGGGTGGCGCGTGCGTGGGCACGATCGGCGGCGGCGCGATCGAGGCGGAAGTGCTGGCTGCGGCCGCGCGGCTGCTGGAGACGGGCGGCAGCGTCGTGCTCAGCCGCCATCTCACGCAGGAGCTGGGCATGTGCTGCGGCGGCGAGATGAGCGTGTTCCTCGAGACGCTGGAGCCCGCGCCGCGGCTGTGGCTGTTCGGCGCCGGGTACATCGCGAAACCGCTGGCGGCGATCGCGGCCGGCTGCGGATTCGAGGTGACCGTGCTCGACGCGCGTCCCGAATGGCTGACCGCGGAGCGCTTCCCGACGTCGCGGTTGGAGCTGACCGCGCCGGAACACGCGCTCGAACGCCTGGCCCTCGCCGCCGACGACTACGCCGTCGTCGTGACGCACGACCACGCGCTCGACCAGCGACTGGTGCAGGGCCTGCTCGCCCGGCCGTTGCGCTTCCTCGGCATGATCGGCAGCGTCGCCAAGCAGCGGAAGTTCGTGCTCAGGCTGCGCGCACGCGGCTTCGCGGACGCCGACCTCGCGCGCCTGCGCACGCCGCTCGGCGTGGCCATTGGCGCGCAAACGCCGGAGGAGATCGCGGTCAGCGTGGTCGCCGAACTGATCGCGGCGCGCCGCGGCGCATTGGAACGCGCCGCGACGCTGGCCGCGAACGTGCCGGTGCGCTCGCACGCCACTGCGGACGCGGCCGCGAACCCCGGCGCCGCGACACCCGCGCCCGGGCCCCGCCCGAAGACGGTGACCCGATGATCGCCGGCGTGGTCCTGGCCGCGGGCGCGTCGACGCGCATGGGGCGCGACAAGGCGCTGGTCAAGGGGCGCGGCGCGTCGTTCCTCGCGCTCGCCGTGCGCCGGCTGTGGGCGGCGTGCGACACCGTCGTCGTCGTGCTCGGCGCGAACGCGGACAAGATCCGCGAGGCCGGCGAGCGGGAGTTCCAGACGCTCATGGCCAGCGGCGCGCTGCAGAAGGAGCTGACCGCGCTGCGCGGGCGCGCGGCGGCCGGCGTGGAATGCCACTTCGTGATCAACCCCGACTGGAAGCGCGGCATGCTGTCGTCGGCGCGCATCGGCCTCGGCGAGGCGCTGCGCGCGCGGCCCTCGGCCGTGCTCGTGCTGCCCGTCGATCACCCGGACGTGCGCGTGGAAACGGTCACGACGCTGGCCGGCATGCTGGCCGGCGCGGTCATGTCGTGCCGGCCGCGCGAGCGCGCCGCGTTCGCGTACGCCGTCGTGCCGCGCCACCGCGGGCAGCGCGGGCATCCGCTCGCGCTGACACCGGGGCTGGCGCGCGCCGTGGCCGCGGACCGCACGGCGACGGATCTCAGCGACGCGGTGCGCCGTCATGCGCGCCTCGTCGGTTACTGCGACGTCCGCGACGCCGGTGTCACGCGCAACCGGAACACGCCGCGCGACTAGCGGCGGCGGAGGGGACGTGGCCCGATCGGCCGAGTGGGACGCCGCGACGTACCACCGAATCGCCGACCCGCAATGGATCTGGGGCCAGGAGGTGCTGTCCCGGCTGCCGCTCGTGGGCGACGAGACCGTGCTCGACCTGGGCTGCGGCAGCGGGCGGCTGACGGCGCTCCTCGCCGACCGTGTGCCCGAGGGTCGCGTGATCGGCGTCGACCGCTCGGCGCGGATGCTCGCGGAGGCCGCGCGCCAGCGCGCGCCCGAGCATGCGGCGCGGCTCCATCTCGTCCGCGCCGATCTGCCAGCGCTGCCGCTCGGCTCCGTCGCGGACGCGGTGTTCAGCAACGCGACGTTCCACTGGATCGCGGACCAGGCCGCGCTGTTCCGCGAAATCGGTCGCGTGTTGCGCCCGGGGGCGCGGCTCGTCGCCCAGTGCGGCGGGCTCGGCAACCTGGCGACGTTGCACGAGCGCGCCGCGCGGCACACGACGGGTGAGGAGATGGCGCCGCGCCTCGCCGGCTGGCGTCCGTCCTGGCACTTCTCGGACCCGCCGACGACGCGCCGCCACCTCGAGGCCGCCGGCTTCCGTGACATCGAGGTCGCGCTCGAGCCGCGGCCCACGCACTTCGCCGGCGAGAACGCGTACCGCGCGTTCGTCGAGCACGTCGTGATGAGGGAGTGGCTGGCGCGTCTCGACGACGCGACGCTCGTCGAGGCCCTGCTCGACCGCATGTGCGCCGACGCCGCGCGCGACACGCCACCCTGGACGCTCGACTACGTGCGGCTCAACCTGTCGGCGATGCGCTGAGGCTCACGCGCGGCGTGCCCGCCCCGTGCACCACAGCTCGCGTCCGCGCAGTTCCAGCGCGAGCCGCGTGAGGCCGCCGCCGGCGCATGGGCCTTCCAGGCACGCACCGGTGTCGGGGCGATAGCGCGCGCCGTGGTGGCAGCACACGAGCGCGTCGAACGCGTCGTCGAAGAAGTGCGCGTCGCCGAAGTCGAGCAGGCGCGACTCGTGCCGGCAGCGGTTGAGGTACGCGTGCCACGCGCCCTTCCAACGCACCGCGAACGCCGGTTCACGCACACCGTCGAGGACGATCTCGAAGCGCAGCCCGGCGCCTTCCGCGTGGCGGGCGTGATCGGGGGTGACGCGAACGTCAGGGCTGGCGTCGGGCACGGCGTCTCCTCGGGCGGTGGGCGGCCGGCGTCGCCACGCGCCCGCCGCGTCGGGCGTGTGCGACCTACGCGACGCCGGCCGCGCGGCGTCGCGACGGATCGCCGAGGATACACGACGCTGGCGACGCCGGTCCGCGTTCTGTCACAATCCGCGTAGACGTTCCCACCCATGCGAAGGAACCCAGAATGCCGAGACCTCTCGTCGCCGTATTCGGAAGCAGCGTGTTGACCGAGAGCGATGCCGCGTACGTCGAGGCTCGCGAACTGGGCCGCGCGCTCGCCGCGGCTGGCGCCGACGTGATGACGGGCGGCTACGGCGGCGCGATGGCGGCGTGCTCACGCGGCTGCGCCGAGGGCGGAGGCCACGTCGTCGGCGTCACGGTCGAACTGTTCGAGCGCCGCGGCCCGGTCAATCCCTGGGTGGGCGAGCGCGTGCACACGGGCGACCTGTTCGAGCGCCTGCGCGTGATCTGCGACCGCGCGGACGGCTTCATCGCGGTGACCGGCAGCATCGGCACGCTGACCGAGGTGTTCCTGGCCTGGACGCTGCTCAGTGTGTCCGCACGGCCGAGCGCGCCGCTCGTGCTGCTGGGCGCGCACTGGCGCGAATGGCTCGAGGCGCACCGCCATCCGAACCTCGTGCGCCCCGACCTGTTCCATCTCGTGCGCATCGCCGAGACGCCCGAGGAGGCGACGCGGCTCGTGCTCGACCACGTGGCGGCGACGTGAGCGCCGGCGCCGCGCCGCGCGTCGACGATCCGCTGCTCGAGTGGCGGCGCGAGTTCCCGACGACCGAGACCACGCTGCACTTCATTTCCCATTCGCTGGGCGCCATGCCGCGCGGTGTCGAGGGCGCGCTCGCGCATTACGCGGAGATGTGGCGGAACCGCGGCATCCGCGCCTGGGAGGAGGAGTGGTTCGCGCTGCCGACCGCGGTCGGCGACATGCTGGCCGGGCTCCTGAACGCGCCGGCCGGCTCGGTGTCGATGTGCGAGAACGTCACCATGGCGCAGGCGGTCGCGCTGTCGACGCAGGACTTCCGCGCGCCGCGCAACCGGCTCGTGTGCACGGCCGAGGACTTTCCGTCGGAGCTGTACCTGTACGAGGGCCTCGCGCGGCGCGGCGCCGAGATCGTGCGCGTGCCGGCGCGGGGCGGGCGGCGCATCGAGCCGGAGGACGTGATCGCGGCGATCGACGAGCGCACGGCGGTCGTCGCGACGTCGCACACGCTGTTCCGCACCGCGCAGGTGCTGGACGTCGCGCCCATCTTCCGCCGCGCGCACGAGGTCGGCGCGATCACGCTGCTCGACGTGTACCAGAGCACGGGCTCGGTGCCGGTCGACGTGCGCGCGCTCGGCGCGGATTTCGTGACCGGCGGGTCCGTCAAGTGGCTGTGCGGCGGCCCCGGCGCCGGCTACCTGGTCGCGAACCCGGCCACGACGTCGGCGCTGCGCCCGGCGATCACCGGCTGGATGGCGCACGAGAATCCGTTCGCGTTCGACTCCTCGGCGCAGAAGCTGGACGCGGGCGCGCGGCGTTTCTGGACGGGCACACCCGCCATCCCGGCGTTCCTTGCGGCGCGCGAGGGCTATCGCATCATCGCGGCCATCGGCGTCGCGGCGATCCGCGCGAAGTCGCTGCGCCAGACCGCGCGCCTGCTGGAGCTGGCCGACGCGCACGGCTTCACGGTTACGTCCGACCGCGACGCGCACGCGCGCGGCGGCACCGTCGGCCTGGACGTGCCGCACGCCGAGCGCGTGTGCGCCGATCTGCTGGCCGGCGACGTGCTGCTCGACTTCCGCCCCGGCGTGGGACTGCGCCTGGCGCCGCATTTCTACACGCGCGACGAAGAACTCGACGAAGTCATGCGCCGCATCGTCGCGTCGGTGAGGCGTCACACGGCGAACGGCGCGTAGCGCCGACCGGCAAGGGACTGACCGGAAGTCGTCGCTGCCCGGCTGGCGCGCGACCGGTCGCCGCGGCCGAGCGCGCGGGGCCGCCACTCGGGCGCGGGCCGCCGGCTCCGCCACCAAGTCCTTGCGGTCGGGATCGATTACTCCCTTCGAGCCCCGCCCCCCGCCGCCCGAACGCCTTCTGGCAGAGTTGATGCGAGGAGTCTCCCCACAGACGGTCCGGGACGGCCGCGGGGGATGGGACCGCGCGACGGCGCCCGACTTCCGGAGGCCCGCATGGACAGTGCATACGGTGTGAGCTGGCGACGCGCGAATGGCGAACGCGTGGCCATCGAGCAGCTCGATCAACACGAGCTGGAGGCGGCTCTGCATCTGCTGGAACGCGAGGACGTGTCGGACCCCGTGGCCGACGCGCTGCGCGAAGCTGTGGCGTCCGAGGTTCTGAGGCGGAGCGCGCGCGTCCTGGCGCTGCCTGTCAGGCGCAAAGACGAGAACGAGGAGCGCCGCGCCGCGTAGCACACGCCCATTCGCGCCCATCCCACGCCGTGGCGAGCCGAACGCCGCGGCGTACGCATTTGTGCTCCGTGGCCAGGCGCTGGCCGGCACGAGCGGTAAGAAAGTCCAGAAACTGAGCGCGCGCGGCGGCGGTGGGCCGGCTCCTGGCCGGCAGCCGCCCTCGGGCCATCGCCGCGCCGCCGCCGGCGCCCGAGGCTTCCAACCCTCGGCCGCATCGAGCATTTCGGGGCGCGGCTCGCGCCGGAAGCGGCCTGCCTTCGACCCGGGTCGGGCCGTTGGCAAGGAAGATGCGAAGACCGCCGACCGAGCCTCCGGCCCTGGCCGGAGCCGACGACAAGACGTGAAGCACTTACTCGGCGGAAGCGCCCCACGGATTCGCTGGCGCGGAGGATGGGCATGGAAAGCAGGTATCCGGTGGAGTGGACGCGGGCCGACGGCACGCGCGTCGCCGTGGAACTCCTCAATTTCCCCGAACTCGTGGCCGCGCATCAGGTGCTCGAGAGCGAGGACATGGAGGATCCGGTGTCGATGGCGCTCCTCGACGCGATCGAGTGCGAGTTGATCCGGCGCTGGACGCACAAGACGCAGTCGCCGCGCCAGCGCGAGGCGCGCGCCGCGGAGTCGGTCGACAGGGCAGCGTAAGCGCCCCCGCAGCCTTCAGCCCGGGGACTATAGGGGGACCGGGGCGAGGCGAGGGGGCGTTCATCTCCTGAAGCCCAGCGACTTCAGGAAAACGGCGGCGGTATCCCGCGCACGGACGCGCAGGTGCCGCCGTTCGTGTTAGTGTGCGCCGACCTCGAACACACCCGCGGCGCTCTCACGTCGCGGGTCGCGTCGACCAGGGGCGGCGTCACCTCATCCTCCCGGCGGCGCGCGCCCAACGCCCAGCACGGAGGCTCCATGAAGACCGCCGAGGCGACTGAAACGCGCCGACTCGAGATCGTGCGCGAACCGATGGTCTACATCGTCGGACGCCAGTCGCTCGACCCGAGCACGATCGATCGCTTCCTCACCGACCACGGCGTCACGTGGACGACCGACACCGAAGTCGGCGGCGAGGCGCTGGCCGAGATGGCCGGCCGCGTGTGCTACATGTCGTACGGCAAGGGCCGGCGCACGAACCGCGAGTTCCTCGAGCACATCGTCGACGTCGGCCACGGCTCGGTGCTGGAGCACGCGGTGTGGAGCTTCCTCATCACCGGCGTGTCGCGCTCGTTCACGCACGAACTGATCCGTCACCGGCATTTCTCGTACTCGCAGCTGTCGCAGCGCTACGTCGACGAATCGGACTCCGCGTTCGTCGAGCCGGACGTGATCGCCGCCGATCCCGACCTGCACGCGGTGTGGTGCCAGGCCGTGAACGCGACGCGCGCCGCCTACGACCGGCTCGTGACCGGGCTGCAGGAGAAGTTCCCGGACGTCGCCGACCGCACGCTGCGCCGCAAGCTGGCGCGCCAGGCCGCGCGCTCCGTGCTGCCGAACGCGACGGAGACGAAGATCTTCGTGACGGGCAACGCGCGCGCGCTGCGCCATTTCATCGAGCTGCGCGGCTCGGAGCACGCGGACGTCGAGATGCGCAAGGTCGCGGTCGTCATGCTCGGATTGCTGCGCGCCGAAGCGCCCGGCCTGTTCGCGGACTACACGCTCGTGCCGCTCGCCGACGGCACACAGGCCACGCACACCGAACACCCCAAGGTGTGAGGCGGCCCGCATGAGCGGGGAGCGTCAGTCGACACGGCCGGTCACGCGAGTGACCGGCCGTTCGCGCGAAACGCTGGACGACGCGCTGGCCGTCGAGCGCGCGCTCGAGATCCGCATCGACGGCCGCGCGCTGTCGGTGACGCTGCGGACCCCGGGCGACGACCGGGAACTCGTGCTCGGTTTCCTGCGCGGCGAGGGCGTGATTGCGAAGGGTGCCGACGTCGCCGCGCTCGACCTCGCGCCGTCCGACTGCGACGACGCGCCCGATATCGCGAACGTGCGGCTCGCGGCCGGCGTCGCGCTCGACTGGGCGAAGCTCGAACGCCACTTCGCGGCGACGTCGGCGTGCGGGCTGTGCGGGCGCGCGCACCTGGAATCGCTGCGCGCGGGGCTCCGCCCGCTCGAGGCGCACGCGCCGATCGCGCGCGACGCGCTGCTCGCGCTGTCCGAGCGCGTGCGGGGCGCCCAGGACACGTTCCTTGCGACCGGCGGGCTGCACGCGGCCGCCTGGGTATCCGGCGAGGCGCTCGCGGTCGAAGCGCTGCGCGAGGACGTGGGCCGGCACAACGCCGTGGACAAGGTGGTCGGCTGGCTGACGGAGCAAGGGCGCGAGAGCCCGGGCCCCGGTGTGCTGTGGGTGAGCGGGCGCGCCGGCGCGGAGATCGTGTTGAAGGCGGCGCGCGCGCGCATCCCCGCGCTCGTCGCGGTCGGCGCGCCGACCACGCTGGCCGTGGACCTGGCGCGCGCCGCGCGCCTCACGCTCGTCGGCTTCCTGCGCGAAGGGCGGATGAACGTGTACGCGGGGGGCGAGGATCTCTAGCCGGGAACGCGGCCTGCGGCCGACGGCTCCCACGATACCGGGCGTCGCCGCCGGCAAAGGCCATACTTCCCGCGAGGGCGGCTCCGCGGCTAGGCTACGCGCCATCGCAGGACCGTGATCCTAACGAATGGGGAGGACGGATGGCCGAATCCGCCGAGACCGCGAACACGCAGAGCGCACTTCCCACGCACGGCGCCGCGTACAAGGTGCGCCGCGTGCTCAACTGGTTTCCGCTCGGGCTGACCTACGCGACGTACTACATGGGCCGCTACAACTTCAACGTCGTGAAGGGCGACATGGGCGCGAGATTCCATCTCGACAAGGCGCAGATGGGCATCATCGCGACCGCCGGATTCTGGACGTACGCGCTGAGCGTGCTGTTCAACGGTCCGCTCGCCGACCGCATCGGCGGCCGCAAGGCCATCCTCGTCGGCGCCGTCGGCGCGCTCGTGATGAACCTGGTGATCGGCCTGCTGTTCCTGAACGGCTGGACGACGCGCGTGCTCGTCGGCATGTCGCTGCTGTACTCGGTGAACATGTACTTCCAGAGTTTCGGCGCGCTGTCGGTCGTCAAGGTGAACGCCGCCTGGTACCACGTGCGCGAGCGCGGCGTGTTCGGCGGCATCTTCGGCTCGATGATCTCGGCCGGCTACTTCCTGGCGCTCTCGGTCGGCGGCTGGATCCTCGCGCACTTCCCCTGGTACATGATCTTCATCATCCCGTCCGGGGCGATCGCGATCATGTTCGTCGTCGACCTGTTCATCGTGCGCGACCGGCCGAGCGACGCGGGACATCGGAACTTCGACACCGGTGACGCGTCGGCCGGGGACGAGACGCCGGTCGACTGGGGCTACCTGTTCCGCAAAGTGTTCTCGCACCCGGTCATCGTCACCATCGCCGCGGCCGAGTTCTGCACCGGATTCGTGCGGCAGGGACTGCTGCTGTACTTCACCGAGTACCTGAAGGAAGTCCACCACGTCGATCCCGGGTCCGCCTTGTTCTGGTGGGCCGGCGCCGGCGTGACCCTCGGCGGCATCGTCGGCGGGCTGCTGTGCGGCTGGATCTCGGACCGGCTGTTCCAGAGCCGCCGGCCGCCCGTGGCGTTCCTGTTCTACATCGGGCAGGCGGTGATGCTGGCGCTGCTCGGCTTCGCGCCGTCGCCGGTCGCCGCGGCGTGCCTCATCGGGCTCAGCTGCCTGTTCATCTTCGGCGTCCACGGCATGCTGTCGGGAACCGCCAGCATGGACTTCGGCGGCCGCAAGGCGGCCGCGACCGCGGCCGGCATGCTGGACGGCATCCAGTACGTCGCCGCCGGGCTCACCGGATTCGGGCTGGGCTGGATCTTGAAGACGTACGGCTGGGACGGCACGCCGCTGCGCGAGGGCTATCAGCCGCACAACGCGCTGGTGTGGGTGGGCAGCATCATTCCGTTCTCGCTGCTCGGCGGGATCATCATGACGCGCGTGTGGAACGCGACGCCGCGGCGCTCGGCCGTCCACTAGCGGCGGCGGTCGGCGCTCCTACGCCCCGAGGCGTTCGCGCAGGATGCGCGAGCGCGCGCGGCTCACCGCGACCTCGGTGCGCGCCGCGTCCTTGAGCTGAAGACGCCACGTGCCGGCGAAGCCCGGGCGCAGCGCGGCGGCCCAGTCCAGGTTCGCGATGGCCGCGCGGTGCACGCGCACGAAGCGCTCGGGATCGAGACGGCGCTCGAGCTGGTCGAGCGTGAAGTGCACGTAGTGGCGGTTGCCCTCGACGGCCGCGAACACCAGCTTCTCCTCGGCGCCGAACCACAGCACTTCGCCGGCCTTCAGGATGATCTGGCGATTGCCGCTCCGTACCGTGAATCGCTCGAGGTACGGCGAGCGCCCCGCGTGCTCGAGCCCGCCCAGCAGATCGGCCAGCCTCTGCGACAGCTCTTCCGGTCGCGCGAGGTCGGCGCGCGCGCGAGCCACCGCTTCCGCGAGTCGCTCGGCACGGTAAGGTTTGAGGAGATAGTCGACGGCGTTCGCCTCGAACGCGCGCACGGCGTAGTGGTCGTACGCGGTCACGAACACGATGGCCGGGCGCGGGCTCAAACTTTCCAGCAGCTGGAAGCCGTCCTCGCCCGGCATCTGGATGTCGAGCAGCAGCAGGTCCGGTCGTTCGAGGGCGATGACGCGCCGCGCCTCCTCGGCCGAGCCGGCCTCGCCGACGACGCGCGCGTCGGGCACGCCGGCCATCAGGCGTCGCGCGCGCGCGCGGGCCAGCGGCTCGTCGTCGACCAGCACCACGCGCAGGGGCGGAAGGCTCATGGGGCGACGATTACCACGTCAGGCCGACGCCGGCCACGACGTAGCGCTGGCTGAAGTACGAGTCGAGCGCGTAGCGCTTGCTGTAGTCGCTGTTCCACACGTAGGAGAGCTGGTTGCGCGTGGCGAGCGCGTTCAAGGTCTCGAGGTAGGCGACGCACACGCTGCTCGGCGGCAGCCCCGCGCCCTTCGCGATCGAGAACAGGCGCGTGATGCGCACGTCGAGCCGGTGGTAGTCGGGCATCAGCGCCGCGTCGTGCTCGCCGAAGATCGGGCGCCACAGAGTGCGCGACGGATCGTACGTGCGCCCGACGACCGCCGTGTACGGGCGGCCGCTGGAATAGCCGTAGCGCGCGCCGAGCATCCACGCGCGCGCGACCTGCAGCTGGCTCACCAGCGTCACGGAGTGATGCACGCCCCACGACGTCGGCACCTCGCGCGTGTCGTCCAGTTCCTTGCGCCGCGCGTCGAGGTAGCCGTACGACACCCAGCCCGACAGCGCGCGCCACGTGCCCTGCGTGAACACGTCGACGCCGCGCGCGAATCCGGTGCCGGCGTTCGTGTAGAAGCGCAGCGAATCGTTGGTGACGAGGCCGCGATACTGCTTGCGATAGGCCTCGACCCGCACGTTGCCGAACTCGCTCTTCCACTCGTAGCCGGCGATCACGTGATCGGCGCGGAGCGGCGCGAGATCGGGATTCCCGTACACCGGATCGAGGTACTGCGCGTCCGGCAGCTGGTGGTAGCGCCCGGCGGCGACGCGGAACGTCTGATGCTCGTCGACGCGCCACGCCAACGCGCCCCGCGGATCGACCGTCCACACGCCGGGGCGCGACGCCCAGTCGAAGCGCCCGCCGAGCGTGGCGTACAGCGGCCCCCACACGCGCAGCTTGTCCTCGAGGTAGACGCCGGGATGATCGACGGTCGGGTGCGTCGACAGCGCGCGCGTCGGCGCGCCGGCGTAGTAGTCCGTGCTGTCGGCCGGCACGTGGCCGGTCACGTCGCGCTCGGTGCGGCCGACGTTCGAGCCGAACGACAGCTCGTGCCGCGCGTTCAGTTGCCACACCGCGTCGAGATTGGCCTGCAGCTCGCGTTCGCGGTCCGCGCCGCCGAACGTGTCGAAGCTCCAGTTCGTGCGGTAGTCCTGCAGCGACGCCTGGCCACGCAGCGCGACCTTGCCGAGCAGCGCGTCGGAGAACTGGACCGCGCCCAGCTCGTTCGTGGCGCGACTCTTGTACAGGCCCTGAAAGTTCAGCACGTTCGTCACGAGCCCGGTGCGGTCGCCGGAGCCGAGCCACGTCGCCGACACCTTGCCCGTCGGCGAGTAGCGGTACAGCAGTCGCGCCGCGCCGTCGTCGCTGCTCGGCGCCTCTTCGTAGTCATTCGAGGTGCCGTACAGCTTGAACAGCACTTCGGGGAAGCTGTGGCGCAGCGACGTGACCAGCGACAGCTTGTCCGGCACCAGCGCCCAGCTCGTCGACACGCCGGTGCCGGCCAGGTTCGCGCTCACGGACACCGTGCGCAGGTTGAATGGATCCTGCGTCTCGACGTCGAGCACGCCGGACAGCACGCCGCCGTACTTCGCGGAGAAGCCGCCGCTCGAGAAGAACGCGCTCTTCAGCATGTACGTGTCGAGCGAGCTGAACAGACCGCCCGAGGCGCGCTCGTAGTGGTACGGGTGGCCGATCGAGCCGCCGTCCAGGCGGATCAGCGTCTCGTCCGGCTTGCCGCCGCGCACGTAGACCGCGGCGCCCTCGGTCGGCGCGTTGATGCCGGGCAACGTGCGCAGCGACTGGAACAGGTCGGCCGCGCCGCCCGGCGTGGTGTAGACGTCCAGCCGGCGCAGCGTCGCGCCTTCACTTTTTCCCGTCTTGCCGAACGACGACGCGCTCACCGTCACCTCGGACAGCTCGAGCGGCTGGTCGCGCAGCACGACGCGGAGCGGCGCGAGCGCGCCCGACACCTGCACGATGAGACGGCGCGGCTCGTAGCCCATCTCGCTGACGAGCAGCGTGAGTGCGCCGTCCGGCAGATCGAGCGTGAAGCGGCCGTCGGCGTCCGTCGACGTGCCGCGCTTGAGTTCGGGCACGGCCACCGTCGCCAGCTCGACCGGCTTGCCCGCGCCGTCCACGACGCGACCGGTGACGGTCGTCGCCGCGGCCGGACGCGCCGCGAACGCGAGGCAGGCGACGAGCGCGTGGGTGAAGACGATGCGTGCGGCGGACGTGTTCACGGCTGGCTCTTCGTCCCGGTCGTGCCGGCGCCCGCGGTCGCACTGTCGGAACGCGCGGAGCCCGCCGGAGCCGGCGCCGCGTGACCGCCCGCCCCAGCGGCCAACGCACGCTCGGCGTCGGGGAGCAGCGTCTTCTTCACCCAGCCATTGCTCGGGTTGATCGAAAGCGCGCGCCGGAAGCGATCGACCGCGGCCGGATAGTCCTGGCGCAGCATGGCCGCACGGCCGGCCCACAGCGCGGCGTCGTCACGGCCCCAGTCGGGCGCCGACTCGTTCGCCGCGCTGTCCGCCGCGCTCACCGCGAGCGCGCGCTCCAGCTCGTCGGTGGCCGCCGTCGCGCCGCCGCCGTACTGGGTCGGACGATTCAGCGTACCGATGCCCTCGAGCAGCCACACGCGCGGGCTGGACGGAGCGAGGGCCAGCGCGCGGCGCAGGTTCGCCATGCTCTGGGGCCCCAACGTCATCATCGAGCCCGCATCGAACTGAATCGACATGCCCTGCAGGCCGCCCTTGAGCGCGATGATCTCGGCGTCGTTGGGCGCCAGCGCCAGCGCCTGGTCGACGCGGGTGAGTCCGTCGTGGCAATAGCGCGCGGCCTTCACCCGGTCGGCGCCGAGGAGCGGCGTGGCGCGCCAGTCGGCGACCGCGATCCAGTACGGGTACGCCGCGACCTTGGGCTCGGCGGCGGCCAGCACCTCGAACTGCGCCCGGGCCTTGAGCACGTCCTCGGCCGACCCGTGGTTGACGCCCTGTTGGAGCGCTTGCTTCGCGCTCGCGACCGCGCCGGGTTCGGCGGCGGCCGAGGGCGCGGCGTGGGACAGGAGGGATACGGCGACGACGATGCTGCAAGCGCGCAGATTCATGAGACGCCTCGTTGGGACGAAGAGGGGGTGGACGGCGTCGGCGGCGCCGCGGTGCGGACGGGAAGCGTGATCTCGATCGCGACGCCGTGCCCCGGCGTCGAGCGGATCTGCAGGTCGTGCGGCGGACCGGCCAGCTCGAGGCGCTCGCGCACCGAACGCAGGCCGAAGCCATTGCCGCTCGGGGCGGCGTCGCCCATGCCCGGCCCGTCGTCGAGGACGCGCACGACGAGCCGCGCGTCGACGCCGGCGCCGGTGCGCGCGACTTCGACGCGCAGCACGCCGCCCTCGGCCGTCGCGCCGATCCCGTGGCGGACCGCGTTCTCGACGATCGGCTGGAGCAGCAGACTCGGCACCAACAGGGAGTCGAGTCCCGGCTCGATGCGTTCCTCGACGCGCAGCCGGTCCGCGAAGCGCACGCGCTCGATGGTCAGGTAGTCGCGCACGAACTGCAGCTCGTCGCCGAGTCGGGCGTGTTCGTGATCCGAGGCGCGCAGCGTGTAACGGAACACCTCGGCGAGCCGCGTCGTCGTGTCCTCGGCCGCCGCCGGATCCTGATGGATCAGCGCGGCGATCGTGTTCAGCGTGTTGAACAGGAAGTGCGGGTGGATCTGCGCGCGCAGCGCGCGCAGTTCGGCCTCGGCCAGTTCCGCGCGAATGCCTTCCACCTGACGCGCGCGGGCCAGTGCCTGTTCGTAGAAACGCACGGCGAACGAGATGCCGCTGAACAGCGCGGTGAACAGCAGCGTGAACATGCCCGACACGAGCCAGGCGCGCGCGCTGCCCAGGAATCCGGGCATCAGCGTGAAGTGGATGATGGCCGACGCGACGTACCCGCAGACGACGCACACGCCCCCGTACACGAGCGCGAGGCGCAGGACCGGCGTCTCGACGGTCTCGGGCGGGCACTCGTAGTGGTCGCGGAGCAGCACGTGGCGCGCCGTCCACAATCCCAGTCCGATCGAGTACGCGAACACCAGCGACATCTCGTACGCCAGCACGTACTGGGCCCATTGCGCCCCGGATAGCAGGCCGAAGAACAGCGCGAACGGGATCGCCCACAGCGGCTGCCGCCACAGGATCTGGAGGAGGTCGCGGCCGGGCCGCAGCACTGGGCGAGACGTCGCGAGGGGTTTCATGCCTGCAGTGTCGGCGCGGGCGGGAGGCGGCGCCAGACGAGCCGGGATGGGCGGTCGCCCGGGGCGGATGAACGGTCGTGGCGCGCGGCCGCGCGCTCAGACGGCTGGCGCATCGAGCACCCGCAGCACCATGACCGTGATGTCGTCGCCGGCCTCGACGCCGTCGAGGAACGCGCGCACGCCTTCCAGGATGCGGTCCACCACGTCGCGCGCCGGCAGGTCGGCGGGCAGCGCGTCGATGAGCGCGATCAGCCGCTCCTCGCCGAACAGCTCGCCGGTCACGTTCGCGGCCTCGCTCACGCCGTCCGTGTACATCACGACGCGGTCGCCGGCGCACAGCTCCAGTTCGCCTTCCTCGAACGCCGCGTTCTCGAGCACGCCGACCACCGTGCCGCCGCGCTCGAGCGTGACGCGCTCGCCGCCGCGCCGGAACACGAGCGGGAAATTGTGCCCGGCGTTCGTGAACGCCAGACGCATGCGCCGCTCGTCGATGCGCGCCAGGAAGAACGTGGCGAACTGCTGCACCGTCGTGCTGCGGTACACCATGCGGTTGATGTTGCCCATGATCGCCGCCACGGACGGAATGGAATGCGCCTGCGTGCGCAACGACGCCTGCAGCATCGAGGACAGCAGCGCCGCGGGCACGCCCTTGCCGGCGACGTCGGCGATGGCGACGAGGAACGCGTCGTCGCGGGCCGGCACCACGTCGTAGAAGTCGCCGCTGACCTGACGCGACGACAGGTTCAGCGCGTGCACTTCGAGGCGCGGCCGCGTCGGGAACTGGGTGATGAGGAACGAACGCTGGATGCGCCGCGCCTGGTTCATTTCGCCCTCGGCGCGGGCCCGTTCGATGGAGTCGCGATAGAAGCGGCTGGCCATCGCCAGCCCCATGAACAGCGCACAGAACAGCAGCGTGAACACGAGGAATACGACGATGCCGCGTCCGCTGCCGAGGAACGCGGGCACGAGCGTGGCGCGCACGATCAGCGCGCCGACGACCGAGCCGACGATGGCGAGCGATCCGTGGAACGCGATGATCGGCGGCACCGGACGCCGCCCCTCCGCCGGGCGCGGCAGCATGCGAGGCTCGAGGAACCACTCGCCGACCCACAGCGTCAGCAGGATCGAAGCGCTGAAGATGGCGGAGACTTCGTAGTAGGCCGGGAAATCGCGCCAACGGCCGCCGCCGAGGAGCGAGAAGAACGCGCCGAACGGCAGCGCGTAGAGGGGAATCCACAGCACCGATTTCGCGAGTTCGGTCCAGGCGGTCCTGGGCCTCGGTGGGCGGCTCATGACGGGCTCCTCATGACTCGAGTGTCGGGGCGAAAGCGCCGGCGAGGAAGGCCGGACCCGATGAACGGTCGAACGAAGGCGCCGAACGGTCGCGGGTGGTGGACGGCGCGAGCGCGGGAACCGCGGCCCACGCCAGGGGTCACGGGGCCAGGCGCTCGCGCACCCAGCGGCGGCCGACCCGGCGGTAGCGCAGGCGATCGTGCAGCCGATGGTCGCGACCCTGCCAGAACTCGATCGCGTCCGGGATCACGCGATAGCCGCCCCACGCGGCCGGCCGCAGCACGTCGCGCCCGGTGAGGCGCGTCGCGAGCCGAGCGCGGGCCCGCTCCAGCGCCTGGCGGCTCTCGATCACGCGGCTCTGCGGCGAGATCGACGCGCTCAGCTGGCTGCCGCGGGCGCGCGTCGCGAAGTACGCGTCGGACTCGGCATCCGACAGCGGACGCACGCGCCCCTCGATACGCACCTGGCGATGGAGCGGCTGCCAGAACAGCACGAGCGCGGCGCGCGGATTCGCGGCGAGTTCGCGGCCCTTGCGGCTCGCGCGATGCGTGTAAAAGTCGAAGCCGTGCTGGCCCG
>DATJGS010000035.1:0-78555 GCA_035494735.1 Saccharimonadaceae bacterium (SeqCode)
GTCCTTCACGACGATGAAGAACTGCGAGGAGGCGCTGTCGGGCGAATTCGAGCGGGCCATGGAAACGATGCCCCGCTTGTGCGGGACGGCGCTGAACTCGGCCTTCACGTTCTGGCCCGAACCACCGGTGCCCCAACTGTACGTGTCGCCCGTCTTCGTGTTCGGGTCGCCGCCCTGGATCATGAAGCCCGGGATCACGCGGTGAAAGTAGGTGCCGTCGTAGAAGTGCTCGCGCACCAGCTTCTTGAAGTTCGCGGACGTCTTCGGCGCATCGGCCTCGTGGAACTTGATCACGATCCTGCCCTGCACCGTCTCCAGCACCGCGACCTGCGGTCCGGTTTCCGTCGACATCGCGGCCGCCTTTCCCGCCGCCGGTTTCTTGCCGGCGGATTTCGCCGCGGGCGCCGTCGCGGCCCCCGCCGGAACCACGCCCATCGTCAGTGCGAGGGCCGTGGCCCCCATCAGAACCTGCTTCAGCATCGAATCCTCCCTGAGTGTCGCGAGCGATGCGCCCGCGCACGAAGGCGACGAGTCTAGTCGCGCTGCCGCGCGCGCGGCAAGCTGGTATACTCCCGCGCTGTCTCGGCGCAGGCGCCGGCCCTTAGCCGGCCCCGGCACCGAGCGCGGCGATGCCCCAGTGGCGTCCCGTCGCCCCCGCGTCACGGCGATGCGAGTAGTACCAGGCAGGCTCGCACGCGGTGCACGCGCCGGTGTCGTGGATGGCCTCGGGAGGCACTCCCGCCGCGGTGAGGGCCCGGGCGGCCGCGCCCGGGAGGTCGAGGCGGAAGCGGTCGCCGTCGGCGACGACGTCGGCCGGGGCGAAGCGCTCGGCCACCTCCGAGCCCACGACGTAGCAGCACGAGCGGATGCACGGGCCGACGTGCACCGAGACGTCTCGCACGGTGGCGCGCGACAGCGCGAGCAGCGCTTCGAGCGCGGCCACCGGCATGCCGTCGGCGGTGCCGCGCCAGCCCGAGTGGGCGGCGGCCACGGCGTCGTGGACGGCGTACAGGATGGGCATGCAGTCGGCGGTGGTGACGGCCAGCGCGAGTCCGGGCTCGCGGGTCACGAGCGCATCGCAGTCGTTGTGGTGGCCGGGCGCGGCGACGCGGCGGACGTCGCGGCCGTGGACCTGGCCGGCGGTCGCGAGACGTTCGGGCGTGAGCCCGAGCGCGTGGAGCACGCGCCGGCGATTCTCGGCGACGTGTTCGGCGGCGTCGGACGTGGAGCGTCCGAGATTGAGCGTGGCGAAGGGAGCGGGGCTGACCCCGCCGACACGCGTGGTGAAGGCGAGCGTGGCGCCCGGCGGGCGCCGCGGGCGCCACAGCGGAATGGGCGAGGCGGCGTCGCGGATCCAGGACATGGCGACCGCACGCTAGGCACGGGACCGGGCGTCGGTCAAGCCGGCGCGGTCGACCTTCGAGGAGGCAGGGTGAAGCGGAGCGCGCGGTGGAAGGCGCTGTGGATCGCGGTGGGGCTGACAGGCGCAGTGTCGGCGGTATTCGCCGCGACTCAGTCGCGCGCGCCGGACACCTCGGCGGTCGCGACCGTGGGCTCGCTGCGCGTGAGCCGCGCGGAGTTCCAGCAGCGCGCCGACGCGACGCTCAACAACTACCGGCAACGCTCGGGCACGGCGCTCCCCGATGAAGTCGTGCCGATCGTGCGCCGCCAGGTCCTCGAGAGCCTCATTCGCATGGACCTGCTGATGCTCGAGGCCGAGCGCCGCGGGGCGCTCGGCTCGCAGGCCGAGGCCGAGAGCCAGATCAAGCGCGATCCGTTCTTCAATCCGGGCGGCACGTTCGATCCCGCGAAGTTCGCGGCGGTCAAGGCCGCGAACACGCCGGCGTGGCAGTCCGCCCTGCTCGAACTCAGGCGGCGCCAGGGCGCGCAGCAGCTCGAGGCGAAGCTGGAGGCCGAGCGCGGCCCGAGCGAGCCGGCGTTGCGCCGCTCGGCCGAGCGCGCGCTGTCGCGTGGCGCGTTCGACTATCTGTTGATGCGCCAGTCCGAGTTCGACGGGAACTTCGCGGAGCCGCGCGAGCGCGAGATCCTCGACTACTACCGGAGCCACCCGTCCGAGTTCCAGCGCCCCGAACGCGCCACCCTGAGCGTGTTGTTCGTCGACAAGCCGGCGCCGAGCGACGCGGAGCGCGGCAGCCCGTCGGCCATGGCGGCGTGGACCGCGCGGCATCGGCAGACCGCGGACAGCCTCCTCGCCGCACTCAAGGGCGGCGCGTCGTTCGATGCCGCGGCCGACTCGATCGGCGGCGCCCATCGCAACGTCGTGATCACGCGCGACAACCTGCCAGGCTTCTGGCACGGCAGCGCCGCTCAGGTCGAGGCCGTCTTCCGGCAGAAGCCGGGGACCGTGCTGCCGGAGGTCGTTCCGAGCCCTCCCGGATTCCTGATCGCCCGGGTCGAGAACATCCGCCCTGCGGCGGTCGCGCCGCTTCTCGAAGTGTCGAAGCTCATCCGCCAGCGGCTGCGCAACGACGCGCGGGCGCACGGCGAGGAGCGCGACCTGCGCCCACTCTACGTGGAGTTCGCGGACAGCCTGCGCGGGCCCGGGGTGCGCGTGCGCTACGCCGTCGCCGACACGTCGACGCTCGAGGCCGGCACGCCGACCGCCGCGGACCTCGATCGCTACTACCGCGGACACCTGGCGGACTATTCGCGCTTCGACGCCGCGACCGGGGCCATCGTCGCGACGCCGTTCGCCGACGTGAGCGACGACGTGCGCGTGCGCTGGGGGCGTGACCGGCGCGTCGAGGCGGCGCGCGGCATCGTCGAGGGTCTGGTGCGTGCGTGGTCCGCGGGGCGCCGCGATCCCGCGCTCGAAAAGGCGGCCTCGCTGTTGCGCGAGGTCGGCCCGGTGCCCGTCGGCGCGCTCGTCGACACCGGCGCGGCCGGTCGCGTGGTCAGCGACTCGCTGCGCCTGCGCGGGCCCGAGCGGGCCGCGGTGGTCGCGCCGTTCCGCGGCGGTTCCATCGTCTATCAGGTCGTGTCGCGCGTGCCCGACTGGAAGCCGACATTCGAGCAGGCGTTGCCGCGGCTGCGCCAGATCTACGCGCAGCGCCGCTCGCACTCCGACGAGTCGGCCGCTCACGCCTGGTTCGATCGCGATCCGGCGGCGTTCGCCCGCGGCAACGTCGTGCACTTCAGCCGCGTGATCGTCCCACCCATGGACGCGTTGAGCGTGCCGCTCACGCGCGCGGACGTCGAGCGTTACCACCGTAAGCATTTCGATCGGTATTCGGCGGCCGAGGTGGTCGGGGCGCGGCACATCCTGATCAGCCCGACCGGACCCGGCCCGCGCGCGGACCAGGAAGCGCGCGCGCGCGCCGACAGCGTGTACCGGGTCGTGGTCGGAGGCGCCGACTTCGGGCAGGTCGCGGATCGGATCAGCGACGATCCGGCGACGCGCGGCAAGGGCGGCGACCTCGGCGACTTCGGGCGTGGCGCGATGCTCGACGAATTCGAGCGCGCCGTGTTCGCCATGCAACCGGGCGACGTGAGCCGGCCGGTCAAGACCGAAGTCGGCTACCACATCATCAAGTGCACGAAGCACCTTCCGGTGAAGGCCGACCCGCTGAAGTACATCTACGCCACCGTGGGCTACGACTGTGCGCTCGAGAAGGCGGACAGCCTGGCCGCGCAGCGGGCGGACAGCCTGTACCGGCGCGCGCGGTCGGCCGCTCAGGTGCGGGCCGGCGCCAGGAAACTCGGGCTGGAAGTGATCTCGAACACGCAGTCGGTCGGCCAGCAGGTGCTGGTTCCGGACCTCGTGCCGTACTTCCACTGGATCGAGACGCACAAGGCGGGCGACGTCTATCCCGGGACCATCTATCTGAAGGGCATCGGCGGCGTGATCACGTGGATCGACAGCATCGGCCCGCCGCATCGCCCGGAGTGGGCGGAGGTGCGCGAGCAGGTGATCGATCTGTACCGCCAGGGCGCGTCCGCGCGCGCCGCGTTCGCCAAGTGCGCGGAGCTGGACTCGATGATGGCCGCCGGCTGGACGCTCGACAGCCTGGGCACGCTGTGGGGAGGCCTGGCGCACGCGCCCTCGGTGTCGCCGGCGGTCGAGGTGCAGGACCTGGGAGGGGGCAAGGATGTCGTGGACTCGCTCCTGTTCGGCGCGCGCGGCGGCCGCGCCCTGAAGGAGGGCGAGACGTCCGGATGGCTGGCCTTCCCTTCGGGACCGGCGCGCATGCGCCTGGTCGCGCGGCTCGACCCCAATCCGGGGCAGCTCGCGGCGCGCATCGAGAACGACCGCCGCCTCGGGATGGAGCGCAATCTGCGGACGTACTTCGAGGAGTTGAAGGACCGATACCCGGTGCGCATCCTCGACACCCAGCTGCGCGACGTCGGCCTGCCGCCTCCGCCTCCGCCCACCGACTAGGTCCCGGGGAAGCGCCGGGGACCCGCCCGCGGCCGCGCGCGGACGGCGGGTCCGTGCGCCCCTTGCGCGGCGCTCGGATGAGCGACGCAGGCGTTGCGATTTGCCCGGTCGCGCCCGCGCGGTGGGGTGAAGAAACGCGGCAACCTAAAGGGTTCGTGCGATTCTGCCGATGGTATGCTCGGTGCAATTCTGAATCCCTAGACCCTCGAGGGACCCGACGTATCATGGCCACCGCTTCCGCCGCACTCGAAAATACCGCGCGCCGCGTCGTGCTGATCGACTTCGATTGGCAGGACGCCGACCTCCTCCCGGAACTACTGCGCCATCCGGGGCTGGCCGTGCGCCTGGTCGCGGGCGAGCGCAACGACGATGCGGGGCTGCGAGTCGCCGAACTGTGCGGCCTGCCGCGCACCGTGGACCTTGCCGACCTGACGCGCGAGATCTTCGACCTGGCCGTGGTCAGCGAGCGCAGCCCGCGCCGCACCCAGATCGAAGGCCTCCTGCTCGCGCTCGGCACGCCGTACCTGTCGCCCGAGCGTCTGCTCGAGGGCGAATCGGTGAACGGTGACGAAGCGCCGGCCATCGAGGCGCCGCTCGCGCTCCACGCCGCCGCGTTCGAACACGCGCTCGGCGGCGACGCGATCGACAGCATCGTCGAGCAGTCGCTTCCCGACGTCGCGCAGGATGGTCCGACCATGCCGCAGCCCGTGCGCTTCGCCGGGCAGCAGAACATCCTCATCCCGTCGCTCGAAGACTTCCCGTCGCCCGAGGATCGGCGCGGCCTCGAGCAGGCGCTGTCCAGTCTGGTCGTCGGCACCGGTGCCGGGCGCGCCGAGCTGCACACGGGGCGGGCGGACGATCTGGAATGCGTCGCGGAGGTGGGCCCGGCGGATCCGCTGCTCGCCGGCCTCGTCGACCTCGCGCTCGAGATGGGGACGCCGCAGGTCGTGAGCCGTCTGACCGGACCGCAGGAGGGCAAGGCCTGGGGCGCGTGGCCGTTCCAGACGACGCAGCATCGCGGCGTGCTCGCCGCGGGCGCGATCGATCCGGCGAAGGGCTGGACGACGTGGGAGCGCATGGTCGAGGAGTTGCGCAGCACGTGGGACGAGCGCGAGCGCGAGCAGGCGGCGCCGGCCTTCCCGATGGTCCCCGACATGCAGAACGGCTGGCTCGAGCTCGACGCGTTCCGCGCGCGGCTGGACCTGGCCATCGATCGCAACAAGCGCGACGGGCTGCGCTTCGCCGTCCATCGCCTGCAGTTCACGGACGCGCCGGCCGCCGTCGAGACGCTGTGCCGGCTGCTGCCCGATCAGTTGCGTGAAACCGACTGCCTGTGCCGCCCTCTGCCGAACCAGATGCTGCTGCTGACGGCGGGCAGCGCGGACGCGTTCGCGCACGTGCGCCGCCGCCTCCTGGCGCTGTGGGAGCACGCGTGGCGCGACGACTCGCACTCGCCACCGGCGCCGCCGATCACCGACGAGCGCGTCGAGATGAACGGCCCGGAAGACGCCGCCGATTTCCTCGGCGCCGCGAAGGTCTGGCTGGCGCTGAGCTAGGCTGCGAGGCCTAAGGCCGCGCCCCAGGCCGGCCGTGTGCCGATCCTGTTCGGCGCACTCCACGCCGCGAAACGCGGCCAGCCTTGACGCATCGCACGAGCGTCCTGTAATGCTTCGGGCTTCCCCGCCACGGAGGTTGCCCGCTGACGCGCCCCATCCGCAAGCTGGCGGCCGAGACCGCCTCGCGCATCGCCGCCGGTGAGGTCGTCGACCGCCCGCTGTCCGCACTCAAGGAGATCCTCGAGAACGCGCTCGACGCCGAGGCGCGCAGCATCGAGGTGCGCGTCGACCGCGCCCTGGACCACGGGTTCACGGTGGCCGACGACGGCGTGGGCATCGCCGAGAACGAGATCGAGCTGGCGCTCGAGCGCCACGCCACGAGCAAGCTGGCGGCGTTCGAGGACCTGGACGCGCTGACCACGCTGGGCTTTCGCGGCGAGGCGCTGCCCAGCATCGCGGCGGTCAGCCAGATGCGCGTCATCAGCCGGCGCGCGGGCGCGGACGCGGCGGCGGTCGTCGGCGTGGCCGGCGGCGTCGCGCACGAGCGCGGCGCGGCGGCGCGCGCGCCCGGGACCACGGTCGAGGTGCGCGACCTGTTCTACAACGTGCCCGCGCGTCGCAAGTTCCTCAGCACGCCGGCCGGCGAGTTGCGCGCCGCCATTCGCATGCTCGAGGCCTACGCGCTCGGGTTCCCCGGTGTCGCATTCCGTCTCACGGTCGACGAGCGCGAGCGTTTCCACTGGGCGCCGGCGACGTCGCGCCTGGAACGCGCCGCGCAGTTGTGGGGTGCGCGCCACGCCGACCAGCTGCTCGAGGCGGAAGGCGATCGCGACGGCATCGAGGTGTGGGGGCTGCTCGGCCTGCCCGAACACGCCCGCGCGACGCGCGACGGTCAGGTGTTCCTCATCAACCGGCGCTGGGTGCAGAGCCCTCTGCTCGGGCAGGCGCTGCGCCAGGCCTACGGCAATCTGCTGCCGGCGGGACGATTTCCGAGCGCGGTGCTGTGGCTCAGCGTGCCGCCGTCGCGTCTCGACGTGAACGTGCATCCGACGAAGCGCGAGGTGCGCTTCGTCGAGGAGGACCGTATCTTCGGCCTGGTGGCCGGCGTCGCGTCGCGACCGCTCACCGGATTGCAGCCGCCGTTCACCGTCGTGCGCGGCGGCACCCCGGAGCCGGCGTGGGCCGACCGCGTGCGCGAACGTCCGGCGGACCCGGCGCAGCTCGGCCTGGGACTCGTCGGCGGCCGTGCGCCGGCGGCGAGCGCGCCGGCGGGCGCCGCGGAGGCCGCGGCGCCGGCGGCCGCGCCGGGCGTGGCCGCCGACAGCGAGCCCGAGCTGTGGCAGCTGCATCGCACGTACGTCATGGCCCCGGTGCGCGGTGGGCTCGTCATCGTCGATCAGCACGCGGCGCACGAGCGCATCCTGTTCGAGGAGGCGCTGGCGCGGATGGCGGGCGAGCGCGGCGCGTCGCAGCAGCTGCTGTTCCCGCACCTCGTCGACCTGTCGCGCGCGCAGTTCGAACTCATGCTGGAAGCCGGCCCGTCCCTGCACCAGCTGGGCTGGGACGTGGCTCCGCTCGGCGCGCCGACCGTGGTCATTCAGGGCGTGCCGTCGGGCCTGAAGCACGAGCGCCCCGGGCAGCTGCTCCAGGACATCCTCGACGGCGTCGGCGAGGACAGCGCGCGCAGCAGCACGCAGGAGATGTCGGAGCGCATCGCGCGTTCGTGGGCCTGTCACGCCGCGACGCGCGCCGGCGACCCGCTGAGCCGCGAGGAAATGCGCTCGCTCGTGGACCGGCTGTTCGCGACGTCGCAGCCGCACGGCGACCCGCACGGCCGCGTGACGTTCGTGCGTCTCGACCTGGACGAGCTGCATCGGCGCTTCGGGCGCACGTGACGCACCGGCGGCCCTTCTAGTCCATGGCGTCCCCGACCGTCCTCGCGCTCGTCGGCGCGACGGCCACCGGCAAGACGGACGTCGCCGAAGCCCTGGCCGGGGCCGGCATCGAGATCGTGTGCGCGGACTCCCGTCAGGTGTTCCGCGAACTCGTGGCCGGCACCGGCAAGCCGTCGCGCGCCGCCCTGGCCGCGGCGCCGCATCACCTGTTCGACGCGCTGTCCCTCGAGCAGCGGCCGAGCGCGGGCTGGTTCGCGCGCGCGGCGGGAGAGGCGTGCGCCGCGATCCACGCGCGGGGCGCCGTGCCGCTGCTCGTCGGCGGGTCGGGCCTGTACGTCAACGCCGCGCGCTACGGCCTCGCCGAGACGCCGCCGCACGACGCCGCGGCGCGCGAACGCCTGCGCGGCGAGGCGCGCACGCGCGGCGCCGCCGCCCTGCACGCGGACCTGGCGCGCGTCGATCCGGCGACCGCGGCGCGGCTCGATCCGCGCGATACTCAGCGCGTGGCGCGGGCGCTGGAAGTCCACGCCGCGACCGGAAAGCCGCTGTCGTGGTGGCACGCCCAGCCGCGCCGGCCGGCGGTGCCCGGCACGTGGCGCGTCGTCGAGCTGACGTGTCCGGCGCACGAGTTGCGCGCGCGCATCGGCGAGCGCACGCGGCGCATGTTCGAGTCCGGGCTGATCGAGGAAACGCAGGCGCTGCTCGACGAGGGTCGCGAGGGGGCGCTGCGCGCCGTCTCGGCCATCGGCTACGACGAGGCGCTGGAGCTGGTGCGCGGGCGGCTGGCGCGCGCCGCGGCCGAGGCCCAGACCTGGCTGCGCACCGTGCAGCTGGCGAAGCGCCAGCGCACGTGGTTCCGCCATCAGCTCGAGGCGACGCGCGTCCCCGCACACGGAACGCCGGACGAGCTGGTGACGCGGGTGCGCGAAGCCCTCGGGCTGTGAACGCCGGGTTTGACAGTGCGTTGGGGCGGTTCTAGTTTCCACACGCACGATGACGGCGTGGTTCCGTGCGGGCATAGCTCAGTTGGTAGAGCGCGAGCTTCCCAAGCTTGAGGTCGCGGGTTCGAACCCCGTTGCCCGCTCCATCTCTCGTTCCCCTTCGGGCGCGCCGGCGCGCGGACGTCTGGACGCCGGCGCGCCGAGCCATTTCATGAGCACACCCGTAGTCGCCATCATCGGCCGTCCCAACGTCGGCAAGTCCACGTTCTTCAATCGCGTGCTCGGCGAGCGACGCGCCGTGGTCCACGACCGGCCGGGCATCACCCGCGACCGCAACGCGGTGCGCGCCGACTGGGCGGGCCGTGCGTTCCTGCTCGTCGACACGGGCGGATTCGTGCCGTCGTCGTCCGAAGCGCGCGATTCCCGAGTGCGCGAGCAGGCCGAGATGGCGATCGAACTGGCCTCGGTCGTCGTGTTCATGGTCGACGCGCTGACCGGCGCGACCGACCTGGACGCCGGCATCGCGCGCGACCTCAGGCGCCGCAACGCGGGCGCGCTGCTCGTCGTCAACAAGGTCGACAAGCCCGGCGATCCGGTCGCGCACGATTTCCATCGGCTGGGCCTCGGCGAGCCGATCCCCATCTCCTCGGAAAACGGCTTCGGCATCGGCGATCTGCTCGACCGCGTGGTCGCGCGCCTCCCGGCAGACGGCAAGCTCCCGGCCGAACCCGAGTCGCGCATCGCCATCGTCGGCCGACCGAACGTCGGCAAGTCGTCGATCGTGAACGCGCTGCTCGGCGAGTCGCGCATGGTGGTCGAGGCCGTCGCCGGCACGACCGTGGACGCGGTCGACTCGGTGTGGCATACGCCGAACGGCGACTTCACGCTCGTCGACACCGCCGGCATCCGCCGCGAGGCCCATTTCGGGGACGAGGCCGAGTTCTTCGCCACGGTGCGCGCGTTGAACGCGCTCGATCGCGCCGACGTCGCCGGCCTCGTCGTGGACGCGACGCGCGGCTTCCAGCGCCAGGAGGCGCGGCTGGCCCACGGCGCGTGGGACGCGGGCTGCTCGGTGCTGCTCATCTACAACAAATGGGACCTGATCACCGGCCGCGACGCGGCGTGGAAGCGGCTGGAGCAGGAGCGCGCCGAGCGCTACCCGACGCTGGCCGACGTGCCGGCGCTGCCGGTGTCCGCGCTCGAGCGCACCCACCTCGGCCGCCTGCCGAAGACGCTGGAACAGCGCGTCACGGAGCACGCGCGCAAGATCGGCACGTCGCAGCTCAACCAGTGGCTGAAGCTGGCGCAGGCCCGGCGCCAGGCGCCGAGCACGCGCTCGGGGCGCGCGCCGCGGATCTATTATGCGACGCAGACCGGCACGAGCCCGCCCGAGATCACGTTGTTCGTGAACGCGCCGGGACGCCTGGGCGAGAACTATCGGAGATACCTGTGGCTGCACTTCACCGACCACTTCCAGTTCCATGGAACACCGGTGCGGATGCGCGTGCGGAAGAGCGACTGACGTGAGCGGCGCGCTTCCAGCCGTCGTCGTCGCCGTCGCGCTCGGCTATCTCAGCGGCTCGCTGGCGTGGGGCCTCTGGCTGACGCGCGGGCCCCGCGGCGTCGACATCCGCACGGTGGGCTCGCGGAACATCGGGGCGACGAACGTGTATCGCGTGTTCGGGCCCGCGCTCGGCGTGCCGGTCCTCCTGCTGGACGCGCTCAAGGGCGCCGTCCCGGTGCTGGTCGTGCCCGGGCTCGCGGTGTGCGCGGCGTTCCCGGGGGGGCGCGCGTGGTGCGCGCTGGCCGTCGCCGCGGCGGCGGTCGCCGGACACGTGTGGACGTGCTTCGCCGGCTTCAAGGGAGGCAAGGGCGTGGCCACCGCCGCCGGCGTGCTGATCGCGCTCGCCCCTCTGGCGTTCGGCGTCAGCGCGGCGGTGTTCGTGCTCGCGGTGACGATCACGCGCTTCATCTCGGTGGGCTCGATGCTCGGGGCGCTCGCGTTCCCGATCGCGTACGCCCTGCTCGGCGGGGGCGTGGCCCAGCCGCCGTTTCTGCTCGGCGTGCTGATCGCGCTCGTCGTCGTCTTCACGCATCGCGAGAACCTGGCGCGCCTGGCGCGCGGCGAAGAGCGGCGCTTCTCGCTGCGCCGGGGAGGCGCGCGATGAGCCGCGTGGCCGTGCTGGGCGCGGGATCGTGGGGGACGACGCTGGCCGTGCACCTGGAAGGCGCCGGGCACGACGTCCGGTTGTGGGGCAACGACGTCGGCGATCTGGCCCGGATCGAGGCGGACCACGAGAATCGGAAGTTTTTGCCTGGCATCGCCGTTCCGGGTGGCGTTAAGGTTCACGCGAAACTGGAGGACGCGCTCGCGGGCGTGGACCACGTGATGTTCGCGGTGCCCTCGCAGGCGGTTCGTGAGGTCGCGCAGGCGGTCGCGGCGAACGGGGTGCGCGCCGTGTGGATCTCGGCCTCGAAGGGGCTCGAACAGGGCACGCTGCGCCGGTTGTCCGAAGTGCTGATCGACGCGGGTGGCGAAGTGCCGGTGATCCTGACCGGTCCGAGCCACGCGGAGGAAGTGAGTCGCGGCATCCCGACGTCGGTCGTCGCCGCGTCGCGCGACGCGGAGCGCTCGCGAGGCGTGCAGACGCTGTGCTCGACGCCGCGGTTTCGCGTGTACACGAACGACGACGTGCTGGGCTGTGAAGTGGCGGCCGCGCTGAAGAACGTCGTGAGCATCGCGGCCGGCGTGTGCGACGGACTGGGCTTCGGCGACAACACGAAGGGTGCGCTGCTGACGCGCGGCCTCGCCGAGATCGCGCGACTCGGCGTGGCGATGGGCGGGCGGCGCGAGACGTTTTTCGGACTCGCGGGCATGGGCGACCTGATCGCGACCGCGATGAGCCGCCACAGTCGCAATCGTCATGTCGGCGAGTGCATCGGCCGCGGACAGTCGCTGGAAGAAGTGCTGGGCGCGATGGTGATGGTCGCCGAGGGCGTGCATACGGCGCGCGCCGCGCGCGAACTGGGTCGGAAGCACCGAGTCGAGATGCCGCTCACCGAGCAAGTGTGCGCGATGCTGTTCGAGGGACGGCGCCCGCAGGACGCGCTGCAGGCGCTGATGACGCGGGATCTCAAGAGCGAGGGCTAGGCGCTCCGGCCACGCGCCTATCGAAGGAGGGAGTGCGGCGATGTCTCTGAAGACCGAATTGGAGCCCGAGTCCAAGCTCTACCGCTCGATCAGCGAAGTCAGCGATCTGGTCGGCGTGAAGCCGCACGTGCTGCGCTACTGGGAGACGCAGTTCAGCATGCTGCGCCCGAAGAAGAATCGCGCGGGCAATCGCATGTACCGGCCCGAGGAAGTGCGGCTCATCATGCAGATCAAGGAACTGCTGTACGCGCGGCGCTTCACGATCGCCGGCGCGCGCCGCCGCCTGCTCGACGTGCGCAAGGAGAAGGATCCGTCACAGGTCGAACTCGGGTTCGCCGACGCCGATCGCAAGATGGTGCTGAGCGAGATCAAGTCCGAGCTGCGCCAGTTGCTCGATCGGCTGCGCGAACCGGAGACGAGCCGCGCCTGAGACCGCGCGGGCCTCAGTTGCGGCCGCGACGGCGCATCGGCTACTTTCACTGTCCCTTGAGGTCGGGGCGTAGCGCAGCCTGGTAGCGCACCTGCATGGGGGGCAGGTGGTCGCTGGTTCAAATCCAGTCGCCCCGACCATTTACTTCCGCCTGAGCGCGCGTCCGCCTTTCGCCGCCTCGAGCCCGCATTTCGGGACCCCGCAGGGAACGCCGCCCTCGTCCATGCTCGCCTGGCCCGCCGACCGATTCGCCGAGAACGCCGCGCGCACCCCGCCCGGGGCCGCGTGCGTGACGCCCGCCGTGGGACCGGTCTGATGCGCGTGGCCGCGCTGGTTCCGGCGTACCAGGCCGCGCCGTATCTCGGCGACGTGCTGGCCCGACTCGCCGCGCTTCCCGATCCGCCCGAAGTGCTGGTCGTGGACGACGGATCGCGCGACGCGACGGCCGAGGTCGCGCGTCAGTTCGGCGTTCGCGTCCATTCGTTCGCGGCGAACCGGGGCAAGGGCTTCGCGCTGATCGCCGGTTTCGAGCGGTTGCGCGATTGCGACGCCGTCATCACCCTGGACGCCGATGGCCAGCACCCGCCCGAGTGCGTGCCCGACCTGGTGCGCGCGGCGCGTGACGCCGACGTGGTGCTGGGCACGCGCGCCCGCTCCGCCGAGATGCCCCCGCTCCGCCGGTTCGCGAACTGGTCGAGTTCGGGCTGGACCACGTGGCTGGCCGGCCGCGCCATCTCCGACAGCCAGTGCGGGTTCCGCCTGTTCCGTCAGGAAGTGCTGCAACGCACGCCGATCACGCCGGGGCGCTACGAGGTGGAGACCGAGATGGCGGTCCGCGCCGCACGGCTGGGATTCCGCATCGCCGAGGTGCCGATCCCGACCGTGTACGGCGGCGAGAGTCACCTGACGCTGCACCGTGACGTCCCGCGCATCCTGAGCATGATGGGCCGGCTGACGTGGGAACGGCTGAACCCGCCGCGCGCGATGCGCGAGGCGCTGCGCGAGGGGGCGCGATGATCTTTCTGGTCACGAACGACGACGGCATTCACGCGCCGGCGCTGCTCCGGCTCAAGGGCGAACTCGCGCCGCTCGGGCGCGTCATCGTCGTCGCCCCGGACCGCGACCAGAGCGCGACGTCGCACTCGCTGACGCTGCACCGTCCGTTCCGCATTCAACGCCACGAGGAAGACGTGTACAGCGTGGACGGCACGCCGACCGATTGCGTGGTCACGGCGTTCTACGGCCTGCTCGACGTGACGCCGGGCATGGTGATCTCCGGCATCAACCACGGGCCGAACATGGGCGAGGACGTGTTCTACTCGGGCACGGTCGCCGCCGCGATCGAGGGCACGCTGCAGGGCGCGGCGTCCATCGCCGCGTCGCTCGTGACGCGCGAGATCACGGACTTCGCGGAGCCGGCCGCGTACCTGGCGCGGCTCGTGCGGCGCGTCCTCGACCACGGCCTCGCGCCGCGGCAACTGCTGAACGTGAACCTGCCGCACCGGCCGCACGATCAGATCCGCGGCGTGGCCGTGACGCGGCTCGGCAGCCGGGTGTATCGCGACACGCTCGTGCGCAAGGTCGATCCGCGCGGCCGCGACTACTACTGGATCGGCGGGCAGGACGCGGTGTGGGAGCAGAAGGACGGCACGGACTTCCAGGCGGTCGCCGACGGCTACATCTCGGTGACGCCGCTGCGCCTCGATCTCACGGACGAAGCCGCGCTGGAGAGCATGAGGGGATGGGCGCTCGAGAAGTAGGCGGGGCCGGCTCCGCGGGCGACGCTCAGGCGCGGGCGCGCCGGCGCATGGTCGAGGAGCAGCTGGCCGGCCGCGGCATCCGCGACCCGCGTGTGCTCGAGGCCATGGGCGCGGTCGCGCGACACGAGTTCGTGGACCCGGCGTTCGTGAACCGCGCGTACGGCGACCACGCGCTGCCGACGGCCGAGGGGCAGACGATCTCCCAGCCCTGGATCGTGGCGCGCATGCTCGAACTGGCGCGCCTCGAGCCGGCCCACCGCGTGCTCGAGATCGGCACCGGCAGCGGCTACCAGACGCTGCTGCTCGCGCGTCTCGCCGAGCGCGTGTTCAGCGTGGAGCGGCTGGCCTCGCTGCTGCGCGTCGCCCAGCGGCGCCTCGATCAGCTCGCGGTGCGCAACGTCGCGCTGCGCCACGGCGACGGCAGCATGGGCTGGCCGGAGTTCGCGCCGTACGATCGCATCGTCGTGACGGCGGCCGCGCCCCACGTGCCCGAGGCCCTGCGCCAGCAGCTCGCGGCCGGCGGACGACTCGTCATCCCGGTGGGCTCGCAGGAATCGCAGACGCTCGAAGTGTGGTGCAAGGACGCCGCGGAACGCTGGTCGACGGAGCATTGCGGCGAGTGCCGCTTCGTGCCGCTCGTCGGCCGGGACGCGTGGCCGTGACGGACCGGACACGCATGCCGCCGAAAGGGCGCCGCGGTTTGGCGGGCCGCAACGCCGTGTGCTAGGTTCTCCCGCCTGTGATCGCGCACGGGAGACCCGTGACGCGACGCCGGGCGAGCCGCGACGCCCTCGTCACCTCGGTCGTGGCCGTTCGGACGCACATCACACCCATCCTTTCAGGTCGGGGCGTGGCTCAGCCTGGTAGAGCACCTGGTTCGGGACCAGGGGGTCGGAGGTTCAAATCCTCTCGCCCCGACCATGTCGTTTCGCGGCGCGAAGGCGCGGCGGCCCGCGCCGCGAGCGCCTTCCGCTTTGCGAGTGTCGGTCGATGCCACGGCTCCATCTGATGGTGTCGGGCAGGGTCCAGGGCGTCGGGTTTCGCGCGTTCGTGTGGCGGCGGGCCCGCGAGTTGCGCCTGAGCGGCGAGGTGTCGAACCGCCGCGATGGGCGCGTCGAAGTGATCGCGAGCGGACCGCGCCGCGCGCTCGAGACCCTGCGGGACGCAGTGCGCGAAGGGCCGGTCGCGGCACGCGTCGAGCACGTCGCGGAAGACTGGTCGGACGACCCGCACGCCGGATCCGGGTTTCACATCACGGGGTAGGCATGGCACCCAGCGAAACGCTTCCGTTCCGCACCCGGCTCGACGCCGTGCTCGCCGAAGCGCGCCGCCGCGGCTCGCTGCCCGAGCGCGAGTACGACGCGCTGCTGGCCGACCCCGACTTCGACGACGCCGAGTTCGAGCGCTTCCGGCGCGCCGCCACGGCGGCCGGTCTGACCCTGCCCGAGGAAGAGGCGGCGCATCTCGAGGCGCCGGTGCCGCGCGGCGCGGCGCAACTGGGCGAGGCGGATCGCGACCTGCTCGACCGCTATCTGTCCGAGATCGGCCGCGTGCCGCTGCTCGAGCACGCCGACCTGCTGCGCCTCGCGACGCGCTCGCGCGCGGGCGACGAGGACGCGCGGCGCCGCGTGATCCTCGCGAACCTGCGCCTCGTGGTCCACGTGGCGCGCGGCTACCGCAATCGCGGGCTGCCGCTTCTCGATCTCATCGAAGAGGGCAACCTCGGCCTGATCCACGCGGTCGATCGCTTCGAGCCCGAGCGCGGTTTGCGCTTCAGCACGTACGCGGCCATCTGGATCAAGCAGGCCATCCTGCGCGGCGTTGCCGAGCAGGCGCGCGCCGTGCGCATCCCGGTCCAGATGTTCCAGCAGGTGAACCGCTTCGTGCGCGCCGAGCGCACGCTGCGCGGCCTGCTCGGGCGCGATCCGACGATCGACGAGATCGCCGGCGAGCTGAAGGTCTCGGCGGCGCGCGCGCAGCGGCTGTCCGGGCTGCTCGCCGGCCTGCGCTCGCTGGACGAAGGGTCCGGGCTGGAGGCGTTCGAGCAGCTCACGTCCGAGGACCTGGGCGGCTCGCCGAGCAGCGTCGAGCGCCTCGTCGAGTTGCAGCTCGAGCACGAGAAGGTGGATCGCATGCTGCGCTCGCTGTCGCAGCGCGAGGAGCAGATCCTGCGCATCCGCTACGGCTTTCATGACGGCATCGCGCGCACCCTGGCCGAGACCGGTGAACACTTCCAGATCTCGCGCGAGCGCGTGCGGCAGATCGAAGCGCGCGCGCTCGAGAAGCTGCGCCACGCGATCGAGATGCAGAGCCTGCATCCGGGCAGCGGCAACACCGTCCATTGAGCGCGCCGCACCTCGAACCCGAAGGGTCGCCCATGACGGATCTGAGCCAGCGCATTCGCGACGTTCCCGACTTCCCGAGAAAGGGCATCGTGTTCAAGGACATCACGCCCCTGCTCGCGGATCCCGAGGCGTTGAGCGCCTGCGTGGCGCGGCTCGCGGCGCGCACGCCGAAGCCGGACGCGGTCGTGGCCATCGAGTCGCGCGGCTTCATCTTCGGCACCGCGCTCGCGCTGCACTGGCGGGTTCCGCTGGTCCCGGCGCGCAAGTTCGGAAAGCTGCCGGGGCGCACCGTGCGCCAGGTGTATTCGCTGGAGTACGGCGAGGACACGCTCGAACTGCACGCCGACGCGCTGCGCGCGGGAGAGCGCACGGTCATCGTCGACGACCTGCTGGCCACCGGCGGCACGGCCGAGGCCACGTCGCGGCTCGTCGAGCAGCTGGGCGCGGAGGTCGACGCACTGTTGTTCGTGGTCGAGCTGGACGGCCTTGGCGGCCGCGAGCGACTCGCCCCGCGGAGGGTCGAGTCGCTGCTGCATTACGCCGTCGTGGAGTGAGCCGCCGCGCTTAGTGCTTGCCGCGGCCCCACGCGTGGCCGCGGCCGTGAGCCCCGGTCCCGGTGACGCCGCCGCCGATGACGATCGGAGACGGCTCCGTCGTCGAGTCGCCCGGCCCGCCGCCCGGCGTGCCTTCGTCGGAGATCAGCGTGACGGCCGTGCCGGCGGCGCCGCCGTTCGCCGGGTCCATCTGGACCGGTGACGTGGGAAGGGCGCCGCAGCTGGCCGCCGAGACCGCGAGTCCGAGGAGCGCGGCAAACGCCAGGTTGCGGGCGTGATGAGTGGATTTCATGGGATCGAGTCCTCCGTTGAGTGCGGGCCACCGTGGTCCGCCGTATACCGGATGGGTAACGCAACCCATGTGCCACGCAGGCCATCGCACCGCGCAACGCGAGACTCCACGAATCGTGCACGGCGCAGCGCGATTTGGGCGAGGAAACCCGCAGCCTGCAAGGTCCGCGAATGCCCCGCCGGCCCGCTCGGGGCGCCTGGCCCAACACCCCGGTGGCGATGCCCCGAACGGCCGCGGCCGGGGCCGCGGCTAGGGGCGCCCGCGCGACGTATCGGGCGAGACCGACGGCAGGCCGAGGGGGCCCAACTCGCGTTCGTCGCCCGGGTCGTGCTCGTTCCAGTAGGCGACGCGGGAGGTCCCGGTCAGTTCGCCCCGATCCGTGCCGCCGAGGAACGTGCCGCGCCCGCGGAGCGCCGACGGGCCCGCCGTCCACGCCCAGCGCACGACGCGATGCGGCGCGTCCCGCTCGATGTCGAAGTGGCCCTCGCGATCGTCGTCGGTGCGCACCCGGTACGCGAACGTGGTGAAGCGCCCGGCCGGCACGGCCGTGACGTCCGTGCCCGCCAGGCGCTCGATGCGCGCGTGCGACCAGGCGATCGCGCGGTGCGTGAGCCGGCGGTAGAACGAACTCGCCAGGAACGGGACGTCGCGGCTCCCGCCGGGCGGCAGGAAGTCGCCGCGCAGGCCGCGCAGGAGCACGAACAGGTCGTCCTCGAACACGCCGCCCGCCGGCACGGGCAGCGTCCCCGCGCCGGACTCGCCCTCGAAGTAGCTGGCGACGCGGTGCTCGAGCGCGCCGCCCCGCACGTCCAGCTCTTCGTAGACCTGGCCGCACCATTCGAAGCTGCTGAACGCGACCTTGACCGGCGCGAACGTCCGGGCCTCGGTGAACAACGACGTCATGGTCGCGTAGTCGTAGATGCCGGTCTGGAATTTGCGCACGAGATTGAGCTTGAGCACGTCGAGCGCGTCGTCGGGGTGCACGGCGGGATCGTCGAGCTTGACGAGCTGCCGGCGGCTGAACGGCTCCGTCACATAGATCAGCACGGCGTGGCCCGAGCGCGGGTGGCCGTAGCGCTCGACCCGCAACCGGTAGCCGCTCACCTCGGCGCGCCCGTCGCGCCACACCGCGTCGAAGGAATCGGCGGCGCGCGCGCCGTGCTCGACCGTGGCCGTCAGTGCCGGCACGGCGACGGCGAGCATCCGCGCGACGCGACGGGCGTTCATGCTAGCCGTGGTGCTCGGGGCTGCCTCCGGGTCCCGTCGGCTGTCCCTCGCCGCCCCTCGGAGGTCCTTCGCCCGGCCGCGGACCGCCGAAGCGCGGCGGCTTGTGGTGACCCTGGTGACAGGTGCCGCAGTTGATGATCACGTGATCGTCGGCAAAGCTCTTCATCTTCGGCACGAGATCGCCGTTGATGCCGTCGACGAGGCCCATCATGTCGCGCGCGGCGGCCTTCGGCTTCTTGTCGTCGTCCGCCCAGTGGCCGAGCACGTGGCAAAACTGACAGCGCACGCCGAGACTGCGCCCGAAGCCCATGTTCATCATGCGCAGCATGCGCGACGCGCTCACGCCCTTGATGACCTTCAGGTTCTTGAACACGCTCTCGGCAGGCGCGTCCTCGCGACCGGCGATGTGCTGCAGTAGATCGTTCGTGAGGCTGTCGCGCTCGGCCGCGAAGCTGTCCGTGGCCGCCGGCATGAAGTTCGGACCGCCGGGGGCGCCGGGCGCGCCCGCGGGTCCGCCGGGCGGCGCGGGCGTCTGCGAGGGCGGCGATGCGGCGAGCGCGCCGGGGAGCGCGTGGCTCCACGCGGCGGCGCCCACTGCGACGATGCCGGCGATCAGGATGGCGCGAAACAGTCGGAGCATGAGGCGTCCTCCAGTCGAAGCGGAACTGCCCGTGCCCGGTCCTCTCGATGCGGATCGGGGACTCGCGAAGACGCGACGGTAGCCCACGGGCGATGGACTTGGCCAGCGGGCGGGGGCGAGGAGGACGGGACGCCGCTGGGCGCGGCGTCCGCTGGGATCAGTTGGGGGGCGAGAACACGAACGGGACCTGGAACGTGGTCACGCCGGTCGGGATGCCCGGGAACTTCCAGCCGCGGATCTGCGACAGCGCGCACGCCGAGACGCGTTCGGAGCCGAGCGAGTTCTGCACCACGCTCACCTCCTCGACGTCGCCGGCCGCGGCCACCGTGATCGCCACGACGAGCTTGCCGCTCAGGTTGGGGTGGCGCTTCAGATCGTTGTCGTAGCAGTACTGGATGCCGGCCGCGTAACGCTGGATGACGGCGAGCAGCGAGGCGTTGCTGCGATACACCCCGGGCGCCGCGCCGGTGCCGGCCCCCGCGCTCTCGACTCCGGCGTCCGCGTCGCTCTTGGGCGCCGACAGCGTGCCGACGGCGACGAGCGAGCCCTGCACCGCCGACTTGCCGAGGTCCGCGGCGACCCCGCTCGCGGCGCCGCGCGTCTCGGCGCCGCCGAGGCTCCCATCGCTCCGGCCTCCGGCGACACCCGGCCGCCGCGCGTGGCGCGAAGGCTCGTAGGCGCCCGTGCTCTGGCCGAGGGAGGACGACAGATCGCCGAGCGCCTTGTCGAGGGCGGACGTGGCGTGCGCCAGCTGCGCGGTCGCGGCGCGCGCCCGTTCGCGCCCCACGCGGCCGGCGTCCGGATCGACCTTCGGTGCGACCTCGGCCTGCTTGTTGTGCGGCGTGGGAACGACAATGGGCTCCGGCACGATGCCCTGCGGCAGCTCGGCGGCTTCGTGAACCGCGACCTGCTCGGGCGCGACCATCTTCGGCATCTCGGCCGCGGGCGGTTCGGCGACCGGAGGCTCCAGCACGATGGTGCGCGACTCGGGCGGCATCTCGACGCGCACCTGGTCGAGCCCGCGGAACGGCGCGAGGACCACGAGCGCGACGAACACGACGACGTACAGCAGCGACGCGATGGTGACGCAACGCGACAGCCGGCTGCGATTCGCGATGAACTGGGCGCGACGTTCGGCCAGGAACGGCAGGACCATGAGGCTGACGCGCGACGCGGGGCGCGCGGGCGCGCCGCGCGGCGGCGTGGGATCGGGTGCGTCGGATCGAGCGCCGAGGATCATCGGCTGGCCTCCGGCTGGGGGGGCACGGGCGGCGCGTCGCTCACGATCCGCGTCGGAAACGCGGTGCGCGCGCCCAGCTCCCGGCTGGTCGAGAGATAGCGGTGATGCTGGAACTCCACGAAACGACGCTGATCGCGCGCGGTGATGAACAGCACCTGAGGCGCGGCGATCTCGCCTTCGATGTGCACGTCGCCGAGCGTGCGTGGCCCGGTCGCCGGCGTCACCGCCGTGCGCTTCGCCGCCTTCGCGTCGCCGCCCGGACGGGCGGCGGCCCGGCGCGCCGGCGGTGCGGCGTGCGGCGCGGACGCGCGTGCGCCATGCGGCGCCGGCGTCACGACGCGCGGGGCGGAGGCGCCGGTGCCGTCTGGCGTCGCGGCGGCGACCGCGACCGCCACGGCCAGCGCGAGCCCGGCGAGCGCGAGTGCGCAGATACGCAGGCGCGCGGTCATCGGTCGTCCCTCTTCTCGGCGAGCGGCTTGGGCTCCGCTCTGCCGAACACCTCGGCGAGGCCGTCGGGGTCGTCGTGGGCCCGCTCGCGATAGCTCCGGTAGAAGCGCGCCGCCGTCGAATCGTCGAGCGCGTAGTACTTCTCGAGGATCGCCAGGTTGTAGTACGGGCCGGGCAGCCGCGAATCGATGCGCAGCGCGGCCTGGAACGCGCGCCGCGCCGCGAGCGGATCGCCGGCGCGCAGCTGGCTGATGCCGTAGTTGTTCTGCGCGACCGCGCTGCCCGGATCGTCGTGGCGCGCGCGATCGGCCAGGTCCGCGACGGAATCGGGGGCGGGGCCGCGCAGGCCGAGGTACACGGCGGCCGAGCGGACGGAGCCGCGCCGCGTCGCCGCGATCTGGGCCATCACGCCACGCGCGCGTTCGAACTGATCGAGCGCTTCGTAGTGCAGCGCGAGTCCGGCGAGCAGCGGCTCGCGCTCCTCGTCCGTGTAGCGCTCGGGGTGCGCCGCCACCGGCTCGAGCAGGCGGATCGCCTCGTCGTGGCGCGACGCGTCGAAGTACAGCTTGGAGAGCAACGAGAGCGCGGGCGCGTACGCCGCGTTGCGCGCCAGAGCGCGGTGGAGCGCCGCCTCCGCTTCCGGGAGCGAGTCGGCGGCCACGTACAGCTCGGCCAGATGAAACGGCCAGTACGCCTCGGCGGGCGCGAGCCGGGCGCGGGCCTCCGTCTGCTCGAACTTGCTGGCCGGCGCGACGTGCACCGCGCCGCGCCGATCCACTGGCTCGGAGCTGCCGTGGAGCGCGTTCATGCTGCACCCGGCGAGCAGCGCGTTCGCGGCGAGAAGGCCGGCGAGCGCGAGTCGCGCGCCGTGGCGTCGCGGCCGCGTGAAGGACCGGGGCGGGGCCTGGATGATCGAGCTCATGGGTTGTCTCCCTCGCGTTGCGCCTGCGGCGAATCCGGCTTCGAGCCGCCGCGCCGCGCGTGCGCGCCGTCCTTCGCGCCGTGCTTGTCGGAGCGGGATTCGGGGCGCGGCTCGGGCGGCACGGTGGCGGCGACCAGCGGGTAGTCGACCTCGGGGCGGAAGTAGAAGCGCGCGCCGAGGCGGTGCCACAGGGCGCCCCGCGCGTCCGCGATCCAAGAGTCGGCGGGCGTTTCTCCCGGATTGCGACGCAGGAGATCCGTCCACACGTTCTCGCCGCGGTCGGCGAACGCCTGGGCCTGTCTCAGCAGCACGTCCTCGTACGCCGTGAGATCGTCCCCCTTGAGATCGGCAGGTCGCTCGCTCTGCTCCAGCGCTTCGGAGAACCCGATCAGGGCCTGGCCGGTGCGGAACGTGGCGGCGTGCGACCAGCCCGGATCGCCCATCTCGACGCAGGCCTTGTAGCGGGACAGCACGGCATCGAGCGACTTCTGCTTCGCCGCGATCGAGGCGGCGAGCGGCTGGCGCAGGCGCTGGCCCGAGTAAGCCGCGCACGCCTCTTCGCCCTGCAGGAAGCGCACCTGGGCGAGCAGCCCGTGCGACGCGAGCTTGGGATGCAGCGCGGCGCGCTTCAGGTACTCCGGTAGAGGGCGCAGCGGCGCCGCCGGCGCTCCGCGCTTCGTGGGCGGGGTGGCGAGCAGCGCGGAGATCGGGTGGTTCGGACCCACGGTCGCGATCTCGCGCCGCGCCATGCCCTCGAGGATGTCCATCGCCGTTTCCACGTCGTCGGGATACAGGCGGATGTAGCCGAGGCGCAGGCTGTCGGCCACCGCCACGTGGCCGGCGTCGGCGTGGAGATCGGCGGCCTTCAGCCACGCGCCGCGTGCGCTCGAGTCGGCGGGGAAGTGGCGGGCGTACGCGACGAACGCGTCCGCGGCCTTGTCGCGCTCTCCCGCACGCTGCCAGGCGCGGGCGATCTCGAGGTGCGCGTCGCGCACGTACTCGCTGGACGGGAAGCGGTCGATCAGTCCGTGCAGCGCGTCCACGCCCTGGTTCGTGGAGCCGGCCGCGAGATACGCGAGCCCGGCCCGATATTGGGCGAGAGGCGCGTGTTCGTACGCCGGCCAGCGCTCCGCGACGCGCCCGAACAGCTCGGCGTGGCGGCGGTAGTTCGAGGAGTCGGCGGCCACGGACGCTTCGGCCGCACGGTAATACGCGATGGGAATCGCGCGCGCCGAGCTGCGCGCCAGCGAGTCGAGACCGGCGCGTCGCGCGGCGACGAGCGTGCTCTCGTAGGCGACGCCCGCTTCCTCGAAATGTCCGAGATGGAACTGTGCGTCGGCGCCGAGCCCGCGCGCGAGCGGCGCGCGCCGGTCGTCGGGATGATGCGTCGCCAGCGCGGTGAAGTCGTCGGTCGCGCGCTCGTACCAGCCGTGGGCCAGCGCCAGGTTGCCCTCGCGCCAGCGCAGGTCGGCGGCCTTCGGGTGATTCGGCAGGCGCGCCAGCAGCTCGTCGGCGACGCGCAGCTCGGCATGGGCCAGCGAATCGCTGCCGAGCGTCGCGTGATCGGCGCGACCCTGCGTGCGCGAACGCTCGTACCACGCGTCCGTGACCGCGACGCGCTGCCACAACGCGAGCGCGGCGATACTGTCGTCGGACGCGCGCGAGGCCGCCGTGTAGTGGGTGAGCGCCGTCGCGTAGTCGCCGAGTTCGAGCCCGGCTTCGCCGGCGTTCAGCTCGAAGCGCGGCGCCTCCGCGTCGCTCGGCCAGTGCGCGAGCAGCGTCTCGTACATGGCGAGGGCCTGGCGCCAGTTCTCGAGCGAGCCGCCGGCCCGCGCCGCCCGGTGCTGTTCCAGCGCGACGTCGAGCCACGCGCCGCGCGCGAACCGCTCGCCGGCGGTGCGCACCGAATCCGAGCCCTGCGCCGCGGCCCAGTCCGAGCCCGGCACGAAATGCGGTGCGTAAGTCAGGCGCGCATGGCGGCCGAGCGCGGGCTGGTTCGAGCGCTGGTACGTGTCGAGCAGGCGCTCGGCGCTGAGCAGCGCGTCCGCGTCGCGCGGGAATCGCGCGAGCGCGAGCGAATCCGAAGCGGCGGCGTCGTTGAACAGACTGAAGCGCCGGAAGTGCTGGCCGAGCGCGAGCAGGAGGTGGTGCTCGTACGGCCGGCTGCCGACCCGATCGAAGTACGCGGCGAACGCGGGCGCGCCGCCCGAGCGGGCCATGCAGTGCGTGAAGTACGACTCGGCCTCGTGCTCGACGTCCACGCGGATCGCCGGGCGCGCCGCCGAGGCATACAGGTCGAGCACGCCGCGGAACGCGTCGGCGGCGGCCGCGAAGTGATCCTGATTGAACTCGGCCCAGCCCATCTTGTAGAGCGCGATCGTGCGCAGGTTGTCGTCCGGGCCGGTCGCGGCGTTCGCGTAGTCGGCGGCGCACGCGGCGTAGTCGCGCGCGGCGAACGCCAGGTCGCCCATGCGTACAGTCGCTTCCTGGCAGTACGCCGACGTCGGGTGCTTCTCGACCAGCTCGCGGAAATAGCGCGCGGCGTCCGGGTCGCCGTTCTCGGCCAGGATCATGCCGGCGTTGAATAGCACGGCGTCGGTGTGCGCGAACGTGCTGTCCTCGGCCAGGATCTTCCGGTACAGGGTGAGCGCGGCCGCGTTGTCCAGCACGGGCACCGCGGACGGCGCGTGGCCGGCGGACTGCGCGGCCAGGTACTCGGCCATGTCCGTGCGGAAGCGCGCGCGCGCCTCGACGAGCCGGAGATCGGCCAGGCGGAAGCGCATCTCGCCGCGCGTGGCCGACTGGGGATGCCGATCGAGGAACGCCTGCGCGCGGGCGATGGCCTCGTGCCGCCACGCCGCGACGTCCGGGCGGTCGGCGGCGTCCGTACCGGCGGAGTCCGCCGTGGTGTCGAGCACGGCCAGCGCGTACGCGGACGCCGCCAGGCCGTAGTCGAGGCCCTCGCGCTCGGCGTCGAGGGCGGCGCGCGCCTCGAGCACCGCGCGGCGCGCCACGCTCTGACGCAACGCGAACGCGCGCGCGCTCAGTGTGTCGCGCGAACGGCCGAGCCGCGCCTCGTCGGCCACGAGTTCACGCAGCCGGGCGCTGCTCGCGGTCGCGGCCAGGCTGGAATCGACGTCGCGGCCCAGGCCGCGCGCGATCGCCACCAGGCTCGCGGCGTCCGCGCGCTCCGCGCCCACGCGATCGATGAGCTTGGGACGCCAGGCCTCGGCGTAGGAGCGGGCGATGAGGTCCGGGATGCCGGCCGCGAGTCGGGCGAGCAGGTCGCGCACGCCCTGGGTGAGCGCCTCCTCGGCGTCGACCACGCTGTCCGCGCCCGCGTAACCGGGCGGCGTCGGCGCGGTGCGCGAGCGCGTCACCGGATCCAGGTGGTAGAAACGCATGCCCTGCATCCAGAGGGCGCTGCGGTCCGCCTCGTCCAGCAGCCGTCGCGCGCGCGCCACGATCTGCCGGCTGGCCGAGTCACGCACGGCGCGCAACCGAGCGTCCACGGCGTCGAGCGTGGCGCGCAGCGAGTCGAGGCGCGACAGGCGCGCGGCGAGCAGCGTCTGCTCGTCGGCCACGTGGCCGCGACCGAGCGCGAAGTACCCGCGCTGGCGCTCGAGCGCGGCGCGCTCCTCCGCCACCGCCCAGCGCGTGCGCGACAGCTGGTACGAAGCCTCGTCGCGCGCGCGCTCGGCGGCGGCGACACGGGCCAGCGCGGACTCGGGCGGCGCGGGGATGGCCCAGCGCGTCGCGACGGCGGCGGGGACGATCGGCGCGGGCGGCGACGTCGCCTCGGGCTCCGCCGCGAGATCCGCGGCCGCGTCGCCGAGGCGCGCGGCCTCCCCGCCCGCGGCACGGCCGTCGAGCGGCCACGTCGTGCCGCCGGGAACGTCGCTCTGCCACGCGACCCACACGTCGTCGAACTTGCCGCCGGAGACGAGGCGATCGAGCGTCGTGCGCTCGTCGTTCCAGTCGCTGTTCGCGGAATCGTAACGCGCCTCGGCCTCGACCCAGCGCCCGGCGTCGAGCGCCTGGCCGCCCAGCGCGGCGAGCACGCCGCGGCGGTCCGCGTACGTCGTGTCGGCGGCGGCCAGCGAATCGAGCAGCGCCACGCCGCCCGCCGCGTCGCCGTGCTCGAGGCGGCTGAGTCCGAGGAGGTGACGGGCGCGGGCCGCGTAGCGGCCGCCCGGCGGGACGGCTTCCAGCAGCGGCGCCGGATCCTCGCCCCGGTTCGCGGCGCGGGCGGCGCGCTCGAGCAGCGCGGCGCCCGCGAGGTCGCGACCGAGCGCGCTCGAGGTGTCGGCGGCCGACAGGCGCTCCAACTCCGCGCTCGCGTCGTCGCCATGCGCTTCCAGGGCGCGTACGCGCAGGTAGGACGTGAGCGGCGCGTCGGGGTCCTGGCGCTCGGCGTCGTCGAGCAGGCGCAGCGCGGACGCCGCGTCGCCGCGGCGCAGCAGCAGGCTCGCCGTCAGCACGTCGGCCGCCGTGACGCCGGTCGCGGCCGGGGGCGTCGAATCCGCCGGCGCGCCCGCGCCGCCGTCGCTCTCGATGGCCGCGCGTTCGTAGGCCAGCCAGCGCGCGTATGGGCTGTCGTCGCGCCAGCGCTCGGCGACGCGCGCGAGCGCCGCGAAACGCGCGCGGCTGCCGAGCTCGAGATACGCCTCGCCGAGCAGGAACGCGGCCCGATCCTCGTCCGCGAACGTGGACTCGGCCGCGAAGTCGATGGGCTCGAGCGCGTCGATTACGCCCTGCGCGTGCCCGAGGCTGCGCTCGGCCGCGGCGCGCTCGAGACGCAGGCGCGACCAGTCGGCCAGCGTGTCCCCGGCGGCGAGCGCGTGCGCCGCCGGATTCCCGGGTGCGGCGGGCGCGGTCGCATCCTGGGCGCGCGCCGGCGCGGGTCCGCCGGCCCCCGCGAGCAGGAGGGCACCGAGGACCGCGACGCGGAACGGCACGTGGACGGGAAGCCGCGGCATGCGCAGCCTCATCCGTCGCTGGAGGGAATCCTGGCGTCGTACAGCCAGGTGCTGGCGCGGATGCTCGGGGCGCCGCGCGCGGCATCGAGCGTGGACAGGTCGAGGCGCAGCATCGTAAGGCGGTCGCGCGGCGGCTCGAGCGCGACGTATCCGGTGTCGCCGGCCGGCCACGCCGCGCCGCCGATGCCGATCTCCAGCGTCTGGGCGCGCGGCTCGACGAAGCCGCGGAACACCTGAACCGCGCCGCCGCGCTTGAGAATGGCGCGTTCCGCTTCGCCGAGCGTCACCGTGATACGGGCACCGCCCTCGACGGTCACGGAGATCTCGCTCAGGGGCGACGCGCCGGGATCGCCGGTGATCACGACGGCGAGCGCGGTCTGCTGGCGCCCCGTGAAATCCGCCTGCAGCACGGACAGGCGCTCGCGTTGCGCGGCGAGCAGGCGCTCCATCCCGTCCAACTCGCTCTCGAGGTCGCCGAGCTGCGTCACGCTGGCGAGCAGCGTCAGGCGGCTGCGCCGCTCTTCGGCGGACGCCACGGAATCGCGCGCGCCGAGGACGTCGGCGAGCATGGACTGATACGCGAGGAAGCGCGGATCGACGGCGGTGGTCTCGCCGTGCCCGGCGATCGGACGCTGGCGCAGCAGGTCGAAACGCCCGCGGATGAAATCGCGGTTCTCCTTGAGGAAGCGCAGCGTCGTCAGCTTCTCGCTGGGCGGGCGCACGCGCTCGATGCGCACGAGGACGGGCGCGTCGCCCGGCACCGGCGCGGCATCGCCGGCGTCATCGGCCCGGGCGGGACCGGCGTGCAGCGCGAGGACGGACAGCACCACGGCGAACGCGCCGCGCGCGACCGCGGCGGAATCGACGAACGTGAAGCGAGAGTGCCGTTCCATGGCGTCAGCCCCTCCAGGTCCGACGTACCTTGCCGTCGGATGCGTCCACGACCACGAACAGCGACGGGGCGTGCGGCGCGGTGTAGATCAGGGTCCAGGTGGTCTCGTCGGGATCGCCTTCGTTGAACGCGCCGCGCATCAGCAGCATCGTGCCGAGCGCGCCGCCGTGCTTCTCGCGGAACTCGCGGCCGACTTCACGCTCCGCCGCGTCCAGCGCCGCGCCGCTGTCCATCCAGTCGCCGGCCAGCGGCGGCGCGTCGAACTTCATGGTCAGGTCCTCGGCCACGGCGATGCGCCCGTCGCGCACCGAGTAGATGCGGCACTTCTCGAGCCACGGCGAGTAGTAGAGGTAGCCCCAGCGCGGGGCCACGCCGCCGGCGGCCACGTCCTCGTCGTTCTCGACGTAGACGAGGAACGCGTCGGGCGACCAGCTGTGCGCGGCGGCCGCGGCCGCCTCCACGCCGGCGCGCGCCGCGAACGCGACGTGGGGCGCCGCTCCGGCCGGGGCCGCGAAGGCGACGAGACACAGGCTCAGCAACCACGCGTGGCCGAACAGGCCACGCACGGATATCCATGGGGTGCGAAGGTCGCGCATCGGCGTCGCTCCTAGAAGAGTAGGGAACTGCCGAGCGTGAACTCGACGTTGTCGTTCTGGACCCGCGCGTCGTCGGGGCCGGACTTGAAGCGGTAGTCGCGGAACTCCCAGCGCATCGCCGTGCGTTTGGACAGGAACAGCGTGGTGCCGGCGCCGAAGTTGTAGCTGAACTCCGAGCGGCCGAGCATCAGCGTGGAGCCGACGCCGCCGGTGAAGAACGGCACCATCTGACGTCCGGGCAGCAGCTCGTACGTCAGATTCATGTGGTAGAACAGCATGTCGAACTTCTCGGCCTCGAGCGACAGATCGAACAGCGATTCGACGATCTCGGCTGGGCGGTTGACGCGCGTCCACGCCACGCCGCCCTCGGCCTGCAGGCGATCGAACATGTAGTAGCCGAGGCGCCCGCCGAGCGCGAGCGAGTTGGACTTGCGATCGAACGCGTATGCCCCGGCGTAGCCGGTGAGGATGAACGTGCCCGTGCGCGAGAACAGCTTGGGGTTCGGCTTGAACTCGAGACCCGACGTGTCGTCGAGCTCCTGGCACAGCGACGAATGCACCCAGCCGGTCTCGCTGTCGGACAGCCGCACGTTGTACCAGTCGCCGCTCTTGGCGATCACCGGGAACGTCGCGCCCCTCGCGTAGACGCCGACGATCGAGAAGCTGCTGCCGGGCCCGGAGCGCACGACGTTCTGCGACTTCTGGTTGAAACGCACGCGGCGCGTGGCCACGACGGGGTGCGTGTTCATGGCGGGGCGGGCCGGCGCGTCGGACGCCACGATGGGCGCGGGGCCCAGCGAATCGGGCGGCGCGTCGGCGCTCGCGGCGGCCGGCGCGTCGGGCGCGGACTGGGCGCGGGCCGGGAGCGCGGGAAGCAGCGCGGCCAGCGCCAGCAGGCTGAGCAGCGGGAGCGCCGGAGACAGCCGGCGCGCCCGGGATCGCTTCGTCATGACGTCCCTTTCACGGTTGGCGGAAGAACCAGCTCAGCTCGAGCCGCGCGCTCCAGTTGCCGAACGCTTCGCGTCCGGCGGTCACGGTGTTCCCGCTGCGATGCGCGGCGTCGAGTGCGAACACCTCGCGCTCCACCGCGAGACCCGCCATCCACGGGCCGCGCAGCGCGTGCCGTGTGGCGAGTCCGAAGCCGCCCGTCCATTCGTCGATCGGGCGGAAGTCGATGTCGATCGGCGTGCCCGTGCCCGGGTCCACGCTCAGGTGCTCGGGGTCGTAGCCGAGGTGCAGGCGTCCGCCGCTCGCGGTCGCCAGCAGCGGCAGGCCGGCGACGTCGAGCACGCGCGCTTCGCCGGTCAGCTCCCAGCTCGTCGCGCGCACGTGCGGCGTGACCGGCAGCCCGGGCGCGCCGAGGCCCTGCGTCGTCGACGTCGTCCACAGACGGGCGCTGGCGCTCCAGCGCCCGCGGCCGGCGCGCGCGACGATGCCCCACGCGGCCTGCGGCCTCACGTCCCACTGATAGTTCGCGAGCGTGCCGTCCCACGACGTCGAGCCCGACAGCGCGCCGAGCGACAGCCACCACGTGGACGCGCGTCGGAGTGTCGACGAGCCCGCGTCGTCGCGCATCGGTCGCACCGCGCTCACGTCGTCGAGCGGCACGGTGATTTCGGCGGAGGACGCGATCGAGGCGGCGAGCGCGAGCGTGACGATCGCGCACGCCACGGTCACGCCCCGATACCGGGCGCGAGCGCGGAACGGCGCATGCCGGGGGCGGAGCGTCATGGCTGCGGCGTCCCCACGGCCAGCTCCATGCCGATCGGCAGGATCTGATAAGGGCCCGACGGGTACGGCGTGATGATCAGCGTGTCCGTGCCGTCCTGGCGTTCGACCTTGTCGCCGTTCGCGAGGTAGCACAGCAGGAACAGGCTGCCCGGCGAGCCGGACGGCGGCACGCCGGCGGCGAACGAGAAGTCCACGTGCTGGATGAGATGCGGCCAGCCGGTCACGGCGCGCGTGCCGCGGCCGAGCGAGACCGAGTTCGCGAGCACGTAGTCGATGGCCTGGGCCATCGGCAGGCGCGGCGCGTTCGGGTTCACCGGCTCGCTGCCGGGCGCGATGGTCGGGCTGGCGCGCAGCTCGGCGACCTCGTATCCCGTCAGCAGCGAGCGGAACGTGATGTCCGTGCTCAGCGTGATCGGCTGGACCGTGGACCCGGGCAGCGTCTGCGCCGGCGCCACGCTCCACGACTGGACGTCGACGCGTGTCCACTCGTCCTCGAGCTTGGGCGCGTCGAAGCAGCCCGAGACCAGCACGGGCGTGAGCGCGAGCGCGATCCCGAACCCGAGGCCGAGCCGGCGACGCCGCGGGGCGCCGCTCGGGATCGGGATCCGTTGTTCAGGACAGAAGGCGTTCATGGGAGGCCTCTAGCGGACCAGCACGAGGTGGTTCGTGAACTCGCGGTTCAGGGCGCGCAGCCGGTAGAAGTACACGCCGGCCGGAACGCTGACGCCGTGCTCGTCGCGTCCGTCCCACAGCACCTGATTGAGGCCGGACGCGAACTGGGGCCGGAACTGGCGGACGAGCCGGCCGCTGGCGTCGAACAGGCGCAGGTCCGCGCCCTGCTCGCTGCCGGCCGGCAGCAGGAACGAGATCCACGTCGTCGAGCGCGCCGGGTTCGGCGTGTTGCCGAGCAGCAGCGGGCGGGACGGCATGGCGACCGGGTTGCCGCCCTGCATGCGGAAGCTGGTCGCGGCGTAGGCCGTCGGACCGCCCGCGTACGCGCTCGCGGCCGACAGACGCAGCACCACGTCGGCGCCGCCGGCGGCCTGGATCGCCTCCGGGCTCAGTGTCACGTCGTGCGCGCCGGCGTCGAGCGCTCCCGCCGACTGCCGGGCGAGGGAACGGCCGCTCGCCGCGTCGACGACGTCGAGCGTCACGCTCGCCCGATCGGTCAGCGTGAACTGCGCCGTGGGGCCGGCCGCGTCCACGACCTTGAGGCCCGACACGTCGACGCCGAGGTTCCACAGCGTCATGCCGCTCGCGTCCGTCCACTCGTCGGTCGCCAGGCCGCTCGCGCGCGCGTTGCGCTCGACGGTGCCCGTGCGATGGTCGCGCACGGTCATTGTCGGGATCTCGAAGCTGTGCGGCCGGCTCACGCCGGACAGGTCGGCGACGGGCGCGAGCGCGGCGCTGAACTTGCGCACGACGCCCTGCTGCGGCGCCGCGGCGTACACGTTGCCCCAGCGGTCCGTGTCGAGCGAGGTCACGACGCTGGCGCCGTCGGCGGCGTCGCCCAGCCACGCGAGTCCGGCGCCGCCCTGCAGGTGCACGATGCGCCGGTTGTGCGCGTCGGCGACGTAGACGTCGGACGTGTTCGCGCCGTCCGCGCGACCGACCGCGATGGCCATCGGCCCCGCGAAGCGCGAAGCGCCGCTTCCCAGGTCGCCGAGCGCGGCGATCTGGCGCGCGCCGTCGCCGATCAGCTGATACTCGACGATGCGGTTGCGGCCGGTGTCGGCGACGTAGAGGTAGTCGTCGTCGGCCACGTTCGGCGTGCCGCCGTCCGAGTACGCGACGTCGTACGGGCCGCTCAGACCGGGGATCTCGAACAGCGGCGTCAGGGTCATGGCGTCGAATTCGGTGTGCACCGCGAACACGACGATGCGGTCGTTGCCGGTGTCGGCGACGTAGAGCCGGTTGCGCTCGTCCACCGCCATGCCGCGCGGCGCCTTGAGCGCGCCGAGCGGCTGGCCGGCGCCGCTGTACGCGCCGAGGTCGCGGCCCAGTTCGCCGAACACGAGACGATTCCAGCGCGGGTCCGACACGATCTGGAAGCTGCGCGACTCGACGTACGGGAACACGTTGTAGACGTCCATGGTCTCGAGCGTGACCGTGGCGTAGGGGTTCGCGAACACGTCGCGTCCGACCTGCTGGCGCGCCACGCTGCGCGTCAGCGCGTCCACGCCGTAGTCCGGCGCCAGACGCGTGGAGTCGAAGGTGCCGGCGGCGGCGGAACCGCTCACCGCCAGCGTCAGGCCCAGCGTCACCAGGTTGAGACGTCGCATGTCGCGCTCCTCTCGGCTGCCCCGCGGGGACGTCAGAAGTGGAGACCGACTCCGGTCTCCAGGATGTCCGCGGAGTAGTTGTTGCTGTTGAAGTACCGTTCGTAGTTCGCCCACAACCCGAGCGGACGCAGCCAGCGCGTGTCGGCCGCCAGCGTGCCCAGGTCGAAGTGGACCGCGACTCCGAACAGATGGGAGGACAGCGCAGCCATGCGATAGTCCCCGGTCAGGTAACCGTCGATGCCGTTCGTGGTCAGGTACTCGGCGCGATAGAAGTCGGCCGCCGTCTGCGTGTAGTAGCGGTACTGATAGCGGACGTACGTGCCGGGGGTGATGTACTGGCTGAGGCGCGCGCCCAGTTCGTGTGACGTGATGCCCCAGTCGTCGTTGTACAGGCGGTAGCTGAACTTGAGGCTCGAGCGGTTCTGCAGGTACTGGTTGACGCGCACGAACACGTCGCGGCGCTGCCGCTCGTCGGGCTGGTTCTCGGGAACGATGGTGCCGCCCGCGTACACGTTGCGATACGGATTGTGCTGCAGGCCCTCGACCAGGTTGTACTCGACGCCGACGCGCAGCATCGTGACGGGCGACAGGACCTGCGTGGCCTCGGCGTTCCAGTGCAGTGTCGTCTTCGAGGCCGGGCTCGTCCGCGTGTCGTCGTCGGGCAGAGGGTCGATGCGATCCCAGCCGTAGCTCGTGCCCATCGACAGGTTTAGCTTCGCGTCGTTCAGGTCCTTCGCGTAGTGCGCGCCGACCTGCTGCGCCAGGTAGTCGCTCTCCATCGACACGTAGTAGTTGAACGCGCCGTTGCCCTTCGTCATCTCGCCCGTGACCTCGTTGCGCACCTTGATGAAGTCCTGGTACGCGTTGCCCGAGATCGGCCGGCTCGCCGTGGTGATGGCGTCCACCGCCTCCGGGCTGCCGGGCGGCGCGCTCACGGCCGGGATGGTCACGCGCTCGTTGTTCCAGTGCACGGCGAGCGCCGCGCTCTTTGGCAGCGTGAACGTGTAGTCGCCCATCATGGAGCGCACCAGGATGTGATTCGAGTCGTTGAAGTAGCGCAGCAGCGCGCCGCCGTTGTCGTCGTCGTCCGACGCATCGGCGCGCACCGCCGGGGCGAGCCCCGCGCACCCCACGATCGCGAACGCGATCCCGATGCCCCACCACTTCAGTTGCACGCGCAGCCTCCGCCGGCGCCGCCGTTGCCGCCGGTCGAGCCCTCGCGGGCGTCGAACGACTTGGTGAGCCGGGCGTTCTCGCGCGCGTCGGCCTTGAACGACATGATCGGGTCCACCAGATGCTCGCGCTGGTACGCGGACACGGTGGCGCAGCCCGACGCCAGCGCGAGCAGCAGCGCGAGGCCGGCCAACACCCATCCGCGGCGGAGCAGGGGGGATTCATTCGGACGCTTCATCGGGAGGATCCTTCCTCGAGCCGCGACAGCGCGGCTTCGTGTTCCACGAGATCGCGCGTGCGCCGCGTCAGGGACGCGAGCGCCGCGTCGTCGGCGCCGCTCACGGTGAACGCCACGGCGCCCTGACGATCGAGCACGAGCGTCACCGGGATGTGCTGTAGATCGAGCGCGCGGGCCAGCCCGCCCGGCCCGTCCGCGCACACCGGCAGCTTGAGGCCGTGGGCCTTGACGAAGCGCCGCACGTTGTCGTCGCGCTCGTCGATGGACACGGCGAGCACGCGACCGCCCTTCTTCATCAGCTCCGTGTTCAGCGCGTCGAGCCGCGGCAGTTCGCGGCGGCACGGTGCGCACCACGTCGCCCAGAAGTTCAGCACGACGACCTGGCCGCGCAGCCCGTCCAGCGAGACGGGCGCGCCATCGAGGTCGTGCAGCGCGTGCGCGCGCAGCGTGCGCTGTAGCGTCGCCGCGTCGACGCCGGTCCCGGCCACGGGCCCAGCTCCCGCGCTCGTGACGAGCGCGAGGCCGAGCGCAGCCGCGGCGACGAAGCCGCGGCGCAGCGCGCGAGAGGCGTTGCCAATCCCGTTCATGTCGTGCTCCCTCACTTGTACTGGGCGCCCAACGTCACCCAGAGGTTGAACAGGCGCTTCTCCTGATCGGTGAGCGCGTACGGCGACCCCGGATGCGCCGCGGATTGCGAGCCGACGCCGAGGACGTAGTCGATGAGCAGCGAACGCCGCGGGAACGGCGGCACGACGACCTGGTGGGCGGCCATCATCGCTTCGCCCGACAAGTTCACGTACGCGCGCGGGAACACCCGGTTCATGGTCGTCGTGTCGGGCACGGCGGTCAGGTCGAGGTTGCCGGGCGCGGCGGTCGTGTCGGTGCCGACGATCGTCGTGTGGTGACACGGCTCGCACTTGGCCGCGACGATCGGACCGATGTCGTTCTGATAGTCGATGATCTGGAACTGGTTCTTCGGGATGTCGAGGTCATGCGCCGGATACAGCGCGGCCATGGGCGACGGATTCGTCGGCACCGGCCCGCCGGCCACGCGGTCCTCGTGGCAGCCGAAGCAGCGCGTGAACTCCTCGCCCGGGCGCACGAACAGGTGGGTGCGCTTGACGACGAAGCCGCGACCCAGGCTGTCGAGCGTCGCGAAGCTGATCGGCGTGTCGGCCGGGACCTTGATGCGGAACGAGCCGTCGGGGTAGACGGGCGCGAAGCCGATGATGGCGCGCTTCTCGAATTCGTTCGCCGAGAAGTCGTTCATCTCACCGACGACCGTCGGACGCGCCGCGATGACCATGATGCTGTCGATCGGGTCCGCGCCCTTGATCGGCACTTCCTGACCGTCGTTCGTGCCGCGGTTGAACACGTCCTGGGCGAGGAAGATGCCGTAGTCCTTCGTGTGGTCGACGATGGACGCGATGACCGGCGGCTTCGGGTGCGGCGCCAGGAGCTGGGCGTCGTACTCGTTCGTCGCCGGGTCGTTGTAGAGGAACGACAGGTTCGTGACCGTGAACGTCGCCGGGTCGGCCGTCGTGCCCGCGCCGGTCTGCTTCAGGGTGAACGTGTACAGCGCGTAGTCCGCGTCCGGACCGGTCGCGGCCGGCAGCGTGTACGACGCCACGAACTTGTTCCCGCCGATCGGGATCGGATACTTGAACGCGCCGTAGGGCCACGGCTCGCCGTCGGTGTTGACCTGCGGCGTCAGCGCGTCCCAGTGGAGCGCGCTCATGCCCGTCGCCGGGTCGGCCGGGCCCTGTTCCGGCTTCAGGACCGCGATCGGGCCGGCGTCGACTTCGACCATCGTCGACTGGATGGCGATGAGGCGGCCGTCGGGCGTCGGCACGGCGTGGAAGAAGTTCTCGTTGTGCGGACCGAAGAAGTGGAACGTGCCCGTGCCGTCCGGATTCGTGAAGAACAGCGGGAAGCGGTTCATCGTTCCGAAGTGCTCCCAGCGCGTGTACACGATGCGCCCGTCGGGCAGCAGCTCGGGATCGAAGTCGTTGCTCTGGTTGTAGCTGATGCGCTCGAGGTTGCCGCCGTCCATGTCGCACGTATAGAGGTGCTCGGCGGGCGAGTGGTTGTACTCGTCCATCTCGCCGTCGCGCGAACTCGTGAACAGGACGCGGCCGTCCGGCAGGTACAGAGGGTCGAAGTCGTGGCCGCCGCCGCTCGTCACCTGGCGCAGCCCGCTGCCGTCCGCGTTGATCTCGTAGATGTTGCGCCACGCGCCGCCCGACGGGCGCATCGAGAACAGGATCTTCTTGCCGTCGAACGACACCGCGGGATCGGAGACGCTGGCCCCGGTGAAGTTCGTGATCGGCGTGACGATGCCGTCCGGGCTGATCGGCGACAGCTTGTACAGGTTGCCGGTCGCCCAGCTGCGGTTCAGGGTCTCGTCGCCCGTGGTCTTCACGAAGACCAGCGCGTCCGTGGTCTGTTCCTGCTGGATCAGGTCGTCGGGCGCGCTCTGGCGGCACCCGGCGAGGCCCGCCTGCAGCGCGAGGCCGACCGCCAGGAGCGTGAGCGCCCGTCGAGGCGCGTGATGCACGAGTCGCGTCAGCATGATGTGTGGAGACCCTCCGCTAGACGTCCCTGGTTCACGGTCGCAGCGACCGATAGAAGGCGAGTCCGATCGTCTCCTGGAGGTAGTCGTAGGCCACGAGACCGTCGCGGTCGCGCTGGCTTCCGAACACCGTGGCTTGCGTGACTTCGCCGCGTAGCGCGAGATCCCCGCGGATGTACCACTCGAGGCCGCCGCCATACGTGAGGGCGTTCTTGGTCACGGCGTCGGCGTTCAGCGAAGGTCCGGGGAACACGATCATCATTCCGTAGCCCGCGCTCAGGTACGGCTGCAGGCGGCCGGGCCGCGGGCGGCGCACCAGCGCGCTGAGCGTGTGCAGCAGCGCGTGCACCGAATGGCCCGGGTTGTGGCTGAGCGTGCCCTCGTAGCCGAGCCACTCGTTCGGATTGAACGCGAAGCGGAACGCGAACACGCGGTTCGAACCGAGATTTCCGAACGCCGGACTGAACGACACGCGGTTCTGATACGGGCGGACGCCCGGCGCCAGACGGTACGGATTGCCTTCCAGCTCGGGCACGAGGTGTTCGAGCCCGTCGCGCCCGATGTGCGGAGCGGACGGCGCGGCCGCGGCCGGCGGCGTCGCGACGCTCGGCGCCGCGCCCGCGGCGATCGAGTCCGGCGCGTCGCCGGCGCGCGCCGCGCCCGGCGCGGAGCACGCGAGCGCGACGAACGCCGCGACGCCGAGCGCACGAACGAGGGGCGCGTTCACGGCGTCCCCGCGGCCTGGATCCAGGCGAGAATCGACACGTACTCGGAATCGCTGGTGGACGCGAAGACCTTGACGGGGTGCGGCGTGCCGCCCGCGTTGATCGCCAGCGGCTGGGTCAGGATCGGGCTGCTGGCCGGCGTCGCCGGCCAAACCTGCTGCGACACCTGGTCGAAGTCGAAACGCACGTCCTTGGCGCCCGGCGGCGAGAGCTCGAGCGTGCCGCGGATGCCGCCGCCGTGACAGTCGCCGGTCGCGTCGCAGCCGTGCTCGACCAGGATCGGCTCGACATTCGTTGCGAACGTGGCGTAGTCCAGCGTCACCGTCTGGCCGCCGCTCGGGGGAGTGGGCGGGCGCGTCGGGGCGCTGCAACCCTGGGAATCGAGAGCGAGCGCCAGCGTCATGACGATCATGGCTCTCCCGCTCCGAGTGTGGGCTCGAGTCGACGACACGGCGTCCAGCCTCCGGATCGTGCATGGTGCAAGCGGACCACTGCGTTCCGACAAGTTCATGCGACCTATGAACCAGTCGGCGCCGTGGCGCTGTGCGCCTTTGACTTACGTTTAGTTCGGCAGCTCTTCGCACCCCCTCCGAGGGGAACGATCCGCGATGGCAGGGCAAGGACTGAGCCAGTGAGCCGCGTTCCGTTTCGGCGCATTCCAAACGGAAACGAACGGGTGGGATGGCGCGCGCGATCGCGGGCGACATCGCGAAACGCACGACGTGCAGACGCGCGTGGGAAATTCCGCGACGCGCGCGACGCGCCGCGTTTCGCGGGTCGCTCTACCTCTATATAGGGCGTGAGCGGCGGGCGTGGCGTCGCGCGCGGGCGCGAGGAAAAGGCGTCGAGCCGTACGGGCGTCGCTCGCGAAACGGAAGCGCCGCGCTCCCGTGAGGTTCGCTAGAAGTACTCGACGTGGAACAGCGTGCGCGCCGCGTCTTCGAGCACGAAGCGGTCCTCGAGCGAGCGCTCGACGAACACGGTGTCGACCTGCGCCCCGGGGACGACGAGCACCGCGGACACGTTGCCGCGCTCGAGCGCCTTGCGACGCGCGTCGCGGGGCCCGAGCACGAACAGCGCCGTGGCCCACGCGTCGGCGGTGATGGCGTCCGGCGTCACGACCGTCACGGAGATGAGGCCCTGCGCCGGCCAGCCGGTGCGCGGGTCCATGATGTGTCCATAGCGCTTGCCGTCGGCGTCCACGAACTGCTCGTACTTGCCCGACGTCGCGATCCCCTCGTCGCGCAGCGTGAGGCGCGCGAAGTAGGGGATGCGATCGCGCGGGTCGCGGATGCCGATGCGCCAGGCGTCGGCGTCAGCCGGGTGGCCGAGCGCGTACATCTTGCCCGAGAGATCGACGAGCGCGTCGCTGACGCCGCGTTCGCGCAGGATGCCGGTCGCCACGTCGGCGGCGTAGCCCTTGCCGAGGCCGCCGAGATCGATCTTCACCCACGGTTGCGTGAACCGCAGCGTGCTCGCGGTCGAATCGAACTTCACGCGCTGCGCGCCGACGTGCGCGTACGCCGCGCGGATGTCGGAGCGCGGCGGCACGTGCGGCGTGCCGGCGAGGAAGCCCCACAGCCGCACGAGCGGCTCGACGGTGATGTCGTACGCGCCGTCGCTCTCACGCCACGTGCGCATTGCGGCCGCGATCACGCGCGCGACGTCGGCCTGCACGTGCGTGGTGCGCGTGCCCGCGGTGCGATTGAGGCGCGCGACCTCGCTCGTCGTCGTCCAGTTCGTGAGCACCGAGTCGAGCCGGGCGAACTCGTGCTGGCAGGCCTCGGCGATGGGTGCGGCCGCTGCGGAATCCGCGGTTACGATCACGACCTGGTCGTACGTGCCCATCGTGCGGCCGACGAATGGGTACGAGCGGCGCTGCGCGCCGTCCGTCGCGTGCGCCGGTGCGAAGCGCGCGGCCAACGCGGCGCAGCCGACGAGCGCGAGCGCCGGCGCCACGCGACGTGCCGCGCGTCGGACGTCGTGGAGCCTTCCGTGCGTCATGCGGGGTTCCTTTCGGGGACGGCTGCCGCGCAATCTACGGACCGCGGCCGCGCCCCGCAAGCGCTCACGCGAACAGGCGTACGCCGGTGGCCTTGAACGTGGCCACGACGTCCGCTCCGACGCGCACGTTCATGCGCTGGGCGGCGACCCGCGTGATCTCGGCGACGAGCGGCGGGTGCGTGTCGAGGCGCACGCGCCAGCGGTCGCCGTTCGGAGGTTCGGGCTGGGCGTCGGCCACGCGCCCACGCCACACGTTGCGCGCGCTCATGGGCTCGGCCGCCTCGAGCAGCGTGACGTCGCGCGGGTCGACGACCGCGAACACGGTGTCGCCCACGGCCCACACGCCGTCGACGGCCACGATGCTCGCGCCCGCCGCGTCGAGGTGCAGGAGTCCGTCCGCGTCGCGAGCCCGCACGGTCGTCGTGAACAGGTTCGTGCCGAGGAACTCGGCGACGTAGCGCGTGCGCGGGCACGCCAGGAGGTCGTCGCGCGCACCCTGCTGCGTGATCGCGCCGCGCTCCAGCACGGCGATGCGTTCGCCGAACGCGAGCGCTTCGGCCGGGCTGTGGGTGACGAGAAGCGTCGCGCACTCGAGCTCGGCGAGCAGCGCGTGCAGCTCGCCGCGAACCACCCGCCGCGTCGCGAGATCGAGCGCGGCGAGCGGCTCGTCGAGCAGCAGCACGTCGGGCTCGACGGCGACGGCCCGGGCCAGCGCGACGCGCTGCTGCTGGCCGCCCGATAGTTCGCGCGGCAGGCGGGGGGCCAGGGCTTCGACGCCGAGACGCGCGAGCGCCGCGTCGGCGCGCGACGCGAGCGCGGCGCCGCGCAGGCCGCGCGCGCGCAGCCCGAGTGCGACGTTGTCGCGCGCACTCAGGTGGGGAAACAGCGCGTAGTCCTGGGCGACGTAGCCGACGCCACGTCGCTCGGGCGGCACGCGGACGCCGGCGTCCGCGTCGACCAGCGTGCCCGCGCGCGAGCGGATCCAGCCCGCGTCGGGCTCGCTCAGGCCGGCGATCAGACGCAACAGCGTCGTCTTGCCGGCCCCGCTCTCGCCGACGAGCACGAGCACGCCGCGCGCCGGGACGTCGAGCGCGGCGTCGAGCGTGAACTCAGCGAGCTGCTTGCGGAGCGCGAGCGACAGCAGGGCGCGACCCTCCGAGCCAGCCGGCCGGCGCCGCGCGCAACGCGAGCAGCAGCAGGAGCGAGGCCACGAGCAGCAGCACGCTCAGGACCACGCCCAGATCGAGATCGGACTGGAGCGCGACGTACACCGCGAGCGGCAGCGTGCGCGTCGTCCCCGCCAGGTTGCCGGCAAACGTGATGGTCGCCCCGAACTCGCCGAGCGCGCGCGCTCCGCTCATGGCGATGCCGGCGACGAGCGAAGGCCGGACCAGCGGCAGCACGACGCGCCGGAAGCGCTCGGTCTCGGACACGCCGAGCGTGGCCGCCGCCTCGGTCAGGCGCGGATCGACGCCGGCGAAACCGGCGCGCGCGGCGCCGACGAAGAACGGCGCGGCCATGAACGCCTGGGCGAGCACCACGGCGGCCGTCGTGAACGGCAGCGAGACGCCAAACGCGCCGAGCGCGCGACCGACGAGCCCGGCGCGGCCGAACGCCATCAGCAGCGCGAAGCCGGCCACCGTCGGCGGCAGCACCATGGGCAGGTCGACGAGCACTTCGATGGCGCGCTTGCCCGGAAACGAGCGCGTCGCGAGCAAGTACGCGAGCGGCGCGCCGAGCACCACGACGAGCGCGGTCGCGAGGAAGCCGGTCGCCAGGCTGAGCGCGAGCGCGTCGCGCACGCCCGGATCGCCGAGCCGCTCGACGAGGAGGCGCGGGGTGACGCGCGCGAGCAGGCCGACGAACGGCAGCGCGAGGACGACGACGAGGACGCCGCTCGCGACGAGCGCGAGCGCGGGCGCGGCGCCGGGCCCGCGCGGCGCCGGCAGCGTCACGGCGTCGCGGCCGGCAGGAAGCCGCGCCGGGCCAGCACGTGCTGCCCTTCGGCCGAGCGCACGAGCGCGACGAACGCCTCCGCGTCCGCGCGGCGCGGCGCACCGGCCACGACCGCGATCGGATACGTCGCGATCACGTTCAGCGAGTCGGGGAGGGGCAACGTGTGCACGTAGCGCGCGACCGACGGCGTGACGTCCGAGCGATACGCGATGCCGGCGTCGGCTTCGCCCAGCTGCACCTTGCCGACGACGGACTTCACGTTCTCCTCCTCCGACACGAGATTGCCGAGCACGCGCCTGGCGAAGCCCGGCCCGCACGCAGGCAGGGTCTCCAGACGCGCGACCAGCGCGCGCGCGTAGTGCCCGACGGGAACTGCGTCCGCGCCGAGCACGAGCTTGACGCCCGGCTTCGCGAGATCCGCGAGGGTCGCGAGGCGTCCCGGATTCGACGCGGGCACGATCACGACGAGCGCGTTGCGCGCGAACGCGACCGGTGATCCGGCGAGACGCTGGTGCTCGACGAGCGAGTCGGGGGTGCGGGAATCGGCGGCCGCGAACACGTCGGCCGCCGCGCCCTGCTCGATCTGTTGCGCGAGCTGCTGCGAGCCCGCGAGGTTGAGCTGGACGCGAACGCCGGGGTGGCGGGTCTCGTAGAGCTTCGCGATCTCGCCGAACGCGTCCGCCAGGGAGGCCGCGGCGAACACGCGAAGCGGCGGCCCGCCGGCATTCGAGGTCCGCGCGGCGGGCGCCGCGAGCGACAGCGCGAGGATCAGGGCGCCGATCACGCCCCCGACTCCAGCTTGCCGAGCATCACCTCGGTCGACTTGATGACGGCGTACGCGGTGTCGCCGACGGCGAGGCGCATGTCCTCGGCCGACGAACGGGTGATGACGGCGACGAGATCCTGATCGCCGATGCGCAGCACGACCTCGGCCATCAGCCCCTCGATGCGCACGTGGCGGATCTCGCCGCGCAGTCGATTGCGCGCGCTGATCTCGAGCATCGGCCGGCCCGCGTCGGGAACGCCCGCGCGCAGCAGGCGGGCGAGGGCGTGCTCGTGGAACAGCCACTTGCGCCCCACCCGGACGGCCGGCAGACGACCCTCGCGAGCGAGCCGCTGGACGCGACGTGAATCGAGGTGGAGGAGTTCGGCCGCCTGCTCCGAGTTGAGAGTGCGCAATCGAGCCTCAATATGCTTTCGCACGAGTGAAATGTGGTAGTAAAGTGCCGCGCCAAGAAACCGGGAAGCATTTTGCAGCGCGGAAACCCAAGAAAGCAAGGCCGCAGGCCCCCAACGCAGGAGAAGTGCCGATGTCGACCGACCCGAGGGACCGAGGACACTACGGGCGTGCGCGCCGCGTGTGCGCCTCGGCCATCGTCACGTTGGCCCTGCTCGTCGGCGCGAGCGTCGAGGCCGTCGCGGACCCCGTCGCCGCCAGCGCGCCCAGGCTGGGAGGCTACGTCCAGGTGCGCGAGACCGTCGTGCGCCCGACCGGGCTCAGCGCGTCGCTGAATCGCGCGCGGCTGTCGGGCGACGGCGTGCTGCCGCAGCACTTCTCGTACCGGGTGCTCGTCGAATACGAATCGGGAGGCGCCGCGCGCACCGCGGCCACGGTCGCATTGCGCGACGCGTACATCCGCTGGTCGCTCGCGCCCTGCGCCGTGAACGCGGGCCAGTTCAAGACGCCGTTCAGCCGCGAGTACACCTCGTCCATCACGGTGATCGAGACCGCGGATCGCTCGACGGTCGTCGACACGCTCGCGCCCAAACGCGACGTCGGCATCATGGTCGAGTTCGTGAAGCCGCTGGCCGGGGTGTGGCTCGGCGTCTTCAACGGCGAAGGGCAGAACTCGGTCGTGAACCGCGACTCGACGGTGCTCGTGGTCGGCCGCGCCAGCGTGCGGCCGATCTCTCAGATCACGCTGGCCGGCAGCGTCGCGTCGTACGGCCCGGACAGCACGCGCTGGGGCGCGGACGCGTCGCTCGAACAATCCGGCTTCGTGCTGCGCGGCGAATGGCTGACGCAGCACAAGCGCGACCGCGCGCGCGACGACGCCGGCTGGTTCGTGCTGGCCGGCTACCGGATCGTACCGTGGCTGCAGGTGATCGCGCGCCAGGAGGACTTCCAGAGGCCGGGCATCGGCGTGACTCGGCGGATCAGCGCGACGACGGGAGGCCTCAACATCGACCTGCCGGGCGGGCGCACGCGCGGCATCATCGACTTCGTGTCGCGCCAGGCCGGATTCCCGCGGGTGCGCACGAACTCCCTGGTCGCCCAGCTCCAGGTCAAGTTCTGACGGGCGGCGGGCCGCGCGCTACTTCGTGCGACCCGGGATCACGCGCTGCCGCGACAGCTCGGGCAGCAGGCGGCGCGTGATCTCGCGGTTCACCTGGGCGCTCGACGTGGGATCCATCACTTCGCTCGTGCCGGTCCACACCATGTGTCCGCCCGCGAGCGTGCTCCACACGTCGGTCTGATGGCGCACCACGCGGCTGGTTTCCACCGTGCCCGGCGTGTGCACGGATTCGTAGTACGTCTGGTACATCCCGGTCCACGGATTGCGCACGGTCACCGGCTGCAGTGCGGTGTAGCCCGGCGTGTAGGTCTTGGCGGTCTGGTCGTCGAGCCGGTGCGTGACGAGAATGCCGTCGTAGCCGGTGTCGCGGACCGCCGCGATCACCTGCTGGGTGTCGGGCACCGCGGTCGGGAACAGGCGATAGGACGGCGTCGCACGGACGCCGTAGCGCGTGAGCGCGAGGCAGGTGCCGTCCTCCCAGATGCGGCGCAGCGCGACGTCGTTCTTCATGGCCACGACGAGCACGTTCGTCATGGGCTGCTTCGGCAGGTCGGGATCCTTCCACAGATTGACCATCCCCACCGAGGACGCGCACGCCGAGAGCCCGAACGCGATCAGGAGTGCGGGAATCAGGCGCGCGCGGCGCGGAGTCGCGGCGGACGAGCGAACCGTCGGCATCATGAGCGTCTCCCGGTGGAGGACGGAGCGGCCGCGCCCCTTGGGCCGATGGCGCGGCCGGCATCTTCAGGGGAGCGGCCCGCCGGCGCAAGGGGAACGCATCTTCCCGGCGGGCGCGCCGAGCCGCTATGCTGCGTGCCGGTTCCATCTCGAGTGACGCGTGAACCCGAAGGGGAGGTCGCTTCATGTCTCGGATCGTCCTGGGATCCATGCTGGGAATCGTCGCCGTACTCGTCCTGGCCGCGCCGCCCGTCGAGGCCGAGTCGGCACGGCTGCACGGCACGGCCACGTATCGCGAGCGCATCGCGCTGCCCGCCGACGCCGTATTCGAGGCGGTATTGCTCGACGTGTCCCGGGCCGCGGCGCCGGCCATCGAACTCGGACGGGCGCGCGTCGAGAATCCCGGCTTTCCGCCGTTCCGTTTCGAGATCGTGTACGACGCCGCGCGCATCGAGCCGAGGCACGTGTACGTCGTGCGCGCGACGATACGCGCCGCCGGGCGCGTGATCTTCGCCACCGACCGCGCGTATCCCGTGCTGTCGGACGGATCGCAATCCAGGCTCGAGATGCTGCTCGTCCGTGAATCGGCCGCGGAGCGCGCGCCACGCCGTCCGGCGCATGGCGTCGTCTTCGCGCTCGAAGGCACGCGCTGGAAGCTGGTGCAGGTGGGCGGGCGTGATGTCGTCGTCCGCGGCCGTGGGCGCGAGCCGTTCCTGGTGCTCGAGGCGCGCCCGCGTCACGCGAGCGGATCGGGCGGATGCAACCGGTTCACCGGCACGTACGACAGCGGTCCGCGCACGCTGCGCTTCGGACCGCTCGTCGTGACGCGCATGGCGTGCGACGGCATGCGGACCGAGCAGGCGTATCTCAGGGCCCTGGCCGCGACGCGGCGCTGGCGCATCGAGGGGGCTGCGCTCGTGCTGATGGACGGGCAGAATCGCGTGCTCGCGCGCTTCGAGGCCCGCGGCCTCTGAACCCGACCGGCGCCGCGCGTGAGGCCGGCGGCGGCGCGCGGCGGCCGCTCCCGCCGCTGCTCGCGATCCTGCCGGTCGTGCTGGCGGCGACGCTGTGGGTGCACGCGCCGGTGCTCGAGGCGCAGGCCCTCGGCTTCGACGACGCCGCGTTCCTCACGGACAACGCGCTCGTGCGCCATCCGAGCCTGGGGTCCGTGGGCCGTTTCTTCGGAGAAGTGCTGGCGCCTTCAACGGTGCGCGGGTACTACCTGCCGCTCAGCATGACGTCGCTCATGCTGGACGTCGCGGCCGGCGGCACGCCGTCCGACCTGCGCGCGTTCCATCGCACGAACCTTGCGCTGCACGCCGTGTGCGCGATGCTGCTGGCCTGGCTCGTCTACGAACTGTTCGGCGCCGCGCTCCCCGCGCTCATCGCGGCCCTGCTGTTCGCGCTCCACCCGCTGAGCGTCGAGCCGGTCGCGTGGATCGGCGAGCGCAAGACCCTGCTCGCGTCGGCGCTGGCGTTCGCGAGCGTCCTCGCGTACGTGCGCGCCGTGCGCGGCGGCTCGCGCGCCGCGCGCACCGCGTCGATCGGCGCGTTCGCGCTCGCGCTGCTCGCGAAGCCGACGGTCGTCATGCTGCCCGTGCTCCTCGCGCTCCTCGACGTGTGGCCGCTGGGCCGTGCGGGCCGTCGTCCCGGGCGCGACCAGTGGCCGTACGTCGCGCTCGCGCTCGCGTCGTCGGCGCTCACCCTGATCTCGCATCAGCGCACCGCGGGTCTCGACCGCGTGACCGGCGCCGAGGCGCTCGCCTGGCCCCTGCACGTCGCGACGATCCTGGCGCTGTACGCGACGAAGCTGCTGCATCCGATCGATCTCTCGAGCGCGTACGCGCTGCCGCACCCGCTCGCGCTGTCGAATCCGTCCGTCGCGCTGTCGGTGGGTTTCGTCGTCGTGGCCGGCGTCGCGCTCGCGCTGTCGGCGCGGCGCGGTCCGGCGCTGATCGTCCCGATCGCGTGCTTCGTGGTCGCGCTCGCCCCGACGCTCGGCGCGTTCCGCTACAGCTGGGTCGGCGCGTCCGACAAGTACGTGTACTTCCCGGCGCTCGGTCTGGTGATCGGCATCGGCGCCGGGCTGGCCGCGCTCGCGCGATCGCCACGCACGTCGCGGGTGGCGAGGGTCGCGGTGCCCGTCGGTTGCGCTGTGCTGCTCGCGCTCGAAGCCCGCGCGACACGCGCCGCGATCGCGCCGTGGCGCGACTCGCTGACGCTGTTCCGCCACATGGAGGGAATCGCGCCCGACTCGCCCGCCGTCCAGAACCAGCTGGGCGTGCTGCTCGAGCGCGGTGGTGACTCCAACGAAGGCTTCCGCCACCTGGCGCGCGCGGTGCGTCTCGAGCCGCGCTTCGGCGAAGCGCGCTACAACCTGGGCACAGCGTGGGCGGCGCGCGGCCGCTGGCCGGAGGCGATCGGCGAGCTGCGCGAGGCGGCGCGACGGATGCCGGACGACGCGGACGTCGCGCTGAACCTCGGCCTCGCGCTGGCGTATGGCGGGCGCGTGGACGAAGCCGGCGACTGGTTCGCGCGCGCGGTCGCGATCGATCCCGGGCGCGCCGACGCGTGGGACCAGCTGGGTCGCGTCCGCATGGCGACGGGGCGGGAGAGCGCCGCGACCGCGGCGTTCGCGAACGCCGTCCGGCTGGCGCCCGAAGGGAGCGACTACCGGTTCCATGCGGGGATGGCGTGGATGGCGGTCGGCGACGAGCGCGCCGCCGCCGTCGACCTGCGCGCCGCGGCGCGTCTGGCGCCGGCCGCGCCGGCGTTGCTGAACGCGCTCGCCTGGCTGCTGGCCACGAGCCCGGATTCCGCGGTCCGCGATTCCACGGAGGCGCTGCGCGCTTCGGCGCGGGCCGTCGCGTTGACCGAGGGGAGGGACCCGGTTCTGCTGGACACGCGCGCGGCGGCGCTGGCTTCGGCCGGGCGCTACATGGAAGCCGAGGCGGACGCGCGTCGCGCGATCGCCCGCGTCGCGGGAACCCCGGCCGACTCCCTGGCGCGCGAATTCGCAATGCGGCGCGCGCTGTACGCGAGCCGCCGACCGTACCGTCGCGCGCCGGGCGCGACGGCGCCCCGGGCGCCGCGCGCGGACTCGCGGTAGCGGGCGCGCACGGACGTCCCTGACGATCTCGTGATACGCCTGGCGGCGTCATGAGACCGCGACCGTCTCGCCGACGTCCGCGCTCGACAGGACGGACTCGACGGGCGCGGCGGGTTTCTGCAAGTGTGCCGCCCGTGACGCGCCTCTCTGGCAACGTTCCGCTCTCCTCGCGCTATTCCTCCGGCTTCGGCTGAAGCGCCACCCTCTAGGGGTGGCGGGTTCCACCCTGCGCCAGAAGTCCCGCGACCCTTTCTTCTCCAAGGTCCGCGACGCGGGACTCCTCCCTTCGAAGATTCCCGAGCCTGAACGCTCCGCACGTCGTCGGTGCGGCGCACCGCCGCGCGTCCAGACGCGCGCCGGCCGGCCACGACCCATCCGCGAGGATCCGCTCCATGCATCCCTATCGCCCCACCGATGCTTCCGCCCCGATTCTGGCCCAGGCCACGGAGCTGGCGCGTGACGTGCTCGCGCGTCACGCCGCCGCCGTCGACCTGAGCGCGCGCTTCCCCGAAGAAGGCCTGGCCGCGCTCGGCGCGCGCGGGTTGCTCGGCCTGTGCGTGGCCCGCGAGCAGGGCGGACGCGGCGAAGGCATGCGCACGTTCGCCGCCGTCGTCGAGGAGCTGGCGACCGGCTGCGCGTCGACGTCGATGATCTACGTCATGCACGTGGCGGCGGCGCAGGCGATCGCCTCGGGCGCGACGCTGGGCGGGCGCAACGCGCTGCTCGGCAGCATCGCGTCGGGGAAGCATCTGACGACGCTCGCGTTCTCGGAGCGCGGTTCGCGCTCGCAGTTCTGGGCGCCGGTTTCACGCCTCGTCGAATCCAACGGCTCGTTCCGCACGCGCGCCGAGAAGTCGTGGGTGACGTCCGCGGGGCACGCCGATTCGTACGTTTCGAGCGCGCTCGCCCCGGGCGCGACGTCGCCGCTCGAGTCGACCGTGTACGTCGTGCGCCGCGCGGCGCCCGGTGTGGAGGTGCGCGGCGCGTTCGACGGGCTGGGCCTGCGCGGCAACGAGTCGTCTTCGGTGACGTTGGCGGACGTGGCGGTGGGGAAGGACGACTTCATCAGTCCGCCGGGCGAGGGCGCGGCCACGATGTTGAACGTCGTGCTGCCCTGGTTCAGCGTGGGCACGGCCGCGATGGCGAACGGCCTCGCACGCGCGGCGCTGGCGACGACGATCGCTCATGTCTCGGGCGCCACGTTCGAGCACACCGGCACGCAGCTGCGCGACCTGCCGACCCTGCGCGCCCGCGTCGCGGAGATGGCGGTGCGCACGGAGCAGTCGCGCGCGCTGCTCGGGCACACGCTCGATCACCTGGAATCGGGCTCGGCGGCCGCGCCGCTGTTCGTGTTGCAGGCGCGGCTCGCGGCGCTGCAAGCGGCGTGGGACGTGACCGATCTCGCGATGAAGGCGTGCGGCGGCGCCGCGTTCTCGAAGCACCTGGGCCTCGAACGCGTGTTCCGCGACGCGCGGGCCGGCTGGGTCATGGCGCCGACCGTCGATCACCTGCTCGAGTTCTCGGGACGCGCGCTCACCGGGCTGCCCCTGTTCGCATGACCCGGCCCAGTCCCACTCCAACCGCCTGCGACATTCGCGCCCAGTCGACCGGCGGCGGGCGCGTCCGCCTGCTCGGGCGCCACGGCACGTTCCAGGCCGAGGGTCAGACCCCGTTCCAGGCGCCGGGTTCGGCGCCTTCGGCGCTCGAGCTGCTGATCGGCGCGCTGGCCGCGGATCTCCTGGCTGGATTCGTGCGCGAGGTCGGGCGCGCCGGCGAGACGCTCGACGCGGTCGAGCTGACGCTGTCCGCGGAGCTGGCGCATCCGCTCGTGGTCCTGGGCGTCGTCGGCGAACAGGGGAGCGCCGCGCTGTCGCGCATCCGCGGATCGCTGTACGTGAGCGGCGAGGGCGCGGAGCCGCGCTGGCGCACGTTGTGGGCGCAGGCGCTGGCGCGCGCCCCGGTCCACGCCACATTGGCGCGCGCCGTCGCGATCGATCTCGAACTGAAGTTCGTCCTCTAGACAGAGGGAGTCCCCGCATGCGTCCCACGCTCGTCGGCGCCGTCCTCTACGACCCCAAGGTCGCGGTCATCTGGGACGTCATCGCCCGTTACTTCGTCGCGAACGGCTGCCGGATGGATTGCGTCTTCTACACGAACTACGAACTGCAGGTGGAGGCCCTCGTCGCCGACCACATCGACATCGCCTGGAACTCGCCGCTGGCCTGGGTCGACGCGCAGCGCCGCACCGGGGGCGGTTGCCGGGCCGTCGCGATGCGCGACACCGATCGTGACCGGCGCACGCATCTGCTCGTCGCCGCGGACGGGCCGGTGCGCGCGACGGCCGATCTGCACGGGAAGTCGGTGGCGTTCGGGGCCGCGGATTCGCCGCAGGCCACGCTGCTGCCGCAGCTCCATCTGATCCGCGCCGGCCTGACGCCGGGACAGGACTTCGCGGTGCGGCGCCACGACGTGCTCGTCGGCAAGCACGGCGATCACGTGGGCGGCGAGCGCGACGCGCTCGAATCGATGCTGAAGGGCGAGAGCGCGGCCGCCGCCGTGCTCGACCTCAACTGGGATCTGTGGAGCCGTGACGGCACGTGCGACCCCGATCGCGTCCGCGTGCTGACGACGACGCCGGCGTTCGATCACTGCAACTTCACGGTGACGACGGCGAGCGACCGGCGCGCCATCGACGCCTGGACGCGCGTGCTGCTGGCCATGGACTACGCGAATCCCGACCACCGCGAAATGATGGACCTGGAGGGCCTGAAGGCCTGGCTGCCGGGGCGCACGAGCGGCTACGCCGACCTGACGTCGGCCACCGAGACGCTGCACTACTTCGAGACCGTGCGGGCATGAAGGCGCTGCCGCGTTTTCCGGTGACGACGGTGGGAAGCTGGCCACGTCCTCGCGAGCTGCTGCGCGCCCTGCGCGCGCGCCAGCGCGGCGAGGCGTCGGCCGCCGAGTTCCGGCGCGTCGCCGACGACGCCGTGCGCACGGCGCTGCGCGCCCAGGAAGAGGCCGGCGTCGACCTGGTGACGGACGGCGAGCAGCGACGCGACAACTTCTACTCGTTCGTGGCCGACAAGTTCGACGGCGTGCGTCTGATGACGCTGGCCGAGATGCTCGACCTGGTCGAGGACCAGGAGGGCTTCCGCGAACTGCTCGCGTCGCTGGACGTGCCGGCGTACGCGCTGCGCAATCCCACGTGCGTCGGCGCCGTCGCGCCGCGCGAGCCGCTCGTGGCGGACGACCTGGCGTTCCTGCGCGCGCACACGGATCGGCCGATCAAGGTCACGCTGCCCGGCCCGTACCTGCTGACGCGCGCGATGTGGGTGCCGGAGGCGAGCCGTGCCGCGTACCCGAACAAGGAGGCGCTCGGGGAGCGCGTGGTCGCGATCCTGTCCGAGGAAGTCGAACGCCTGGCCCGCGACGGCGCGGACTTCATCCAGCTCGACGAGCCGGTGCTGACGGAGCTGGTGTTCGCGCAGGGACGCACGCGCACGTTCATGTGCGCGGCGCTGGCCTCGCGCCAGGACCCGGCCGAGGAGCTGGCGTTCGCGGTCGGCCTGGTGAACCGCGTGCTGGCCGCGGCAGGAAGCACGCGCACCGGACTGCACGTGTGCCGCGGCAACTGGAGCCGCGACGAGGGCACGCTGTTGTCCGGCAGCTACGCGCCGCTGCTGCCGTGGTTCGCGAAGATCGACGTGCGCCAGCTCGTGCTCGAGTACGCGACGCCGCGCGCGGGGGACATCGTGGGGACGGGGCAGAAGGAACTCGGGCTCGGTGTCGTCAACCCGCGCGTCGATCGGGTCGAGAGCCCGGACGAGATCGTCGCGCGCGTGCGCGAGGCGTTGCGCGTGGTGCCGGCGGAGCGCATCTTCCTGAATCCCGACTGCGGCTTCGGCACGTTCGCGGCGCGCCCGATGAACTCCGCGGAAGTCGCGACGCGCAAACTGCGCGCGCTGAGCGAGGCTGCGGCCCGCCTGCGCGACGACGTCGGGGTGGGCCACGAAGGAGGGACACGATGAGCGACGAACGGTGGGCGGACGTGGATCGTTACTTCGAGGCGGCGTGGCTTCCCGTGGACGCCTCGTTGGACGCGGCGCTGGCCGATGCCGCCGCCGCCGGCCTGCCGGCGATCCAGGTGTCGCCGAACCAGGGCCAGTTCCTGCACGTGCTCACGCGCGCCCGCGGCGCGCGGCGCGTGCTCGAGATCGGCACGCTGGCCGGCTACAGCACGATCTGGATGGCGCGCGCGCTCCCGGCCGACGGCCGCCTGGTCACGTTGGAGATCGACCCGCGCCACGCCGCGATCGCCCGCCGGAATCTCGAGAGAGCCGGCGTCCTCGATCGCGTGGACCTGCGCGTCGGCCGCGCCCTCGACCTGCTCCCGGCGCTCGCCGCGGAAGGCGGAGATCCCTTCGATCTCACGTTCATCGACGCCGACAAGTCGAACAACGCGGACTACTTCCGCTGGGCGCTCCGTCTCTCGAAACCGGGCAGTCTCATCCTCGTGGACAACATCGTGCGCAAGGGGGCAATCCTCGATCCCGGATCGAAGGACGAGGACGTCGAGGGCGTGCGCCGGCTGCGCGAGGTCGTGGCGGCCGAGCCGCGCGTCGCCGCGACCGTGCTGCAGACGGTCGGTCCGAAAGGCTGGGACGGGATCGCGTTCGCGGTCGTCGTGAGCTGAGAAGACCCGCGCCGCAGCCGCGTCTGGCGCGGGCGCGGGCGCGCGGCGCCGACTTCATCTATCGCTTGAAGGCGTAGAGCCGGCCGTCGAGGCTCGCGGCGTAGACCCGCGAACCGGAGAGCGCGGCCGATCCGGCGAAGCCGTACGAACCCGAGTCCGGCGTTGCGGCCGTGAACGCCCACGCCGGCTTCCCGGTCGCGCGATCGAGCGCGTAGAAGTTCGCGGACTGCTTCGCCGGATAGCCGACCTGCCCCGAGGAGCCGAGGTACACGCGATCGTCGCCGACCGCCGGCTGCCCCCAGGCCCAGCCGCCGATGTCCCGCGTCCAAAGCCGGCGCCCGCTGCGCACGTCGAAAGCGAACACCGCGTCGGCGTCCGACGAGCCGAGGTACGCGGTCGCGTCGCGGATCACGGCCGAGGACTCGACCCACGACATCCACACGTAGCGCTTCCACACGACGCCGCCGTCGCGGGTGGAGAGCGCGAGCAGGTCGTACGCGCGATTGCCGATGATGAGGCGATCCCCGACGAGCGCGGGCGTCGAGACGACCGCGCCTTGCGTATCGCGCTTCCACAGCAGGCGCCCGTCGCGCGCGTCGAGCGCGTACACGAAGTGGTCGTAGCTCCCGAAGTAGACGCGACCGCGCTCGACGGCCGGCGCGGACAGCACCGCGTCCCCGGCGACGAACTCCCAGACCGTCCTGCCGGTCGCGGCGTCGAGCGCGAGCAGCTTGCCGTCGTGCGTGCCGACGTACAGCTGCCCGCCGGCGAACGTCACGTCCGAGCCGAAGCGGTCGAAGCGCGACTTCGGGTCGTCGAACGGCAGGCGCGTGATGGCGTGATTCACGATCGCCACGCGCCAGCGCGCGCGGCCGGTCGCCGCGTCCAGCCGATACAGCGCGCCGTCATCCGCCTGCACGAACAGCGCGTCGCCATGAATGCACGGTCGCGTGCGGATGGCCCCGCCGAGCTGCGCCGTCCAACGCGACGCGCCGGTCGTGGCGTCGAACGCGGCGAGGCGGCCGCTCGCGGCGCCCGCGTAGACCGTGCGTCCGGCCACCGTCGCGCCGGCCCAGATCGGCGAGCCCAGGTCCGCGCTCCACACCGGAACCGCGCGCGGCGCGTCCGGCCCGGGGCGGGCGGGCATCAAGAAGCGTTCCGCGCGTTCCAGCGTGATGGGGATGGCGTACACGGGAACGAAGCCGGCCGGCATCGTGCCGTTCAGCGTGCGGCGGTCCGGATCGAACGAAAAGCGGAATGGGCCGGCGCGCAGGGAGTCGGCACTCACCGTGCATGGGACGCGTCCGAGCGTCACGTGGTCGATGTACACGGCGGGGATCGACAGCTTCAGCGTCACCCGCCCCGCGCTGTCCGGCGCGGAAATGTCGAGCGCCAGCGCCGCGCGATCGCCGTCGTGCTCCATGTGACCGCTCCACGTCCCCGCGAAGTCGCGGGGCGCCGGCGGTGTCGTGGCGGCGATGGCGTGCGTTGGGCCGGCCGCGAACAGCGCGAGCCCGGCGAGGGCGGAGAGGGCGGAGAGGGCGGGAGAGGCGCGACGCGCGCTGGGAATGGCGACCTCGTGGGAGCGTGTGAGCGGTCGTCGAAAGCGAAGCGCGATCATGGCCGACCGCGTGCCCGAGCGGCGCGCGTTTCGCGACGAGCGGCGCGGAATCCGTCCGCAACGCGGGGTGCCGCGCTCCCGGTGCGCCACGCGCCCCGCGCGGCGCGCCGGCCTCGCGTGCCGAACCCGCGGACCGCGACCGGCCGAGCCATTGCCGCGCTCGTGTGCGTCCGCGCGGCGTTTGAGCGCTCGAAGCGCTAGGCTGCGGCCGTCGGCGGTTCGCTCCCGACCCTCCGGCTCGTCCCTCTCCTCAAGGAGTCGTCGCATGACATTCCGTGCCTTCGGTGCCGCCGCGCTGTTCGCGTTCGCCCTCGCCGCCCCGGCCGCCGCCGACGAGACCGCCAATTTCGTGGTGCAGCTCGGCCAGGACACGGTGAGCGTCGAGCGCGTCACGCGCAGCGCGTCGCGTGTCGACGTGAACCAGGTCGGACGCGCGCCGCGCGTGCTCGGCCGGCATTTCGTCTACGACTATCAGGCGGGCGTGATCTCGCATGTGTCGCTGGTCGTGACGCCGCCCGGTTCCACGACTCCGACCCAGACCATCGAGGCCACGTTCGACGCCGATTCGATGCGCATGAAGATCCAGTCCGGCACGGCGCCGGCGCAGAACCTGCACGTCGCGATGCCGAAGGGCACGGTCGTGCTCTCGACGTCGAGCCCGTGGGCGGCTTACGAGAGCCAGACGATGAAGCTGATGAAGGGCAAGAGCGACAGCCTGCGGACGACGATGTACCTGCTCGGCGCCGACAACGCGATGTGGCTCAGCCTGCACAAGCTCGGGCGCGATTCCGTGCTGATCGCGAACGAGCACCTCGACGTGTTCCACGCCAAGGTCGACGCGGCCGGCCACCTGCTCGGCGTGCTGCCGATCTCGGGGACGGGCAAGTTCAGCGTGACGCGCGTCGCGCAGCTGGACGTGCCCGCGATGGCGGCGGCGTTCGCGGCCCGCGAGCAGGCCGGCGCCGGGCTCGGTGTGCTGTCGCCGCGCGACACGGTGCGCGTGGCGAGCGCGGGAGGCGCGTCGCTGTGGATCGACTACGGCCGCCCGGGCAAGCGCGGTCGCGTGGTCTACGGCGGCGTCGTGCCGTTCGGCGACGTGTGGCGCACCGGCGCGAACGCGGCGACCCAGTTCAAGACCGACAAGCCGCTCGCGTTCGGAACGACCGTCGTGCCCGCCGGGTTCTACACGCTGTGGACCGTGCCCTCGCCGAACGGCTGGAAGCTCATCGTCAACAGCGAGACCGGCCAGTGGGGCACCGACCACAAGGCGGACAAGGATCTGGTCACGATCGACATGGCGACGAGCACGCTGCCGCAGCCGGTCGAGCGCTTCACGATCAGCGTCGAGCCCTCGGCGTCGGGCGGCGTCATCCACATGGACTGGGACACGACGCGGGCTTCGGCGGCGTTCACCGTTCAGCCGTGAGCGCCGGGCCGCGCGTCGGCCGGTGGAGACCCTCGTGAGCGCGAAATCGCCGGCCGCCCGCGCGCCCCGTCCGCAGCCCGGCCGAGGCGCGCGCGCCGTGCGCGTCGTCGTCGCGTGCGCGGCGTTCTGGGGCGGCGCGCTGTGGCTGGTGAGCCGCTTCCCCTCGATCGAAGCGTTCGGCATCCGCGTGACCCTCGCCACCGTGCGCGGCACGCTCGCGCTGTTCGGGCTGCACGTCGTGCAATCCGGCCGGATCCTGCGCACGACGCGGGCCGCGATCGAGATCGCGCCGGACTGCAGCCCGCACCTGCCGTTCCTCATCTTCGCGGGCGTCGTGCTGGCCACCCCGGCGACGTGGCGCGAGCGCGCCGCCGGACTGGTGTTCGGAGCACTGGTCATCCACGTGTTCAACGTCGCGCGCATCCTCGCGCTGTTCGGCGTGCTCGCGACGCGGCCCGGCTGGTTCGATTTCGTGCACGTCTATCTGTGGCAGATCGGCACGATCGTAGCGGTGCTCGCGGTGTTCGCGGCGTGGCTGGCATGGACCGGACGTCGCGCCCGGACGGCGTGAGGTTCCTGCTCGCGTTCGCGGGCTGGGCCTCGCTCGCGTTCCTGCCGGCGTGGCTGGTGTCGCATCCGTGGCAGAGCGCGCTCGGCGCGATCGCGTCCCGTGTCGCCGCGCCGCGCGGGACGACGCTCGAGATGGTCGACCTCGAGCTGTTCTACCCGGTCGATCTCGCGGTGTTCGTCGCGCTCGTGGTGGCCAGCGGCTGGGCGACGTGGCGCCGCCGGCGCCGCGCACTGCTCGTCGGCGCGCCGCTGATGATCGTCGCCGAGCTGGTCGCGCTGTGCGTGGCGCTCGGCGTGCTGGTGGCCGCGAACGGAGCGGGAGGGACTGAGGCCGGGCGCGACGAGGCCGCGCGGCTCGCCGACGCGCTCATCCGGGTGACGGGGCTGGCGATCGCCGGGGCGCTGTGGTTCGCGCTGCTCGGCCGCGAGCGATTCGGCGGCAAGGCGCGTTGAGCGCGTTTCGCGTGGCGGAACCCGCGCGATGTGCGCGGGAATTCCTTGCCGCCGCTGCGCGGCGTGTCGCACAGTATTCAGAATGCGATCCCCTTTGCCCCCGATGCTGAGACGGCGCGCCGTTCTCGCGGTATGCGCGATGCTCGCGGCCTGCCTCGCGCCCGTCGCGGCCTGCGCCCACGGCGTCGGCACCAGTCAGATCGAGATGACGATCGACGGTTCGCACGTCGAGGGCGAGTGGGACCTCAACCTGCGCGATGCTCGCCTGGCGGTCGAACTCGACCCGCAACTGGGCGGCGAGGCCGGCTGGCAGGACCTGCGTCATCACGAAGGCGAGCTGCGTGCGCTGCTGCTGCGCTCGCTGACCCTCACCGCCGACAGCCTGCCGTGCCGGCTCCACCTGGCGCCGAAGCCGATGGAGTGGGACACGAAGTGGAACAACGTGCGGTTCCACGTCGTCGCCGAATGCCCGGTCGCGCCGAAGCGCCTCGGACTCGAGTGCAACCTGCTGTTCGACAAGGACCCGACGCACCGCGCGTACTTCTCGATCGAGGACGATCGCGTGACGAACGTGGGCGTGTTCCGCGCGAACCTGCGCTCGGTCACCGTGAGCGTGCGTCAGTTCCACTTCCTCGACGTCATGCTGGAGTTCACGCGCGAAGGCATCTGGCACATCTGGACCGGACCCGATCACATCCTGTTCCTGCTCGCGCTGCTCCTGCCCGCGGGGCTGCTGCGCGTGGGCGCGGGATGGACGCCACGCATCGGCCTGTGGCGCTGCGCCGAGGAAGTGCTGAAGGTGGTCACGGCGTTCACGGTCGCCCACTCGGCGACGCTCGCGCTGTCGTTCTTCGGCGTGCTCCGCCCGCCGGCGCAGTGGGTCGAGGTCGGGATCGCGCTGTCGGTGTTCGCGGCCGCGTGGAACAACCTGCGGCCGTTCCTCCCGGGGCGCGCGTGGGTCATGGCGCTGTCGTTCGGGCTCGTGCACGGTCTCGGCTTCGCCGGAGCGCTCAACAATCTGTCGCTGCCGCGCCACGCGCGGCTGCTGGCCCTCGGCACGTTCAACATCGGCGTCGAGATCGGCCAGCTGGGCATCGTCGCCGTCATGCTGCCCGTGCTGTACGCGGCGTCGCGCCGGCGCTGGTACCCGCGGTTCGTGATGGGGATCGGCTCGCTGGCGATCGCCTGGATGGCGGTGCTGTGGATCCTCGAGCGCGGGTTCAGCCTGCAGTTCTTCGCGAGGCACTGAGCCGGGCCTCGTGCGCCGGCCGGTGCGAATCCCGGGCACTGTGCCGTGTCGGGTTCGTCGCGGAGGCTGCCGACACCGACGTTTGCCCCCAGAAACGCCGAAGGGGGACGGGATTTGGATCCCGTCCCCCTTCGCGTGATCGACGAAAGCGTCAGGCCGTCTTCGGCTGGCGGCGGAACAGACCGCTCGCCATCAGCAACAGGGCTCCGACGAGCGCGAAAATGCCCCACGTCTGCATCATGGGCACGCCGGCCGCCAAGTTGACCGAGCCGCTCGAGCCCGCGAAGTTGTGCGGGGCGTTCACCGCGGTCGAGCCGTCACGATGCAGCGCGTTGATGCCGTCCGTCGGCACGGCGCCGTAATTCCAGATCTGCACGCCGCTCGCATAGTTCAACGTGCCGCCACCCGTCGCGAAGAAGCTCGCGGGGATGATGTAGTCCGGCGTCACGCCGCCCGGGAACGAGCCGAAGTTCGACGTTGCGACCAGGATCCACGTGTTCGCCGTCGCCGAGCTCGGCAGGTTGGTGACGAAATTGAACGTGTGCGTGTTGGACGTAATGGTGAACGCTCCGACGCCCTGCTCGCTCGCGGCGGACGTGAACAGCTCCATGTACTGCGCCTGGCCGTCGGCGGTGCTGAAGATCTCCGACCAGACCCAGAGATGGTGAGCGGCCTGCGCCGACGTGGCGAGAGCGAGCCCGAGAACCACGGCTGCGAGTGCGACAAAACGAGAACGCATGGCACCTCCGAGGAGAGGAACTCGAACCGACCACGTGCGCGCGAAGCCCGAACCGGAGCGCCATCGCTGCGGCACGCGTGAAGTCTAGTGCACAGGTCGATGACACGGAAGGACCGAGTGTCACATTCGCGTGCGAATCGTCGCGTTTGCCACCATGAAACTCGACTAGGTTTTGCGCGGCTAATCTCGCGGTCGATGAATCGACGCGCGTGGGCTCGGTGCGCGCAACGCCATCCGATGAGGGCGTCGGCATCGACCCGCCCGCGCCGGTGGCCGCTCCACCCCGTGCATGCTACGATCTTCCTTCGCGTTTCAGACCGACTTGAACCCGCCGCACCTGAGCCCCAAGAGGACCTTCATGCGCGCCTTGCCCCGCGTTTTCCTCGCCGCATTTGCCGTCGTCGGGGTGGGGCTCGCCGCGCGCGTCCTGCCCGCGTTCGCCGCCGCCAACCACGTGGTCATCAGCGAATTCGCGACGCGCGGGCCGTCGGCCGCGACCGACGAATTCGTGGAGCTGTACAACCCCACGAGCAACGCGATCGACCTGTCGGGCTGGAAGATGCAGTACAAGTCGTCCAGCGGGACGATCTGGAACGACCGTGCGATCCTGCCCGCGAACACGGCGATCGCCGCCCACGGCTTCTTCCTGATCGCGAACACGTCGTACGTCGGCACGGTGGTTCCCGACTACACGTCGTCGCTGTGGACGTCGGGCCAGGGCATGGCCGACAACGGGCACGTGCACATTCTCGACGCGTCGGCAGTCGAGGTCGACAAGGTGGGCTTTGGTAGCGCAATTGATCCCGAAGGCAGCCCGGCCCCGAACCACGGCACGACCGCGAACAACAACAGCGTCGAGCGCAAGGCGCTCGTGACGTCGACCGCGGACTCGCTGGCCGCCGGCGGCGCGCACGAGTTCCTGGGCAACGGCCAGGACACGGACAACAACGCGAACGACTACGTGGTCCAGTCGCACGGCCGCAATCCGCAGAACAGCGGGAATTCGCCGGAGCCGGCGTTCGCGAACGGCGGCAGCGGCACCGGCCGCGCGAGCGCGCAGCCGAACCTGGTGTACACGAGCCGCTCGCTCGCGTCGCTGGCCATCACCGTCGCTCAGGACTCGGCGTACACGCTGGCCAGCGTGTCGATCGCCGTGCCCACGAGCTGGACGTGGTCGCATGCGACGGGCGACGTCGCGCTGACCGGCTCCGGCTTCGCGTCGGCCGCGCTCGTCATCAACGGCGACACGCTCGTGGTGACCGGCGCGTCGATCTCGACCGCCGACAGCGGCACCGTGACGATCGCGAACCTGACGACGCCGGCCACCAAGGGCGGCTCGTCGTTCAATACGATGACCGCCGTGGCCGCGGGCACGCTCGCGCCCATCATCAAGCACCCGAGCGTGCGCGTGCTCGACCTCGTGCCGATCGTGACCGTGCACGTCAACGACGCCTCGGGCGTCGCCGCCGCGCCGTACGCGGCCGGCTCCGAGGCCACGGTGAGCGGCGTCGTCACCGCGAACTTCAGCGACACGCGCACCGACGTCTACGTGCAGGACGTGACCGGCGGCCTGAGCCTGTTCAACTCCAGCCTCGGGCCGCTCACGCTCGCGCCCGGGGACAGCATCACGGTGACGGGGTCGATCGTGCAGTTCCGCGGTCTCACGGAGCTGCAGCCGGACTTCTCGCTGCTGTTCCGCCACGCCACCGGGCGACCGGTGCCCGATCCGCTGCTCGTGACGTGCGCGGACGTGAACGCGACGTTCCATCCGGACTTCACGGAGCCGAACGAAGCGCGGCTCATTCGCATCGACGGCGCGACGTACAACCCGGTCACCTCGACCATCACCGATCCGTCGGGGACGACGAACATCTTCATCCCGAACACGTTTCCCGCGCCGCCCAGCGTGTTCGACGTCGTCGGCATCCTGAAGCAGTTCAAGCCGGGGACGCCGGCGCCCGGGCCGCCGTACACCACGGACTACGAGATCACGCCGCGCACGCCGGCTGACATCATCGCGCACGCCGGGCCGATCCTCCTGACGACGCCGTTCGAGGATCACCTGCAGCCGACGTCGGTCCAGCTGCACTGGACCACGGACGTGGCCTCCACGAGCATCGTGCGCTACGGGCTGACGTCCGCGTTCACCGACAGCGTCGTCGATCCGACCCCGGTGACGGCGCACGACATCACGGTGCCCGGCCTCAGCGCCGCGACCGTGTACGACTACAGCGTCGGCTCGGGCGACGTGAACGGCACGAACTTCTCGACGACGCGGCTGTTCATCACGTCGTCGCCGCCCCAGTCGACGGGGCAGATGCACGTGTACTTCAACAAGAGCGTGAACACGTCCGTCGCCTGGCTGCACGCGGCGAACGGCAATCAGAACCTGCCGGCGCTGCTCGTGCCGCACTTCGACAACGCGCAGCGTTCGATCGACGCGGCGCTGTACAGCCTGAGCGGCACGCCGGGCGCGACGCTGGCCACGGCGCTCATCAACGCCAAGAACCGCGGCGTCAAGGTGCGTGTGATCTGCGAGGACGACAACAAGAACTCGAGCGCGTTCAACTCCCTGATCTCGGCCGGCATCCCGCTCATCACGGACCGCTTCGATCCGATCAACAACGGCGCCGGGCTCATGCACAACAAGTTCTTCGTCATCGACGGCCGGGCCGGCGCGCCGGAGAGCGCGTGGGTGTGGACCGGCTCGTGGAACCCCACGGACCCGGGGACGAACGACGACATGCAGAACTCGGTCGAGATCCAGGACCAGTCGCTCGCCAAGACCTATACGATGGAGTTCGAGGAGATGTGGGGGAGCGGCACCGACACGCCGAACTCGTCGGCCTCGCGATTCGGGGCGCGCAAGCTCGACAACACGCCGCACAAGTTCACAATCGGCGGGCGCGACGTCGAGTCGTACTTCAGCCCGTCGGACGGCGTGACGTCGCAGATCGTCAAGCTCGTCAACGCGGCGCAACACTCGATCGGCTTCCAGCTGCTGACGCTGACCCGCTCGGACATCTCGGACGCGCTCATCGCCCAGCACAACGCCGGGCGCAAGGTGCGCGGCGATCTCGACAGCGACTCCGACGCGGGCTCCGAGTACGCGACGCTCGTCGCGAACGGCATCGACGTGCGCCTGAAGACCGGCGTGTCCGGGCTGCTGCACCACAAGTACTGCATCGTCGACGCCGAATCGCCGCAGTACGCGGCCACGACGCTGACCGGCTCGCACAACTGGTCGAGCGCCGCGGAGGACCAGAACAACGAGAACACGCTCGTCATCCGCGACTTCGACATCACGAACCAGTACCTGCAGGAGTTCACCGCCCGCTACTACCAGTTCGGCGGCACGGACTCGGTGACCGTCAGTGTCGAGCCGATCGGCGGCGCGGTGCCGCGCCACGTTGCGCTGTCACAGAACGCGCCGAATCCGTTCCGCACGTCGACCGCGATCGAATACGCGATCCCCGCCGCTCAGAACGTGCGGCTCGGCTTGTTCGACATTCAGGGTCGCGAGGTCCGGACCCTGGTCGACGCGTTCCAGATGCCGGGGCGCTATCGCGTGCAGATCACCGCGGGCGCGCTGCCGGCCGGTCTGTACTTCTATCGCCTGAAAGCCGGCGCAGCGATCGAGCAGCGGAAGCTCCTGCTCCTCAAGTAACGTGACGGCGCGTCTCCCAGAGCGGGGGGCGCGTCGCGAATCGGCCGTTCATCGATGACCAGGAGGTCCCCGGCCATGTTGCGCTCGCACCTGCTGCTCCCGATCGTTCTGTTCGCCGTGCTCGCCGGCCCGCGCTCCACGCCGGCCGCGGACGCTCCGTCCAGCTTTCACGTCGTGCGCCGCATCCCAGTGGGCGGCGAGGGCGGGTGGGATTGCATCGCCGTCGAGGCCGCATCGCATCGCGTGTACGTGACCCACGGCACGCACGTGGTGGTGGTGGACGCGGCGACGGACAGCACCGTCGGTGACATCGCGCCGACGTTGGGAGTGCACGGGGTCGCGTTCGCGCCGGAATTCGGGCGCGGCTTCACGAGCAACGGCCGCGACTCGTCCGTCACCGTGTTCGACCTGAAGACGCTCGCGGTGCTCGCGAACGTGAAGCTGCAGGCGCGCAATCCCGACGTCATCGTGTACGACCCGGCGTCCAAGCGCGTGTTCACGATGAACGGCGGCAGCGACAACGCGACCGCCCTCGACGCGGCCACGAATGCGATCGTGGGCAACGTGGCGCTCGGCGGCCGGCCGGAGTTCGCGGTCGTGGACGGCGCGGGCCATCTGTTCGTGAACCTGGAGGACAGCAGCGCTGTCGCGTCCGTCGACACAAAGAAGCTCGCCGTGCTCGCGCGCTGGCCGCTCGGCGAGGGCGAAGGCCCGAGCGGGCTCGCGATGGACGTCGCGCACCACCGGCTGTTCTCGGCGTGCGGCAACCAGAAGCTGGCGATCCTCGACAGCGAGCACGGCAAGGTCGTCGCCACGCTGCCGATCGGCAAGGGCGTCGACGGCTGCGTGTTCGACGCGAAGCACGGCCAGGTCATCACGCCGAACGGTGAAGGCACGCTGACGGTGATCCAGGAGGACGGTCCCGACCGCTATCACGTCGTCGCCACTCCGGCCACCGAGCGTGGCGCGCGCACCTGCGCGCTCGACGACGCGACCGGCACGCTGTACCTGCCGACCGCCGACTTCGGCCCGCCGTCCGCGCCGACGGCCGAGCGCCCGAATCCACGTCCGAGCATCGTGCCGGGCACGTTCCGCGTGCTCGTCGCGGCGCGCTGAGGCGACGGTTCGCCGTGCCGACATCTCCTGGGCCGAGTCCGACCGCCGATGAATTGAGGCAGATCGGGCGCAAGTTGTCGGCGAACGATTTCGCCGGGACGATCCGCGCGTACTATCCGTTCTGGGACGCGCAGTATCGGCCGCTGCTCCTCAAGGCCGTCGAGGCGTTTCCGGCCGAGCACTTCGGCTTCAAGCCGAACCCGGCGTCACTGACCGCGCACCAGACCATCCTGCACATCGCCGAAGCCGAAACCGCGTGGATCACGCGCATCGTCGAGGGCGGGCCCGACGTCGAGTGGGTCGCTCCCCACGCGGATCCCGCTCAGGGCTGGGTCACGGTGGTGGACGCACCGGACCATGCGGCGCTGCTCGAGCGCCTGGCCGACGCGCATCGGCTGACGCAGAGGTACCTCGAGCGGCCCGCGGGCGAGATCGGGCGCGTCATCACGTATACGCGGCCGAACGGGGAGCAGCGCAGCCTCACGCTCCACTGGGTGCTGGATCATCTGCAGGAACACGAGGTCCATCACCGCGCCCAGCTCAACCTCTACTTGAGGATGCTCGGGGTGGAGCCGCCCTCGATCTGAGTTGCCGGCGAAGGCCGGTCGCGGCTAACGCGCCTCGGCTTCCGCGGTCGCGAACTGTTCGTCGTACAACCGCGCGTACAGCCCGCCGGCCGCGAGCAGCTCCGCGTGCGAGCCGCGCTCCACGATGCGTCCATGGTCCATCGCCAGGATGACGTCGGCGCGCAGGATCGTGCTGAGGCGATGGGCGATGACGAGGCTGCTGCGCCCGACGAGCAGGGCTTCCAGCGCCTGGCGGATCAGCGTCTCCGAGTGCGAATCGAGCGACGACGTCGCCTCGTCGAGGATCAGGAGCCGCGGATCGCGCAGCACGACGCGGGCCAGCGCGAGGCGCTGGCGTTCGCCGCCCGACAGCTTGTAGCCGCGCTCGCCGACGAGCGTGTCCAACCGCTGGGGCAGCGCCGCGACCACGTCCCACACCTGCGCCAGCCGGCACGCGCGCTCCAGCTCGTCGTCGCTCGCATCGCGTTTCGCGTAGCGCAGGTTCTCGGCGATCGTAGCGTGGAACAGCGTGGTCTCCTGCGTGACCTTCGCGGTCCAGCGCGCGAGGTCGTCGAGCGCCACGTCGCGCAGGTCCAGCCCGTCGAACGTGACGCGGCCGCGCGTCGGGTCGTACAGCCGGGTCGCGAGGTAGGTGACGGTCGTCTTGCCGGCGCCGCTCGGTCCGACGAGCGCCACCATCTGCCCGGGCGCCACGTCGAACGTGAGGTCGGCGACGGTCCACGGCGGGCCCGAGCCGCCGTAGGCCATCGACACGTCCTCGAAGCGCAGCGCGCCGCGCGGCGCCGCGAGCCGGGCCGGGTGCGCCGGCTCGGCGATCTCGATCGGCAGGTCGAGGTAGTCGAAGATGCGGCGGAAGACGGCGCCGGCGCTCATGACGTCGACCTGCGCGTTCACGAGCGCCGTGGCCGGCGCGTACAGCCGGCCGAGGTAGCCGACGAACGCGACGATGGTGCCGATCGAGATGCGCCCGGCGATGGCCTCGTGACCGCCCATCCAGTAGATGAGCGCCGGGCCGACGCTGGCGAACAGCATGATGAACATCAGGAACCAGCGCCCGGCCATGCTCTGGCGGATCTGCAGATCGCGCACCGCGGCGGAGCGTTCGCGGAAGCGCCGGCGCTCGTGCTCCTGAGCGCCGAACAGCCGCGCCATCATGTAGCCGCTGACCGACAGCGTTTCCTGGATCGCGGCCGTGATCTCCGCGGTGCGCTCCTGCGTCTCCTTCGCGATGCGCCCGCGCAGCCGGCCGACACCGCGCGTCGGCAGGATGAAGAACGGGAGCACCGCCGTGGCCACGAGCGACAGCCGCCAGTCCATGCGCAGGATGACGATGAGCGTGGTGATCACGATGAGCGTGTTGGAGACGAGGCTGACCATGGTGCCCGTGATCACGCCCTGCACGCTGCCCACGTCGTTCTGCAGGCGCGAGACGATCTCGCCCGACTTGGTGTTCGTGAAGAAGCGCATCGACTGGCGGAGCACCCGGTCGAACATGTCGTTGCGGATCCCGAACATCACGTCCTGGCCCATCACGGTCGCCAGGTAGCTCTGCCACACGCCGACGAGTCCGGCCAGCACCGGCGCGCCGATCATGCCGACGATCAGCCAGTTCAGCAGCGCGCCGTCGTGGCTCGGAATCGCGCGGTCGATCACTTCGCGCACGAGCAGCGGCGGGATCACGCCGAGGACCGCGCTGGCCAGGATGCACAGGACGATCAGCAGCGACGGGCGCCACGCGGGAAGCAGATAGCCCCAGATGCGCCGCATGTCGCCGCGCTTCAGGCGCACGTTCTTGGGCGCGTCATCGAACTGGAAGTGATACATGCCCATGGGGGCGCTCCTCGGGGAATGGGGTCGAGCCGTGCGCGCGGCGGGCCGCCGGGAGGACGGCGCTCGCAGCTTAACGCAGGCGCCACGCCTGCGCCGAGGCGGGCGATCGTCGGGAGGACGCGACACGGCGCGCGGGCGGATCTTCAGCGTCGATCGCGCCGCCCGGGCGGCGAGCCCGGGCGATGAGTCCGACGCGGACCTTGCGCGCGACAGGTGGCTCGGCGAGGATGCGCGGACGTCGCGCTCGCCGCGCCGCGGCCGCGAGATCACGATCTCGATCGAAGGAAGCGCACCCGAGACTCTTGTCGCTGAGGCCGCCCATGTGGAACGTCGTTGAACGCCGTCGTCGCTTCCTGTCGAGAGGCGTCATAGCCGGCGCCGCGCTCGCCGCGGTTCTGGCCGGCTGTGGCAAGGGCTCGGATCCGTACGACGAGTCGCGCATGGATCTCCATCCCAAGCCGGCGTCGATCAGCGACGTGCGCCACACGGGCGACTTCGCCACGGGCTCGGCGCTCAGCACGGCCCCGGCGGTGGCGCGGCTCGATCCGGCGCCCGTCAAGGACGTCCACATCGACATCGTGGATCGCGTCGTCGACTTGGCGCCCGGCGTTCACTTCGACGCGTGGACGCTGGGCGGCTCGGTGCCGGGTCCAGTGATCCGCGCGCGGGTCGGCGACCGCATCCGCTTCAGCATGACGAACCGCAGCGACGAGACGATTCCGGGCGTGCCGTCGTTCCCGATGCCCATGATGCACTCGATCGATTTTCACGCCGCGATGGTCTCGCCGCAGGACAAGTACCGTTCGATCGCACCGGGGCAGACGATCCAGTTCGAGTTCCAGCTGAACTACCCGGGCGTGTTCATGTACCACTGCGGCACGCCCATGATCCTCGAGCACATCGCGTCGGGGATGTACGGCATGTTCATCGTCGAGCCGCGCGCCGGTTACCCGACGAACGTCGACCGCGAGTACGCGGTGATCCAGAGCGAGTTCTACGCGAAACCCGATCCCGGGCATCGCAAGGTCGGCGGCGATCCGCTGTACGTGCTCGATGCCGAGAAGGTGCGGACGAAGGCGTCGACGTACACAGTCTTCAACGGCGCCTACAACTCGATGGTCGATCATCCGCTGACCGCGAAGCCCGGCGAGCGGGTGCGGCTGTACGTGCTGAACGTCGGCCCGAGCAACACGTCGAGCTTCCACGTGGTCGGCACGATCTTCGACCGGGTGTGGGTCGACGGGAACCCCGACAACCAGTTCCGCGGCATGCAGACCGTCCTGCTCGGCTCGAGCAGCGCGGCCATCGTCGAGTTCCGCGTGCCCGAGAAGGGCAAGTACGTCATGGTCGACCATCACTTCGCGAACGCGTCGCAGGGGGCGATCGGCATCCTCGACGCGACCGGCGAAACCGCGGAGCCGGGCGCGCCGTCCATCGAGCACCACAACTTCTCGGCGACGGCCGCCGTGCCGACCGAGCCCGAGGCAGTCGCGGGCAAGCTCCTGTTCGAGAGCAAGTGCCTCGTGTGTCATTCCATCGGGCAGGGTCCGAAGATCGGGCCGGATCTCGCCGGCGTCGCCGCGCGGCGCACCGACCTGTGGATCACGCACTGGCTCCAGTCGCCCGAGAAGATGCTGGCGAGCGACGACACGGCGAAAGTCCTGCTCAAGCGATTCAACCTGCCGATGCCGAACCAGAACCTGTCCGCGGACGAGATCCATCGGCTCATCCAGTACTTCCACTGGACGGCGAGCGGCGAGAAGCCGGGCAAGCCGGCCGGCGAATGAACGTGCGCTCCTGGAGATTCGCGGTGACCGTTGGCCTCGCCGCGCTGGCGTCGGGCTTCGTCGCGCACGGCCCGGCGCGCGCCTGCGGCCACTGTCTCGAAGACAAGATCGCCGCGACGTACGACGCCGCGGTGCTCAAGCTCGCCGCGCGGCGCGGTCTCGTGGTCGTGTTCACGGAGATCCGCGGCCCGGCCGCGGGCGCGCCGCCCGAGCTGGCCGCGCGCATCCGGCGCGCGATCGAGTCGGCGCCGGGCGTCGAGCCGGGCACGGTGCGCGTGTCGCTCGACCCACCCGCCGCGTCGTTCGCGTGCCGCCCGGGAACGCGCGAACGCGAAGCCGCGGTCGAGGCGGCGACCCGCGGCCTCGCGGCACGTCGCCTGACGCTCGTGACGCTCGAAGTCGCGGACGGTCCGCTGCGCCGACCGCGACCGGTCGCCGCCCTCGAGACGCAGCCGGCGCGCGCCGCGCGCTGACCCGGTGGGCCCCTTGCCGCCCGAAGCCGCCGTCGCAACGCCCGGCCCGCCGGCGCCACGGGCGGCGCCGTCGCTCGAACCCTATCGAGTTCTGTTTCCGATCGGGCTCGCGTTCGCCCTGATCGGCGGCGGCGTGTGGCCGCTCACCGGAGTCGGCGCGCTCGGCTGGGCGGGGAGTCTGCATCGGGCCGTCATGATGGAAGGCTTCGAGACGGCGTTCGTGCTCGGATTCCTGCTCACGTCGATGGCCGCGTTCACGCACGGCCCCAAGTGCCGCCCCGCGGAGCTGGCGCTCGCGACGGGCGCGATGCTCGGAGTCCTCGCCGGCGCGCTGGCCGGGCGCCCGGCGATCACGGAGAGCGCCTCGCTCGTCGCGCTGCTCGGGGTCGGGCTGGCGATCGCGTCGCGGCTGCGCCACGCCCGCGTCCCGCCGGCCGAGGAATACGCGTTCGTGATCTTCGGCCTGTCCCTGGGCGCGCTCGGGGCAACGCTGCGTCTGGCGGCGGCGCTGGGCGCCGACTGGGCGGTGCCGCCTCGCTTCGCCGAGCGGCTGACGTCGCTCGGCATGGTCTTGTCGCTGGTGCTGGGGCTCGGCGGACTCCTCGTGCCGACGTTCGCGCAGATGCCGCGACCGCTCGAGATCCGCGGCATCGCCGGGCCTCATGAGCGTGGAGGACGGCGCGTCCTGCTGCGCGTCGCGCTCGCGCTGCTGGCGCTCGCGTTCGCGCTCGACTTCGCCGGCCGGGCGCGTGCGGGCGCCGTGCTGCGCGCCGCCGTCGCGGCGCTCGTCGTGGCGTTGCTGTGGAAGCCGTGGCGCCGCCCGGGTCGGAGGTCGACGGCGGCCTGGATGCTCGTGGGCGCGGGCTGGCTCATCGTCGCCGGCCTCGTCGGAGCGGCGCTCGTGCCGCTCCACGAAACGGCCGCCCTGCACATCACGTTCATCGGCGGCTTCGCGGCGCTCACGCTGTCGGTGGCGACGCGCGTCGTCGCGTCGCACGGGCGGCACGGGCTCGGACTCGAGGACGCCGCCGTCACGCCGTGGGTCGCGGCCGCGCTCGGCGCGGCGCTGCTGACGCGCATCGTGGCGGAGTTCGATCCGGCGCGTGCGTCGGCATGGCTGGCGGCCGCCGGGGTGGCGTGGTGGATCGCCTGGGGAGCGTGGGCGGTGCGAGCGTTGCCCGCGGTGTTCCACACGAAAGGAGTTCCGACATGAGCATCGGCGAATCGCTGGTTCCGGAATTCGATCAGGAGATGGCCGCGACGCGGCGCATGCTGGAGCGTGTCCCGACCGCGCGCGGGGAATGGAAGCCGCACGCGAAGTCGTTTTCGCTCGGCCATCTCGCGCAGCTCGTCTCGTGGATGCCGGGCTGGATCGCGAACGCCCTGACCGAGACCTCGCTCGACCTGAAGGGCGCCGCGCCCTATAGCGACGAGCCCACGGAGAAGTTGCTCGCCGGGTTCGACGCGAACGTCCGCGCGGCCCGTGCGGCGTTGCTCGCGGCGAAGGATGCGGACTTCGCGGTGCCCTGGTCGCTGAAGCGCGGGGATCAGGTGTTCTTCACGTCGCCGCGCGCCGTCATCGTGCGCAATCACATCAGCCACCTGGTCCACCACCGCGGCCAGTTGAGCGTGTACCTGCGGCTGATCGACGTGCCGGTGCCGTCGACCTACGGTCCGACGGCGGACGAGCGCATGGGCATGTGACGCCGGATCACTTGCGGCGCATCGCGTCGAGGCTCCACGGTCCCGCTCCGGCCGCCGAGAAGTACAGCCAGAGGAAGCAATAGAGCACGGCCGGGATGCCCATGTTGACGGTGGGCCAGAAGCTCTTCGGGAAATGGAACTGGAAATAGGCGACGGCCATCTCGCCGGACAGCACGAACGCGACCGGACGCGTGAACAGGCCGAGCACGAGCAGCCCGCCGCCGAAGACCTCGAGCACGCCGCCGATCCAGAACTGGGTGAAGACGTGGGCCGTCGAATTGTCGGGCGGCATACCGACCGGGAACGCGAACAGCTTCGACGTGCCCGGCGTCATGAAGATCAACGCGGCGACGATGCGCAGCACGCTCTGCAGTTGCGGCGCGGCGGACGTCCACTTGTTCCCGCTCATAGGGCCTCCTCTGTGTCTCTCGGGGAGCATCCGATGGTGCGGCTCCGTGTTCAGTTCGGCGCCGGTGGCGGCGCTCCGCAGCGCGCCGCACGCTCCAGCAGCAGCGACTGTTCGCGCGCGTTGCGCGTCAGGCCCGCCGCTCGCTCGAATTCGACGCGGGCCTCGTCCAGCCGCCCGAGCTTGAACAGCAGGTCGCCGCGCACGCTCGGCAGCAGGTGGTAGTCCTGCAGCAGGCGCTCGCGGCCGAGCGCGTCCACCAGTTCCAGCCCGGCGGCCGGGCCTGACGCCATGGCCACGGCGACCGCGCGATTGAGTTCCACGATCGGCGAGGGGAGGAGCCGCGCGAGCGCCTCGTAGAGCGCGACGATGCGTGGCCAATCCGTCTCGCCCGCCGTGCGCGCCCGCGCGTGACACGCCGCGATCGCGGCCTGCAGCGTGTACGGTCCGCGTTCGCGGGCCAGACCCTCGGCCCGGGCGAGCGCGGCGAGCCCGCGACGGATGAGCACGTGATCCCATCGGCCGCGATCCTGGTCGAGCAGCAGGATGGGCTCGCCTTTCGGTCCGACGCGCGCGTGTGTGCGCGAGGCCTGGATCTCCATGAGCGCGACGAGCCCGTGCACTTCGGGCTCGGCGGGCGCGAGTCCGGCGAGGATGCGACCGAGGCGCAGCGCGTCCTCGAGCAGCTGCGGGCGCAGCCAGTCGTCGCCGGCGGTCGCGGAGTAGCCCTCGTTGAAGACGAGATAGATCACCTCCAGCACCGACGACAGCCGCTCGGCGCGGTCGGCGCCGCGCGGCACCTCGAACGGCACCTGGCGCTCGGCGAGCGTGCGCTTGGCGCGCACGATGCGCTGCGCGATGGTCGGCTCGGGCACGAGGAACGCGCGCGCGATCTCGTCGGTGGTCAGCCCGCCGAGCAGGCGCAGCGTGAGCGCGACGCGCGCTTCGCGCGACAGCGCCGGGTGGCAGCACGTGAACACCAGGCGCAGCAGGTCGTCGCCGATGTCGTCGTCCAGCGCCGCGTCGTCGTCGGGGCCGGCCGGCCGCTGGTGCTCGTCGATCAGGCGGCCCAGCTCCTCGTGCTTGCGCTCGGTCACGCTACGCCGGCGCAGCTGGTCGATGGCACGTCGCTTCGCGGTGGTCATGAGCCAGGCGCCGGGATTGTCGGGGATGCCGGATTCGGGCCAGCGCTCGAGCGCGGTGACCAGCGCGTCCTGCGCGAGGTCCTCGGCGAGGCCCACGTCGCGGACGATGCGCGCGAGACCGGCGATGAGTCTCGCCGACTCGATCCGCCAGACCGCGTCGATGGTGCGATGGATGTCGGCAGCCGTCACGGCTGCCGATCACACCAGCTTCATTCCAGCGACGCAAGCCGGCGGACGAGCGCACGGGCCCGATTCGGCCCGTCGCGTCTCGGGCGCTCGGAACAGGCCTCGCGCGACGGAGCGCCGCGCGAGGCCGCCCGAGGCGAGCTAGCGCTTCTCGATCTGGGCGCGCAGCCGGGCTTCCTGCGCCTGCAGCTCCGGCGTGAACGCCTCGCCGAAGTCCGCGGCCTCGAACACCGGCCGAATCTCGATCTCGGACTCGCCGGCCATCGGATTGGGGCAGCGCTTCACCCACTCGATCGCCTCGTCGAGCGAGCGGACCTGCCACAACCAGTAGCCGGCGACCAGCTCCTTCGTCTCCGCGAACGGTCCGTCGATCACCGAGCGCTTGGCGCCCGAGAACCGGACGCGCGCGCCCTTGGAGCTGGGGTGCAGTCCCTCGCCGGCCAGCATGAGGCCGGCCTTCACCAGCTGCTCGTTGAACTGGGTCATGTCGGCGAGCAACTTCTCGCTGGGCATCACGCCGGCTTCGCTGTCCTTCGTGGCCTTGACCATCACCATGACGCGCATGACGTGCCTCCTCTTGGTTCGGGGAGGAGCCCGTGAGATCGGTCTGATCGACCGGGCCCGAACCCCAGCTTCTACCATGGCGACGAACGGGTGTCTCGCGGATCGACAGGCTCCCCGAAGATTTCCGGTCCCCGTAGGGGAGGCGGGCGGCACATAACCCGATTGCGGCTCGCGCTTCGCTTGGGCGCGCGCGTCATTTCACCCAGGGAAGGAAGTCATCTCAGATTCTGCGCTGCGATGGCGTGACTTGCAGCGGACACGTGGGCGCCAGTTTCGTTCCATCAAACGGCAACTTCCGGGCGTGAGCGCACGCGGCGCCGCCAGATCAGGCGCGCTCTCGCGAAATTTTGACGATCTCGATACTCCGCGCCGGATGGCGTCGTGTAGCCTTCTGCTGGAGGGCCGAGCGCATCCGCCCACCGGTGCCCCGCCCTCCGCAGTTGGTCGCGTCATCGCGCGATTCATCGACTGACGGCTCTTGCCGCCTGGTGAATCGCGTGGCGACGGACGAGAGGGATCCGGACCGCGAGCGTCCCCCGCGCCGTCGACTTGGAGTTCCGCAACAGGAAGGAGGCATGCACATGCGAAGATGGCTCACTCGATCCAGCGGGCCGCGCCGTCTGTTCTGGACGGTCGCCGCGCTTGTGATCGGAGCGGCGTCGGTCGCGGAGGCGGCGATCGTGTCCTACACGACGAGCCTCAGCGGGGCGAACGAGTCGCCGCCGAACGCGTCGCCGGGAGTCGGCACGGCGACCGTCGACATCGATGCCGTGGCGCACACGATGCGAGTGCAGGCGGTCTTCAGTGGCCTGACCGGCACGACCACCGCGTCGCACATCCACGGTCCGACGCTGGTCGCGCTGACGGGAACGGCCGGCGTGGCGACCACGACGCCGACGTTCACGGGTTTTCCGCTCGGCGTGACGGCCGGCTCCTACGACCACACGTACGACATGACGCAGTCGACGAGCTACAACCCGTCGTTCATCACCGCGAACGGAGGCACGACCGCCACCGCCGAGGCCGCGCTGTTCCAGGCCATCACCGACGGCAAGGCGTACCTCAACATCCACAGCTCGACGTTTGGCGGTGGTGAGATCCGCGGGTTCCTTGTGCCGGCTTCCACTCCGACGTCGGAATCGACGTGGGGCCGGATCAAGGCGCTGTATCGGTAGTCGCAACCTCGGACGATCAGCGACCACCCCTTGGCAGGGGGGTGGTCGCTGTGTTTTCGTGCGCGAGGTCACTCCCCTGACGCGTCGCGGATGGCGCGGCCTCTCGCCTTGGCCGACCCGGAAACGGAGAATGCGGATGACCGACAAGGCTGCGAAGCTGAGACTGCACGTCATCACGGCGAGCACCCGTGAAGGACGAAAGGGCCCGGCCGTCGCGGCGTGGTTTCTGGAGCAGGCGCATCGCCACGGGCGCTTCGCGATCGAGAGCGTGGACCTCGCGGTCGTCAACCTGCCGCTGCTCGACGAACCCAAGCACCCGCGCTTCCGCGACTATCAGCACGAGCATACGAACGCCTGGAGCGCGATCGTCGAGCGCGCCGACGCGTTTGTCGTCGTCACGCCCGAGTACGACTACGGTCCGCCCGCCTCGCTGATCAACGCGCTCCAGTACCTGCAGCAGGAGTGGGCCTACAAGCCGATGGCCTTCGTGAGCTACGGTGGCGTCTCCGGCGGCACGCGCTCCGTGCAGATGACGAAGCTGGTCGTCACGTCGCTCAAGATGATGCCGATGTTCGAAGCCGTCTCGATCCCGTTCTTCGGCCAGCACCTCGATCCGGCGACCGGCGTGTTCGCTCCGGGCAAGGTGCAGGAGGACGCGGCGGCCGTGACGCTCGATGAGCTGATGCGCTGGGCCGTGGCGCTGAAGCCGATGCGGAGGAGTGACCGATGATGAAGATGCCATGGCCGCTGCTCGTCGCGTTCGCGGTCGCTGTCGGTCCGGGCGCCGCGTCGGCCCAGGACGAGCACTCGCACGAGGCCGGCGATCTCGGCCGGGTCGGCCAGGCGCACATGGCCGTGACGTGCAGCCCCGAGACGCAGGCGGACTTCGATCGCGCGCTCGCGCTGCTCCACTCGTTCTTCTACGAGGAGTCGGACCGCCGGTTCGCGTCGATCGCGGCGCGTGACCCGCGCTGCGCCATGGCGTGGTGGGGCGTCGCCATGAGCCAGTGGCACCCGCTGTGGGAGCCGCCCGATTCGACGGCGCTCGCGCGCGGCCTCGCCGCCATCTCGCGCGCCGACTCGATCGGCGGCGTCACGGAGCGCGAGCGCGGCTACATCGCGGCGCTCGGCGCGTTCTACCGTGACTGGCCGCACGTCGGGCACGCGGCCCGCGCGCTGGCGTACGAGCACGCGATGGAGGATCTGCACGCGCGGTTCCCCGCGGATACCGAGGCCACGATCTTCTACGCGCTCGCGCTGAACGCGACGCTCGACTATCGCGACAAGACGTACGCGCACCAGCGCCACGCCGGCGCGCTGCTCGAACCGATCTACGCGAAGCTGCCGGACCATCCGGGCGTCGCGCACTATCTGATCCACAGCGACGACTTCCCGGAGCTCGCCTCGCGCGCGCTGCCGATGGCGCGGCACTATGCGGCGATCGCGCCGCACGTGCCTCACGCGCTGCACATGCCGTCGCACATCTTCACGCGGCTCGGTCTGTGGGACGAGTCGATCGCCTCGAATCTGGCCTCGGCCCAGGCCGGTCGCGAGTACTCGGCCACGCACTACGCCGGCGCCGTCTACTACGACGCGGTCCACGCCTGGGATTACCTCGAGTACGCGTACCTGCAGAAGGGTCAGGACCGCGAGGCGCGCGCGATCCGCGACAGCGTCGTCGCCATCCGTCGCGTTAGCCACCAGACGCAGTCGTTCTACTACGCCCTGTCGGCCGTTCCGGCGCGGTACGCCTTGGAGCACCACGCGTGGGGTGAGGCCGCGGCCCTCGAGCTGCCGGCCGGGTGGAACTGGCAGAAGTATCCGTGGACCGAAGCCACGCTGGTGTTCGCGCGCGGGCTGGGTGCGGCGCGCTCGGCCCAGCCGGACGTCGCGCATGCGGCCATCGCCCGCCTCGCCGCGATCCGCGACGGCATCCGCATCCCGGCGGTCCTGTTCTGGGCGTCGCAGGTCGAGGCGCAGCGCCGCACGTGCGAGGCCTGGCTCGCGCTCGCCGAGGGACGCGAAAGCGACGCGCTGAGCGAAATGCGCGCGGCCGCGGCGCTCGAGGATTCGACGGAGAAGCGGCCGGTCACGCCGGGCGCCGTGCTCCCGGCGCGCGAGCTGCTCGGCGACATGCTGCTCGCCACGCACCACGCGGCGGACGCGCTCGGCGAATACGAAACGGTGCTCCGCGACTCGCCGGGCCGATTCAACGCGCTGGCCGGTGCCTCCCGGGCGGCGGGGGAAGCCGGGCAGCGGACGACCGAGATTCGCTACGCCGCGGATCTGCTGACGCTGGCGCGGGACGCGGACGGAGATCGCCCGGAGATCACGGCGGCGCGCAACGTGACGCACGGCCGGACGCCCGGCCACTAGGTCGAGCGCGTTGCGCTCCGTGAAGGCGACCGCCGGGGCGGCGGCGCTTCACGGAGCGGACGCCGGCGGACGCGGCTAGGCGCGTCCCTGCACGTGCGCCTCGACGAACCACAGCCACTTGTCGACGCCGCGCGCGATCTCGGTGCAGATGTCGGCGGCGACCGCGTCCTCGAGTTCGTCCGTCTCCTGGATCGCGAAGCGAACGCGGCTGCCGAACGCGGCCAGCGCCGCGCTCAGGTTCTTCACGTGCTCCTCGCCCGACGAGATCGTGATCGGATACTCGTCCAGCTCGGAACGCTCGGCGATTTCACGGGCGGTGCCGACCGCGACCGCGCCCAACTGGACGATGCGCTCGGCGAGCAGATCCGCGTATTCGGTGACGGAGGCATGGATCTCGTCGAACAGCTTGTGCAGCGCGATGAAATTCGGACCTTTGACGTTCCAGTGCGCCTGCTTGGTCTGGGTCTGCAGATCGATGGCGTCGGCCAGCCGGCGGTTCAGCAGCTCGGCCACCTGTGCGCGTGTGGACTGCTTGAGATCGTTGCGCGTCGCGAACGGCGCTTCGGGCGTGGTGGCGGTGGGGTTCATGGCATTCTCCTGATGATGAGGTGGGGGCGGTGACCGGGTGTCCGGACCGCCGACGGGACGGAGTGTAGGCCCGCGGGAAGCGCACAACCACCGCCTTCGATGTCGGAACACGCTTCGAGGTTGGCGCGATGCGTTCGGAGCCGGTTGCCTCGCGGCGCGGCCCGGCGATAGGCTCCCGCTCGACGCGCAGGGCCCCACGGAGTCGTGGGCGGCGCGGATGTGCAGCACGGCCCTCGGAGATCGCCCATGGCGGAGACCACGAACATCACCATCTTCATCCCCGGACCGCTGCGTGCGTATTGCGACGGAGCGTCGGAGCTGGCGGTGTCCGCACGCGACGTCCAGGCGGCGCTCGATGAGATCGAGCGGCTGCATGCGTCCCTGCACCGCAACGTGTGCGACGAGACGGGCAAAGTGCGTCGTCACCTCAACGTGTTCGTGAACTCGGACAACGTGCGCGACCTCGAAGGGCTGGCGACGACGCTCGCCCCCGGGGACGTCGTCACGATTCTGCCGGCCGTTTCGGGAGGTTGATCATGGCGGACCGCGTCATTCTTGCGATTGGAACGAGGAAGGGTGTCTTCGTCGCCGAGGCCGCGAAGGCGCGGCGCAGCTTCTCGATCCGTGGGCCGTTCGGGCCTGGCGTGCCGGTGTACTCGGCGTTCATCGACACGCGCGGCACGCCGCGCATCTACTCGTCGAGTTGCAATCCGTTCTTCGGCATGAAGGTCATGCGCTCGACGGATCTCGGCAAGAGCTTCAAGGAGACGAAGGCGGCCCCGGCGTTCCCCAAGGACGACGGGCGCGCGCTCAACAACATCTGGTCGCTCGAGGCCGGGCCCGGCAAGAAGGACCTGTGGGCCGGCGTCGAGCCCGCGTCGCTGTTCCGCAGCGAGGACGGCGGTGACTCCTGGGAGATGGTGCCCGGCATCAGCAATCACGAGCACGCGCGCAAGTGGAGCCCGGGCGCGGGCGGCCTGTGCATGCACACGATCATCCGCGACGGGAATCGCGTGCACCTCGGCATCTCCACGGGCGGGCACTATCTGAGCGAGGACGGCGGGCAGACGTTCACCGCCGCGAACAAGGGCGTGGGCGCGGGCTTCGTGCCCGATCCGTATCCCGAGTTCGGCCAGTGCGTGCACAAGATCGTGCGCCACGACGACGCGCCGGGCCGCATGTACATGCAGAATCACGGCGGCTGGGGCGAGTGGGAAGGCCCCGGCGGCCCACGGCCGGGCATCGGCGTGCTGCGCAGCGACGACTACGGGCACAGCTGGCGCTCGATCGCCGCGGGCCTGCCGTCCGACTTCGGGTTCCCGATCGTCGTGCACCCGCAGGATCCGGACACGGTCTACGTCCTGCCGCTCGAGCCGGCGACGCGCACGTGTCCCGGCGGGGCGCCGGCGGTGTGGCGCAGCGAAAACGGCGGGGATTCGTGGAAGCGCCTGAGCAAGGGCCTGCCGAAGAAGTCGAGCTATTTCACCGTGCTGCGTGACGCCATGGAGATCGACGAGACAAAGACGCCCGCGCTGTACTTCGGCACGACCACCGGCCAGCTGTGGATGGGGCGGGAAGGCGGCGAAGAGTGGGAGTGCTTGTTCGACTCACTGCCGCCGATCCACTGCGTGAAGGCCGCGATCGTCTGAGGCGGGAGGCTTCGGGCACTTTTCTTCGTTCGGCGGGCGCGAGTCGCGCGTAGGATTGATCGGGTGGTGTCGGCCGCCGATCGGCCCGGGTGACGGCCATCGGCGGCAACCGTTGATCCGGGGCGCCGACGCGGCGCCCGAGCGCGAGGAGTGCATCGTGGCCGAATCGAAGGACGCATCCGTCGCTCCCGGTTCCGCCGTTCCCCGGCGGAGTTTCCTAGCTCGTGTCGTCGCTCTGGCGGGAGGCGCGGCGTTGCTCGCGCGCTTCCCCAGGCCGGCCAGCGCGGCGACCGCGGACGCGGATCCCTGGATCGGCGAGATCGCGCTCGTTCCATACACGTTTCCCCCGAAGGGCTGGGCGTTCTGTAACGGCCAGATCCTGGCGATCTCGCAGAATCAGGCGTTGTTCTCGCTGCTCGGCACCACGTTCGGCGGCGACGGCATCACGACGTTCGCCCTTCCCGACCTTCGCGGTCGCGTGCCCGTCCACCAGGGCCAGGGCCCGGGCCTCTCGAACCACACGCTCGGTGAGATCGGCGGCGCGGAAGCCGTGGCGCTGACGACGGCGCAGTTGCCGGCGCACAACCACCCGGCCGCGGGCAGCTCGGCGAATGGCACGAGCGACTCGCCGGTGGGCGGAGTCCCGGCGCGCAGCGCCGCCGGCACGCCGGGCTACGCCGCGACGCCCGACTCCTCGCTCGCCGCCGGCGCGATCGGCAACACGGGGGGCGGACAGAGCCACAACAACCTGCCGCCGTACCTGACGATGAGTTACATCATCGCGCTCGTCGGCATCTACCCGAGCCAGAACTAGGCCGAAGATGCGTCCCGCGACCTCCGTGGCTTCGTGGCAGCGCATGGCGATGCTGGCGTGGATCGCGGCCAGTGGGTTCGGCGCCACGCCTGCGTTCGCCCAGCAGCTGTACTGGCTCGACACGAACTTCGCGGCGCCGGCGCTCCACCGCGCGAACGCCGATGGATCGCAACCGACCGCGATCGCGTTGTTTTCCGGATCCTTGCCCGAGGCGCTCGCGCTCGACCCGGCGACCGGCCGGCTGTACTGGTGCGAGGCGCGCTTCGCGGGGGCGCGCATCATGAGCGCGCCCGTCACGTTGGCGACGACGACGCCGGTGCTCTCGGGGCTGAGCAGTCTGCGCGGCCTCGCCGTGCGCCCGGGCGCGTCGCTGTTCTGGACGTCCAGCAATCTCGCGAGCGGCTCGGCGATCGACAGTCTTCCGCTCGCGGGAGGCCCCGCGCACGCGATCCTCGGACTCGGCGCGGGCGCGAACCCGCGCGCGCTCGTGCTCGACGAAGCGGCCGGCAAGTTCTACTACGCGGATTTCGATCAGGACGCGATCATGGGCGCGAATCTCGACGGCAGCGGCGCAGGGGTCGTCGTCTCCACGGGCGCGGGGAGCGGTCCGTACGGGCTGGTCTTCGATACGGCGGCCCGGCGCCTCTACTGGACGGAATTCACGACCGGCCGGTTGCGACGCTTCGACCTGATTGCGCGCGCG
>DATJGS010000036.1:0-38347 GCA_035494735.1 Saccharimonadaceae bacterium (SeqCode)
CCGAGCACCACTCGGCGCTGCGTGCGGCGGCGACGCGCGTCGCCGTCCTGCACGCGGCGAACTTCAGCCTGGGGGCGGCGGCGCTCAAGCGCGTGCTCGCGGCCGCGCTCGCGGCCGTGCCGGCCAGCTGGGACATCGAGATCGTGGAGCGACATCACCGCATGAAAGCCGACGCGCCGTCGGGCACGGCCCTGGCGCTCGCCGAAGTCGCGCGTGCGGCGCGCGGCGCGCAGACGGCGTTGCGTCACGGTCGCGAGGGCCGGGTCGGCGCGCGTCCCGACGGCGAGATCGGCATGCACGCGGTGCGTGGCGGGAGCTGGGTGGGCGACCACGCGGTGCTGCTGGCCGGCGCCGGCGAGTCGATCGAAGTCCGGCACGTCGCGGAGAGTCGTGCCGCGTTCGCGAGTGGCGCGCTCGCCGCCGCGAGATTCGTGGCCGGCCGCCCGGCCGGCCTCTATACTCTGGACCACGTGCTGGGCGATTAGCACCGACCGGATTCACCATCCTCCGTTGGGAGTTGTCATGCGCGTCGTGCGCCCGGCGCTGTCGGCCTTCATCGTGCTGCTCGGTCTCGGCGGTCCGTTCGCCGCGAGTCCGGCGTTCGCGTTCGGCAAGAACAAGGTGCAGTACGAGGCCCTCGACTGGGCCGTCCTCGAAACGCCGCACCTGAGGCTGCACTATTACGCCGAGGAAGAGAGCTTGGCGCGGCGCCTCGCGCCGTTCGCCGAGAGCGTGTGCGTCGAGTACGACCGGCGCTTCCGGCTCGAGCCCAAGCACAAGGTGCCGTTCCTGCTGTTCTCCGCGCATCACCTGTTCCAGCAGACGAACGCCACGCCGGAGCTGCTGACCGAAGCCACGGGCGGACTCACCGAGTTGATCAAGGGCCGGGTGCTCGTGCCGCACAACGGCTCGTGGCACCGCCTCGAGTGGGTGACGCGGCACGAGCTGACGCACTGGTACATGCTCGAAAAGATCGGCCACGTGATGCGCGAGCACCACCGCACGCAGCTGTACATGCCGCCTCTGTGGTTCACGGAAGGCCTGGCCGAGTACTGCGGGCAGCGCTGGGACGCCGACGGCGAGGGGCTGTTGCGCGACGCGGTGCTGTCCGGCGAGGCGTTCCCGGTCTCGCACAGCGAGCCGATCTGGGGCACCGTGCTGATGTACAAGGAAGGCCAGTCGTTCCTGCTCGAGGTCGGCCGGCGCTTCGGCGATCGCGCGGTGTTCGACCTGCTCGACAACTGGTGGCGCGCGGACGACTTCGAGACCGTGTTCCGCATCACGCTCGGCCGCAAGCTCGAGGACGTGGATCGCGACTGGTTCGACGGCGTGCGCCGGCGCTATCTGCCGGTCGTCACGGTCGCGACGCGCGCCGAGGACGTGTCGCGGCGCCTGACGCCGAAGGGGCGCTTCAACCTGGGACCGCGCTCGATCGCGGCCGCCGACAGCGCCGACACGACGCTGCGCTTCTGCTATTTCCGCGCGGGCGAGGGCGGTATCAGCTTGGTGATCCGCGAGCCGAAGAAGGGCGGCGGTTGGCGCGAGCGGCGGCTGCTGCGCGGCGGGCAGTCGCCGGCGTACGAGTCGTTCCACTTGTTCCAGAATCGCCCGGCCACGTCTCCGGACGGCACGATCGCGCTGTCGTCCAAGCGCGGCGGGCGGGACGCGCTGTACCTGGTGCGCAGCGACGGCGGCCGCGTCCTGCGCCGGCTCGAGTTCCCGAACCTGGTCGCGATCCACGACCCGAGCCTCGTGCCCGGCGACAGCGCCGTGGTCTTCACAGGGCAGGACTACTCCGGACGCCAGGATCTGTACCGCGCGCGCTGGCCGGGCGGTGAGGCGCATCTCGACCGGTTGACGAACGACGACTACGACGACCTCGAGCCCGACGTGTCGCCGGATGGGCGGTACGTCGTGTTCGCCTCGGACCGCGGAGACCGCGGCGGCGCGTACTCGCTGTTCCGCCTGCCGCTCGCCGGCGGCGTGCCCGAGATGGTGAGCCATCCCGACAGTGGCGACGATCGCCAGCCCACGTACTCGCACGACGGACGCTGGATCGCGTTCCGCTCGACACGCCACGGCACGAGCGACCTCTACGTGCGTCCGGCCGAGCCGTCGTCCGAGGCGCGCCGCGTGACGCGGCTGCGCGGGCCGGCCACCGACCCCGACTGGCTGCCGCACGGCCACGGGCTCCTGTACACGGCCGAGAGCGCGATCGAGTTCCAGACGTACCGCATCCGCTTCGACCCGGATTCGCTGAAGCCGGAGACCGAGTACGGCGTCGCGTCGGCGCCGGTGCTGGCCCACGAGGCGTTCACCGGCGAGCCGCAGCGCTACTCGCGGCACCTCAGCCTGGACCTCGTGCAGAACGCGGTCGGCGTGGACCCCGGCCTCGGCGCGGTGGGCGGGGGGCAGGTCGCGCTCAGCGACGTGCTCGGCAACGAGCAGTACTTCCTGTTCCTATCGAACGACGCGGAGCAGTTCGGCGGCAATTTCTGGGACGGCTTCGAAGGCGGGGTCACGTACCTGAACCAGGCGCACCGCCTGAACTACGGCGCGGGCCTGTTCCGCCTGACCCAGGTCTACGACGCGGACCTCGACGTGTTCCGGCGCGAGCGGCGCGTCGGCGTGCTGCTGCTCGCGAGCTACCCGTTCAGCAAGTTCACGCGCATCGAGACGTCGATCCTGGCGCGGCACGCGCAGGATCACCTGCTGCGCAACTTCGACATCCAGGACGTCGACCTCGTGAGCAACTTCCTGAGCCTGGTGTACGACAACGTCGGCTGGACGGCGGCCGGTCCGGCGTCCGGGATCCGCGCGTACGGGACGGCGGGCTTCACACGCGACCTCACGTCGGGCGCCGGCGACTTCGCGACCCTGATCGGCGAGGCGCGCCACTACTTCATGGTCGCGCCGGGCGTCGTCGTCGCGTCACGCGCGCAGGCCCAGTCGAGCCTCGGGCACGACGCGCAGCGCTTCTACCTGGGCGGGCGCTTCGAGCTCCGCGGCTACGACCGGCGCACGCTGGCGGGCACGCAGACCGTGCTGCTCCAGGAAGAAGTGCGCTTCCCGCTGCTCCACGGCCTCGTGCTCGCGGTGCCGGCGCCGTGGCTGTTCCCGACGATCCAGGGCGCGGTGTTCACGGACGTCGCCTGGTCCTGGGACGAGGGCTTCGAGGAGCGGCTCGGCAGCGTCGGCACCGGCGTGTACATCTTCGGCGGCTACCTGCCCGCGTTGCGCTGGAACTTCGTATGGCCGACCGCGGACTTCCGCAACTACCCGAAGGGTCCGCGCACCCAGGTGTCGCTCGGCTTCAACTTCTGAAGCGGACCTGAAGGAGCGCCGGCCGCGGCGCGCTACGGCGCGCCGATCGAGATGCCGTCCGGGAAGCCGAGGCCGTTGAGCCGGCGAAGCACGACTCCCGTGGGGGAGATGCGCACGACCGAGCCGGCGCCCGGAGCCGTGACCCAGGCTTCGCCGGTCGCCAGGTCGACGTCGACGTTGCGCGCCTCGGCCACGCCCGACACGCGGAACTCCACGCTGCCGTCGCGGTGCAGCGCCACGACCTGGTCGGCGAGCGCGTCCGCGACCCAGATGCGGCCGCGCCGTGCGTCGACGGCGAGACCGATCGGTCCCGAGAAGCCCGTGACCGTGTCGGCCGCCGCGGGCGCCGTGGTGACGCGCACCACCCAACCGTGATTGAACGACGAGACCCAGACGTCGTGCGTCGTCGAGTCGACCGCGACGCGGGACAGCGCGTCCAGCGCGACAGACCCCTGGAACGCGCCGTTCGCGGCATAGGCGGCCAGACGCTGGTCCCCGCGCTCGACCACCCACGTGACCTTGGAGACGGGGTCGATGGCGATCGCGATGGGCCCGTTGACCGGGATGATCTGGGCCGGCGAACCGAAACCGCCGCCCGGATCGAAGTGACGCACGGCGTTCAGTCCCTGGTCGCACACCCAGGCCGTGCGATCGTCGCGGCGCACCGCGATCCCGAGCGGCGTCGACACCGAGGTGAACGCGAGCAGGTCGAGCGTGACCGGATCGTACAGATACACCGTCTGACCGAACGTGTCCGAGACCCACACGCGGCGCGTCACGTTGTCGACGGCCACTTCGCTCGGGCCCGAGAAGCGCGAGTCCTCGATCGAGATGCGGCGCCCGTCGGGCGCGACGCGGATGAGGGAGTGGCGGTCGCCGTCCACGACCCACGGGCGCACGCGGCCCGGCGTCGCGATGTCCTCGGCGGGGCGCGGCCCGAGGCCGCTGGCGAACAGGAAGTACAGGCGGTAGCGATAGTCGAGGTCGTCGAGCAACCCGACGTCGAGAAATCCCGTCGAACTCGCCGGCAGGGCGCTGCTGATCGCCTTGAACCCCGTGTCCCCGGGCGCCAGGCGGAACACCTGGAAGCCGGTCACCGTGCTGCTCGTGGCGGCGTCCCAGGTGAGGCGCACGAAGCCGTCATCGGCGATCGCCGCGAATCCCGCGGGCCGTCCGCCGGTCGTGGGATTGCCGGGATCGAATGGATTGAGGCGCGCGCGATCCGAACAGCCCGCGGCGGCCAGCGCCGCGACGACTAGAAGCGCAAGGCCAGCGCGCATCGCGAGACCCCGGGGGACAGCACGAGCCCGGCGGGCAGCGGGCGCCTGAGGAAGCGCAGATAGACGCCGGTCGCGAGCAGCACTTCGCCGCTGATGAGCGACGCGCTCGACAACCGGTCGTCACGCACGGTCTCGTCGTAGCGATCGTCGATCCGCGACAAGTCGGTCTCCGCCAGGTAGCGGGCGTACGCCTCGTCGGCACGATGCTCGAGCGTGAACGACGCGCCGATCAACCCGGCGCCCAGCACGAGCGATGCGTACGCCAGCTTGTGCGGAACGTGCGTCTGATGGAGCAGGGGCACTTCCGGAAACGGCGCGGCCGCCTGGGCGTGCGCCGAGGCGGCCGGCTCGAAGAACGTGCCGCAGACGACGGCCGCGAACAGTGCGGCCACGGTCCACTTCATGAGGTCGATTCGCTCAGGCCGGGAGCTTGGCCGCGAACTTCGCGAGCCGCGACTTGTGCCGGCTGGCGGTCTCCTTCTTGATGATGCCCTTGGATACCGTGCGGTCGAGAACGGTCACGGCCTGGCGATAGGCGGTCTCGCCGGCGGCCCGGGTCTTGGCCTCACGTACGGCCTTCACGGCCGAGCGCATGCGCGAGCGGAAGGCCACATTGCGCTGACGCGACCTCTCATTGGTCCCCACACGTTTGGTCGCGGACTTGTGATGCGGCATGAAGCTCCTCCTCAACAGGTTCGAGTTCGGTAAAAAGCTCGCAGACGATAGCGGCGCCGCGCGCGCAGTGTCAAGCGTGGGCGGTGGATGGCGCGCTCGAACGAGGCGAGCGTTCGGCCCGCGCGAGCACGGCCCACGATGTCGCGACGCGGGCCGGGAGCGGGCGCGTGCCTGCCCGGGGGTGAGGCGTTCACGCCACGTGATCCCGCCGCCCTCAAGGGGCTCTGACGCGCGCCCGGGACGGGTTGTCGGCCCTTGCGGAGCGGTGTAGTGTCTTCAGCCTGCGATCATCCCCCAGTAGTGTGGTGGAGGCTCCGATGAGCACCCTGGCGGAAAAAGTCCACAATCTGCCTGCGCTACCAGGGGTTTACCTGTTCAAGGACCCCGCGGGCGAAGTGCTGTACGTGGGCAAAGCCAAGAGCCTCGCACAGCGCGTGCGCAGCTACCTCGCGGCCGACAATCCGAACCCGCGCGTGCCCGACATGATGGCCCGTGCCACCGACCTGGACACGATCCTGGTCGAGACGGAAGCCGAAGCGCTGCTGCTGGAATCCACGCTGATTCGCCAGCACCACCCGCACTTCAACGTGCTGCTGAAGGACGACAAGAGCTTCCCTTACGTGAAGCTCAGCATGCAGGACGAATTCCCGCGACTCAGCGTGACGCGCCGCGTGCTGAACGACGGCGGGCGCTACCTCGGGCCGTTCACCGACGTGCGCAACCTGCGGCGCATGCTGCGCGAGATCCGGCGCATCTTCCCGGTGCGGACGTGCCGGAACTTCGAGGACTACCGGCGCGCGAACCGCCCGTGCCTGTACTTCCACATCCGGCGCTGCGTCGGGCCGTGCACGACGCGCTCGCGCGTGACACCCGCCGAGTACGCGTCGATCGTCGACGGCCTCATCCAGTTCCTGAGCGGACGTGACGCGGACCTCCTCGCGCGTCTCGAACGCGAGATGGGCGAGGCGGCCGAAGCGCGGCGCTACGAGGAGGCGGCGCGGCGCCGCGACCAGATCGCGCTGCTTTCGCAGATGCGCCGCCCGCAGACCGTGGTCAGCCCGCTGCGCGGCGCCGAGACCGACGTGCTCGGACTCGCGCGCCATGGCGGCCGCGCCGCCGTCGCGGTGCTGATGGTGCGCGGTGGCCGCGTGGTCGGCAAGGAGACGCGGTGGCTCGAGCGCACGTCCGGACTCGGCGACGCGGCACTGGTCGAGACGTTCCTCGGGCAGCACTACCTGGGCGCGGCACTGGTGCCGCGGCGCATCCTGCTCGGCGTCGAGCCGGAGAGTGTCGAGGGCGTCAGCGAAGCCCTGACCCGGCATGCCGCGCATCCGGTCGAGCTGCTCGTCGCCCAGCGCGGCAAGGGCCGTCGGCTGGTGGAGACCGCGGAGCGCAACGCCGCGCTGGCGCTCGAGGATCTCGAGGCGCGCGCCAGCGGGCGCCGCTCGCGCTTCTCGCCCGAGACGCTCGAGCTGCAGAAGACGCTGGGCCTCGAGGCGCCGCCGTGGCGCGTCGTGTGCTTCGACGTCTCGAACCTCGGCGCGGACGACGCGGTGGCGGCGATCGTGGCCAGCGAGAACGGCCGGCCGCGGCGCGGATTGTACCGGCGCATGCGCCTGCGCCGGCCCGGGCCGGACGACTTCGCCATGATCGGCGAGGCCGTCGAGCGCTACTGGACCCGCGTCGAGTCGGGCGAGATTCCGCGGCCCGATCTCGTGCTGATCGACGGCGGCGCCGGCCAACTGGGCGCGGCGCGTGCCGCGCTCGACCGCGTCGCCACCCGTTCCGTGGCCATGATCGGACTCGCGAAGCGCGAGGAGACCGTGATCCGCGAGCGCGGCGCGCCGCTCGTCCTGCCGCGGCGCAGCCCGGCGCTTCGCGCGCTGCAGCGCGTGCGCGACGAGGCGCATCGTTTCGGACTCACGTATCACCGCAAGCTGCGCGGCCGGCGCCGCGTGGTGAGCGCGCTCGACGCCGTGGCCGGCGTGGGCGCGTCGCGACGCGCGGCGCTGCTCAAGGCGTTCGGCTCCGTCGGCGCATTGCGCGAGGCCACTCCCGAAGAGATCGCGGCGCGCGCGCACGTGCCGGCCTCGGTCGCGGCGCGCGTCGCGGAATACCTGGCCGCCGAGCGCGAGGCGCGTCGCGCCGGGGGCGAGCGATGAGCACGGCGACGCGGGCCCCGGCCGCCGAGCGCGGCGACGCGCGCGGGACGCGCCGCGCCCGGGGAGGCGCCGCTCCAGCCGCGCGCACCGCGCTCGACGCGCCGGTCGAGGCCTACCTGGATCGTCTGCGCACGGCGCGCCGGCTCAGCGCGCACACGCTCGACGCGTACGCGCGCGACCTCGCCGACTATCGCGCGTTCGCGGTGCGACACCACCTCGCGCGCTGGGACGAGGCGGGGCGCATCTTCGTGGACGCGTACTTCGCGGCGCAGCTGCAGCGCCGGCTGTCGGCCGGCACGGTCGCGCGCCGTCGCTCGGCCTTGCGCGGGTTCCACGCGTTTCTCGCCGGCGAACGCCTGGCTCCAGGCGACCCGCTCGGCGACGTGCCGCAAGTGCGGCGCGATCGCAAGCTGCCGCACGCGCTGAGCCGCGAAGACATGGAGCGCCTGCTCGCCCAGCCGGGCGGCGAGGGCACGCTGGCGCTCCGTGACCGCGCGATGTTCGAGCTCGCGTACGCGAGCGGCTTGCGCGTGTCCGAGCTGTGCGGACTGCCGCGCGCCCGGCTCGATCTGGCGGGGCGGGCGGTCGCGGTCTCGGGCAAGGGCGGCAAGGAACGGGTCGTGCCGTTCGGCCGCGCGGCGGAGCGCGCGCTGCGCGAATACCTGGAGCGGGCGCGTCCTCTGCTGGTCGGGCGGCAGCGCCACGACACCGTGTTCGTGAACGCACGCGGCGGCCCGCTGTCGCGCATGGGCTTCTGGAAGATCCTGGCGGGTCACGCGCGCGGCGCGGGCCTGGCGACCCGCGTGCATCCGCACGCGCTGCGCCATTCGTTCGCGACACATCTGCTGGAAGGCGGCGCGGATCTGCGCGTCGTGCAGGAACTGCTCGGCCATGCCTCCGTCACGACGACGGCCATCTATACGCACCTCGATCGCGCGTACCTGCGCGAGGTGCATCGCACGTTTCATCCACGTCCATAGCGTTCCACCCGACCGGGGAACGAGGGGGAATCGATGCACCCATTCCGCTGGAGCGCGCCGCTCGTCGTGGCGTTGGTCGCGTTGCTGCCGATGGCCGCGCGCGCCGAGACCGTCATCGTGCTGCCGCGTCCGGGACAGATCGGCGTCGGGCTGCAGGGCGGCTACGGCACGCTGCTGAGCAGCGGCGACTTCGGCAGCACGTTCGGCAGCGGCGCGAGCCTCGCGGTGCGCATCCGCTATCGCATGCGCTACGAGCGTGCGTTCGGAATTTCGTTCGAGAGTCACTCGTTCGACGCGCGGCAGCCGGCCGACAGCGCGTTCGCGGTGAGCAGCGCCACGTTCCTGCTCTCGGGCGTCGAGATGTACCAGATCTTCCAGACGCGCGAGAAGGTGCAGCCGATGATCAGCGTGGGGGCGGGGCTGGCCCAGGTGCACACCACGCTGCGCGACGGCGAGACGGCGTATCCGCTCGGCGGCGACGGGCTGTATCTGAGCGCCGGGCTCGGCGCGGAGCGCTTCGTGTACCGCAGCCTGGCGCTCGACTTCAGCACCCGCTACTTGGCGGTGTTCCAGAACGGCAGCGTCAACCACGACGTGCAGGCCTCGGCCGGCGTCATCTTCTACGCGAGCTACTGAGCATGCCCGATCCGCTCTCCATCCGCTTCGAAGGCGCCGCGCGCACCGTGACCGGTTCGCGGCATCACGTGTGTTTCGGAGCGCGGCAGTGGCTGTTCGATTGTGGGCTCTACCAGGGCCGGCGTGACGAGGCGGACGCCATCAACCGCACGTTCGCGTTCGAGCCGCCGACGCTCGACGCGGTCGTGCTGTCGCACGCGCACCTCGATCACACCGGAAACCTGCCGACGCTCGTCGCTCAGGGCTTCCAGGGACCGATCGACTGCACGCCGGCGACCGCCGACCTGTGCCGCGTGCTGCTGCCGGACAGCGCGTTCCTCATGGCCAAGGACATCGAGCACGTGAATCGCCGGCGCGGCCAGAAGGGCCCGCCGCGCGAGGCGCTGTACGCGCCGGGCGACGTCGAGCGGACGCTGGAACGCCTGCGCCCGCGCGCCTACCACGAGCCGTGGACGCTGTTCGACGGCGTGAACGTCCAGTATCACGACGCGGGGCACATCCTGGGCTCGGCGTTCACCACGTTCGAGTTCTCGAGCAGCGGGCGCACGTTGCGCCTGGGGATGAGTGGCGACGTGGGACGCGCGCACCGCCGCATCCTGCGCGATCCGGAGTTCCCGCCGGGGCCCGAGGTCCTGGTGATGGAGAGCACGTACGGGGATCGCCTGCACCCGGCGGAAGAGGACAACGAGCGCCAGCTGCTCGAGGTCCTGAAGCGCACGTTTGCGCGCGGCGGGCGCGTGATGGTGCCGGCGTTCGCCATCGGGCGCACGCAGGAGTTCGTCGCGCAGCTGCACGAGCTGATCGAACGCGGCCAGCTCAAGGGCGTGCCGATGTTCGTCGACAGCCCGATGGCGTATCACGCCACCGAGGTGTACCGCGCGCACCCGGAGTGCTTCGACGACGAGACGCGCAGGGCGTTCGAGGACGAGAACGGCGCGCCGTTCGGCTTCGACCGACTGAACTACGTGACCGATGTCGCGCATTCGCGCGCCCTGAACGTCCGCAAGGGACCGTGCATCGTGATCGCGGCCTCGGGCATGTGCGAAGGCGGGCGCATCCTCCACCATCTGGAACACGGTCTCGGCGATCCGCGGAACACGGTGCTGTTCGTGGGATATCAGGGCGAGGGCACGCTGGGGCGGAGGCTGCGCGAGGGGCGCAATCCCGTGAACATCTTCGGCGAACCGGTCGAGGTGAAGGCCGAGATCGCGGCCCTCGACGGCTACAGCGCGCACGCGGACCAGCGCGAGCTCGTCGAGTGGGTCGAGCACCTGAAGCCGACGCCGCGCACGATCTTCCTGGTGCACGGCGACCTCGCCCCGGCCGAAACGCTGGCCGGCCTGCTGCACGAGCGCACCGGCGCCACGGTGCACGTCCCGAAGAAGGGCGAGGAGTTCCCACTGTGGAACTGACCGCGAGCCGCTACCAGGTCGGACAGCGCCTGCGCCATCCCCAGTTCGGTGAGGGGCTGGTCGTCGAGGTGCACACCGATCGCGGGCGCGAGGTGCTGGAGGTCGTGTTCGGCGGCCAGCTGCGCCGCCTGTCGGCGCAGCGCGACTGGGAGGTCGTGCGCGGCAACGGCATCGGCGAAGGCGCGGCCGGCCCCGCCGGCGACGTGACGCCGGCCGTGGAGGCGGGCACCGCGACCGACGGTGCGGACGGCGCGACGCGCCCGCGCGGCGAGCGCGTGTGGCACGCGCAGGGCGAGCGCCTGCTCGAGCGTTGGCGCGCGGACGAGGTCGTGCCGCCGGCCCGCTTCGATCTGCGCGCCGAGGCCGAGCGCTGGGCCGGCTGGGCGGGGACGGATCGCCTGATCTCGCTCGATTCGCTGCGTGGGGTGGAGCAGTTCCCGCACCAGATCCGCGCCTGCCTGAAGGTCATGCGCGACCTGAACGGGCGCGCGATCCTGGCGGACGAGGTGGGACTCGGCAAGACCATCGAAGCCGGCATCGTGCTCAAGGACTACCTGCTGCGCGGCGCGGTGCGCACCGTGCTCGTCCTCGTGCCCGCGTCACTGTGCGAGCAGTGGCGCGCCGAACTCTGGGAGAAGTTCGAACTCGACTTCGTCGTGTCGCGCGGGCCCGCGGGGCAGTGGGGCCGCCATCCGCTCGTCATCTCGTCGCTCGAGACGGCGCGCCACGAGCGCCACCGGCGGCGCGTGCGCGGCGCGGGCTACGACATGGTCGTCGTCGACGAAGCGCATCGCCTGCGCAACCATCTGACGCTCGGCTGGAAATTCATCAACGACCTGAATCCACGCTACCTGCTGCTTCTGACGGCGACGCCGGTGCAGAACGACATGCGCGAGCTGTACAACCTCGCGACCCTGGTGCGACCGGGCACGGTCGGCACGTTCTCGCAGTTCCGTCGCGACTTCCTGAGCGGGCACGACAAGCGCACGCCGCGCAACACGCCGCGACTGCGCACGCTGCTGCAGTCGGTGATGATCCGTACGCGGCGCGGCGACACGAATCTCACGTTCGCGCCGCGCAAGGTGGAGACGCTATGGGTCAGCCAGACCGCGGCCGAGCGCAAGTTGTACCGGCAGGTCAGCGACTTCGTGGCCGAATCCGTGAGCGCCGACCACGCCGGGCCCGGCCGCCCGCACTACTTCACGCTCATGGTCCTGCAGAAGGAGATGGGTTCCTCGTGGGCCGCGGCACGCTCCACGCTCGAGAAGCTGGGACGCAATCCCGACGGACTGGACGCGCGTCTCGTCCGGCTGCTCGCGCAGCGCGCCGGCGACGTCAGCACGAATCCGAGCAAGGTGCGCTCGCTGCTGCGCTGCATCGGCGGCCTGAATGGCGAGAAATGCATCGTGTTCACCCAGTTCCGCTCGACGCAGGAGACGATCGCGGACGCGCTGCGCGCGCAGGGCATCGAGCCGGTGCTGTTCCACGGCGAGATGGGCTGGCGCGAGAAGGAGGAGTCGCTCGAACAGTTCCGCAGTACGGCGCCGGTGCTGGTCAGCACCGAGGCGGGCGGGGAAGGGCGCAACCTCCAGTTCTGCCGCATCGTGATCAACTACGACCTGCCGTGGAACCCGATGCGCGTCGAGCAGCGCATCGGCCGCGTCCACCGTCTCGGCCAGGAGCACCCCGTGCGCGTCGTGAACATGGCCGCGCGCGGCACCATCGAGGCCTACGTGCTCGAGATCCTCGACCGCAAGATCCGCATGTTCGAGCTGGTGGTGGGCGAGATGGAGGAGATCCTCGGCGCGTGGCAGCCGCACGGTTCGTTCGAGGACGAAGTGTTCCGGCGCTGGACCGAGTCGACGAATCCGCGGCTGCGCAAGCGCCGCTTCGCCGAGCTGGCGCAGACGCTGGTCACGGCGCGACGCCTGTACCTCGAACAGAAGACGCGACAGCAGTGGCTGTTCCCCACGGTCGCCAAGGAGGACGAGAGCGCATGAGCGCGGATGTCGCCACGAAGAAGCCGCGACGCGCCGCCGGCCGGAGCCGTGCCGCCGCCGGGAACGGCCGCGCCCCGGCGGTGACCTCGGTGGTGCACTCGCCGTCCGCGCCGCCGACGTTGCCGCCCGAGTGGCGCGCGTTCGTCGGGCGCTGGCTCGAGGCCGCGGGGTGCACGGTGAGCGACGCCGCGCGCGGCGACTGGGAAGTGGATCTGTCGCCGGCGCTGCGCCGGCGCTGGCGGCGCCAGCGCGTGCGCCTGGTGTTCGATCCGCAGCGCCCGACGCTGCCGCGCGGCGCATGGTTCACCGCTCCTGGCAGCGGCGCCGGGCGCAAGCTGCTCGAGGCCGCGCTCGAGGATCCCGTGTGCACGCGGCGCACGGCGCTCGCCCAGGTGCCGGGTGCGCCCGAGGCGGGCATCGCCTCGGTGTGCCGCGTGCGCGGCCTGACATGGGGCCCGGCGCGTCTCGGCCCGGTGCGCTACGAGCGTCGCGTCGCGTTCCACGCCGTGCTCACTCGCTGGGGCGGATTGCCTTTGCAGGAGCCGTGGGTCGTCCTGCTCGGTCCCGACGGTGCGTGCCTCGAGACCGTGCAGGGCTCGCAGGTGCCGGACATCCGCACGCGCGAGGGGCTGTACCAGATCAGCGAGCCGCCGTCCGATGAGCAGCGGGTCCAGTGGATGCAGCAGGCGCGCGGCGCGCTCGACCAGTTGCTGGACGATCGCGAGCACGAGTGGGAGCGCGGCATCGCGCGCCTCCGTGACGACGAACTCGGGCGGCTCGGCGCGTTCTTCTCGGCGCGCATCGAGGAGGAGGAGGAGCGGCTACGGCGTCGCGCCTCGCATCCCGAGGATCCGGACCTGGCGCACGGCGACGCCACGTCGCTCAAGCTCGAGTGGGAGCGCCGGGCCGCCGAGGTGCGCCAGCGCTGGGCGCTGCGCGCGGAACTGCGGCTGTGGGGCATCGAGGAGTGGTCGTGGCCGGTGGCGGACCTCGAGCAGGAGCTGCGCGCCGGGGCCGTGCACGTGAGGCTGACGAGCCGGGTGGACGTGGCGCGCGGCAAGCCGGAGCTGCCGTGCTGTCCGGGATGCGGCGCGCCCGCCGAAATGCTGGTGCGGGCGCGCGGCGCGGTCGGCTGCGCGCGCTGCGCATGAGGGCGGCGGCGGGCCGCGGCGAAGCGCGGCGCGGCCGCACCGAGCGCCCGGCGCGATCGCGCGGGGGCCTCGAGAGCGCTCGCCGGGCCGGCTTGACGCTGGGCATCGGGACGGGCTAAGGTTCGCGGCGCTCGTTCAGTAACGCATGCCATGCATCACATGAGATCGACCTCGTAACGGGAGGTTTTGCTTGTCTTTGGAGTCACGGAAGGGAGCCCGGCTCGAAGATCCGGGTGCAGAATTGCTGGACCAGTTGACCGGCTTCTGGGGCCGCTACGGGCGTCTCACGCTCGGCGTGGTCGGAGTCGCGGCCGTGGTGTCGGCGGGCCTGTTCTTCACGTTGCGTTCGCGCGCCAGCCAGGAGGAACTCGCGGCCGGCAAGCTGGCCGAGGCGAACGTGATGTTCTGGCAGGGCGACTACCAGCATTCGCTGCAGGCCGCGCGCCAGGTGAGCCAGACGTACGCGTCGACCCCGAGCGGCAACGATGCGCACCGCCTGGCCGGCGACGACGCCTACTGGAGCGGCGACTTCAAGACGGCCGTCAGCGAGTACAAGACCTACCTGTCGAAGCAGAAGAGCGGCGTGCTCGCCGACGCCGCCCGGCGCAGTCTGGCCTACGCGCTCGAGAGCAATCTGCAGTACGCCGACGCGGCCGCGCTGTACGACCAGCTCGTGGGCGTGTTCGATCGCGAATCGTCGGCCGAATTCCTCATGGCCGCGGCACGATGCTACCAGCAGACGCACCAGCAGGCCGAAGCGGTCAAGCGCCTGCAGCGTCTGGTCAGCGAATTCGGCGAGACCTCGATCGCGCAGCGCGCCCACGAAGAGATCGGCGAGATCCAGGGCGCCGGGCAGTAGCCGAAGCGGCGGCCGCCGGACCCCGGCGCGCCGCGACGGCGCGCTTGGCGAGGGCGGGCGGCGCGGCAGTCGCGCGGTCGGGAGGGGCCGTTGAATCCACACGCCGCGGTGCGGCTCCTCCTCCTGTGGCATCAGCACCAGCCCGACTACCGCCACCCGCGCGACAGCGTCGCGCAGTTGCCCTGGGTGCGACTGCACGCGACCAAGGATTACCTCGACATGGTGCGCCGCCTGGAGCCCTTCCCCGGGGTGCGCGCGACGTTCAATTTCGTGCCCATCCTGCTCGACCAGCTCGACGACGCGGCGAACGGCGGGCGCGACGTCCTGTTCGAGCGGCTGGCCCAGCCCATCGAGACGCTGGACGCGGCGGACCGCCGTGAGGTGGCCGAGCGCTGTTCCCATGCGCCGCGCTGGGCGCTCGAGCGCTGGCCGGCGTACGCCGCGCTGACACGTCGCGTCGCCGCACGCGACACGCTGCGCGACGACGAACTGCTCGCGCTCGAATGCTCCTTCCTCGTGGCCTGGCTGGATCCCTCGCTGCACGCCGAGCCCGAGGCCGTGGCCGCGCTCGCCGCGCCCATGAGCGGCGTGGGGGAGCGCGACGGCCTGCTCGCGCTGTATCGGCGCGTCGTGGGGCAGGTCGTGCCGGCGCATCGTGCCCGCGCCGACGCCGGGCAGATCGAACTCTCGACGTCGCCCTACTGTCACCCGATCCTGCCGTTGCTCGTCGACACCCGGCACGCGCGGCGCGCGAATCCGTCGCTGGCCATGCCGGCCGAGGCGTTCGTGGCGCCCGAGGACGCCGCCGCGCAGATCGACCGCGCGATCGCCCGACATCGCGACGCGTTCGGGGCGGCGCCACGCGGCATGTGGCCGTCCGAGGGCTCGGTCAGCCCCGAGGCGGTCGGGTTGGCGGCGCGCGCCGGCCTGGAGTGGCTGGCCAGCGACGAGGGCGTGCTGTGGGCGTCGCTGCCCCAGGAGCGACGCACGCGCGACCGGCTGTATCGGCCCTGGAAATTCGCGACGCCGGACGGCGACGTCGCGCTGTTCTTCCGGGACCACGAGCTGTCGGACCGCATCGGGTTCGTGTACGCGCGCTGGAATTCCGAGGACGCCGTCGCCGACTTCATGGATCGCCTGCGCCGCATCGGGCGCGAGCACGGCGGCGACGGGCCGCCTCTCGTGAGCGTGATCCTGGACGGCGAGAACTGTTGGGAGCACTACGCCAGCGACGGCGGCCCGTTCCTGGATCGCCTGTACACGGCGCTCGAACAAGCGGACGACATCGAGACCGTGACGCCGAGCCAGGTGCTCGACGAGGGGCCGGCGCGTGAGGCGCTGCCGGAGCTGCACTCGGGCTCGTGGATCGACGCCGACTTCCACATCTGGATCGGCCATCCCGAGAAGAATCGAGCCTGGGAACTGCTGGTGCGCGCGAGGCGCGCGCTGATCGAGGGCGGTGCGACCCTTGAGACGCAGCCGAGCGCGTGGCGCGCCCTGCACGCGGCGGAAGGCTCCGACTGGTTCTGGTGGTTCGGCGAGGACCACCACACCGACGATCGCGCGCTGTTCGATCTGATCTTCCGCGAGCACCTGCAGGCGGTGTACGAGCACTCGGGCGCGGCGCCGCCGGCCGCGCTGCGCCAGCCTATCGTCGGGGCACGCGCGGCGGCCTCGGGCCGGGCTCCGATCGGCTACGTCACGCCGCAGCTGGATGGCCGCCGCACCGGCTACTACGAATGGCACGCGGCCGGCTCGTGGCTCGTGGGGTCGGGAAGCTCGATGCACCACGACGGCGCGTGGACGCGTGAAGTGCTGTACGGATTCGACGAGGCGCGCCTCTATCTGCGCGCCGATCCGGTGGACCGCGCGGCGGTTCCGCGCAGCGTCGTCGTCGAGGCGCTCGCACCCAAGGCTGTGCGCTGGACGTTCCGCGCCGAATCCGGCGGGCGGGTGCGTGCGGTCGGGCCGGACGGCGCGGCCGGCGACGGCGCGGAAGCCGCGTTCGGCGCCATCGTCGAGATCGCGCTGCCGTTCGCGGCGCTGGGCGTCGCGCCGGGCGAGCGACTCGACCTGCTGCTCCACGTGACGTTCGCGGACGGTGCGGAGGCCGTCGTGCCCGCGGACGGCACGTTGTCGTTGATCGTGCCCGGGCCGGACTTCGCCGCCCGCGTGTGGAGCGCGTAGCCGTCCACCGTTGTGAGACGCGGGGTCAGACCGCCAGCTCGAGTTGTGCGGGTTCGGGCGGCGGTTCGAGACGGACCGCGCGCCGGTCCGCGATGCCGATTGAGCGCCGCAAGGACACGACGTGCTCGCGCAGTGTCTCGGCCAGGGGACCGCGCAGGTATGGCCCGCCCGCGTAGAGTCGCTCGTAGCGCGCCGTCAGTTCGGGCCAGCAGCGCGCCAGCTCGGCCATGAAGTGCTCGCGCGTCCCGGACTTGAGGTACAGCAGGCTCGCAGAGACGCTCGTCGCGCCCGCGTCGCGCGCGGCGTGGATCACGTCCGAGAGGAGCCGCGGATCGTCGGACAATCCGGGCAGGATCGGCGCCATCAGGACACCGGCGCGGATCCCGGCGTCGACGAGTGTGCGCAGCGCGCGCAGCCTCTGGCGCGGAGGCGCGGTGCCCGGCTCCGTGGCGCGCCAGATCGCCTCGTCGAGCGTCGGCACCGAGAAGATGACGGACACCGAGGCGCGGCGCGCCGCGTCGGCGAGCACGTCGCGATCGCGGACGATCATCGGGCCCCGCGTGATCAGCCCGAACGGATTGCGCGCCGCGGCCAGCTCGACGAGGCAGCCGCGCGTCAGCCGGAAGCGTCCTTCGGCCGGTTGATACGGATCCGTGGCAGCCCCGATCGCGACCGTCTCGCGCCGCCACGAGTCCCGGGCCAGTTCCGTGCGCAGGACGTCCACGACGTTCGTCTTCACGCGCACGACACTGCCGTAGCGCTGATCCGCCGGCCGGTCGGCGCGCTTCTCGAACGCGCGCACGTAGCAGAACGAGCAACGATGCGCGCAGCCCATGTACGGGTTGAGAGACCACTCGAAGGGCATGCCCTGGACCCGATTCAGCGCCGAGCGGCAGGGCTGGAGAAGATAGGCACTGCGCATATGTGCAGTATGCCATAGCAAGCGGATGGATCAAGGCTCGGGGCGGCGTTGCCATCCGGGGCGGTCGAGGCTCGAGCGCAGAACTGAAGGTTGCGGCGAGCTCAACGAATGCCGAGTACTGCTGGCTTGGGGACGGACGGCACGCAAGAAACGGCCTCAGGGCAAGATGAACCAGGTCGGGCGGCAGCGGGCGAGCTCGGCGCGGGCGGGCCAGTGCAGCGTGATCCTTCGACCCCGCCATTCGAGTACGTGTCGCATAATAAGTATTATGTAAACCTACGACCATGGATCAGGAAGCAACCACGCGCGCCGGCCGTCATGCCACCGCGTCGCAGCCTCCCCTCGCCCGGATGTGGCGAAGGCCGGCGGGATGCTCGACCCCGCCGGCCTTCGAGATTTCCACTTCGAGCGCGGCCGCGCCGTTCCAGCGATGGCTCAGCTCGGTCGGTTGACCACGACCAGGTTCAACAACTTGTCGGGCACGAAGATCACTTTGCGGATCTCGAACCCGTTGAGATGCCGCCGCACGCGATCGTCGGCCAGCGCGGCGTCCTGGACGCTCGCCTGAGCGACGCCCTTCGGCAGTTCCAGCGTCGCGCGCAGCTTGCCGTTGACCTGGACGGCCACGGTCACGTTGCTCTCGGCGACCAGGGCCGGATCCCAGGCCGGCCACGGCTCGCGGGCCAGCGACTCGGAATGGCCGAGCCGCCGCCACAGCTCCTCGCCGAGATGCGGCGCGAACGGCGCCAGCGCGAGTACGAACGGCTCGAGCGCGGCGCGCGGACGCACGTCGAGGCGATTCATCTCGTTGACGAACACCATGAGCTGGGCGATCGCCGTGTTGAACTTCAACTCCTCGAGATCCTCGGTGACCTTGCGCAGCATGCGGTGCAGCGTCTGCAGCGCTTCGACGGGCGGCGCTTCGTCGCGCACGAGCAGGGCGCCGTCTTCGTCGATGAACAGCCGCCACACGCGGTCCAGGAAGCGCGTGATGCCTTCGACGCTCTTCGTGCTCCACGGCTTCGAGGCTTCCAGTGGCCCCATGAACATCTCGTAGAGCCGCACCGCGTCGGCTCCGAATTCTTCGATGATCTCGTCGGGACTCACGACGTTGCCGCGCGACTTCGACATCTTCGCGCCGTCCTCGCCCAGGATCGTGCCTTGGTGCACGAGCTTCATGAACGGCTCCGGCGTGCTGACGACGCCGATGTCGAACAGCACCTTGTGCCAGAAGCGCGCGTACAGAAGGTGCAGCACGGCGTGCTCCGCCCCGCCCACGTACAGGTCGACGGGCATCCAGTACTTCTCGCGCTTCGGGTCGACGAGCGCGTCGGAATTGTGCGGATCGAGGTAGCGCAGGTAGTACCAGCACGACCCAGCCCACTGCGGCATCGTGTTCGTCTCGCGGCGCGCCGGCCGCCCGCTCGCCGGATCCATGGTTTCGACCCACTCGCGGATGTTCGCGAGCGGGCTCTCCCCCGTTCCCGACGGCTTGAAGTCGATGCTCTCGGGCAGGCGCACCGGCAGCTGCTCCTCGGGAATGGCGCGGGCCTCGCCATCCACCCACAGGATCGGGAACGGCTCGCCCCAGTAGCGCTGGCGCGAGAACAGCCAGTCGCGCAGCTTGTAGTTGACGGCGCGCCGGCCGCGGCCGCGCGCGTCGAGCCATGCGGTGATCTTGGGGATGGCCACGTCGGGCGTCAGGCCGTCGATCGAGAACGAGCCGTCGGGAGTCGTCGAGTGCACGATCGTGCTGTGTTCCGTGTCGACGAACGGCGCTTCCTCGACGTTGCCGCCGGCCACGACTTCGCGGACGGGCAGGCCGAACGCGCGCGCGAACGCCCAGTCGCGATCGTCATGGCCGGGCACGGCCATGATCGCGCCGGTGCCGTAGTTCATAAGCACGTAGTCGGCGATCCACACCGGCAGCGCCTCGCCATTCACCGGGTTGATGGCGTGGCCGCCGGTGAACACGCCGGTCTTGTCCTTCGCCTGCTCGATGCGCTGCAGGTCGCTCTTGCGCGCCGTCGCTTCGCGGTACGCGTCGACCGCCGCGCGCTCGGCCGGGCGTGTGATCGCCTCGACGAGCGGATGCTCGGGCGCGAGCACCATGTACGTCGCGCCGAACAGCGTGTCGGGGCGCGTCGTGAAGATGCGCAGCAGCCCGCTCACGCCTTGCAGATCGAATTCGACTTCGGCGCCGATCGAGCGTCCGATCCAGTTGCGCTGCATCTCGACGGTGCTGTGCGGCCAGTCGACGAGCGCGAGATCGTCGAGCAGGCGATCGGCGTAGGCCGTGATCTTGAGCACCCACTGGCGCATCGGCTTGCGCACGACGTCGAAGCCGCCGACCTCGCTCTTGCCGTCCACGACCTCTTCGTTCGCGAGCACGGTGCCGAGCGCCGGGCACCAGTTGACCGGCACCTCGGCGACGTACGCGAGGCCGCGCTCGAACAGCTTGAGGAAGATCCACTGCGTCCAGCGGTAGTACTCGGGGTCGGTGGTGTCGACTTCGCGGTCCCAGTCGTACGACAGCCCGATGCGCTTCATCTGGCGCCGGAAGTTCGCGACGTTCTCGCGCGTCGTGATCGACGGGTGCACGCCCGTCTTCACCGCGTACTGCTCGGCCGGGAGGCCGAACGCGTCCCAGCCCACGGTGTGCAGCACGTTGAACCCGCGCATGCGCTTGTAGCGGCACAGCATGTCGGTCGCGGTGTAGCCCTCGAGGTGCCCGACGTGCAGGCCCGAGCCCGAGGGGTACGGGAAGAAGTCCAGGCAGTAGAACTTGGGGCGCTCCGCGAAGTCCTCGGCGCGGAACGTGCGGTGCGTCTCCCAATGGCGCTGCCAGGCGGGCTCGATTTCAGCGAAGGGGTAGCGACTCATGGTGACCGCGCAGGATACACGCGGGCCCCGCGGGCGTCACGCCGCCCGGCACCCGGGCGGCACGCCCCCGCGCTCCGTGGCGCTCGGCACGTGCCGGGCGCACCAGGCGCGAGCTACACGGTCCCGCTCACCTCGCGCGTCGCCTGTTCGAGCACGGCCGTGACGTCGGCCCGGCCGCCCTTCCACGCGGCCTCGGCGCGGTACACGGCGTCCAGCGCGTCGAACAGCGCCGCGGAACCGCGGCGCCGGCGCAGCGCATCGCTCGCCTCGCGGAAGCGCGACCAACCGCCGAGCGCGCCGCCCACGAGATTCGACAGCGCGAACAGGATCGAGCCCTCGCCCAATCCGGCCAGGAGCATGCGGCCGAGTCGCTGCTCGGCGAGGCCGGTGTCGCCCATGGCCACGGCCGCGAGGTAGTCGGGCAGCTCCGCGCCGATCGTGGGCCGCAACAGGCGCTCGGCCTCGGCGAGTCCGAGCGGTCCGCCGCTCGACCACGTCGCCAGCTTCGCGAGTTCGTTGAAGAACGCGAGCGCGTCACCCTCGCACGCGTCGGCCGCGGCTTCCAGCACGCCGGCCTCGGCGCGCACGTCGTCGTTGGCCAGGCGCCGCGCGCCCCACGCGAGCAGCGTGCGCCGATCGGGCGGCAGCAGCACGACGCGCGCCGCCGCGGCGGCACGCAGCGGCTCGAGCGTCTTGCGCGGCGCGTCGGCGGCGGACTCCACGAGCGCCAGCATCGAGCCGCCGGCGGGCGCCGCGAGCCCGCCCGCCAGGGCGGCCACGCGCTTCTCGCTGCGCCCGAGGTCCTCGACGTCCAGCACGACGGTCAGTTCGCGCGGCGAGAACAGCGAGCCGCCGCGGTACGCGGCGAGGATCTCGGCGACGCCGTCCTCCGCGGCGCGCAGCACGCGGGCCTGTGGCGCCTCGGGACACGCCGCGGCCCAGCCGTGGCGCAGGGCGGCGAGCAGTTCGGCTTTCAGCGCTTCGCTCGGACCCTCGACGTAGAGCGCCGCCGGGAAGTCGCCCGCCGCGAAGCGCTGCATGAGCGCCAGTGGCTCGAGCGGCCCGCTCGCGCGTGGCGCGGAGGCCTTCGCGGCGCGGCGTGGCGCGGCGCCCGTGGCGGCGCCGGCCGCGCTACCAGCCTTCGACCGACCGGCTGAGGATTTCATCGGCGATCTTGGTGATGGCTTCCTGGCGGCCGTCGAGTTCCGTCTTCGCGCTTTGGCCCGGGACGTCTTGCACGTAGTAATTCGCGGTCTTGAGGATGTTTTCGTCGGCCCAGATCTCGCGATTCTTGATCTGGTCCTTGAACACGACGGCGATGCCGATCGTGACGCGGTACTCCTGGGCGGTGTTGTTCGCGTTGAAGCCGAACACCGCGTTCTTGTACTGCGTGACACGTCCTTTGATCACGCAGTCGGCGGACCGCTCGTCGACGACCTTCAGGTGGTTGTCGGCGACGAAGCGCGCGATCACCGCGTCGGTGACCTGCTGCTCCAGTGTGTACTCGGTCGTCGAGTTCTCGAAGACCGGGATGGCCACGGTCTTCAGGTGCGACGGCAGCAGCGCCGTGTTCGTCGTGTACGCGCAGCCGAGGCCGAGCAGCGCCGTCGCCGTGAGAAGGACCGAGAGGCTGCTCGCGCGTCGCGTCAAGTCGGAACGCCTATCCCGACGGGGTGGTCGCCTCGTCGTTCTCGTGGAGCTGGTAGAGCTTCATGCGATAGCGGAGCTTGTCGCGCTTGAGTTGCAGCATCTCCGCCGTGCGACTCTGGTTCCACTTGGTAGCATACGAGGCACGCACGATCAAGGCGCGCTCCAGTTCCTCGACGAGCGCCTCGAACGGGATGCCGCCGTCCGGCAGCGTGCCGGTCAGCGCCTCGTCGACGCGCTGGCCGAGCGTGGCCTCGACCGTGCGCGCCGTGCGCGACGACAGCTTCAGGTGCCGCGGCTCGAGCGTGTCGCCGGTCTCGAGGAGCACGGTGCGCTCGAACATGTTGCGCAGCTCGCGAATGTTGCCCGGCCACGCGTAGTCGAGGAGCACGCGCTCGGCGCCCGGCGCGATGTCCTTGAAGCTCTTCTTGAACTGGCGCGCGAAGCGGTCCATGAACAGGCGGGACAGCGGAAGGATGTCCTCCTTGCGGTCGCGCAGCGCCGGCACGTACAGGGGCACGACCTTGAGGCGGTAGTACAGGTCCTCGCGGAACCCTCCCTCCCGCACCATGCGCTCGAGGTCCTGGTTCGTGGCCGAGATGATGCGCAGGTTGACGCTGATGTCCTTCATGCCGCCGACGCGCTTGAACGTGCGCCGCTCCAGCACGCGCAGCAGCTTGACCTGCAGCATCGGGCTCATCTCACCGATCTCGTCCAGGAACAGCGTGCCGCCGCTCGCCAGCTCCATGAGGCCGAGCTTCTGCGTGCGTGCGTCGGTGAACGCGCCTTTCTCGTGCCCGAACAGTTCGCTCTCCAGCAGCTCGCTCGGGATCGCCGCGCAGTTGATCTCGACGAACGGCTTGTCGTGCCGCGCGCTCATGCGGTGGATGAGGTTCGCGAAGTACTCCTTGCCCGTGCCGCTCTCGCCCTCGATCAGGACGCTCGTCGTGTCGCCACGCGCCACCTGCTCGGCGATCGCGTACGACTCCTGCATCGCCGGACAGGACGAGTGCAGGAAGTCCTCGTCGGCGAACGCCTGGTGGCGCAGGCGGCGCAGTTCGATCCACACCTTCTGCGATTCCAGCGCGCGCGCGACGAGCGCGAGCAATTCCTCGTTCTGGAACGGCTTCTTCACGAACCAGAACGCGCCGGCGCTCATGGCCTCGACCGCGGTCTCCAGTTCGCCGAACGCCGTCATCAGGATGACCGAGACCTCCGGCTGGACGCGCTTGATCTCGCGCAGCAGCTCGAGACCCGTGCCGTCGGGCAGTTTCAAGTCGAGCACCGCGACGTCCGGCATGTCCTTCTCCAGCGCCTCGCGCGTCTCGCGCACCGAGCCCGTGACGTGGACCGTGTAGCCCTCGTCTTCGAGCGCCCGGCTGACGAAGTGGCGGATCGAATCCTGATCGTCCACCACCAGAATCGTGGCCTTGCTCATGGCGTCCCTCCGTTCGGCTCGAGCGGGAGTTCCACGCTGAACGTGGTGCCGCGGCCGGATTCGCAGTGCACCGTCAAGCTGCCACCGTGGCGCTTGACGATATCGTGGCTGATGTAGAGCCCAAGCCCGGTGCCGCCGGGCTTGGTGGTGAAAAAGGGTTCGAAGATGGTCTTGAGGTTTTCCGAGCTGATTCCGGCGCCTTCGTCTTCGACGCGCAGCACCACGCCCACCGGTCCGAGCGCGCGCCGCCTGGCGCCGCGCGGCATCCCGACCGGTTCGAGCGTGACGCGCACGCGCTGGCCCGGCGCCGACGCCTCGACCGCGTTCTTGACGAGATTGATGAGCACCTGTTCGAGCTGGTCGGCGTCGTGCGGCACCGCGGGCGTGCGCGGCGTGACCTCGAGGCTCAGCGTGACGCCGCGCTCCTCGGTCAGGGCCCTGAGCACCTGGATGGCGCGTCCCGCCGTGTCCTCGAGCGGCAGCGTGCGCAGCTGGAGGCCGCGCGGGTGCGTGATGTCGAACAGATCCTGAACGATCCCGTCGAGGCGCTTGATCTCGCTCAGGATGAAGCTCAGGTGCTCGCGCTGCGGGCCCTCGGCCGGCAGGTCGCGCGACAGATACTGCACGCCGGCCGCGATGCCGGTCAGTGGATTGCGGATCTCGTGGGCGACGCTCGACGTGAAGCGGCCGAGCGCGGCCAGACGGTCGAGTCGTCGCGCCTGCTCCTCGGCGCGCTTCAGCGGCGTCAAGTCCATGAACGTGGCGATGGCGCCGTAGACCGTGCGCCGCTCGCTGCGCAGCAGCGACGTGGTCAGGCTGACCGGCAACGCCGAGCCGTCGCGCCCGCGCAGGAACGTCTCCTGGCGGAGCGCCTCGCGGCCGTGCTCGAGCGTGGCCTGCACGAGCGCTTCGCCGTCCGCGCCGCACACCGCGCCGAACGGCTGGCCGAGCACCTCGGCCTCGCGGACGGAGAGCAGCGCCTCGGCGGCGCGGTTGAACGCGAGGATTTCGCCCTTCATGTTCACCGCGACGAGGCCGCTGGCCATGCTGTCGAGCACGTGCTCGCGGAAGCGCTCGCTCTTCCTCAGGTCCTGATACAGGCGCGCGTTCTCGACGACCGGCGCCACGGACAGGGCGATGGACTCGAGCAGCGTGATGTCGCCGCTCTGGAAAGGCGGCGCTCCCTCGGCGCGTGCGACGCCGATCACGCCGAGCAGCGGCATCAGCTCGCAGGCCATGCAGTGACGCTGGCGCTCCTCGCGCTCGTGAGCCCATTCGTCGGCCGAGACGCCGGGTGGCGGGGCGAGCAGCGCGGCCTCGCCGATCGTGCACCGGTCGCCGCACAGCTCGTGACCCTCGCCGCGCGGTTGCACGGCATGGCTGCGCTGGAGCGGCACGCACACGACGCCGCTGAGCGACGCGAACACGTCTTCGAGCGGGTGTCCGTCGTGAACGACGCACGGCGGGTGGCGACGTGGATGGTGCTGGGTGACGGTGCGGTTCTGCCACACGGCGCGGGCCAGCGTGCCGGGGTCGCCGACCAGTTCGATCTCGAGTGGGGCGCTCACGTCGCGCTCTCCCGTGCGCCGCGTCCACGTGCCCTCGAGCCGGCCGCTCTCGCGATTGACCAGCATCAGGAACACGTGCTCGAAGCCGAACGCGCGGCACAGGTAGCGCGCCACGGTGCTCGACGTCTCGCCGTCGTCGAGCGAGCCGGTCATCTGGCTCGCCACTTCGCGCAGCGACACGAGCTGGACGTTCGTCTCGATCAGCCGGCGATGGCTCCGCTCCAGCTCCTCGACCAGTTCGTGGAGCGTGCGCAGCAATGCTTCGCGGTCACCGGGATCGAGCGGGGCGCGACTCTCGTTGCGGTCCGAGAGACCTCGCACCTCGTCGACCCGGCGCAGGAGATCCTGCACCGGATCAGGCTTGGGAGCCGTCATGAACCTGCGTTCACGGCGTCGGCGCAGGGCATGCCGACGCAGGCTCGGAATGTGGATCGGCGCGCCGCCTCGGGCGGGTAGGGAGAGGCGCGTCGATGAACGGCGACTAGTGCTCGAGGATTTCGAGCACGTTCGCCGCGACGTAGCGAATCTGTTCCTCGGTGAGTTCGGGGTAAATGGGCAGCGCGAGCGTCTCCAGGGCGGCGGCTTCCGAATGCGGCATGTCGCCGACCTGGTGCCCGAGCATCGAGAAGCACTTCTGCAGATGCAGCGGAACCGGGTAGTACACCTCCGTGCCCACCCCGCGCTCGGTCAGCGCCTGGCGCATGGCGTCGCGGTTCGGGATGCGGATGACGTACTGGTTGTAGATGTGGCGCGTGCGCGGATCGTGGTACGGCCGCCCGACGCGCGAGCCTTCGAACAGCGAGTCGTACAGCGCGGCGTTGCGCGCGCGCGCCTCGCTCCAGCGGTCGAGGTGCCGCAGCTTGACGCGCAGCAGCGCCGCCTGCAGGGCGTCGAGCCGCGAGTTCGTGCCGACGATGGCGTGGTAGTACTTGGGCCGCGAGCCGTGCTCGCGCAGGAGGCGCGCCTTGTCGCCGAGCTCGGCGTCGTTCGTGACGATCATGCCGCCATCGCCGGCCGCGCCCAGGTTCTTGCTCGGGAAGAACGAGAAGCAGCCGAACTCGCCGACCGAGCCGGCGCGCTTGCCCTCCCACTCGGCGCCGATGGCCTGAGCCGCGTCCTCGATCAGGAACAGCTTCTTCTTGTCGCAGATCGCCTTGACCGCGGTCAGGTCGCAGCACTGGCCGTACAGGTGTACGGCGACGACCGCCTTCGTGCGCGGCGTGATGGCCGCTTCCAGGCGATGCGGGTCGAGGTTGTACGTGCGCGGATCGATGTCCACGAACACCGGGGTCCCCCCCACGTTCGCGATCGTGCCGGCGCTCGCGAAGAACGAGTACGCCGACGTGATGACCTCGTCACCCGGTCCGATGTTCAGCGCGCGCAGCGCGAGGATGAGCGCATCCGTGCCGGACGCGCAGCCGATGCCGTGCGCGCACTGCGAATAGCGCGCGATCTCCTCCTCGAGCGCCACGACTTCCGGGCCGCCGATGAAACGCGTGCTCTCCATCACCGAGCGGATGGCGTTGTCGATGTCGGTGCGGATGTCCGCGTACTGGGCCTTGAGGTCGAGCAGGGGCACCGTCATCGCGGCGCGGGTCGGCATGGCGCACATGGTTCCGTCTCCTTAAGAGGGTGCTGCGGGCTACGAGTCCACCCAGCCCTGCTGTTCGAGCAACTGTTCCGCGGGCACGTCGCGCCAGACGCGCGCCGGCGAGCCCACGACGATCTTGCGCGCCGGGACGTCGCGCGTGACGACCGAGCCGGCCGCGACCAGCGCGTCCTCGCCCACCGTGATGCCCGGGAGCGTGACGCTGCCGGCGCCGATGCGGCCGCCGCGCCTCACCGTGACGCCCTTGAAGTGCTTGAAGCGCTCCTGCGTGCGGCCCACGAAGTTGTCGTTCGACGTCACGACGCCGGGCGCGATGAAGACGCGATCCTCGAGCGTCGAATACGCGCACAGGTAGCTCTCGCTCTCCAGCTTGCAGAAGCGTCCCACCGTGCAGAAGTTCTCGACGGTCACGCCGCGCCCGACGATCGTGCCGCGCCCGATGCGCACGTTCTCGCGCACCGTGCTGAGGTCGGCCATCAGCACCTTGCCTTCGATGGTCGCGCCGCGATACAGGACGACGCCCGTGCCGACGATGCACAGCTCGCCGACCTCGAGCGCGGCCAGCTCCTGGTCCTTCGTGGTCGCGGAGTTGGCGGCCTTCATGGGCAGCTTGCCGAGCGTCGCGTGATCGTCGATGCGCACGTGGTCGCCGACGCGCGTGCCCTCGTGGATGACGACGCCGTGGCCGACGCGACAGCCCTGTCCGAGCGAGACGTTCGGGCCGATCACGCAGTGCTCGCCAAACGTGGTGCCCGCGCCCAGCGTCGCGCTCGGGTGGACGTTCGCGGTCATGCCACCTCCTGCGCGACCGGCGCGATCGCGACCGGCGCCCCGCCGCGCTCGAGCGACTTCTGCGCCGCGTCCAGCACCTTCACCACGCGCAGGCCGTCGAGACCGTCGGTGAGCGGCGTGCGACGTTCGCGCACGCAGTCGACGAAGTGCTGGCACTCGATCTTGAGCGGCTCCTGCAGCGAAATCTTGGGGATGAGGATGTCGCCGCTGCGCACGGTCAACGCGTCGCCGTACGACACGACCTGGCCGGCGCGATCGACGCCCTTGTCGTAGATTCGGATCTTCTCGCTCGCTTCCATGTCGTCGAACACCACCATCTTCTGACTGCCGACCACCGTGAACTTGCGCAGCTTGTGCGGATCGAGCCACGACACGTGCACGTGCGCGAGCTTGCCGCCCGGGAAGCGCAGGTCGACGAACACCACGTCCTCGACCTTGCCCTGCAGGAACGCCGAGCCGCGCGCCACGACGTCGAGCGGCTCCATCCCGAGCAGGTGCAGGATCACCGACAGGTCGTGCGGCGCGAAGCTCCACAGCGCGTTCTCGTCCTTGCGCACCTTGCCCAGGTTGACGCGCTGCGAATAGATGTAGAACACGTCGCCGAGCTGCCCCTCGTCCACCATCTGCTTCAGGTAGCGCACGCCGGGATGGAACAGCAGGAGGTGCCCGACCATGAGCAGGCGCTGCTGGGACTTCGCGAGGCGCACCAGCTCCTCGGCGTGGTCGACCTGGAGCGTCAGCGGCTTCTCGACGTACACGTCCTTGCCGGCCGCGAGCAGGGTGCGCGCCAGCGGATAGTGGCTGACCGCCGAGGCGGCCACGACGACGGCCTGCACGTCCGGCGCCTCGAGCAACGCGTCGACGGACGCATAGGCCTTGGCGCCCGGATACTGGGCCGCGGTGCGCGCCAGGCGCTCGGCGTCGGAGTCGCACAGGGCCGTGAGCCGTCCGCCCTTCACGTTCGCGAAGTTGCGGACCAGGTTCGCGCCCCAGTCGCCCGTGCCGACGACGCCGATGCCGATCGAATCCGCCACGTCAGCTCCTCCACTCCTTCGACGCACCGCCCAGAAAGGACGCGTCCTTCGCGTCCGGGCGGCGGACTCTAACAGCCGTGCGAGAACACGGTCAACGCGTGCACCCGCGCGTTCACGCCGCGCTGTTCCACAGTGTTTCGACGCGATTGCGGCCGAGTTGCTTGGCGACGTACAGCGCGCGATCCGCGGCCTGGATGAGGCCGTTCAGGTCCGCGCCGTCGTGCGGGAACGTGGCCACGCCGAGGCTCACGGTGATGCTGCCGACGGTCGTCAGCGGGAACGCGTGCTCGGCGATGGCCGCGCGCACGCGCTCGGCGACGACCATCGCCCCGTCGCGCGCGGTCTGCGGCAGGATCAGCGTGAATTCGTCGCCACCGTACTTCGCCACGAGATCGAACGAGCGCACCTGCTCGGCGAGCAGACCCGCCGCTTCTTTGAGCAGCGTGCTGCCGCGCAGGTGGCCGTGACGGTCGTTGTAGCTCTTCAGATTGTCGACGTCGATCATGATCAACGACAGCTCCTGGCGGAAACGGCCCGCGCGCTTGATCTCGCGACGCAGCGCGCTCTTCAGGAAGCGGTAGTTGTAGACCTGCGTCAGGTCGTCGGTGACGGCGAGGCGCTCCACGTTCTCCGCGAGGCGCAGGTTCTCGAGCGCGAGCGTCGCCCATCCGGCGAGCAACAGCGCGGCGTTTACGGTCTCGGTCGTGAACGGCGCGGCGCCGCGCCGCCGGAACAGGGCCAGGTGGCCGCTCGACTGATCGCGCTGGCGCAGCGGCACGAACAGGGCCGGTCCGGAATCGACGTCGGGACAGCGGTCGTCTTCCGTCAGTCGCCCGTCGAGCGCCGCGTCGTCGAGCGGCATCGGCTGGCCGACGCGATAGACCAGGCGCGAGAACTCACTCGCCGCGCGCGGCAGTTCGGTCTTCGTGGCCTGCGTCGCGCCGCGCGTCCACGCGTGGCGCTCGACGCGCCGGCCGCTCGTGATGACGGCGACTCCCGCGTCCGCCTCGACGAGCAACGTCGCCGTCTTCAGCAATTGCTCGAGCACCCCGCCGCGCGTGCGCGCGCCGGGCCTCGAAGACAGCTCGAGCAATGCCTCGAAGACCCTCTCCCGACTGGCCATTCCGTGGACTCCCGGTGGGGTGCAAGCCAAAGAAACCCACAAAGCTAGGCAATGCGTGTGCCATTTGGCTCACGAGCCGCGACGGCGGGGCGGCGGACCCAGCCAACGGCTGAGCAGGAGCACGGTACGGGCCGCGAACGCGACCAATCCGCCGACCAGGAGCAGGAGCAGCGCCTGCCGCTGCCATGGCTCCAGAGGCAGCTCCGACCTCAGGCTGAAGTAGACCCAAAGACCGTAACCGATTGCCGCGACGAGTCCGGCCGAGGTGACGGTCTGGATGCCCATCCACCAGCGCCACTCCTCTCCTCCGTACTCGCGACCCTGGGGCAATTCGCCACTCGCGCGGCCCGCGGCGCGTGCGTTCTGCAACTCCCGGGGCGCCGGCGCGGCCCGATTCTCGCCGGACGGACCCGCGCCGTGGGCAATCCACAGCCGCGTGGCGCCGAGCAGGAACGCCCGTTCGTCCTCGAGCACGAAGCCGCCCGCGAGCAGCGCGCGCTCGAACTCGGACCCGTCCCCGAACTCGAAGATCGAGCGGCTGAGGTAGGCGTACGCGCTCGGGTCGGGCGACAGGCGGCCGAGCAGCGGCACGACGAACTTGAGATGTGCGGCATGGAACGGGGCGAACCAGCCGGGCCGCGGCGCCGCAGCGTCGAGGACGGACAGCGTGCCGCGCGGCTTCAGCACGCGCCGAATCTCGGCGAGCGCCTGATCGCGCGGCCGCAGGTTGCGCACGCCGAACGCGACGGTGACCGCGTCGAGCGAAGCGTCGCGAAACGGCAGCCGAAACGCGTCCGCGCACGCCAGGCGCGGCGCCCAGCCCTGCATGCCGTGGCCGGCGCGCGCCGCGGCCAGCATGCCGAGGCTGACGTCCACGCCGAGCACGAGCCGCCCCGGACGGCGCAGGCCGCCGAGCGAAGCGCCGTTGCCCGTGCACAGGTCGAGTACGACGCGCGCGGACTCGGGGACGGAGCGCGCCAGGACGCGGCGCCACAGGCCGTCCTGACCGAGCGTCATCAGGCGATTCAACGTGTCGTAACGCCCCGACACGTCGTCGAACATGCTCGCCATCTCACGCGACGCGTGAGGGCGGAAGCGGTCGTCCTGGGATTCGGGGTCGGTGGGCATTGGGACGGCGCCCGGGAGGGCCAGAGGTGGTGCGCCCGACAGGAATCGAACCTGTAACCTTTAGCTCCGGAGGCTAACGCTCTATCCAATTGAGCTACGGGCGCAGCGGCAGGCGTTTATAGCACACGCGCCCGCCGGGCGTCACATGCGCAGGCGTTGCGCCGGGCGCGGCGGACGCGTGGAGCGCCCGTGGCTCACGGCTCCTTCCCGAGCACGCGCAGGACTTCCTGCACGTCCTTGTCGCCGCGCCCCGACAGGTTGACGACGACGCGTGCGTCGCGCCCGAGCTTCGCCCCCTCGCGCAGCACCCAGGCGATGGCGTGCGCGCTCTCGAGCGCGGGCAGGATGCCCTCGAGTCGCGACAGCGTCTGGAACGCGGCGAGCGCCTCGTCGTCGGTGGCGAACGTGTACTCCGCGCGTCCCTCCTTCGCGAGCCACGCGTGTTCGGGGCCGAGCGCGGGATAGTCGAGGCCGGCCGACACCGAGTGCGTCTCGCGGATCATTCCCTGATCGTCCTGCAGCAGCAGCGTGCGCGTGCCGTGCAGCACGCCGACGCTCTGCTCGGCCATGCGCGCGGCGTGGCGGCCGCTCGCGATGCCGAGGCCGCCGGCCTCGACGCCGACCTTGCGCACCGCCGCGTCGTCGAGGAACGCGTGGAACAGCCCGATCGCGTTGCTCCCTCCGCCCACGCACGCCACGAGCACGTCCGGCAATCCGCCGACCTGCGCCGCGAACTGGGCGCGGGCCTCGATGCCGATCACGCGATGGAATTCGCGCACCATCATCGGGAACGGATGCGGGCCGAGGACCGAGCCGAGCACGTAGTGCGTGTCGCGCACGCGCGTCACCCAATCGCGCAGCGCTTCGTTCACGGCATCCTTCAACGTGCGGCTGCCGGAGTCGACGGGCCGCACCTCGGCGCCGAGCAGGCGCATGCGCTGCACGTTCAAGTGCTGGCGGCGCACGTCCTCGGAGCCCATGTACACGATGCAGTCGAGGCCCATGCGCGCCGCGGCCGCTGCCGTCGCCACGCCGTGCTGGCCCGCGCCGGTCTCGGCGATCACGCGCGGCTTGCCCATGCGTTTCGTCAGCAGGCACTGGCCGATCGTGTTGTTGATCTTGTGGGCGCCGGTGTGGAGCAGGTCTTCGCGCTTGAGGAATACGCGACAGCCGGCCGCCTCCGACAGGCGATGCGCCTCGATGAGCGGCGTCGGCCGCCCCGCGAAGTCGCGCAGCGTCGTCGCCAGCTCGCGCTGGAACGCGTCGTCGGCCTGCGCCCTCGCGAATTCCGCCGCGAGCTCGTCGAGGGCGTGGACGAGCGTCTCGGGCACGAAGCGCCCGCCGTACGGGCCGAAGTGCCCGGTCGCGTCAGGCGCCGTGGGTCGCGAGCTCATCCGCCATCCTGACCGCGGCGACGAAGCGCCGCACGCGTTCCACGTCCTTGACGCCCGGTGCCCGCTCGAGGCGCGACGACGCGTCGACGCCGAACGGGCGCACGTCGGCGATCGCCGTGGCGACGTTGTCGGCGTCCAGCCCGCCGGCCACGATCACGTCGCGGCCGCGAGCGAGGCGCGCCGCCGTGCTCCAGGGAAACGTGCGGCCGGTCCCTCCCGCCTTCTCGCGGTCCGCGCGGTCCAGCATGAGCAGCCGGTCGGGCCCGGGCAGCGGCGCGTCGAGCGCGCCATCCGCGTCGACGCCCACGACGACGGTGACGGGCAGTGGAAAGTCGACGGGCCACGCGGTGATGTCGACGCGATGGAGCTGGACGCGCTGGGCCCGCGCCTTTTCGGCCAGCGCGAGCGCCTCCTCCGGCGTGGGCCCGACGAGGACCGCGACGCGCGTGGTCTCGCCGAGTCGGCCGGCGATGCGCCCGGCGGCGTCGGCGTCGATGCGGCGCGGGCTCTCGCCCTTCACGATGAAACCGAGCCAGTCGGCGCCCGCGTCGCGCGCGGCGAGCGCGTCTTCGAGCGACGTCAGGCCGCACACCTTCACGCACGTGCGGCGCGGCACGCTCATCACGTCCCCCGCGCCGCCGCGAGCAGCGTGGCCAGCGTGCCCGAAGGATTCGCGCTCGTCATGAACGCCTCGCCGATGAGCACGGCGTCGCAGCGCGTCGCGCGCAGCCGCGCCAGATCCTGCGCGGTCGACAGGCCGCTCTCCGCGACCGCGGTCACGAGCGGCGGTACGTGCGGCAGCAGTTCGAGCGACGTCTCGAGCCGCACCTCGAACGTCCGCAGACTGCGGTTGTTGATGCCGACGAGCGTGGCGCCGGCCCACAACGCGCGCTTGAGTTCCTCGTGGTCGTGCACTTCGACGAGGCAATCGAGGCCGAGCAGGCGCGCCTCGGTCACGAAGCGCTGCAGCTGCGTCTCGGACAGGAGCGCCGCGAGCAGCAAGACGGCGTCGGCGCCGCGCCGCGCGGCGTCCAGGATCTGGTAGGAGTCGATCACGAAGTCCTTGAGCAGGAGCGGCAGCGCGACGTTCGGCCGCACGGCGTCGAGCCACGACGGGTCGCCGAGGAAGTGGTCGGGCTCTGTGACGAGCGAGATCGCCGACGCGCCGCCCTTCGCGTACAGATCCGCGAACGCGACCGGATCGACGTCGGCGCGCAGCATGCCCTTGGACGGTGAGGCGCGTTTGACCTCGCACACCATTCGCAGGGGTTGGGCCGCGCCCTCGCGGCGCAGCGCGCGCTCGAGCCGGCCGGCCGGCTGCGTCTCGTCGAGCTGTGCGCGCAGCACGTGCGCCGGCCGCGCGCGCTTGTCGGCTTCGACGCGGCGGCGCCGGTCGTCGGCGATGCGGGTCAGGAAATCCGTGGCGGGCACGCTCATGGGTGACGGGGCGCGATCAGCCGCCCTCGCCCCCGCGGATGACGAGCGTCCCGGCGATCATGTCGTGCAGGGCCTGCTTGCGCGACGTGAACGCGGCCATGATGTAGCCGATGAGCAGGATGAGTCCCGAGAGGATCTTCGCGAAGTAGCGGCCGGTGGCGCGGCCGAACGACAGACGGCGCCACTGGAGATCGGTGACCCGCACGTTCAGCGCCATCTTGCCGAGCGTGGCCTGCCTGGGAGAACTCTCCATCAGCGCGTAGTACAGCCAGTGCAGGACCGCGCTGACGAGCGCCACCATCATCAGCGAGCCGATCGCGGCGACGACGTCCTCGGGGCTCACGTCGTCGCTGTGCGCCCACGCCAGGATCGGAACGTGGAACAGCAGCGAGATCGGAAACGTCACGATGTACAGGATGAGGCTGTCGATGATCATCGCGACGAAGCGCCGCCAGAACCCGGCGTAGAAGACCGAAGACGCGTCGACGACCGGCGGCGTGCTCGCGAACGGTGGCGCGGGACCGGCCGGAGCGGCGGGCGCCCAGGCCGGAGCGGCGCCCGAGCCGGCGGCGGGCGCCGCGTACGAAGGCGCGGCCGCGGCCGGCGCGGCGGCAACAGAGCCCGCGGCCGGAGACGTCTGCGCGCCGGTTGGCGTGACGAGCGCCCCGCACTTCGGACAGAACGCCGAGCCCTCGGGGAGTGCGGCTCCACATCGGGTGCAGAACACGATCGGCCTCCTCCTGGCGTTCCCGCCTTACCCGCGGAATCCCGCGAGTTCGTTCAGCTTCGCCGTTGCCCGTCCGCGATCGATGGCGTCCTCGGCGCGGGCCACGCCGGCTTCCAGAGTATCGCTCACGCCGGCGACGACGAGCGCCGCGGCGGTGTTGAGGATCACGACGTTGCGCGCGGCGCCCTTCGCGCCGCCGAGCACCGCCCGGATCTTGGCCGCGTTCTCCGCCGCGTCGCCGCCGGCGACGGCCGAGCGATCGGAGCCCTCGAGCCCGAGCGCGGCCGGGTCCACTTCGAATTCGTGGATCGCGCCGTCCTTCAGCTCGGCCACGTGCGAGCGGCCGAACACCGTCAGTTCGTCCAGGCCGTCGAGGCCGTGCACCACCCACGCGCGCTCGGTGCCGAGCATGTTCAGGACTTCGGCCATGGGCCGCACGAGCGAGTCGGCATAGACGCCGACCAACTGGCGCGTCGCGCCGGCGGGATTCGTGAGCGGCCCGAGCGCGTTGAACACGGTGCGCACGCCGATCTCGCGCCGCGGCGCCGCCGCGTGACGCATCGAGGCGTGGAAATTCGCGGCGAACAGGAACGTGATGCCGAGCAGATCGAGCGAACGGCCGGCGCTCTCGGGCGTCAGGTCGATCTGTACGCCGAGCGACTCGAGCACGTCGGCGCCGCCGGTGCGTCCCGACGCGGCACGATTGCCGTGCTTCGCGACCGCCACGCCGCACGCCGCGGTCACGATCGCCACCGTGGTCGAGATGTTGAACGTGCCGGCGTTGTCGCCTCCCGTGCCGCACGTGTCGAGCAGCGGCTTCTTGCGCGTGCGGATCGGCGGCACGCGCCGGCGCATGGCCAGCGCCATGCCCGCGATCTCCTCCGGCGTCTCGCCCTTCATGCGCAGCGCGACGGCCAGGGCGCCGATCTGGGCCGGCGTCGCCTCGCCGGCCAGGATCTGGTCCATGGTCGCCTGCGCCAGCTCGCCGCTCAGGTCCCGCTTCTCGACGGCGCGGGCGATCGCGGTCTGGATCATCGGACGCCATCCTGCTGGTGGCACAGCGTCAGGAAGTTCTCGATCAGCTTCATGCCCTGCTTCGTCAGCACGGACTCGGGATGGAACTGCACGCCCCACGTTTCGTGCTCGCGATGCTTGAGCCCCATGATCTCGCCTTCCGGCGTCCACGCCACGACCTCGAGCACGGGCGGCAGGCTGTCGCGGTCCACGATCAGCGAGTGGTAGCGCGTGGCGTCGAACGGCACGTCGAGCCCGGCGAACAGGCCGCGGCCGCGATGCAGGATCGGACTGGTCTTGCCGTGCATCAGCCGCTGCGCGCGCACGACGCGGCCGCCAAAGACTTCGCCGATCGCCTGGTGGCCGAGGCACACGCCGAGGACCGGCACTTCGCCCGACAGCCGGCGAATCGCGTCCTCGGTGATGCCGGCGTCGCGCGGCTCGCCGGGGCCGGGCGAGATCAGCAGGCCGGCCAGCGGCTTCGCGGCCAGCGCGTCCACGGTGATCGCGTCGTTGCGATACACCTCGGGCGACGCGCCGAGCGTGCCCAGGTACTGGACCAGGTTGTAGGTGAAGGAGTCGTAGTTGTCGATGACGGCGATCACGGACGCCCCCGCTCGGCGCGTTGCACGGCCAGCCACAGGGCGCGCCCCTTGTTGAGCGTCTCGTCCCATTCCCGCTCCGGGCTGGAGTCGGCGACGATGCCCGCCCCCGCGCCCCAGTAGGCCCGCCCGTTCACGTACACGAGCGTGCGGATGGCGATGGCCAGATCCAGGTTGCCATGATAGTCGAAATGCCCGACGGCGCCGGCATAGACGCCACGGCGCACCGGTTCCAGGCTCTCGATGATCTCCATGGCGCGCACCTTGGGCGCCCCGGACACCGTCCCCGCGGGGAAGCACGCGCGCACGATGTCGAGTGGTTTCAGATCGGGTCGGGCCCGGCCACGCACGTTCGACACCAGGTGCATGACCTGGGAATAGCGCTCGACCAGCATGTACTCGTTCGTCTCGACCGTGCCGAACTCGGACACGCGACCCACGTCGTTGCGGCCGAGGTCGACGAGCATCACGTGCTCGGCGCGCTCCTTCTCGTCGGCGCGCAGCTCCTCTTCGAGCGCGCGGTCCTCCTCGGGCGCGCGGCCGCGCGGGCGCGTGCCGGCGATGGGCCGGACCTCGACGACCGCGTCCGTGCGCCGGACCAGCACCTCGGGAGACGATCCGACGACCGCGAAGTCACCGAGACGCAGGAAGTACATGTACGGCGACGGATTCGTCACGCGCAACGCGCGGTACGCCTCGAACGCCGGCTGCCGGACGGGCGCGCTCATGCGATGGCTGAGCACGACCTGGAAGATGTCGCCCGCGCGGATGTGCTCCTGGGCCGTGGCCACCGCTTCGAGGAAGCGCTCGCGCGTGATCGTCGACTCGGGCTCCGCCGGCGCGTCGCCGGTCTCGGGTTCGCTCCAGTCGAGCGGCTTCCGGAGGCGCGCCACTTCCGCGTCGAGCCGGGCCACGGCGGCGCGATACGCGGCGTCGGGGTCGACGTCGCCGCGGGCGTGCGTCACGACTTTCAACGTGTGCGTGAGGTTGTCGAACACGCTGACGACGTCGCCGAACAGAAACACGGCGTCGGGCAGCCCCATGTCGTCGCGCGCGCGTTCGGGCAGGCGCTCGAACCAGCGCACCGCGTCGTAGCCGAGGTAGCCGACGGCCCCTCCGCAGAAGCGCGGCAGGCCGGGCAGCGCGATGGCCTGGTGGCGCTGCAGCAGCCGGCCGAGTTCGTCGAGCGGATCGCCCGTCCCTTTACGCTTCTGGCCGCCTTCCTCGACTTCCCACGTCGTGCCGCGCGCCACGAACACGATCGACGGCCGGCTGCCGAGCAGCGAGTAGCGCCCCCACTTCTCGCCGCCCTCGACGCTCTCGAGCAGGAAGCCGGGACCGCCGCTGTCGATCTTGCGGAACGCGGAGACCGGCGTGTCATGGTCCGCGAACACCTCGCGGTACAGCGGCACGAGCTTGCCGCCGCGGGCCAGCGCCCGGAACTCTTCGAGGCTCGGGACGGTCATCGCGCGCCCGCCCGATCGCCGGGCGCCGCGAGCAGTTCGCGGGCCTGGCGTCGCGTCGTCTCGGTCACGCGGTCGCCCGCCAGCATGCGCGACAACTCGGCGACGCGCGCGTCGCCGCGCACCGCGGCCACGCGGGCGACGGTGCGCCCGGCGACGAGCGATTTTGCGACCGAGAGATGGTGTCGGGCGAGGGCGGCGATCATCGGCAAGTGGGTCACGCACAGGATCTGGCGGTGCTGCGCCAGGCGCCGGAGACGCTCGCCCACGGCGTGGGCGACGGCGCCGCCGATCCCGGAGTCTACTTCGTCGAAAACCAGAAGGTCAACGCGGTCTTGGGCTTCCAGCGCCGTCTTGAGAGCGAGCATGACCCGCGACAGCTCGCCGCCCGAAGCGATGCGCTCGAGCGGCCGCGCGCTCTCGCCGGGATTCGCCGTGAAGACCAGCGCCACGTCGTCGACGCCGCGCGGCCCGAACGCCGCGGACGCCGGATCCGCGCTCGTGACGCGGAACTCGAGACGCGCCGCCGGCATGCCGAGCGGACGCAGGTCCTTCGTGACGCGCGTCCCCCACTCGCGGGCGGCCGACGCCCGGGCCCGCGACAGCGCGCGCGCCGCGTCCGCGCAGGCCGCGCGCGCCACGCGCTCGCGTTCGCCGGCGCGGTCGAGCGCGCCCTCGCCGTCCTCGCCGGTCGCGATCTCGGCCTCCAGCTCGGCGCGCCACGCGATCAGCGCCGGCACGACGCGCCGGTACTTGTGCGTGAGCCGCGACAGCAGGTCGCGCCGCGCCTCGATGGTCTCGAGCGCGGCCGGGTCGGCCTCGAGGCCCTCGGCGTAGGCCGCCAGTGCGCGCGCCGTCTCGCTCGCCGCGATGCGCGCCTCCTCGAGCGTCGGCACGAGC